>NC_008343.2:0-600000 GCF_000014285.2 Granulibacter bethesdensis CGDNIH1 | reverse complement strand
ACTGGCTGCTCGAAAACCAGGACAAGATCATTCACAAATATCATCAGATGGGACTGGACGGGAAAATCTGATTCTCTATCCCGATCATAGCAAGCGCCGCATGCCCGGTAACAAAGCATGCGGCGTTTTTTATAATCTCTCTCTTACTGCATAAATCCCAATCGGCCATTCTGTGCGTCATAGGCAACCGCCATATAGCGGAACGGCGCAGAACCAATATTGGAAGATGTGGCCGTTTTAGAGACACAAAAAACCGTGTTCGCGGTCGTCATCAAAGCCAGATGAAAAACATCCTTGAAATCAATCTCGAATTTCTGCCCCTGTGACAGGCAGCCTGTCCTGCTCAGTTTCGGATTTGCATTTCCTATATTGAAAACCCCATAGGAAGCACCGGTATCAAACAAAATCGGTGTGCATGAGGCAGCCTCCCCATTGACGGTATAACAGCCTGTTAAAGATGTTCCCGTCCATGACGGCGCACCAGATGGGCCTGCTTTAGTAGGTTTAAGCGCTGCAAAGCTGAATTTTGCCGTATTTTCCTGGGTCAGCCCGACTGTCAGAGTCGGTGTTTTTCTGTCCCGGACATCAATAATATACCCATTCGATAATGGAGTAGGCAGCTGCGCCAAGGGGCTGACCAGACTGGTGCTTGTGTTCATGCTGATTCCCATAATGCCGGGCTTGTTGATACTGCCCGGGCAATTGGGTTGGGTAGCCGCGCAGTAAACCCGCGTGATCACACCGACGACAATCGGCTGCCTTGTTGTCACCGGTCCTTGAGAATCCGGAAATGCAATGGTTGTCTTGGCCCAGTATCCATCGAATCTGGTGCCATCCGTATAACCCTGCCGGACCCGTGTCGGAAGTGCCACGAGATCAGGCCCGGCATCCTTCTGCATGACGTAAAGACCTGCCGAGCCTGTATCCACCGAAACAGATGTTGTCGGTCCGCCACCGATAGAAATATGGACCATAACAGGAACATTGCCTGCCCTGATCGGGAAAAGAGGAATGCCGACACTCTTCGGCATAGGAGAGGAAGATCTGGTAACAGAGACAGAGCGACTTACTTTGACAGATGAGGAAGCCTGCCAAGACTGGGCATGTGCAAACTGGGTATATGCCAGCGGGGTCGTTGCCAGAAACAAACCTGCTAAAACAAAGGATCGGTATAATTTATTCGTAATCATTTCAATTTTCCTGAATAAAAATTTAGGAAAATTAACGCAGAAAAAAATATGGAAATCAAATATTCAATGCGGCCTCAAACTTATTTTTCAAAATGTCCATCAGGAGAAGGCCTGACATCAGATGTCAGGCCATGATCAGTCAGCGCTCCCTTACAAAATATGTATAAAAACGAATCCTGCCATCTTTATTTTCTCGATATAAGCCCTGAATCTCATTTTCAAATCCGGGGAACTGATTTGCCGCATCTTCAAAAGCTTTCAGATAGGCGACCATAGGCTCCGCATTGGGACCGAGCCTTTCACCGGGAACGATGGTCGCGATACCCGGCGGATAAACCAGCCACAATGTCGCGGCGATTCTTCCCTGCGCTTCTTCCAGGGGCAGGTAATCGACATTGTTGCGCACCAGTTCGCGCATGGCCTCGTGCGGCAGCATGGCCATCTCGGGCAGGTGCTGCGCCATGAACTGTTCCGCCTGTAACCGGCTGACCTGCCGGTCTCGATAGAAAGCGTGCATTTCCGCGCAGAGATCACGCAAACGCACGTTCTTATAGCGCTCCCGTCGACGTGCCACGAAATCCGGAATGGCGTCGGACAACAGCACGTTCTGATCATGCAGGTTTTTGAACGTGACAAGATAGGACAGCAACGTTCCCGCCTTGCTGCTTTCAATACCGGGCGTCAGAAGAAACAGCAGAGAATTCAGATCGTTCTTTTCCGGCACGATGCGGTTCTGACGCAGATATTCCGCCACCACCGGCGCCGGCACGCCATGATCGGCGTAGTTGTCCTCGTTGCGTCCATCAAAACCGGGTGTCAGCAAGGTCAGTTTGTTCGGATCGGTCATAACCCAGCCAGGATGCAGGTCGGGGAAGCCGTGCCAGTCATCACCGGGGCGCAACATCCACTGTTCCGGATCCGAAGCCAGCAGATCCGTCGGCGCATCTTCCCAACGTAATCCGGCGAAGGCCTCCGCCTTTTCCGAGGGCTGCACACGCTTGGGGACGAACGGCTCAAAAAACCACTGCAGATCGGGGCTGGTCTGCGCCTGTTTGTATTCTTTCCGCGTCAGCCTGATCTTTTTGCGCAGTTCGATCCCCAACCGGACCGTATCGTCCCACAATACCTCGCCGGAGCGGCCTTTCATCATCTGCGCACCGACATCAAGGGAGGCGAACAGCGGATAGAACGGGCTGGTGGAGGCGTGCAGCAGGAACATCTCGTTGAAACGGTTGTGACCGATCTGACGGTCCTGCCCTTTCAGATGACTGTCCTTCACATGGATCTGTGATGCCTGAGAGAAAGAAGCGAGCTGCTTGTGCGTGCTCTGTGTCACGATGATACCGGGATCGTTCTCACCCAGATTGCGCAGACCCATGCCGAAGCGCCCCCGGAACAGCGGGTGGAACTTCATGAAACCGGCCCATGCTTCATCGAACAGGATATAGTCACACAGATGGCCGATCGTCGCCAGCACTTCCTCAGCCGAATGGATAGTGCCGTCATAGGTGCACTGCTCGATCATCGCCACGCGGAACGGGCGAGGCTTGCGCCACGCTTCCGGATCGCGCACCAGCGGATGAGTGCGGATCGCTTCTCTCAGCGCCTCTTCATTCAACGCATCCCGCCGCATCGGACCGATCATGCCATGCGGGTTGCGGGCGGTATCAATATAAACCGGCACAGCCCCACTCAACAGCAAAGCGCCATGATGCGCCGCCTTGTGGTTGTTACGGTCGAACAGCACCAGATCGCCTTCCGCTAACAGAGCATTCAGCGCGATCTTGTTGGAGGTCGAGGTGCCATTCAGCACGAAATACGTCCGCTCGGCTCCGAAAATCGTGGCGGCTTCCCGCTGGGCTTTCAGGGCCGGACCTTCATGGGTCAGCAGATCACCCAGCTGAAGCACGGAATTGTCCAGATCGTCACGAAAGATCGCCTCGCCCAAATGCTCAACGAAAATGCGGCCGATCGGGCTGCGGCGATAGAACACGCCGCCATTATGCCCCGGACAGGTCCACAACATGTTGCCCTGCTCGGCATAGTCGACCAACTGGCCGAAAAAAGGCGTCTTCAGCGTATCGGCATATTGCCGCAGGCGTGCGACTAGGTTTTTCGCGATAAAGTCAGGCGTTTCGTCAGCCAGGAAGATAAAGCTGTCGATATTGTCCAGCACAGCGACCGGGATATCTTCCAGCCTGTGGCGACGTACCAGCACGATGATCGGCACATCCAGACCGCGCTTGCGGATCAGTTCAATCAGCCCGGCCGCCTTACCAGCCGCCCCTTTCTTGCCCCAGTCAACGATGACGCAACCAATGGCGGCGTCGGTACGGATGGCCAGCTCCGCATCGTCATCCCGGCGGGCGCGCAGCACGAAATATCCGTCCTGCTCGATCTCCTCCAGAATCTGTTGAAGGCGGATACCTTCCAGATCGTCCGGGTTAAAGGTCGGTGCGCAGACCAGAAATTTGAAGCGGCGTCCGTATTCCATTCCAGGCTCCCTTGAGTCGTCATGTGGCTATAGCGGTCCGGGCCAGTCTTCTGCAGGGGGAAAAGGCTCCAGAATGCAAATGTCTTTAATATTTCTCTTGAGGGAAAAAGCAGGCTGGCAGACGTTCCCCAACGGTGCCTTTGTGCCTGGACAAAATACAGCCTGATGACTCTGGCTGTTCAGGTATGGCCCGCATCATAGTATCCGGGGATTTTCTTATTTATGGTCTCTCTCAGCTTCGACGGTCGGATGGTCATTCTTGGCTTCGGCAGTATCGGCCAGGGCGTACTGCCCTTGATCCTGCGTCATGTCGCGATGCCCTCAGATCGGATCACCATTGTCACCGCCGATGATCGCGGTGCGGCTATCGCGGCTGAATATGGGATCGCTCATCATGTTATACAGCTGACCCGTGAAAACTACCGGGATATCCTGTTGCCACTACTCGGCAAAGGGGATTTTCTGGTCAATCTGTCGGTAGAGGTTTCTTCCGTCGCCCTGATCCTGCTCTGCCGTGAACTGGGGGCGCTTTATACCGATACCTGCATTGAGCCATGGCCGGGCGGATATACCGATCCCGATCTGACACCCTCCCAGCGTTCCAACTATGCGTTGCGTGAAAGTGCTCTGGCGCTGCGTGAAGGCTGTCCGGAAGACGCCCCGACCGCGCTGATCGCCCATGGTGCCAATCCCGGTTTCGTTTCCCATCTGGTCAAGGACGCTTTGTTAACCATTGCCCGCGATACCGGCCACGAAATCACCGCCCCGACCACGCGCGAAGGCTGGGCGGCCCTGGCGCAGACACTGAACATTCAGGCGATCCATATCGCCGAGCGCGATACCCAGGTCAGCAACCGTCCCAAAGCAGTCGGCGAGTTCGTCAATACCTGGTCCATTGACGGTTTCGTCGGTGAAGGCTGCCAGCCTGCCGAGCTGGGCTGGGGCACGCATGAGGCGGAGTTGCCGTCCGGCGGGCGCCATCACGATTTCGGCTGCGGTGCGGCGATCTACCTGATGCGCCCCGGCGCTTCCACCCGGGTGCGTAGCTGGACGCCGCTGGAAGGCCCGTATCATGGCTTCCTGATCACGCATAACGAAGCGATCTCGATCGCCGATTACTTTACCGTGCGGGAAGGCAGCTCCGTTCGCTATCGCCCGACCGTTCATTATGCCTACCATCCCTGCGATGACGCAGTTCTGTCGGTGCATGAACTGGCGGGCAAAAACTGGCAGATGCAGCCCCGCCAGCGTCTGATGATGAACGAAATCGAAAGCGGTATGGACGAACTCGGCGTCCTGCTGATGGGTCATGAGCGCGGCGTCTACTGGTTCGGCTCCCGCCTGACCATTGAGGAAGCCCGCAAGCTCGCCCCCCATAACAACGCCACCAGCCTGCAGGTGACGGCCGCGGTGCTGGCCGCGATCGTCTGGGCGATCGAAAATCCGGCCCGCGGCGTGGTCGAAGCCGACGAAATCGACCATGTGCGCGCCCTGGATATCATGCGCCCTTATCTGGGCGAAATGGCAGGTGCCTACTCCGACTGGACGCCGCTTGATGGCCGGGAAACGCTGTTCCCGGAAGATCTTGACCGCAGCGAGCCCTATCGCTTCAAAAATATCCTGGTCTGACTACTGCAACGACACCTATGCGGGGAGGATCAATTCCTCCCCGTCCTTAGTGACCCGGGCCTCAGCAACCAATTGCTGTAAATCAAGCTCCTGCTCCATGTCGTGGAGCACGGCGTCAGTAATTTCTCCGGCGCGGTGCAGGCGCAGAACCTCATGCCGCCCTGCCTTGATGGCTTCCAGTATCGCCATGAAATGGTCAATTTCATGCGGGCGATGCTCGTCCGGATTTTTCGCATAGATAGACGCGACACTTGCCCGATGGGCATATTGCTCCAGCAGACGGGGATGACGTTCCTTGCCATCAGGGGTGTGAGAAGCCCTCTGGATGGCCCGGTATTGCGCCGCTGTCATAGAAGCCCATGCCCGGTCTTCCGAGTGACGCTTCATTTCCAGTTCCTCGGCGCCACTCAGACGCAGCAGCCGGATAAGCGGTTCCAGTGTGGTACCCTGCACCAGGACCGTCACCAGAATAACCAGGAAGGTAGCGATCAGGATGAAATCACGGCCCGGCATGGTTTCCGGGACGGATAATGCCGCGACCAGACTCACCACCCCCCTCATTCCCGCCCAACCCATGATGGTAGACGCTGCCAGAGAAGGCGCCGGCCCATGTCTGACGCCAATAACCCGCATCAGAGAATAAAATCCGTCCGCCGCATATAGCCAGACAAACCGGGAGACAACAACAAGGGACACTACCAGAAGGGAGGGGAGCAGAAAGGCTTGAACGGCGTTCCCCTGATCTTCCAGCCTTCCCAGCACGCCTCGCAGGGAAAGGCCGATAAACATGAACAGGACAGATTCCAGCAGAAACACCAGACTGCCCCACACGGCATGGGCACGCATCCGCGTATCGGCCGAAAACACCTCATGCTGTCGCCAGCCGACGATAAGGCCAGTTGTCACGGTCGACAGAACGCCGGAAACATGGAGTTTCTCTCCGCCGATATAGGATATGGCGGCCATCAACAGCGTGACCGTCACGACGGCCTCACCATGGCCATGCAGCCAGCGGATCGCCAGCAATCCGGCGTACGCAATCACAGCCCCCAGCGCCACACCACCCACCGAGAGAACACAAAACGAGGTCAGTGCGCCAGACAGGCTGAACGTTCCCGTCAATGCCGCGACAATCGCAAAACGGAACAGCACCAGCCCGGCGGCATCATTCAGCAGGCTTTCGCCCTGCAACAGCACGGTGATGCGGCTCGGCAGACTCACCCGTTCCAGTACCGCGTTGGCCGCAACCGCATCCGGGGGCGACACAATGGCGCCAAGCGCAAAACACACCGCCCATGGCAGGTCGGGCAGCAACCATTTGACGCCGATACCCACCACCATAGTGGTGAAAATTACGGCTCCCACAGCCAGGAGCAAAATACCCCGCAGATTCTGCCGGAAATCACGCCACACAGTCATATATGCGCCGCTCATCAGCAGAGGCGGCAGAAAAATCACCAGAATCAGGTCGGGATCAACATCCGGCATCCCTATCCCGGGTATGAGTGCCAGCGCACCACCACCCAGAATGAAAGCCGCGGCGGCGGGCAGATGCAGCCTACGGGCCAGCACCTCCAACCCGACAATGGCTGCCAGCAGAAGAATCAGAAACTCGAACTGTTCCAAGCGTATCCTGCTCCTGCTGACAGGAGGACAAAGAAGTCAGGTGACCTCCTCCTCCAGCGGTGCCAGGTCAACACTGACCAGCATATCATGGCGGCCGCCGCCAAGAATGATGCCACGTACCGGGCTGACATCATCATAATCACGGCCCCAGCCGACCACCACATGTTCATCGGACACGATCAGGTTATTCGTGGGGTCGATATCCACCCAGCCATGCGCAGGACCAAGCCAGCATCCGACCCAGGCATGGGATGCATCCGTTCCCTCCCGCCGTTTCTGTCCCGGCGGAGGATAGGTACGGATATATCCGGAGACATAGCGGGCCGGCAGGCCGAGCCAACGCAAGCCAGCAATCACCATATGGCTGAAATCCTGACAGACACCCGCCTTTTGGGCTACCACCCGCGAAACCGGCGTGTGCAGATCGGTAATGCCGGCCCGAAATTTGAATTCTCCCCTGATCCGCGCCAGCAGATCGCGCAGCGCAGCCAGAACAGGCCGTCCAGGAGGAAAGCTGACAGCGACATAGCGGCCTGCATCGGGATCAGCCGGGGCCATCACACTGGGAAATACATATTCCGCCGCCTCCATAGCCGTACCACTGCCCGCACGGGCCAAGGCCGCGACCTCTTCCCAGGCAGGCGTCTCTTCATCGGGTGGAGGAGGCGGGAAAAAGGCTTCCACTATACTTTCCGCCATGACGGAAAAAACCTGATGCGACTGATCCAGTGAAAGCCATGAGAGATGGTTGCCGAAATGGTCCCGCCCATCCACGCGACGGGAAGGGGCAGGTTCGATGTCCAACCCTGTTGTCAGAACCTGTTGCCCGCGACAATCACGCGGCGTCAGATGCAGGATATGGCTGGCAAGATCGACCGGATCTTCATAGTGATAGCGGGTCAGATGGCGGACACGGAATTTCACGATACCACCCCATCTTCCTCCGCCAGCCGCGGCTGTCCGACGGACTGGCTGGGCAGCAGGGTGAAATACTGACGGGTAATCTGGTCGGAAAGAGCGGCCACACCTGTTTCCAGCCCCCGCAAACGCTTCGCCGCCGTCAACGTGGCAGCATATGGATCATCCGCCTTGACCACATCTCCGGCAATGGCGACAGCGTCCTCACCCAACGCGTTTGCGGCCGCAATCAAACCGGCTGCCTCGTCCGGCTGCTGTGCGGCCTCGGCGACCTGCATCAACCGCTCCTTGATCGCAACGAGCTGAAAAAACAGGCTGCGTGGATTGTCGGGATCGGCAATCACCAGATCCAGCGCCGGATCAGGCTGGATCGCCGTCAGATACCGATTCCGGTAGGTTATGGCGCTGTCGCATAATTCCAGTGCGATGCGCAGACCTGTCTCCAGCCAGGACGGGCGCGTATCCAGAACTGTTGCGAGCATACCGGCGGATGTCCATGCCCGTTCGATCCGACGCCCAAGCTCCAGAAACATCCAGCCGCCACCGCGCACCATATTTTCCGCCGCAGCACCGGAAACGGCCGTGCAGAAGCGGGATATTTCCGCCATGGCCTGCGCCATCTGATCCAGACTTTTGCCGGTGATCAACGTCTCTGCCCGCGCACTGCGCAGGGTGGTGGTGAAGGTGGCATACATTTCATCGGTCAGGCGATCCCGCACCAGCTCCGTCAACCGGGCAACCCGACCCAGCAGAATCCCCAGCGCGCCATCATCCCGTGTTGCCGAGAGCAATCCGCTGGCCAACAGACCATGCGCCCCCGCCCCCACCGGCGATGAAAGCAGGCCGGAGGTCGCCAGACATTGACCGAGCGTATCCAGCTCCACCATCTCATGCGGCAGCAGAAGGCCACGATTCAACCGGATCAATACGGCACGGGCCAGCCTCGCATCACTGTCCAGCCGCTCCACATAACGCCCCAGCCAATAAAGATTATCAGCCACCCGGCTCGGCACGGCAGCCGCCGTGCGGCGGGGTGCCAGTCGCGTGACAACGCGCAAAGCAGGACCGGCCAGATCCTGATGATCATCCGCCAGAACCCAGACATCCTTGCTCATGCCATGGGAAGCCAGACGCGCACCTCCCGCCTGCCCCTCCTGCACGACATAAGCAAGCCCACCCTGCATGGCACGCCATGCTGTGCCATCCCAGGCCAGAAAGACACGCAGCGTGATGGGCCGTGGCGTCAGCCCATCAGGCCCGGCGCAAGGTGCCCGGGAAGGTACCATATGCGCGAAGGCGGACCAGCGGCCGGGATTCACGGCAATGGTCTTTTCCAGTGCAGCCCGCTCATCCTCCGACAAAGCACCGGCAATAATGGGGGTCTCACTGCTATCCATGGCCGAACGAAGCACCCAGCGGGACAGATCCTGCCGGACCTCCGCCCACGCCGTTTCCTCCCCCAGCCAGAGCGAAGGCACCTGGGGAATATGCAATGCCTCGCCCAGCATTTTTTCGGCCAGCAACGGTATGAACGCGGCAAGGCCCGGGGCCTCCGCCATATCCGTGCCGGGGGAATTGGTGATGGTGACACTGCCGCTGCGCGCCGCTTCCAGCAGACCGACCGTTCCCGGCCCCGGTGCGAGCTCCAGCGGATCTACCGCCATCCCGTCTGTCCGGCGGATGACGACATCCACCGGCTGCAACCCACGCAGGGTTTTCAGAAAAACCCGACCATTGCGAACGGTCAGATCGCCGCCCTCAACCAGCGCACAGGACAATTCCCGCGACAGAAACATATGCTCGAACCATTGCGGCGAGCGATAACCGGGTGTCAGCAGCACGATCATCGGATTATGCTGCGGCTGCCCATCCTCGCTGTGCGGCGCAATTTCCTGCAACCGGTCAAGCCAGAAATCGAAGAAAGGCCGCAACCTGCGCACATGCGCGACGCGGAACGATTCCGGCATCACACGGGCCAGAATGCGCCGGTTTTCCAGCGCATAGCCCAGCCCCGCACAGCCGCATGTCCGGTCTGCCAGCACATGCCATCGCCCATCCGGCGCCCGGATCAGATCGGCGGAGTAGAAATCGAGCCTCTGACCCGAGGCAGTGCCATTATGCCCGTCGGAAGGACGATCCATTTGACTGCGACAGGCGCGCAGAAAAGCCCGGTTTCCATAAATCAGTGCGGGAGGCAGCCAGCCTTCCGACAAAACCCGTTGCGGTCCATAGACGTCCTGCACCATGGCCGACAGCAGGGAGGCACGCTGTGCCAGCCCCCGCGCCAGGGTCGAGAACTCCCGCGCCGTGATGGGCAAAGGCACCGGATCGCACCGCCACCCCTCACGCTCGACCGTGCCGGGAATCAAGCTGGAGACGCCCTCCTGCTCGAACATGCGGTCCAGCCGGCGGGCGCGCTGAGCGATGCCTCCATCCCCCAGCGCGGTCAGGGTTCCAAGGATGGAGCGCCAGTGGGGGCGTATGCTCCCCTGGCCATCGACCATCTCATCCAGCCCTTCGACGACGCTCACATGCCTTGTCCATCTGCCATGAACACTGGTTTTAGCGGCGCATCAGGGGGTGTCCACCTTCTTTCGACAGCACATGCACAGTTCGGCATGCACCCACCCCCTCTGTCAAACAATCCCACCCTGTTCAGTGTCCCCGCCGCAGATCGAGCGTCCGCGGCTGTTCCGGGTTAGGCAGAAGGCGAGGACGCTCCATCGGCCCGGATGTATGGCCGAACGGGAAGAAACGGGCGCGACGCCTCGCCTCGGCCTCGTTCGCATTTACAGGGAAACGATCATAGTTCCGTCCGCCCGGATGAGACACGTGATAGGTCATGCCGCCCAGCGAACGCCCGGTCCAGCTGTCATACACATCGAATACCAAGGGCCCATGCGCCGGAATGGTGGGGTGCAGGGAGCTTGGCGGTGACCAGGCCTTGAACCGGACACCTGCCACGTATTCGCCCTGCGTTTCGGTTTTCTGCAACGGCACCTCTGCGCCATTGCAGGACAGGACGTAACGTTCCGCTGACCATCCGGTGACCCGTGCCTGCAAACGCTCGACCGCGCTGTCCACATAGCGTACGGTGCCGCCGGCAGCAGGCTCCTCGCCCAGAATGTGCCATGGCTCCAGGGCATGCCGCAGTTCCACCACCATGTCGCGCACGGCGATTTCACCGACCAACGGGAAGCGGAACTCCTGATGCGGCAGGAACCAGTCCGGATCCAGACGCTGCCCGGCACCCGCCAGATGTTCCAGCGCATCCTTCAGATCCTGCGCGACGTAATGCGGCAGCATGAAATCATCATGCAGGCGCGTACCCCACCTGATCAGACGGCGCTCATAAGGGAACTGCCAGAATGCCGCCACAGCCGCCCGCATCAGCAAAGCCTGCGCCGCGGACATACGCGCATGAGGCGGCATCTCGAACGCCCGGAACTCGACCAGACCACGACGGCCGGAGCTGCTCTCCGGCGCATACATCTTGTCGATGCAGAACTCGGTACGATGCGTGTTGCCGGTCACATCCGCCAGAATGTTGCGGAAAATCCGGTCGGTCAGCCAGGGCGGAGTGGGGCTGAAGGGGGAGACCCGTTCGCACGCGATCTCCAGCTCCCGCACGCTGTCCTCCCGCGCCTCGTCGATGCGGGGATGCTGGCTGAACGGGCCGATGAACAATCCGCTGAACAGGTAGGACAGGCTGGGATGGTTATGCCAGAAACCCAGCATCGACTTCAGCAGGTCGGGCCGCCGCAGGAACGGACTGTCGGCAGCATGGGCCGCACCCATCACCACGTGATTGCCGCCACCCGTGCCGACATGGGTGCCGTCAAGCATGAATTTTTCGGTCGCCAGCCCGACCGCGCGCGCTTCTTCGTAGAGCTGTTCGGTCCGCTCCACATGCACCGCCCAGTTTTCCGAGGGATGCACGTTCACTTCCAGCACGCCAGGGTCAGGGGTGATGGAGAAAGACAGCAGACGCGGATCTTCCGGCGGCGCATAGCCTTCCAGCACCACGGGACGGCCTTCGGCGCGGGCCGTGTCCTCCACCCGAGCGACCAGTTCCAGCCAATCCTCCGCATCGTAGAGCGGTGGCAGGAAGACATGCAGCACACCACCACGCGCCTCAACCGCCAGCGCGGTGCGGACCACATCGGGTTCATCGCGCCCGATGACCGGCGCTTCCTGCCGGACCGGACGTTCCAGCCATGCACCGGGAGAGACATAGGCCGTCGCGCCCTGCCGATAAAGGGCACCCTGCCCGCTGCGGGTCGCATAGGCGGCTTCCATACCATCCCGTGACGGACCGCCCTCACGGGATGGACCACCATGTCCCCAACTGTAGGCGGCACGGGGCGCGAATGGATTTCTGGGCGCAAACGGGTCCAGCGGAAAATCGGTATCCAGACTGGACGGATCGGCCCATGGCAGACTTTGCAACGGCAGACGGAAGCCGATCGGGGCATCGCCGGGGATCAGGAACAGCGTATCCCCCCGGAAGAACCAGCGCCCGGACTGCCAGATACGGCGCCCATCGAGAATGGCGCGGCGCAGCGGCAGGATACTGCCGACTTCCGCATCCAGCCCCTGCCCGAACACACGCGCCAGCCTTGCCCGCTCCGCCGCATCACGCAGTTTGCTGCCTTCCGCCAGAACATTGGCGGGCAGACGGGATTCGCGCCACAGATAGTAATGGATATCCTCATAAGCAGGTGCGACCAGACCGGCATCGACCTCCAGCCGCTCTGCCAGCGCCCGGGCAAAACGACGCGCATCCTCCGGGGTCGCGTGATCGACCGTGTCGTCATCCGCCAGCAGGGCCGGATCGGTCCAGACCGGCTCCCCATCCACCCGCCAGTGCGCATACAGGGCCCAACGCGGCAATTGCTCACCCGGATAATGCTTGCCGAGCGCCAGATGCATCGCAGCCCCCGGTGACCAGAGGGCCGTCAGGCGACGCATCAGACGACCGGCATAAGCGCGCTTGGTCTCCCCCAGCGCATCCGTTTTCCACTCCGCAGACTCGAAATCGGTCGCAGAGACGAAAGTCGGCTCGCCCCCCATGGTCAGGCGCACATCACCGGCGTTCAGCGCACGGTCGGTCCGGGCACCAGCGGCCAGAATATCCTGCCAGGTTTTCTCGATATAAGGTTTGGTGGTGCGCGGTGTTTCCTTGATCCGCGTCACGCCCATAGCAAAGTCGAATTCGGTTTCCACCTTTTCGATCAGGCCGGAGATCGGGGCTGCCGAAGCCGGTTCCGGCGTCGCGGCCAGCGGGATATGCCCCTCCCCCGCCATAAGGCCGGAGGTCGCATCCAGCCCGATCCAGCCCGCGCCGGGCAGGTACACCTCGGCCCAGGCATGCAGATCGGTGAAATCCTCATCCGGGCCAGCCGGGCCATCCAGCGGCTTCACATCCGCCGTCAACTGGATCAGATAGCCGGAGACGAACCGCGCCGCGAAACCGAGATGCCGCAGCACTTGCACCAGCAACCACGCGCTGTCACGGCAGGAGCCAAGCTGCTTTTCAAGCGTTTCCTCCGGCGTAAACACGCCGGGTTCCAGGCGGACGACGTAATTGACACGCTCCTGCACCCGGCGGTTCAGATCGACCAGCATGTTGATGGTGGGCAGTCCATCGCCCTCCCCATCCGGCTTAGGCAGTTCATCCAGAAACGCCTTCAGCAGAGGGCCGGCTTCTTCCTGGCGACGGAAGGGAGCCAGCTCATGCTCCAGCACCGGATCATAGGCGAAGGGCCAGATTTCCGCTTCCGGTTCCAGAAAGAAGTCGAACGGATTGATCGTTGCCATATCGGCAACCAGATCGACCGTCACATCGAAATGAGTGACTTTTTCCGGAAACACGACCCGCGCCTGAAAATTGCCTTGGGGGTCCTGCTGCCAGTTGATGAAATGCGGCTGAGGCTCGACCTTCAGCGCATAGGACAGCACCGGGGTGCGGGCATGTGGTGCGGGGCGCAGCCTGATGATCTGTGGCCCCAGAGCCGCGGGCTTTTCATACCGGTAGGAAGTGCGGTGGGTAAGAGCGACATGGATCGACATGGGGTGTCCAACTGTTTCACCGGCGGAATAGGCGGCGTGAAGTGCCGTGCTTCCGGTTGTAAGATGGAAGCAATCCTTGCGCCACCGCGTAACCAAACTTTCTGTAGACTTCCACAATAGCCGGCAGACAGCAGCACAGGTTGACACACCGGGCCGCCCGGTCTTGCCTGATCGCCTCATGCGCAAGACTTTCCTTTGGCGCCTCTGCTGTCCGGTATGGACATGAAAAGGCATCCGGCATGGCTTTCCTGTCACGCAGACCGTTTCTGAACGCGTTGCTCGGAGCAGGTGCGATCAGCCTCTGCGCACCCCGCGCTGTCCGGGCGGCTGATTATAACCGGTTCATTTCGGCCAGTGATGGCATCCGTCTGCACATGATTGAGGCAGGCTCTGCCTCCGCACCATCGATCCTGTTTGTGCCGGGCTGGTGCATGCCCGCCTGGATCTGGGACCGGCAGCTCACCTTCTTCAGCAGACGCTTTCACGTTGCCGCTCTGGACCCGCGCGGACAGGGGGAAAGCGACATTCCCTCCACCGGCTATGATCCATGGCGACGCGGGCAGGATATTGCCGATGCCATTGCCCAACTCGGCGGAGACACAGGCGCGGGCGTGTTGCTGGTGGGCTGGTCGCTCGGTGTGCTGGACGTGCTGGCCTATCTGCATGAGCATGGAGATTCGCATATTGCCGGGCTGGTACTGATCGACAATTCCATTGGCGAGAACCCAGCCCCCGGAGCAGTCTCCGGCAAGCGACGAGGAGGCAGGAAAGCGCACCCTCTCAATCGGCAGGCTTCAATGCAGGCTTTTGTGCGCAGCATGTTCCATAAGCCGCAATCAACTGCTTTTCTGGAACAGCTGACCCAGGATGCACTCCATACCCCTCCCGATGTCGCGGCGGCCCTGCTGCGCTATCCCGTTCCCCGCACCTACTGGAAAGAAGCCGTGTATGCGACTGCCAAACCGGTTCTGTATGCCGTGCGCCCGGCTTTCGAAGGACAGGCCATGAATCTTGCCGCCCGCCACCCCAATGCGGAAATCAGCATCTTCCGCACCGCAGGTCACGCGCTGTTCATCGATGAGGCCGACCGATTCAACAGGCTGATGGAATCATTTATCACTCGAAAAGTCTGGCCGCGGACAGTCCTGAAATGAGTGTCCCTCTCTCCTCCGATCACAACACAGGATTAAGACCAGCACCGCTGTTGGCACTGGCCCTGATTTCCGGGGCGGCGGTCGGGTATGAAACCGCCCTGACCCGCTATTTTGCCGTCGCGAAATGGTCGGAATATGGGTACTGGGTCATTTCCATCGTCATGGCCGGTCTGGCCCTGTCCGGGGTTGCGACCGCGCTGGCTCGACAGACTCTGACGAAATACGGGACTGCCTTGCAAGCCATCTTGCCGCTGCTGCTGCTGCCCGCAGCAGTAGGCGGTTATCTGTGTGTGACGGCCAATCCGTTCAATCCGCTCCAGTTGCAGAACCCGGCCACGTACGGACCACAGCTCTGGCTGATCGGGCTGTATTATGCGGCCTTGCTGCCGTTTTTCTTTCTGACCGGGTTGTATATCAGCCTGTCTTTCATCCTCGGCTCGGCCAGGCTTGGCAAGACATATGGCTATGATCTTGCCGGAGCGGGCGGCGGGGCACTGCTGGTGCTGGTGCTGATGCAATATGTGCATCCATTTCAGCTGATGCCCTGCATGCTGCCTTTATTGCTGCTGGCCTGCTGGCTGGCCGGATCACGTTTGCCCCCACGGCTACGCGCTGCCCATACCGCGCTGGCGCTGCTGTTGTTTGCAACAGGTATAGGAGCGCTGCATTACGACAGCGCGGCGTTTAACGATTTCAAGCCGATCTATGCCCCCCTGCATGTCGAAGGCGCACGGATGGTGCAGGAAGTCGACTCCCCGCGTGGTCTTTACAATGTGCTGGCGGATTTTACGGAACGGGTCGATACCGATATCTCCAATGATGCCGGCATGCTCAATCTGCCCGGACCGCCCAGGACCCTCGGCGTCTATCGCGACGGCAACCGGATCGCCGCCCTGCCGCTGAGTGGCCCGGGGCAGCCCGGGCTTGATGCACGCTATGCTCCTGCTGCCCTGAATGCATTGCCCTACATACTGGAAAGCGCAGCCCTGAAAGCAGGCGGACAGGTGTTGCTGATCGGCAGTGGCGGAGGATTCAGGATCGCCGAGGCCAAAGCTCTCGGAGCCGCCCATGTCACGGCACTGGAACCGGACCCGATCCTGCGCAAGCTGATGCCCGGAGGTTTCGAACTCTCCGGCGCCAATCCCGTCGGCGTGGCACGCCGCCATCCGGCGACCTTTGCAATGATCGATGTCTCGTCGGATTTTCTCGACGAACAGGAAGCCAATGCCCATGTCTTTACCCGTGAATCGCTCGATACCCTGATCGGAGCCCTGGCACCGGGCGGGGTGCTGTCCCTGCCTGTTTCGATCCGTGAATTTCCTGCCTATGCCGTGCGATTGCTGGCCACAGTACGGGATGCGCTGCGTGCACGCGGGGTCGATCCCATGACGCGGGTGATCGTGTACCGCTCGGCATGGAACCTGCGCATCCTGGTCAGTAATCAACCATTCTCCGCAGGCACGATTACCACTGCGCGCCACTTTGCCGATCAGCGTTCTTTCGACGTCCCCTATTTCCCCGGCATTGATCTACAGGCCGCCAAAGCCTCGATTTACAATGATCTGCCACCGGTTTCATTCGAGGATGGGTCGGTGGGCAGTGGAAGCGGCCCGGCCGATGCCGTGGCAGAGGAAGCCTTGCCCGTCCTGTCAGAGCGGGATGATGCCGATCTGCGAACCGGATCGCAACGTGCCTTCAACCTCTCGCCTATCACGGAGGATCGGCCCTTCTTTTATTCGGTGCTGCGCCTGTCGCATCTCGGAACCATTCTCCAGCGTCTGGAAATGCTGCCGCAACAAGAGATCGGTCCTCTGGTCAATCTCGCCGTACTGGCCCAGGCCGCCTTGCTTGCCATGATCGTGCTGGTGCTGCCAATGATCCGTCCCCGCCGGATCGGGATGAGCGCCGGAGGCACCGCCCGCGCCGTTGCCTATTTTGCAGTTCTGGGTCTTGGCTTTCTGTTTATTGAAATCGTTCTGATCGACAAGGCCGCTTTCTGGTTGAATGATCGGGCCACCGCCTTTGCCGCCGTGCTCAGCATGATGCTGATTTTTTCCGGGATCGGCGCGATGCTGTCCGGGCGCTTTACCACGGAGGCGGCTCGCACCCTGCGCATTGCGGCCGGACTGACCATAGTGTGGTGTGCCGCTATCCTGTATGGCCTGCCCGCGCTGGTGCTGAACACGCTGGACTGGCCGATCATGTTGCGACTGCTACTGCTGGGTGTCGTGCTGGCGCCGGTTTCCATCCTGCTTGGTCTGTTTTTTCCGCTGGGCCTGCATGGTACGCCGCCGGGGCTGCTACCTTGGGCCTGGGGCGTGAATGGCGCTTTTTCGGTTGTTGCAACGCCCCTCGCGAATTTGTTGGCTTTGCAGAAAGGTTATTCCGTGCTGCTGATCGGGGCCGCTATGCTGTATGGGCTGGCTGCCCTTCTGTTCCACACGCCTTCCGCCACCCGGGCGGAATTCAGGCAAGGATATTGACCCGCATGTTTTCCCGCCGCTCCCTGATTGTTGCAGGAGCCGCCACCGGTGCTGCTCTGCCCTTCTCCAGTAAAGGGCCGCGCCTGTTTGCTCAGGCCCGTGCAGCCGATGCCGCCGCAGCCCAGCCATGGACGCTCGAACGGTTTGAGAAGGCGATGGCCGAGTCCGGCCGTCCCTGCAAGATCGATCAGAAGACGTTCGATGCCATTCAGGCCCGTAAACCTGCGGCCCTGCAACGGATTGAATCCTATCTGAAGGAAAGGCTCGGCCATGCCGATCCGGCGGTGATGGAAGCTTTCCGCCAGTTACCGCGCGAGTATTACCACTATCACTATGACACCCATACGCCGACCCCAAGCGCGGCTTATGAGGCCGATCCGAAACCCTGGGCGCTCGGCTACGGATCGGCGCTGTCCGACTATCTTGGACAGGCCTACATGTCTCAGGTCTGCGAGGCGAAGCCCGAGCATGTGACGCTGGAAATTGGCACGGGCAGCGGGTTCCAGAGCTCTCTTCTGTCCCGCATCGTCAAACACAGCTATTCGATCGAGATTATCGAGCCGCTGGGTAAGGCGGTCGGGAAAATCTTCAGGCCGCTGGGCTATGACAATATCTCCAGCCGGGTCGGTGACGGCTATTTCGGCTGGCCGGAGGTCGAGGGAGGATTCGATGTCATCATCGTCACCTGTGCCGCCCAATATGCTCCGCCGGATCTGCTGAAGCAGTTGAAGCCCAATGGCCGGATGATCATTCCCATCGGGCAGCCCTTCAAGCGCGGGCAGATTCTCTACATCTACACCAAGGATGCCGAGGGCAAGGTCCATTCCCGGCGCGATGTCGGTGTGTTCTTTATCCCGATGACCGGCGCGATGATGAAAACACCCCGCCCGGGCTCCGATAATACCCATATGGAGAAAGCCACTCCGACGGCATCTCCCACAGCAATGCCAGCGAATGGGTCTCACGTCGAATAAAGAACGGCGGATATATTTGCAGCCACACGCACGCTTTTGTGCCTGATGAGCAAGCGGCCCGCTTGATTTTTCAGGCGGGCCGTTTTCTCTTCGTTTTCATCTCTGGCCGACACGGTCGGAAGAGAAAACGGTTTTTCATACGAGCGGAATTTTTATGGATTTTTCGAGCACGCGCGTCCTTTGCATCGGTGATGTCATGCTGGACAGATTTATGCATGGCAGCGTGGAACGCATCTCCCCGGAAGCGCCTGTGCCGGTCCTGCGTATCACCAGCACCCATTCCATGCTCGGCGGCGCAGGCAATGTGGCCCATAACATTGCCGATCTGGGCGGCACAGCCATTCTGGTCGGGCTGATCGGCCATGATGACACCGCCATCGCACTCAGAACTCATCTGGAGCGTGTCCCCGGTATCGTCAACGCCCTGGTGGAAAGCCCCCATCGGCCGACCATCTGCAAAACCCGCTTTCTGGCCGCGCAGCAGCAGGTTGTTCGCACTGATGATGAAAGCCACCTGCCAACCCAACCCGCAGAAGAAATGCTGCTACAGACCATGGTCGCCACGCATATCACAGAGTGTGGCGCGGTCATTTTATCGGATTACGGCAAGGGCGTACTGTCGCCTGCCGTGATCAAGCATGTGATCGGACTGGCTCGACAGGCCGGTATTCCGGTTTTCGTCGATCCCAAAAGACTGGATTTTTCGGTTTATGCCGGTGCGACCTGCATCACACCGAACGTCAAGGAGCTGTCCGCCGCCGCCCATCAGCGTGCCGATGACGAGGCATCCGTTATTGCCGCGGCCCGGATTGTCATGCAGCAGGCTGAGGGCGCATCGATTCTCGCGACACGTTCCGAAAAGGGCATGATGCTGATAGAAGCCCCTGCGGAAGGGCGGGACGACATCGCCATTCACACCGTGCCCGCCCGTGCGCGGGAAGTATTCGACGTCTCCGGGGCTGGCGACACCGTGATCGCCACCCTCGCCCTGGCGCATGCCAGCGGCCTCACCCTTGAAAGTGCCATGCGAATCTCCAATGCCGCCGCAGGCGTTGTGGTCAGCAAGGCGGGAACTGCCACGCTCAATGTGGACGAACTGCGCGCAGAACTGGATGAATCCGCCATCTCCAATGGCAGCACCGGCTCTGCCCGTAGTCTTGGTGAAGCACGGTCTCTCGTCAAGAAATGGAAGCAGCTTGGTCTGACCGTCGGCTTTACCAATGGATGCTTTGATATCCTGCACGCGGGCCATGTCAGCCTGTTGAATGAGGCCCGCACGCGTTGTGACCGGCTTATCGTCGCTGTCAATACGGATGCGAGCGTTTCGCGCCTCAAGGGACCAACCCGTCCCATTAATGGATTTGAAGATCGCTGCACTGTTTTGGCTGGGCTGAGGAGCGTGGATTGTGTCGTCGGATTTCAGGAAGACACGCCCCTCTCCGTGATCTCCGTTCTGCTTCCTGACCGGCTGTTCAAGGGTGCTGATTATCGCGAGGAAGATGTGGTCGGCGGCGATGTCGTCCGCGCAGCGGGTGGGAAAGTGGAGTTGATTGATCTGGTACCGGGCCGTTCAACCACTGGAATCGTGAAGAAAATCTCGACACTCACCTGAATCGCCCCCATCGGCGGGGGAACGCAGCGGGGCCATGATCGTTGAGCCTGATGAAAACCCGGCACCATCCCGGCCGGATCATCAGGAAGGAATGGCCATGAAACGCCCTGCCACCCTTGGTACCGCTCTTGTTCTGTGCCTCGGTCTCACTGTGCCCTTGTCAGTGCATGCCGAGGACACGGTCACTGAAAGCAATCACCAACAAACGCATCATAAACATCATAAAGCACGTCCGGACGCAAAAACCGGCACTTCATCCAACACATCGGATGGTGCCATGGGCACCGGCACAACCAAAGATGACAAAGCCGGCCTTCAAACGAATGTGCCCGGTGCCGTGAAAGAAAAAACGCCCAACGCGCAATAAGACTGACCCAGACATGGAAAAGGGGAGGAGCGTTCCCGCTCCTCCCCTTTTTTGTAGATCCGAAACGCTGTCGATTAGAAGAACAGCATCGTGCCGGCGGTGAAGTTGTTGGAATGCAGGGCGGTATCGCCATGCGACTTCGCCTGCACATAGGCATATTCGCCAACCAGTGTCATCCAGTCGGTCAGGCTGTAATACACGCCACCGATCGCGGCTTCGTTGGTGCGAACCAGATCCGGGTTCACTTCACCCGGAGCCTGATTCAGATTGCTCTGACCATAGCTGGCGACCAGACGGAGCTTCTTGGTCACACTGTAGGTGCCCTGCACATAGTAGCCTTCGGAATCACGCTTGCGGCCATTGGCGGCAATCGCGTCGAAGAACAGACCGGTCGTGCCGAGGCCTGACCCACGGTAGTAGTAGCCGACCATACCGAACGGGCCATAATTGGCCTTGATACCGCCATCAATTGCGGCAGACAGCACGCTGTCACGCGCGTTGGCACCGACAATGCCCTGCATCTTCTGCTGCGGCTGCACCAGGAAGCTGCTCCATAGACGGCCATTGAGCGCACCGAAGGCATAGTCATAGGTGACTTTGCCCTGGAACATCAGCGTATCGCTGGATGTCTTGGTTACACCCGGTTCGCCGCTGAAAGCGTTGGTAACGGAGTAGGGGGACATGGCACCCACGGTGATCTGCACACCACCGAAAGTCGGGGAGGCGTAGCTGATCTGCGGCAGCCAGTCGGCATACACATAACCGATACCGATACGGCCCAGCGCGGTATTGCCAGGCATCGTGTTGCCACCGGCGGCACCGACACCGAGCAGCGTCGCATCGCTCAAGATCGCATCAGAACCGAAGATGCCCAGGTCACGACCAACTTTGACCGTGCCGAATTTCTTCGTGCCAGCGGTGACATAGACCTGACGGAAATCAATACCGGCTGTGCTGAGGCCATAGGCAGACCCACCACCATTGGCACCGAAGATCGTGCCGGTATTGGAGCTGTTAATGCCCGGGTAAATACCAAACACGGCAGACATATCGATACCGGCCTGAGTGGTGCTGGCCTTGAAGATCAGAGCTGCGGGCAGCAGGCCGTCACGGATGGCAGAGGAGTCGCCATTGGGGGCTGCAAGACCGCCACCCACCTTGCCGCTGCCTGTCGCGCCGGCGCTGTAGGTATAGTACCCGTTCACAAAGCCGGAGAAGTTCAGGTCGATGTCACCGGCACGGATGGTGATCCCCTTGCCCGGCACATAAGGCTTGCTGCGGATGATGTTCGATGCCTGCAGGGAGGACTGGGCAGACTGGGCGGCGGCCTGAGCAGCAGCAGCGCTGGCGGCGGCGCTGGCGGCAGCAGCCTGCGCATCAGAAGCTCCATCCGCCTGGGCGGCGCGGGATGTACGGCCCTTTACAGCGCGGGAGCCTGTGCCATGCTTGGCCATCAGGGCGCCATACTCGTTCTGGGTCAGGCTGCCCTTGGCACGCAGAATGTTCAGCAGATCGGTATAATCATCTGCGAAGGCCGGGGTAACTGCAAAACCAGCGCCCACGGCAATAACAGTGCTCACTTTGAGCCATGTCGAGAACTTTATCGACATTTAAAGACCCCCCAAATTTCGGTTTATTATTATTTCGTGATCCGACCATACCGCTTAGGCATCGTCAAGATTAACAGAAGGTCATTCTGCGGTAATCACGTTACTGTGGCATTTTTGCACAACACATTGTGCTGAAGTGATGTAAGACCGTGGCCCAAACCTTGTTTTTTGCTGCACCGCACAAATAAATAACCCGACCGATGACTTGTGTTGCACCTGCGCAACACAAGCTTTTGACTCATGAGGCTGTTAAGCATTGCAACGGATAAACCATGATGTATGGTGATATAAAATATTAACCATAAAATGGTGTAAAATGAGCGGAAAAGACGAACAGCTTCATCCGGCTACACTCGCCTTGCATGCGGGCTGGCGCCGTGATCCGGCAACCCGTGCGGTTGCCGTCCCGATCTATCAGACGACATCCTATCAGTTCGATGATACCGCCCATGCTGCCGATCTGTTCGGGCTGAGGCAGCTCGGCAATATCTATACGCGCCTCGGCAATCCGACCAATGACGTGCTGGAACAGCGCATTGCCGCATTGGAAGGCGGCGCTGCGGCTCTCGCCGTTGCCTCCGGTCAGGCTGCCTCGGCTTACGCAATCCAGAACCTTGCGAGAGCAGGCGACAATATCGTCAGCTCGACCGATCTTTACGGGGGAACGTGGAATCTGTTTGCCCATACCCTGCGCGATCAGGGTATTGAGGTACGCTTTGTAGACCCCACCGAGCCGGCCGCTTTCGTACGTGCCAGCGACGATCGTACCCGCGCCTGGTATGCGGAAAGCCTGCCCAATCCAAAGCTGGACGTTTTTCCAATTGCAGAGGTGGCCGCACTGGGCCGTCCGCTGGGCATTCCCCTCATTATTGATAACACGGCGGCCCCACTGCTGATCCGCCCGCTGGAGCATGGAGCAGCCATAGTCGTCTATTCCGCCACCAAATATCTCGGCGGTCACGGCACCAGTATTGGCGGGCTGATCGTCGATGGCGGGCAGTTCGACTGGGCCGCTTATCCAGAGCGCCAGCCCGCACTGAACCAGCCTGATCCCAGTTATCACGGCGCGGTGTGGGTGGAAGCAACCAAGGCGCTTGGCCCGGTCGCCTACATCGTCAAAATCCGCACGACCCTGTTGCGCGATCTGGGGGCGGCGATCAGCCCCTTCAATGCGTTTCTGCTGCTACAGGGTGTGGAAACACTGCCTCTGCGGATCGACGCACATAGCCGCAATGCCTCCATTGTCGCAGACTGGCTGGCCAGCAGAAAGGAGGTGATTCGTGTTATCCACCCGAACCATCAGACGGGAGCCGCACGGGCACGGGCTGATAAATACCTGCCTGGCGGCAAAGGTGGCCTGGTCGGATTCGAACTGGCAGGCGGTGCGGAAGCAGGGCGTCGCTTCATCGACCGGCTGAAGCTTTTCCTGCATGTCGCCAATATCGGCGATGCAAGGAGTCTGGCGATTCACCCGGCCACGACGACCCATTCCCAACTGGATGAAACGGCTCTTGCCGCAACCGGCGTCTCCCCCAGTTATGTGCGCCTGTCGATCGGACTGGAGCATATCGACGATATTCTCCGCGATCTCGATCAGGCCCTGGAAAAGGGCTGAATAAAGCCGGCCATAGACAATCGCCCTTGTTAAAAACCGTGTCCCAAAGACCACAGCGCCGACGTGACACAGTGATTGCAAAAAAATGTGGAATGTCTCCGATTATAGTTGCGAAATGCCTCTACCGGACTGCTAGGCTGTGTTTCAGAAGTTCCATGATGCGGGACGATCCGGCGGTCCATCAGTTCAGGAGTTCGGCGGAGCAGCCCTGACGGGTGCGATCATTCTGCAAGCGCAGAAATCGCTTTTTTTCCTCCTCCCTCCCCTGCTGCAGGACAGGCCGCGCTCCCACATATGGGATGTTGAAGTACAGCCTGCGCCGTCCGGAACAGAGACATGCGCGATTGTTGCGGACGACGTATGGCGGTTCGGTATCGCCGTTTTCTGCATACCGTTCCCTCCCACGGGATACGGCATCTCAGGCAGGCTGATACCGGACGGACTGCACAGTCCCACGCGGGAGCGTCGGACTGTCACCCGAAACGTCACGGAGCCGCCCTTCATGAGCTTGCTGGACGATCTGTTTTCCAAATCCAGGCACACTTACGAAACCCGTCGTGAAGTCGACATGTCGCTGAGCGAATATCTGTCGCTCTGCCGGGATAAGCCCGATACCTACGCAACCGCCGCCGAACGCATGGTGAAGGCGATTGGCGAGCCGGACGTGATTGATACGTCCCGGGATGCGCGGTTGGGACGCGTCTTCATGAACCGCACCATCAAGGTCTATCCCACCTTTGCCGAATTCTACGGCATGGAGGAAACGATCGAGCGGATCGTCAACTTCTTCCGCTATGCCGCTCAGGGTCTGGAAGAACGGAAACAGATACTCTACCTGCTTGGTCCGGTAGGCGGCGGCAAATCGTCGCTCGCCGAGAGACTGAAAGCCCTGATGGAGCAGGAGCCGATCTATGTGCTCAAAGCAGGAACAGCGATCAGCCCGGTTTTCGAAAGCCCCCTGGGCCTGTTCGATCCAGAGGCGATGGGACCGCTGCTGGAAGACAAGTTCGCCATTCCCCGCCGCCGTCTGACCGGGCTGCTCAGCCCGTGGGCACTGAAGCGGCTGGACGAGTTTGACGGCAATATCGACCGGTTCCGGGTTGCCAAGCTCTACCCATCCCGCCTGCGCCAGATCGGCGTTGCGAAAACCGAGCCCGGCGATGAAAATAATCAGGATATTTCCAGCATGGTCGGCAAGGTCGACATTCGCATGCTGGAGCATTTCAGCCAGAACGATCCCGATGCCTACAGCTTTTCCGGCGGTCTGAACCGCGCCACGCAGGGGATGCTGGAATTTGTGGAGATGTTCAAGGCACCGATCAAGATGCTGCATCCGCTGTTGACCGCCACGCAGGAGGGCAATTACGTCGGCACGGAAAATATCGGCGCCATCCCGTTTCAGGGTGTGATCCTGGCCCATTCCAATGAAAGCGAATGGCAGAGCTTTCGTAATAACAAGAATAATGAAGCCTTTATCGACCGGATCTGCGTGATCAAGGTTCCCTACTGCCTGCGCGTCACCGAAGAGGAAAAAATTTACGACAAGCTGATCCGAAACAGTGATCTGGCCAGCTCCCCCTGCGCACCCGGCACGCTGGAAATGCTGGCGCGCTGCGCAGTGCTGTCACGTCTGACGCCGCCCGCTTCCGGCAGCCTGTTTTCGAAACTGCGCGTCTATGACGGAGAGAGTCTGAAAGAAACGGACCCTCATGCCAAATCGGTACAGGAATATCGTGATGCTGCCGGGCTGGATGAAGGTATGGACGGAATTTCCACCCGCTTTGCCTTCAAGGTGCTGTCCGCGACTTTCAACCACGATACGCAGGAGGTCGCGGCCGATCCGGTGCATCTGATGTATGTGCTGGAACAGTCGATCCGGCGTGAGCAACTGGCCCAGGACACTGAAAAACGCTATCTGGAGTTCATCAAGGCCGAACTGGCCCCACGCTATGCCGAGTTCATCGGTCATGAGGTGCAGAAAGCCTATCTGGAAAGCTACAATGATTACGGCCAGAACCTGTTCGACCGGTATGTCGATTACGCAGACGCCTGGATCGAGCATCAGGATTTCAAAGACCCTGATACCGGCCAGATGATGGATCGTGAGCTGCTTAATCAGGAGCTGACCAAAATCGAGAAACCCGCCGGGATCGCCAATCCCAAGGATTTCCGTAACGAAGTCGTCAAGTTCTCCCTGCGTGCCCGTGCCAATCATGGCGGCCGCAATCCGTCCTGGACCAGCTATGAGAAAATCCGGGAGGTCATTGAACGGCGGATGTTCAGTCAGGTGGAAGATCTTCTGCCCGTGATTTCTTTTGGCTCCAAGAAAGAAGCGGAGACAGAGAAGAAACATACCGAGTTCGTCCAGCGCATGATGAGCCGCGGCTATACAGAGCGGCAGGTCCGGCGCCTGGTGGAATGGTATATGCGCACGAAGCAGGCGGGCTGAGACGCCCGCCGATCGGAGGCAGGATTTGAATATTGTTGATCGCAGGCTGAACCCACGTGGCAAAAGCCTGGCCAACCGTCAGCGTTTTATCCGCAAGGCACGGCGGCAGATCATGGAGGCAGTCCGCGATGCCGCCGCCCGTCAGGGTATCCGGGAAACCGGCGTCGGCGAAGGTATCCGGATCAATACCGATGCCCTGCGCGAGCCGACCCTGCACCATGCATCCGGCACCGGAAACCGTACCCATGTGCTGCCCGGCAACAAGGAGTTTGTGGAAGGTGATCAGATCCGCCGTCAGGGCGGCGGAGGTCGTGGAAAAGGGCGGGAGGGAGCGCCTGATGGCGAGGGAGAGGACGCCTTCACCTTTGCCCTGTCACAGGACGAATTTCTCGATCTTTTTCTGGAAGATCTGGAACTGCCCGATCTGCTGCGCCGTCAGTTGCGCTCGGCAGAGGAAGCGACACCCCGCCGGGCGGGATATGCGATCAGCGGATCGGCCACCAATGTCAATCTGGTCCGCACCATGCGCAACAGCCTCTCTCGCCGCATTGCGCTGGGCCGCCCCCGCCTTGAGGAAACCGAGGCAGAAGAACGTGAACTGGCAAGTCTGCTCGAAAACGGGACCGATCCGGAACGACAGGCAGAACTGCGGCACAGGATCGAACAGGCACGCTCCCGCGGGCGGCGTATCCCGTTTATCGATCCGATCGATATTCGCTACAACCGCTATCAAAGCGTGCCGCGCCCGGCTGCCAGCGCCGTGATGTTCTGCCTGATGGATGTCTCAGGCTCCATGACCGAACATATGAAAGATCTGGCCAAGCGGTTCTACAAGCTGCTCTATCTTTTCCTCAGTCGTCGCTACAAACATGTCGATATCGTCTTTATCCGGCATACCCATGTCGCGAAGGAAGTGGATGAAGAGGCCTTCTTCACCAGCACTGAATCAGGGGGTACCGTCGTTTCCACCGCGCTGGAAAAAATGCTGGCCATCATGAAGGACCGATATGCAAAGGAGGACTGGAATATTTATGCTGCACAGGCATCGGATGGCGATAATTTGCCTTCCGACAACAGCCATGCCTGCGCCCTCTTAACGCGAGAGATTTTGCCGCAATGCCAGTATTTCGCCTATCTTGAGGTGGGTGCCGAAAACATGCCCGGTGGAGACACGGAGTTATGGCGCGCCTACAAAACCGTGGCTGAATCAGACCAGCCACTGGCCATGCGCCACGTCAGCCACCGCGGGCAGATTTATCCCGTGTTCCGGCAGCTGTTTACCCGTGACAAAGCCACACGCGACAGCATCAACGAGGTGGAGGCATGAACGCTCCCGAACCAGGCATCGCCTCCGGCCGTGACTGGAGCTTTGATCAGCTTCAGCGCAGCTATGACAGGATCGAAAAGATCGCCCTGCATGAAATGGGTCTGAACGTCTATCCGAACCAGATCGAGGTGATTACCTCTGAACAGATGCTTGATGCTTACAGCTCTATCGGCCTGCCGCTGATGTATCGGCACTGGTCTTTCGGCAAGCGCTTTGCACGGGACGAAACATTATACCGTAATGGCCAGCAGGGGCTGGCTTATGAAATCGTCATCAATTCCGATCCCTGCATTGTTTATATCATGGAGGAAAACTCCATGGCGATGCAGGCGCTGGTCATGGCCCATGCCGCGTTCGGGCATAACCATTTCTTTAAAAACAATGCGCTGTTCCGGCAATGGACCGATGCGGGCGGCATTCTCGATTATATGGATTTTGCAAAAAGCTATATCAGCCGCTGCGAAGAACGCTATGGCGAGGAAGAGGTCGAACGGCTTCTGGATGCGGCCCATGCCCTGATGACACAGGGCGTCAGCCGCTATCCACGCCGCAATCTTCCGACCCTGCAGGATGAGGCCAGGCGGGAAGCGGAACGCCGTGCCGAGGCAGAGCGTACCTTCAACGATCTCTGGCGCACTTTGCCCGGTCGCTCCGGGGGAACGTCAGGATTGAGCGAACGGGCGGCAAGACAATCTCTTCTGGGACTACCAGAGGAAAACATCCTTTATTTTCTTGAGAAGAAAGCACCTCTGCTGAAAGACTGGCAGCGGGAGATTCTGCGGATCGTGCGTCATGTCGCACAGTATTTTTATCCGCAGAAACAGACGCGCCTGATGAATGAGGGCTGCGCCACCTGGACCCATTACAGCATCATGAACCGGCTGCATGAACAGGGCTTTTTGCAGGAAGGTGCGTTTCTGGAATTTCTGCATTCCCACACCAGTGTCGTATTTCAGCCGGATTTCGATGATCGCCGCTATTCCGGCATCAATCCTTATGCGCTCGGCTTTGCCATGATGGAGGATATTGTCCGCATATGCGAAAATCCCGATGAGGAAGATCGTGCATGGTTCCCGGATATTGCCGGAAACAAGGCCGGTCTGGAAACGCTGAAAGAAGCATGGGAAAATTATCGGGATGAAAGTTTTATCAGACAATTCCTCAGTCCGCGGCTGATCCGTAAACTCAAGCTGTTTGCGCTGCATGACGATAGCCGATCTGACCTTCTGGTCCGCTCCATTCATAACGAACGTGGATATCGCACCATTCGCAGCACGCTGGCTGATCAGTTCGATACGGTGCGGATGGAACCGGAACTGGAAGTCGTGGATGTCGATCTCGTCGGTGACCGCCGCCTGATCCTGCAACATCGCGTGCATAACGGAATCCTGCTGGAGAGTGGGGATGCAACCCTCGTGCTTCAGAGGCTGGCGGATTTGTGGGGTTACGAAGTCAGGCTGGAGGAGATAGATGCCGTCACCAATGCCGTGCTGCAGACCCACGAAGCCGGAAGCCGCTGACATGTTCAACAGGGAGTGATCTTGCGCTGTTCCTGCTCTAGCCGGGATAATGCACGCTTTGCAGATCGTCGGGACGGGAAAGCGCGTGAGCAGGGGCCATTTTGCAGATACCACGAACAGACGCAATTTCCTGCTGCTGATCCAGCTGCGTTGGCTGGCCATTATCGGACAGATTGTGACTATTGTCTTTGTGCATCGCCTGCTCGGTATTGCTTTACCGGTGCGGGCGATGAGTGCGGTGCTGATCTGCCTGCTGCTGCTTAATATCACCGATCTGATACGCTACCGGTCACAGAAAATCCTTAGCAACACAGAGATTTTCTTGGCCCTTCTGCTGGATGTCTCGGCCTTGACCGCACAGCTTTATCTCAGTGGCGGCACTGATAATCCGTTTATCTCGCTCTACCTGCTTCAGGTCATTCTCGGCACCGTCTTGCTGGATGCATGGTTCGCCTGGGCGTTGGTGGCCGTCACCAGCCTCTGCTTCATCTTTCTGACAATGCGGGCCATTCCGTTTCATCTGTCCGGCTCCGGAGATGTCCTGCCCTTCCACCTCCGCAGTCAGGGGATGTATATCGGCTTCGTGCTGGCAGCCTGCCTGCAGGTTTTTTTCGTCTCACGCATTCAACGCAACCTGAAGCAGCGTGACGCCTATCTGGCGGAATTACGACAGCAGAATGCCGAAGAAGCCCATATCGTCCGCATGGGCCTTCTCGCCTCCGGCGCGGCGCATGAGCTGGGCACACCGCTTTCCACCCTCTCCGTCATTCTGAATGACTGGCAGCATATGCCCCGCCTGCATAATGATGCAGAGCTTGGCGACGACATTATCGAGATGCAGGCTCAGGTAAACCGCTGCAAATCCATTGTGTCCGATATTCTGCTCTCCTCCGGCGATGCGCGCGGCGAGGGCACGCTACGCACCACAGCCTCAGCCTTTCTGACAGACACGATCGAGGAATGGCGGGAAGCATGTTCCCCTTCCCGGCTGGATGTGCGTATCGGCATCACCCCCGACCCCGCCATTGTTTCTGACATCGCGCTGAAACAGGTCTTGTTCAACCTGCTCGATAACGCCCTGGAAGCGTCACCTGGCTGGATCGGCGTCACCGCCAGAAAACAGGATAACACCCTCACCATTGTCGTGCAGGATGAAGGGCCGGGCTTTACCGACACGATCCTTGCCGATTTCGGCAAGCCTTATCGCAGCACAAAGGGAAAGCAGGGCAGTGGTGTCGGGCTTTTTCTGGTGGCCAATGTCATCCGCAAACTGGGTGGCACCGTGCATGCCACCAATCGGAAAGGCGGAGGAGCCTCCATTACCGTGCAGCTTCCCCTGGCGGCCATGGTGATAGAGGATAAGGCCGACGGAGAGCACTGACTATGAACACTGAACCGATCGAGATTGACCCTGCCCTGCTGATTATTGAGGATGATGCGACCTTTGCCAAAACGCTTCGGCGTTCTTTCGAGCGGCGGGGCTACCGCGTCTTCCATTCAGAGACTCAGGACGGAATCGACCGCGCGCTGGATGGCAACAAGCCTTCTTACGCGGTGGTCGATCTGAAGCTGAGCATTGGCTCCGGGCTTGAATGCGTCCGGATTCTGCATGACCGTTTCCCCGACATGCGCATCGTCGTGCTGACGGGCTTCGCCAGCATCGCCACCGCCGTCGAGGCCATCAAGCTGGGTGCCTGCCACTACCTGCCCAAGCCGGCCAACACGGATGACATCATCGCCGCCTTCGAACGGGAAGAAGGCGGTGATTCCTCCGTTCCGGTCAGTGCCCGCCCCACCTCCATCAAGACACTGGAATGGGAGCGTATTCACGAAACGCTGGCAGAGACCGACTTCAACATTTCCGAAACCGCCCGCCGGCTGGGCATGCATCGCCGCACACTGGCGCGGAAGCTGGAAAAGCGGCGCGTCACCTGATCAAGCGGCTCAGCGCAGATCCAACCGCCTTTCCTCCATGGCATCCAGCAGGGCACCTGCGCTCAGCGAAGGCAGACGGGACAGCAGCCCCCGCCGGAGGCGGGGACGGAACAGCTTCGGCTGTGCCCCCTTCCCGCCCAGCTGCTCCACCAGAGCTGTCAGATCGGTCAGTCCGTCGATCAGACCCAGCGTCACCGCCTGACGGCCCAGCATGTAGCCGCCATCGAAAATGGCACTCTCATCACTGGTCAGACGGGCGCCCCGACGCTGCCTGACCCAGTCCTTGAATGAGGCATGGATATCCTCCATCAGCCCGGCGATGAAGGCCACGTCCTCCGGCTTTTCCGGCAGGAATGGATCACCCCGGCGCTTGTTTTGCCCCGCCGTATGCAGGCGGCGATCGATACCCAGCCGCTCGATCAGCCGGTTCAGCCCGAAACCTCCGCCCACGACGCCGATCGAGCCGACAATGCTCATCGGGCTGGCCATGATCTCATCCGCCGCACAGGCCAGCCAATACCCGCCCGAGGCTCCGACCTCCTGAATGACGGCATAGACCCGGAAGGATTTCTCCTCCGCCTCGCGTCGGATCAGGGCGGCGATCTGATCGGACTGCACCGGCGAGCCGCCGGGACTGTCGATAGAGAGGATCAGCGCACCACGCTTCTCAGCCAGTGCTGCCGCCTTGCGGATAGCGGGTTCGACCGTCTCGAAAGACAGTGGTCCGCGCCGGGACAGAATACCTTTCAGCTCCAGCACCGGAATGGCTTTGCCACGCAAAGATTGCAGGCATTTTCCCAAGCTTTTCAAATACATCGTCATACACCCGTTTCTTCAGGGGTATGGTGGAACATGTCGATCAGCAAGGCCACCATCCCGGTCCATCCCGTCTGATGCGAAGCTCCCAACCCGCGTCCGCTATCACCATGGAAATATTCATGGAACAGCATTCTCCCTTTCATCCCGGGATCATCCTGCAACAGGATGCTGTCCCCCAAAGCCGGGATTCGACCGTTTTCCCCCGGCAGAAACAACGTCATCAAACGATGTGACAACTCATCGGCCAGGTCTTTCAATGATGCTGTGCTGTCACTGCCAGGGGGGTACTGCACCCGGAAATCATCGCTATAGTAACGGTGGAATTCACGCAGCGCCTCGATCAGCAGAACATTGACCGGCATCCAGACCGGACCCCGCCAGTTGGAATTGCCTCCGAACAGGCCCGTATCGCTTTCTCCCGGAGTATAGTGCAACGAAACGCTATGACCACCGTAGGAGAAAACATACGGATGATCGCGATGATAACGTGACAGACCACGTATCCCGTGCGGAGACAGGAACTCCTCCTCATCCAGCATCCGCGCCAGCAGCTTCTTGATCCGGTGCCCACGTAACAACGATAGCAGGGCCGAACGCCCACCGCCCGGCTCCTCCCAACGTGACACCAGCTTTGCGAGATCAGGCCGGTTTTGCAGAAGCCAGTGTGTTCTGGCCCGAAAATCCGGCAAGTGCTCTACGGTTTCTGATTCCCATGTGGCCACCGCCAGCAGCGGAATCAGCCCGACCAGGGAGCGGATGCGCAGCGGCATCCTCTGCCCGTCAGGCAGCACCAGAACGTCGTAGAAGAACTGATCCTGCTCATCCCATAATCCATTTTCCTGGGAAGCCGCCCGGGCGATCAACAGGAAATGTTCGAAATATTTCCCCGCCAGATCTTCATAAACCGGATCTTCAACCGCCAGCTCCATGGCGATCCGCATCAGGTTCAGCGCATAGGAGGCCATCCACGCCGTTCCATCGGACTGGCTCATATGTCCGCCGGTCGGCAGCGGTTTGGAACGGTCGAAAATACCGATATTGTCCAGCCCCAGAAAGCCACCCTGAAAGATATTGCGCCCGTCCGCATCCTTGCGATTGACCCACCAGGTGAAGTTCATCGTCAGGCGCAGAAACATACGCTCCAGAAACTGGCGGTCTCCGCGCCCGCAACGCTCCTGCTCCATACAGTACACACGCCATGTTGCCCAGGCATGCAAGGGCGGGTTCGCATCGCTGAACTCCCACTCATATGCCGGCATCATGGCATTGGGATGGCTGAACCAGTCCTGCACCAGCAGCAGAAGCTGCTTCTTGGCAAAATCCGGATCGATCAGTGCGAAAGTGACGCAGTGACAGGCCAGATCCCAGGATGCAAACCACGGATATTCCCACTTATCCGGCATGGAGATCACATCGCAGGCATTGAAATGCTGCCAGTCCGCATTCCTTCCCAGCATTCGGGAGGGAGGTGGCTGGATCTGCCCCGGATCGCCATTCAACCAGGCATGAACATCATAATAATAAAGCTGCTTGGTCCACAGCATTCCGGCGAATGCCTGACGCTGGATGCGTTTCAGGTTTGGATCAGAAATGTTCTTTTGTACAGCTTCATAAAATTCATCACACTCATCCTGACGGCGGGCCATGACCGCATCATAATCGGCAAACGGATCAACCACCTGCGTATGAACTGAAAAACGCAGACGGATCAAGCATTGCTCACCGGGAGCCAGACGGCGCTTCACCCAGGCGGCGCAACGCGTGCCGGTTTGTGCTGGATTAACGGCGGATGCATTGCCTGCAACTACCGCTTGATTGATGGCATTCTTGCAGTAAGGACGCGTGGGCTGTCCAAATAAAGTTGGGTCCGTCTCGTTCTCGCAGAACAACAGCGTTGCATCTTCGGCATCCACATCCCAGCGCATGGTCGGCATATAAGGATGTTCGGCGGAAACGCTGCGGGGGCCGATGATCGTCAGGGATGGCTTCTCCGCATCGGGCTTCCAGCTCCATATGTTGCGCGCCCACAGCATTGGCAGGAGATGGATATCCTCTGCATCCGGGCCGCGATTAAGTACGGTGATCCGGCAAAGAATATCGTCCGCATCTCCTTTGGCATAGACAATGTCGATGTCAAAGTAACGGCTCTCTGCAAAGATGCCGGTATCTTCAATCTCATATTCGGGATCATGCAGACCGCGCGCCGCGTTTTCCCGCCGCAAAGCCTCATACGGAAAAGCCGCATGCGGATATTTGTATTCCATCCGCATGAAGGCGTGGCTCGGCAGGCCGTCAGTGTGGAAATAGATTTCCTTCACATCCTCGCCGTGATTGCCTTCCGCATTGTTCAGGCCGAACAGGCGTTCTTTCAGAAACGGATCACGCCCGTTCCACAATCCCAGCCCGAGGCACCAGTACAGCCGATCATCGCCAAACCCTGCCAGCCCATCCTCGCCCCAGCGATAGGCCCGTGCACCGGCATGGTCGAACGGGAAATAATCCCAGGCATCTCCATGCGCGCTGTAATCCTCCCGCACCGTGCCCCATTGCCTGTCACTGAGATATGGCCCCCAGCGCCGCCATTGCTGCGATGCAGACAGCCGTCGTCCTTCAGCAGTCTGTTCAGTAGCCTGCATCAAATGCTCCTGTGCGGGTCAGAATTGATCCGGGGCCTCAGCCTGCGTAGCGGGCGATCGCCAGATCAGCATGGTCGATGTTGGGGCGCTTGCCGCTGATCATATCCGCCAGCAACCGACCGGAGCCACAGGACATAGTCCAGCCCAACGTGCCATGCCCCGTGTTGAGATGCAGGTTACGATAGCGCGTCGGACCGATAATGGGGGTGCCATCCGGCGTCATTGGCCGCAGCCCGGACCAGAATGTCGCCGCTGGCAAATCGCCGGAATCCGGAAACAGCTCCTTTACGGATCCCTCCAGCGTCATACGCCTTTCCTGACGCAAACGTGTATCGTACCCGGCCAGCTCCGCCGTGCCACCGACGCGGATACGATTGCCGAGACGGGTAATCGCGATCTTGTAGGTCTCGTCCATCACCGTTGAGACCGGGGCATGGGTTTCATCCGTGATGGGAATGGTCATTGAATAGCCCTTCACCGGGTAAATCGGCGCGGCTATGCCGATCTGCTTCAGCAGCAGCGGTGAATAACTGCCCAGCGCACAGACATAGGCATCCGCCATCAGATCTCCCCGTGAGGAACGGATAGCCGTAATCTTGTCGCCCTGCGTGCTGAATCCATGGATCTGCGTTCCGAACAGGAAGGAAACGCCGCGTTCCATGCAGATACGGGCCAGTTCCCGCGTGAACAGATGAGCATCACCGGTTTCATCCCCGGGTAGACGCAAGCCGCCGACCAGCGGAACCTGTGCCCATTGCAGCCCCGGTTCCGCGGCGATGCATCCGGCACGATCGAGAACTTCATAAGCAACGCCGTAGGATTTCAGAACCGCAATATCATCCGCAGTATGATCCATCTGCTTCTGGGTGCGGAAAAGCTGTAGCGTACCGCGTTCACGGTTATCATAGGCAATACCGGTTTCGTCACGCAGATCGCGCAACTGGTCACGGCTGTATTCGGCCAACCTGACCATGCGGGCCTTGTTGCGGGCATAGGCATTCGCGGTGCAATTTCCCAGCATCTGCGTCATCCAGCGCCACTGTGCCCAATCCAGTTTGGGGCGAAGCACGAACGGGCTGCGAGGCTGCGTCATCCAGCGCAGCACTTTCAGGGGAATACCGGGGGCGGCCCAGGGCGATGAATAGCCGGGGGATACCTGCCCCGCATTGGCAAAGCTGGTTTCCATGCCCGGACCGTCCCGGCGGTCAGCCACCACCACCTCATGCCCTTCCCGGGATAGATAATAGGCTGTGGCAACGCCGACGACTCCGCTGCCAAGAATCAGAACTCTCACGATGCCTGCATCCTCGGTTCATGCGATCAGGATTCTATTTACATCCCGTCGCCGATCCTCGCCAGAGATGAGAAGAGAGAGAACCGTTATTCCTGCGGAGCTGGCAGCGGTCTGATCCCGATCTCACATAAGGAAGGCAGAGCCAGCCCGGTCCATTGCCCGACAATCCAGCCATGCGGCGCGGTTTGACGGATCAGTGCATCCTCTGGCGGCGGCGTGTCCAGCCGGGTCAGATAATACTGCATCCCCTTGTCATAGCTGAAATGGCTGACACTGAGCCATGCCAGATCCCCGATCGCAAAGCCCAGCGCCTGCGCCGCTTCAGCGTTTTTCGCCAGCAAAGGCGCAATATCGAACCATTCGGCCAGATGCGCATCAGGCCCATATTCGGTGGGACAGGCGGCCTCCGCCTGAAGATCGGGGTAACAATGGCTGGTCAGACGATAGACTGGCCGGGGAGCCTCCGGATCGGTCAGCGTTCCGGGAGGCTGCACCGGGGCCCGGGTGAATTCCCGTCTCTGTCCGCCATCGAGCGCACGGGCAACGCATGTGGCGGCGGGCTGGGCGTGGACAGGCGGATGCGACAAGGGCTTATGAGCATACCCCACCTGAATCATGATGCCCCATGCACCCATCAGTGCCCCTAGCGCGATCAGGGCCTTCCATCGAAGCATCATCCTGCTGAGCCACATATATCTGTCCACATTTCGTCACAAGAAGGTGAGTCAGAGCTTTCCTGACCATCCCGTCCAGCATCCACAGCCAGAAAAAAGTCCCCTGCCATGCAGCGAAAAATGCCGACACCCCTCGAAAAGGGTTCAGAATCGCCTGAAAGACGTGGTTGATCGAACAGACCGATGATGATCCCGAGAATAATTCATTGGACCTTTCATGAGAGCAGCTTATGTAGAGAGCACGCCTGAATAATCAGGCGGATTACTTTATCAATCCATGGAGAACATCATGGCCTGGAATACCCCGAAGGTTGTCGAAGTTGCCCTGGGCGCCGAGATCAACGCTTACGCTTGCGCCGAAACGAAGTAATTCGTTTATCAGCCATCATCGGATAGCACCTGCAAAGGCCTATCTGGATTATGATGGGACTGATAAGCGGGCAGATAAATTCTGCGACGACCCCAAGATGACTGGCCGCGGTGTTCCGCGGCCTTTTCTTTTTTATGCGGTCTTGCAAGCCTTCAATTCATCTACCACGGCACACACCGCGCCGGTCAGGTGGGCCAGATCACCTTTCCCGATGATGAGAGCCGGGGTGAGATAAATAATATTACGGAATGGACGGACCCAAACGCCCCTCTCCACCAACCGGGCCTTGATATCAGCCAGAGGCGGCATCGGATCGAGTTCAACCACGCCGATCGCACCCATCACCCTCACATCGCGCACCAGCCTGCTGCCACGACATGGGGATAGCCCGGTTTCCAGCTGGGCCGATATGGCTGCGACCTGCGCCAGCCTGTCCTCCTGCACGAACAGATCGAGCGAGGCGAGAGCGGCAGCACACCCCAGCGCGTGCCCCATATAGGTCGGGCCATGCATCAGCGCATGGTCCGGTCGGTCGCTCCAGAAAGCGGCCGTCACCTTTCCATTCGCCAACGTGGCCGCCAGAGGAGAGACCCCGCCCGTCAATGCTTTCGACAGTACGACGATATCGGCGGCAATCCCGGCCTGTTCGCAGGCAAACATGCTCCCTGTGCGCCCGAACCCGGTAAACACCTCGTCCAGGATCAGGAAAATCCCCGCCTGATCTGCTGCCGCCCGCAGACACCGCAGCACGTCCGGTGCATGAAACCGCATTCCTCCTGCACCCTGTACCAGCGGTTCTACCAGAATGGCGGCCAGTTCATCGCCATACCGGTTCAGAATGTCGGCAAGCCTTGCCTGTGATGCGTCATCACAAGGCAGATCAGCAATCACATGCTGCGGCAGCACGCCCTGAAACAGGCTGTGCATGCCTTCTTCCGGATCACACACCGCCATGGTGGCAAAGGTATCGCCATGATATCCGCCGCGAAAAGCGAGGATTTTACTACGCCGCCTGTCTCCGCGATTCAGCCAGTGCTGGATCGCCATTTTCATCGCGACCTCAACCGCGACACTGCCGCTATCGGAGAAGAACACCCGCTCCATCGCCCCCGGCACAATGGCACAGAGACGGCTGGCCAGCGTCTCGGCAGGGTCATGCACCAGACCGCCAAGCATCACATGCGGCATCCGGGCGAGCTGCTCCCGCATTGCCTCCATGATCGCAGGGTGGTTATAGCCGTGGCAGGCGGTCCACCAACTGGCGATTCCGTCCACCAGTTCGCGCCCGTCCTCCAGCACGATGCGGGTACCATAAGTCCGCGCCGCCCGCAGCGGCGGAGCAGCAATCTGCATCTGCGTATACGGCAGCCAAAGACGGGAACCGTCTGCCTGATCCGATGGCGACATCACGCCTGATGCTCACCGGTCAGACCAGCCGCATACCCAGGCGGGACAACAGCGCCCGATCGCGCTCCGCCGCAGGATTGCCGGTCGTCAGCAGCTTCTCACCATAGAAAATCGAGTTGGCACCGGCAAGGAAACACAGCGCCTGCGCCTCATCGGTCATAGCCTCGCGCCCCGCCGACAGACGGACCCGTGCATGAGGCATGGTGATGCGGGCGACCGCGATCATCCGCACAAAATCAATCGTATCGACCGGCTCCTGCCCTTTCAGCGGGGTGCCTTCAACCTGCACCAGCGCATTGATCGGCACACTCTCCGGGTGACGTGGCAGGTTGGCGAGCGCCACGATCAGGCCGGCACGGTCATCCAGCCCCTCGCCCAGCCCCAGAATACCACCACAGCAGACATTGATCCCTGCATCCCGCACATGAGCCAGCGTTTCCAGCCGATCCTCGTACGTGCGGGTTGAAATGACCGCGCCATAATACTCGGGAGACGTATCGAGGTTGTGGTTATAATAATCCAGTCCGGCCTGTTTCAGCCGCAGGGCTTGCTGATCCGTCAGCATGCCGAGCGTGACACAGCTTTCCATGCCCAGCGCCTTCACGCCCTCGATCATCTCACAGACCGTGTCCATGTCGCGCTCCTTGGGGGAACGCCAGGCGGCCCCCATGCAGAAACGGCTGGCTCCGGCGGCCTTCGCCGCACGGGCTTCCTCCAGCACGGCGTCGACCCGCATCAGACGACTGGCCTCGACCCCGGTATCGTACTGGGCTGCCTGCGGGCAGTAGGCACAATCCTCCGGACAGCCGCCGGTCTTGATCGAGAGCAGGGTCGAGATCTGCACCTCACGCGGATCAAAACAGGCACGGTGGATCGCAGCGGCACGGAACAGCAGTTCGGGGAATGGCAGATCGAGCAGGGACCGTACTTCTTCCCTGCTCCAATCGTGACGGATGACCACGGCTTCAGCCCCCGCCTCCCGCGTCGTGGACAGGGCGGAGTCAGCCAGACTCTGGCAGGGGAGATTCGTATCGGGCATCACTTCCATTCCGGAACAGGCGGTTATAACCGTTCATCAGCCGAACCAGACTAAAGCAGTTCCGAAGCGGATGAAATGTTTCTGTCACGCATTCCTCCGCCCGCCTGCCCCTTAGCCTTCCCCTCTGGCCTGCCCCTCTGTGGGGGAAAGGGAGTCGACGCACCATGCAGGGTAATCCGATGCAGACTCTGGACGATTTCGCCGCACGCAGGCTCTCCGCGCTGGAAAAACGACAGTTGAGCCGCGTGCTGCATGAAACCGGCCGAGACAGCAGCCCGTGGGTCATGCGGGGGGAACGACGGATGCTGAGCCTGTCCTGCAACGATTATCTCAACCTCTCTACTCATCCCGCCACCATTCGTGCCGCCATCGACGCCACCGCTCAGTTCGGGGTCGGTGCGGGCGGATCGCGGCTGGTGACCGGCAATCACCCGCTCTACACCGCACTCGAAGTCAGATTGGCAGCCCTGAAAGGCACCGAGGCCGCCATCGTGTTCGGTTCCGGCTTTCTGGCGAATATCGGTATTATTCCGGCCCTGATCGCCCCCAACGACCTTATTCTGGTGGACGAGCTTGCTCATGCCTGCATCCATGCCGGCGCTGCTCTGGCGCATGCACGGACGATACGGTTCCCGCATAACGACATGCAGGCGCTGGCCGGGCTGTTGGAACAGGAACGCCCTCAACATGATCACGTGCTGATCGTCACGGACGGCGTATTCTCCATGGATGGCGATCTCGCCCCGATGTCAGCGCTGGTTGAACTCTCGGCACGATACAATGCATGGCTGATGACCGATGACGCCCATGGAATCGGTGTATTGAACGAGGGGCACGGCTCCGCATACGGTCATGACGTTCCGTTGCAGATGGGCACGCTCTCCAAAGCGGTAGGGGCGTATGGCGGCTATCTCTGTGCCTCCGCGCCGGTGGTGGCGCTGATCCGCAATCGGGCGCGCAGCTTTATCTATACCACAGGCCTTCCCCCCGGCACGCTGGCAGCGGCGATCACAGCACTGGATCTGATAGCCGCCGATCCCGCCCTGACCATGCAGCCATTGGAAAAAGCGAAGCTGTTTACCCGTCTGACAAGCCTGCCGGATGCACAAAGCCCTATCGTGCCGATCCTGCTCGGCTCCGCGGAGGCGGCCCTGTCTGCCTCGGCGATGCTGGCGGAGCATGATTATCTGGCTGCCGCAATCCGTCCCCCCACCGTTCCGGCTGGAACAGCCCGTCTGCGGCTGACTTTCACTGCCCTGACCCCTGACAGCGACATCATGCGTCTGGCAGAGTTGATCAGGCCCTTACTGTCTGACACAGCAGGATGACCATCGGGAAATATGGACTTGACCGCACATACATGAATATGTATTCATATATTTAAGAAAGCGTATAGAGGTTCACCATGACCGAAGCCATCATCACGCCGGCCTCTCATTCCCATACGCATCATGATCACGGCCATGCGGGCCATGATCATGGTGCGTTGGGGCATTCCCATAGTGCGGGGGTCAAGGACGAACGCAGACTGGCCCTTGCCGGAATGATTCTCACGGTTTTTCTCGGTGCTGAAATCGTAGGCGGCCTGCTGTCCGGATCGCTGGCCCTGCTGGCCGATGCGGGCCATATGGTATCTGACGTACTGTCCCTGTTGATGGGATGGGCGGCCTTACGCATTGGCCGGCGTCCCTCCAGCACACGCCACAGCTACGGGTTCCGGCGGTTGGAAGTGCTGGCAGCCTTCGTCAATGGCTCCTCCCTCCTGATTGTCTCCATATGGATTGTGATCGAGGCAGTACGCCGCCTGCTGAATCCCCAACCGATTGGCGGCGGCCTGATGCTGGCCGTTGCCGCGGTCGGGCTGGTGGCCAACGCCATCTCCCTGCTCATCCTGAATGAAGGACGGGAATCCAGCCTTAATATGCGCGGCGTGTGGCTGCATGTGCTGAGCGACCTGTTCGGCTTTGCCGCTGCCATCCTGGCTGCGCTGATCATCATGATAACCGGCTGGGTGATCGCCGATCCACTGCTGTCACTGATCTTTGCCGCCATGATCCTGCGCGGTGCCGTGAGTGTGGTCAAAGGATCGGCCCATGTACTACTCCAGGGCACTCCGGCCGATATTGATCTGGATGCCATTGCCAGTGATCTGGTTCACACCATCCCAGGTGTACAGCGCGTTCATCACCTGCACGCATGGTCCCTGACCGGGAATGACCGGCTGATCACCCTCCATGCCGTGACCGGAGCCGGAGAGGAGACGGGCGAGGACCGGGATCGTATTCTCGATGCCATTCAGCACCGGTTGAGCGACCGGTTCGGTATCTCGCATGCGACAGTGCAGATGGAAACCGGCTTACGCTCCGACGACCATCCATGCCGCCTCTCTCCTCTTCCTGGCCAGGTCCATCATGCGGACCATGATCACAACCATGACTGATCCCGTCCTGCGCCCTGTTTTCATCACAGCCACCGGCACGGATATCGGCAAAAGCTATGTCACAGCCGGTTTGATCAAAGCTTTCATCCGGGCCGGACAGCAGATACAGGCGTTAAAGCCGGTACTCAGCGGCACGGCCCATCCCCCCACCGATGCCGATCTGCTGATGAAAGCGCTACAGGAAGGACCGGATACGGATGACCTCGACCTTGATGAGATTGCGCCCTGGCGATTTGCCGCCCCTCTCTCCCCGGATATGGCGGCAGAGCAGGAGGGGCGGAGCATCCCCTTTGATGCCCTGATCCGTCACTGCGCGAAACCACGTACCGGGCAGGTATTGATTGAAGGTGTTGGTGGCGTGATGGTGCCGCTGGACCATTCTCACACTGTGCTGGACTGGATCGCAGCATTACAGCCGCGCATTCTGCTGGTTGCCGGAACCTATCTCGGCACAATCAGCCATACGCTGACTGCTCTCTCTGCCCTCCAGGCGCGAGGGCTGAGTGTCGACTGGCTGGTATTGAACGAAAGTTCGTCCCAGCCCGTTCCTGCGCACCAAACCGCCTCCACCCTGACGCGATTTGGTGCGCCTGCACCGTTCATTCTGCCCCGCCAAGCCGAAGAGGCGACATTCGATCAGCTTTTCAGGATCATCACGACTGAACGCAGATCCTGATCAGACTTAATTCCCCAGCTGGTGCAGTGCCTGCGTGGTCCAATCAAGCTGGCGATCGAGATATTCGTAGTACCGATCATAAAAAATCCTGAAATCGGCCCGCCCGGCCGGAGTCAAGGTCAGACGCTGCAACCACCACTCCGCCGGGTGGCGGGAGGCAATCAACTGTGCATATCGATCATGCCACCAAAGAATATTGGCGTGCAGATCGTAAAAACGAGGCTCCGACTGGATATCCTGAAAACGGTGGCGATACCGCCCGATAATGGCCTCATCATAAAACAGCAGCATCAGATTATCGACATCGTAGACCTGATTCCGCGCCTGCGGAGGCTCGAACACCGACAGCACGCCCGGACCGGGAGGCAGGCGATTTTCGCTCAGAAGCATGGCCCGGATATCATCATCACGATACAGGGCAGCCACGTCCTCAAGCGGCAAAGACTGCGACCGCATCATGACATTCACATACTCATTCTTCGGAACCGGAAAGTCGAAGATCGCCAGCAGCATAGGCCTGTCAATCGGCCATTCAGGCCAATACTCGGCGGCACTGAGCGCATTATGGGCCAGATGACCGCAATTATCCGTAAAAACGCTCCACCGGAACACTTCCTTGCCGGATCGGTAAGGCGCGTTCTGTGCGTTCATGAAATCAATAATTTGCAGCATATCTTTCTGCGAGACCGGCACGCGCGCGCAATAGCTGCCGCGCCCCATACCAAGCGCGAAATCAGTGCCGGCCGTCAGCTGATATTTCCAATCCTCCTCTGAAACAGCGGCGGGTTTTTCATCGAACCGGTCATCGTGAAAGGAAATACCATCCAGCACTCCATTCTGCCGTGCCTGTTGCAGGATCTGCGTATACCGCGCCGGTGTCAGTGTTTCGTCGGGACTCATCCCGCCATGGAAGAAAAAGCTGCGCCCCCGCGCCGCAGACCATTTGGCAGAGCTGAAATGGGCATCCATACCGATGCCAACGCCATCTTCCTCACCGGGGCGACAGAGATGCAGCACCGGGTAATGGGCATCACGATCCGCACAGGCGCCGCGGAGGAAGAAGCCCATATGGCCGCCCACACCACCGCGATCAGATGCACCAAATCCCGGCTTTTTTTTTATCTGGGACGTCGCGCAGATATCCACATAATATGGGAACAGGCGTGTATAGGCATGCTCCTCCGCCTCTGTATGCGGATGCAGGCGGGAGAAATCCTCCGCAGCACATCCGCACAGAATCGTGATCAGCAGGAGCAGGGCCGCCCGCCGTCGCACATCCCGCCACGTCATGAAAAATCAGGCGCGATGCGCTGAAACGTGAGCCGCCAGCGCCCGCAGGGAGGCAAAAATAGCCGGATTTTCCGCATCATCAGATTTCAGATTGACGCCGTAAGCGCGGCTGATGGCGAGTGACAGCTCCAGCGCATCGATACTGTCGAGACCCAGCCCTTCTCCGAACAACCGGGCTTCCGGTGCGATATCCTGCGGTCTGGTTTCCAGATGCAGGGTTTCGACGATAAGGGACGCCATTTCCTGCTCGAACGGGCTTTGCCCATGCTCTGTATCAGGCGCAGCTTGAGTATGATCAGTCATGTAAAGCCATTCATCTTTAAATCAATGTCTCCGGATAGCATGGCGGCCCATGATCGGATAGCGGCTTCGCAGCACATCAGAAGCCGGAACTTCATGGGCAACCAGGAGTTTTGCATCCTCCACCGGAACAAGAAAGATGGAGGATGCATGTCTGGCTCTGAGCCTCCTCTGACACGCCGCTTTAGGCAGGTCCGGTCAGAAACCGAACGGCTGAGCAGCCATCTGGATGATGAGGATCAGTGTATCCAGTCCATGCCGGATGCCAGCCCGGTCAAATGGCATCGCGCACATACAAGCTGGTTTTTCGAGACCTTCATCCTGAAACCATACGACCATGATTACGAAGATCGTTTTCCCGCCTTCAATCTGCTGTTCAATTCCTATTATGAGGCCGTGGGGGCACGTCATCCGCGTCCGCAACGCGGTCTGCTGAGCCGCCCATCCTGCATCACCATCCGCGAATACCGCCATGTTATCGACATGGCGATGCTACGCCTGCTGGGACAGGAGGAACTTTCGAAGGAACTGGCCGATCTGGTGGAGTTGGGCCTGCAACATGAGCAGCAGCATCAGGAGCTGATGGTCACGGATATGCTGCATGCTTTTGCACAAAGTCCCCTCTACCCCGCCATGCTGCCAGGCTGGGAGGACACACCAGTGCCACCCCCCAGGCCAGGCCTCAGCACCGACGGCTTCATCACGCTTGGCGGCGGCTTGAGGCCCATCGGTCATAGCCAGCCCGGATTTTCCTTCGACAACGAAACCCCCGCCCACGACGTGTTTGTGCAGCCTTATCAACTGGCCACCGATCTGGTCACCAACGGAGACTGGAAAGCTTTTATCGCCGCGGGCGGATACCGGAACAGCACCTTCTGGATGATGGAAGGCTATGAAATCGCCCGCCACTGGCAGGCGCCGCTTTACTGGATCGAGCAGAACGGACGCTGGATGCAGATGGGCCCGGGCGGATTGCTGCCGCTGGAAAACACGGCCCCGGTCCGTCACATCAGCTGGTACGAGGCTGATGCCTATGCACGCTGGGCTGGTGCAAGACTGCCGACCGAGCAGGAATGGGAAATTGCGGCTTCCGACCAGCGGCTGAATGATATGCACGGTCGGGTATGGCAATGGACCGCCAGCGCCTATCGTCCTTACCCACGCTTTCAGCCACCCATGGGCGCGATCGGCGAATACAACGGCAAGTTCATGATCAACCAGATGGTGCTGCGTGGCAGTTCCATCGCCACACCCGCGTCGCACGCAAGAAACACCTACCGGAATTTCTTCCATCCTGACAGGCGATGGCAGTTCAGCGGTCTGAGGCTGGCCCGCGATATCGATCAGGCGATTCCTCCTTTGACCCCTTCCCCTTCATCTCCTTGAACAATCAGGAACCGGAACACATGCCGAGTGTCAGTCATGATTTGGTCCAGCCTTCCCCCGTCCAACCAGTTCACGAGATTATGCAGGAGGTTCTGGATGGGCTGTCCCGCATCAGAAAAACCCTTCCTGCAAAGCTGTTTTATGATGCGGAAGGATGCCGCCTGTTTGAGGCAATCACCACACTGCCGGAATATTATCTGACCCGTACCGAACGTCATTTGCTGCGGGGTATAGGGGCGGATCTGGCATCCCATCTCCCGGACTGTCCTGCCCTGATCGAGTTCGGCGCCAGTTCGGAGGACAAGGCCGTCCTGCTGCTGGAAACGCTGCTTGAGGCGGGAAAGCCCGTGAACACGTATGTTGCCATTGATGTCGCGGCAGAGGCTCTGTCCGGTCTGACAAACAGACTGTCCGTCTCCCATCCCGCTCTGACCGTGCAGCCGGTGGTGGCGGATTTCACAACACTCGAATCGCTGCCGGCTTCCGTCGCCAACCGCCCGCAGCTGGCGTTTTTCCCTGGCTCCACCATCGGCAATCTTTCACCGGCGCAGGCTGTTGCCTTTATGCGGGATGTCCATCTTCTGACCGGACCGGATGCGTGTTTCCTGGTAGGAGCCGATCTCCGCAAGGATCCTGCCATCCTGCTGCCGGCCTATAATGACCGGGCCGGCGTGACCGCCGCGTTCAATCGCAATATTCTCAACCATATCAATGATGTGACCGGCGCCGATCTCGACCCGGACGGATTTGCCCATCGCGCCGTATGGAATGATCATGAAAGCCGGATCGAGATGCATCTGGTCAGCCGACGCCCGCAAAAGGCCCGGATTGGCTCCAGAATCATTCATTTCCATCAAGGAGAAACCATTCACACAGAAAATAGCTACAAACATACAGTAAAAGGGTTTCATACTCTGGCAGGGCAGGCAGGGTGGCATGCTTCCGCCACCTGGACCGACTCTGATCATCTGTTTTCGATCCACCTCCTGAGGAAGGACCACTGATATGCAGCGTCGCCCCCGGACTGCAGCCCGCAGCATCGCCGTCAGCAATCAGAAGACCACTCTTTACTGGATGGGACTGACGGGACTGATGCTGGCTGTGGTCATGCTGCTGTGCGCCGGGTAAATACCCCCCGCATAGCCCTGTTTCAGGCAGAATTTTCGTGATCCCCTGACCGTGCCTCTTCCTGATCCGAAGCAGAACCCGAACCGGCTCGCCTACGCGCCGGAGGAGACGGCTATCCACGTAGAGTGTACCCGGACAGTCTCTTCCCCATGCGTGGAAGCCCATCCTCGTGTCAGTGAACTGCCGACGCTGCTGGTCATTCTGATCCTCTCGGTTCTGGGCGGCATTGTCGGAATGCAGATTCTGGTACGGCTGGGGGTTACCCCCAACACCGCCATTATAGGTGCCGTTACTGCCATGATTCTGGGGCGTATCCCGTGGCAGCCCCTGCTTGGATTCCGCTCCATCCATCGACAGAATCTGGTGCAGAGCGCTATTTCCGCCTCCACCTTCGGCGCAGCCAATGCGCTTCTGTTACCCATCGGGATTCCATGGGCCCTGGGCATGCCGGACCTTGTCTGGCCGATGCTGGCCGGGGCGGCTCTTGCGATGTTGCTGGATGCCTGGCTGATGTACAGCACCTTCGGGACGGCCATTTTTCCGGCAGAAGCGCCGTGGCCACCAGGCGTCGCCGCCGCAGAAGCCATCAGGGCCGGTGATGAAGGCGGTCGCAAGGCCGTCACCCTCGGAGCCGGAATGGCCGCCGGAGCCACTGGATCATGGCTGGGCTTGCCGATGTCTGCCATGGGCGTCGCTTTTATCGGCAATCCATGGGCGCTGCTTTTCTTTGCTGCCGGATTACTGACACGCGGCTATCAGCATGCGGTCTTTGCGCTTCCACCCCTGCATGCCTTGCTGCCAAGCCGTGATCTGGCGGCCGCCAGTGCACCCCATGCCGCCATGCTCGGCGCTGGACTCGCGGCACTGGTACAGGTCGGCGCACTGTTGATCCGCAATGGTAGGCGACCGCGTTCACCCGACACCGGGACCGACGCCCCTTCTCTGCGGCGGGTGCTTGGGCTGGGCATGGCTGGCTATCTGGGCATCGCCCTGCTGCTGGCGCTGCTGGGAGGGCTGTATACGCATATGCCGCCTGCCATGATGTTGGGCTTTGTAATCTTCGCCGCTTTTGCCGCCTACATGCATGAACTGATTGTCGGACTGGCCGCCATGCATTCCGGTTGGTTTCCCGCTTTCGCTGCCGCCGTTGTGACCCTGCTGGTGGGCATGATCATCGGCTTTCCGCCGATAGCGCTGGCTCTGCTGGTCGGTTTTTCCGCTGCAACAGGGCCTGCTTTCGGAGATATGGGCTGCGACCTGCGGGCCGGTTTTCTGCTGCGTGGCGAAGGAACTGATCCCGCCTTCGAGCGGGATGGACGCTGGCAACAGTTTCTGGCCGCCATGACAGCATTCGGGGTCGCCATCATACTGGTGGCCCTGCATGGCGGAGACTATCTGAAAGCCGGGTTACTCCCCCCGGTCGATCATGTCTTCGCAGGGCTGATCCAATCCGGTCTTGCTCCCGGTCTGATCGGGCGGATCTGGCCCTGGCTGCTGATCGGTGTTGCTCTTCAAGGCGGTGGTGGACCACACCGCCAGCTTGGGATCATGTTTGCCACCGGACTGCTGATTAACAACAGCGCCGCCGGATGGGCCGTACTCGCCGGGCTCGTCATCAGGCTGGCCGTGACCCGTCGAGGGAAAACAGGGACTGCCGGCCTGGAAGTCCTTGCCGGCGGCCTGATTGCCGGAGACGCGCTGCTCTCTTTCACCAGTTCGATCGCCCAGATGTCGGCCCCGCATGGTCAGCAACATGCGGGCGCGGTCAACCATTCCGGCTCCGTACGCGTTGCTTCCATAAAAGGAGGCTGACCTCTTGCCCGATTCTTTTGAGCGATCCCGACCGGACCTGTTCGATCTGCGCCGCACCGGCATTGATCCCGATTACTGGTATCCCCTCGCCTGGTCCGGAGAAATCAGAAAAGGCAAGGCAACAGGACGCCATTTCGCCGGAGAACCCATCGTTCTGGTGCGTGGGGAATCAGGGCGTGTCTATGCGCTGGAAGATCGCTGCGCCCACCGTCAGGTACCACTGCATGCCGGTGTTGTAGAGGGTGATTGTTTGCGCTGCTGCTATCACGGCTGGACCTATGATATGTCAGGCCGGTGCATCGACGTACCCTATCTGGGCAAGGATAAACTACCCAACGGGGTTCGCGCCTATCCCTGTCAGGAGAAAGAGGGGCTGGTTTTCATCTTTCCGGGCGATGCGGCCCGCGCTGAAATGACCCCGCTTCCTGTGCTGCCATCAATAAGCGACCCAGCCTATCGGACACGGCGTTTCGGGCGGGAGGTCGCCTGCCATTACAGCTTCATGCATGAAAACCTGATTGATATGAACCATCAGTTTTTACACCGGAAACAGATGGGACAGATCAGGCCGCGTTATCTGGGCCATGATGCCGGCGAAGACTGGCTGGAAGTACGATACAGTTTCGCCCGAACGGCAGGGCGGCAACCACTGGGGGAGAGGCTGATTTTCGGAACGCGGGAAGGCAAGGCCGAACCGAATGACAGCCTGATGACAATCCGCACCGATTATCCTTATCAAGGCCTGACGATCGACCTGAAATCGGACCGGGTGATGCAGTTGTGGATCGTCTATGTGCCGGTGGACAAGGACCAGAAACGCATTCGGACTTTTGGCTTGTTATCGGTCAAGAAGCCGCGTGCAGCCTTTCTGCTGCATGCGGCGTGGCCTTTACTGGGCTGGTTTACCGAGCGCATCTTCAGCGAGGATCGCTGGATCGTCGAACAGGAACAGAAAGCCCATGATGCGCTGGGGGGAAACATGAATCAGGAACCGTTTCCAGTCATTCGTGCGCTTCAGGATCTGCTCGCCAGACGTGGCAGGCTTCTGTCCTTCTGAACCCTTATTTGCGGAGAACTGCCAGCTGCCGCGCATCGGCTTGCCGCGGCGCAGTGAGCGGCAGAGTAGCATACATCGTGACAGCAGACATAGCATCATCAAGCGTGTTGAATTCTCCCAGATCGCGGCCGGTCGCGCCATGCCAGGGCATATATTTCTGATCCACATAGGCGATGCCCCAGGCAGACCAGCTTTCCCCCTCCCGATACAGAGCGATGTAGGGATCGGTATCCGCCTCGCCATCGACCACAGTGACACGGGCAAATCCCCAGCGGGCGGCAAAATCGCTTTCATAAGCCTCCCCGAACCCGGAACGTGCCATGAGGCGCTTTACGACGCCCGGCCGAAAAGGGAACGGAATGATAGTCGCACCGGACTGCAATGTTGTCATGGGCGCACCGTCGGTATGAGGAAGAATGAACGAGGTTTTAGCAACACTCTGTCCAAAAAACTGTGTCTTTTGGGGCACAGCCAAAGACCCACACTCAACGATTCGTGATCGAAAGAACTAAAAATATTTGGTGTCAGAGTCTTACGGGACGATATCAGCCTGTAACGTGAGCTTAAAAATACGCAGTCGCACCGATCCGAAAGAGCATCGGCAATCAGTCCTAATGTTGCTCCTGAAAGCGATACGGGCTCTCTGCCGTTGTGTTGGGGTCAATCGCAATGCGGTGTTCGAGCGGCGGGAAGGCGCGACTGCGGCAGTCCCGCCGGTCACAGAGGCGGCAGGACAGCCCGATTCCCACGGCTGCCCGTTCGATGTCGATACCATCACCGTAGATAATGTCCGGTGCATGAGCGATGTCGCAGCCCATTGCCACCACATGAAGCGGCGGCGGATCTCCCCATCGCTCTGCCACCCCACGCACACAGCGCGCGAAACACAGAAAAGTCGCACCATCCGGCAGCCGTGCCACCTGTACCCGGATGGCGCCGGGGGAAGTAAACGCCTCATGCACGACCCAGCGGGGGCAGGAGCCACCGAAACGCGCGAATGGAAAGCCGGCTGCGGAAAAACGCTTCGACACATTCCCCGCCGCATCCGTCCGCAGAAAAAAGAACGGCACCCCACGTGCTTCCGGCCGCTGTAACGAGGCCAGGCGCTGACAGGCCTGCTCGAAACTGACGCAAAAGCGTGCCGCCAGCAGATCCATATCGTGTCGCAATTCCAGGGCCGCATGCCGGAACGCTTCATAAGGCATCAGGATCGCAGCCGCGGTATAATTCAGCAGTCCGATTCGCAGCAGTCCTTCGGCCTCCGGCGTGCTGAGACGGGAGGCCGTGATCACCCCCTCCACCGCTTCTCTGGTTTCCATCAGGGCCAGCTGGAAGGCCATGTGGAAACCCCGGCTTTCGCGCGGCAGTTGTTCCGACAGCAACAGGTTGGAACCAGAAGGATCGTAACGACGGTGTACGCCTTCTGAAGGGCCGACCCGGATGGTCAGCCCATGGCGGGCGCGCAGCCGCTCGGCAATGGCATGATTGGCCTCTGCCGGGGTGGTGCGCAGATCGGCACAGATCGCTCCGGCGGCTGCCTCCAGTTCCGCGAAGTAATTCTGCCGCTCGGCAAACAGATCGCGTACCTCCTCATTCGGTAGCAGGATACGGCGACCAGACGGCAATGCGATCCCGCCCGCATCCTCCCGTGCGACACGCCAGGACCGATACAGCGTGAGAATGGCCCGGGCTGCGTTGGGACTGGCGGCGGCAAGCTGTTCCACCTCCTCCACCGATACGCTCTCGTTCGCCAGCATCGGATCGGCGAAAACCTCTCGCAATCCAGTCTGAAGATGCCGCTCCTGCTGGCCGGACAGGGCACGCAGATCAACCCGCAGCGTTTCGGCCAGTTTGATCAGCAACGATGCCGTCACGCCACGCTGGTCATGCTCGATCAAGTTCAGATAGCTTGCGGAAATCCCCAGCCTCACGGCAAGCGATTGCTGGGACTCTCCACGTTCCTGTCGCAACCGGCGCACGGTGCGCCCGATCAGAGGACGAGACATGACATTATTTTCACGCTTTGTAATTTACACAGTTTGCAAAATTACAACCAAAGCGTAAACAAATTTACTAAATTTCAGCAAATTTTTAATTTTAGGGGTGTCAAAGCCAGAAAAAAGTGCCAAATGTTGCGCAGTTAAGAGCCGAGGGAGTAATAATTATGCGTCACATGGCCTCCATCTGTTTCGCGCCGGACGGCGCCGGCAGCGTTCCCTTCGATATGGAAGAACGCTTCGCCGGCGTTAAGCGCGACTATACCCAGGCCGATGTGGAGAAGCTGGCTGGCAGCTTCCGCGTCAAGCACACCATTGCCGAAATGGGCGCGAAGCGTCTGTGGACGCTGCTGCGTAACGAGCCGTTCGTGAACACGCTGGGCGCCCTGACCGGCAACCAGGCGGTTCAGCAGGTCAAGGCCGGCCTGAAGGCCATCTACCTGTCCGGCTGGCAGGTCGCCGCCGATGCCAACCTGGCCGGTGAAATGTATCCCGACCAGTCCTTGTATCCCGCGAACTCGGTTCCGGCCGTTGTCCGCCGCATCAACAACGCGCTGCGTCGCTCCGACCAGATCGCCCACATGGAAGGCGCCAAGGCCGGCCGTGATGGCGACATTCACTGGATGGCCCCGATCGTGGCCGATGCCGAAGCAGGCTTCGGTGGCGCGCTGAATTCCTACGAGCTGATGAAGGCCATGATCGATGCGGGCGCCGCCGGCGTTCACTTCGAAGACCAGCTTGCTTCCGAAAAGAAGTGCGGCCATCTGGGTGGCAAGGTTCTGGTGCCGATCAGCCAGCACATCCGCACCCTGAACGCAGCCCGTCTGGCCGCCGATGTCGAAGGCGTTCCGACCGTTCTGCTGTGCCGCACCGACAGCCATGCCGCACAGCTGCTGACCACCAATGTCGATGAGCGCGACCATCCGTTCATCAGCGGTGAGCGCACCCCGGAAGGCTTCTATCGCATCAAGGAAGGCGTGGGCGTCGATTACGCGATCGCTCGCTCCCTGGCTTATGCGCCGTATGCCGACCTGCTGTGGTGGGAAACCAGCGAGCCGAACCTGGAAGAAGCCGAGCAGTTCGCCAACGCGATCGCCAAGCAGTTCCCGGGCAAGATGCTGGCCTACAACTGCTCCCCCAGCTTCAACTGGAAGAAGAAGCTCCCGCCGGAGAAGATCGCCGAATTCCAGCGCGCGATCGGCTCCATGGGTTACAAGTTCCAGTTCGTCACGCTGGCGGGCTTCCACAGCCTGAACTACTCCATGTTCCAGCTGGCCCGTGGCTACAAGGATCGTGGCATGGCTGCGTATTCCGAGCTGCAGCAGGCCGAGTTCTCCGCCGAGGCCGATGGCTACACCGCCACCCGCCATCAGCGCGAAGTGGGCGTGTCTTACTTCGACGCGATCTCCATGGCAGTGTCTCAGGGTCAGTCTTCCACCACTGCCTTCGCCGGCAGCACGGAAGAAGAGCAGTTCCACTAATACGGAACGACGAAATCCGGCTGTCCTGCCCCCTAACACAGGGCAGCCGGAGCTGGTCCCTGACCGCTGGAGAGTCCCCTTTCCGCAACACTGCTTTCCAGACACCGCGACAGGGATGCGCCGATCGGTTCGACGTCGCCCCTCGGCTCGGACCAATCGACGCGATGAGACGCCGGCACCCCCGGGCTGGCGTCTGGAACGGCCCCGCCCTGCGGGGCCGTTTTCCGTTTGAAGGCCATGTTGCAGACTGTTTTGCCCGGCCCGCCTTAGCCGGATATAAATTCAGGCGCGCAATAAACCGGAAATTTCACCGACCGGGCGATCAAACACACTTCATGAATCCGGTGATGAATGGCCTCGGCCACGGCAAGATCGGCCTGTGCGTGAACCGTGATACGGGGGTGCAGGGTTGCTGACACAAACTGGCCGGCGCCTCCCGCCGCCACCTCTGCAATACCGACAGTCTGATCTTCATAGGACGTGACCACAATGCCCGACTCCGAAGCGTAATGCAGATACCAGAGCATATGGCACGCGGCTAAGGCCGACAGCAGCAGATCTTCAGGGTTCATTCTGGTGGTATCACCACCGAGCAACGGATCGTTGGAGCAATGGATGACTGGCTTGCCCGGCACCGCAATATCCCAGCTTCGATCATAATCGCGATAGCCGGATGTACCGCACCCACGATTACCGGTCCAGACAATCCGGGAGAGGTACGAATGACTCATAAGAAAACACCTCGCCCAATAAGGCACGGCATAGCGATCAAGCCGTTTCCGTCTTGATCTGCACATCGACTGACAATGTAGCGAAATCACCGGAATGTCCCATATAGCTCCCGGCAATCGGTACGGCTTGAGAGGGGGTGCGGGCCACACAGATGCGGATCAGGTTACGCCCGGCGATCAGCCCGTTGGTCGGATCGAACTCCACCCATCCCGCACCCGGCAGATAAACGGCACACCAGGCATGGGTGGTAGCGCCTCCAACCATGGTGGAACCTTTTATGTCCGGGTCGTACAGATAACCACTGACAAAACGGGCCGCGAAACCAAGCGATCGCACAGCTTCCATCATCAGCAGGGCGAAATCCCTGCATGCCCCTCTGCCAAGATCAAGCGTCTTGAGCGGGGCCTGGGTGCCCTGCGTATCGCGCGCTTCATAAGTAAAGTCCCGCTGAATCGCGCGCGTCATATCCATCAGCAGCCGCATCGTCCCGGTAGCACGCCCTTTGCGGACAAATTTGCGTGCCCACAGCTCCAGCCTGTGATCAGGATCGGGATGGTGCCGTTCCTGTAAACGCGCGATATCCGGTAATTCCTCGGCCGCATAACCGAACGGGTATGTGCGCGCCACCGGATCAATCGGCAAATCTTCATTGCTGGGAAAATGATCCAGATCAAGCCGTGATGTGATTTCGAACCGATCAGACTCTGCCGGGTCAGGCTGCACATAGCAGACTGAATTTCCAAAAACATCATGGGCCCAACGTGTCTCCACGGGTGGCGGATAGAATGTCAGGGTCGCATCGTTCATACGCAGATCATGACTGTCACGCGGGCGCATCATTAACCGGTGCCGACCCAGCGAAACCGGCTGATGATAGCGATACGTGGTGATATGGGTGATCAGGACGCGGGGCATAAAACTGTGCTCATCCTGATTGGCGTTCCTGCGCCCTGTTGCGAAGGGTCATGCCTCCGAGTGTGAATGGGGAGCTGACGGGCCACCTGCCAATCCTTCCGTGATCCGTGCCTTCAGGCGTCCGAATTGTGCGACACCAGCCAGTCTGCGATCAAGAAAAGCCAGTGCGGCTTCATCATGATCATATCGCTCCCGCAACCAGACCAGCAATGTCCCGCTCCATATTCCGGTCAAAATAATGCGTTTTGTGTACCAACTGGTATCCGCAGAACGATCCCCTGCAGCATACCAGATTGCATCCACCGTTCGCGCCAGACAGCGCGCTGCAACACGGGCCCGGCCCGGCAAAGCCAATGCCGCAGCGGCCCTGCGTGCGGCCTCACGATGCGGCCCCATCAAGGAAAGCCTGGCCACAATGGCCAGACGGACACGGGCGCTCAGTTTCGTGACACCGGATGCCTGCTCGACCTCTGCCATCATGGTCCGATCCAGCCAGCCGGACCATGCCTCGATCAGGCCAGCAGCCCCACCATGCCAGAATAAAGGCGCATCATCGGGTGGCAGGGACAGATCGCTCAAGGCTCTGCGCAAAGCGGCCTCGGTCCACCCCAGAACCGGAACATGAGGCAGCAGCGCCGCAATAACCCTATCCTGCTCAGGGTCGTCTATCAGAGAGTCCAGCGGGGAAATCATTCTGCATCATCCTTCTGTTCCGCTGCCAGGGCTGCCTGTGCGCGGGCAATCTCCTCCTCAAAGCCCAGCCTCCCGAGATCGTTCATGCGCATAGGATACAGGATACCATCCAGATGGTCGTATTCATGCTGAATGACATTCGCGTGAAAGCCGCTGGCCTCACGCTCGATAACAGCCCCATCCAGTCCGATGCCACGATAACGGACGCGCATGGCACGGGGCACTTCCCCCCTGAAGCCGGGAATGGACAGGCATCCCTCCCAGCACATCTGAATCTCATCCCCCACCCATTCAAGCTCAGGGTTGATCAGCACGGTGGGAGAGACTTCTTCACCACCGCGGGAGACAGGCACACGAAACACGAACATGCGCAGGGATTGATAAACCTGTGGTGCCGCCAGCCCCACACCGGGGGCATCGATCATGGTTTCAATCATATCCAGAGCCAGGCGTTGTATCTCCGGCGCAGTCGGATCAGGCACAGGATCTGCACGACGCAACAGCACGGGATGCCCCATGCGTGCGATCTTCAGAATCGACATTGCTCGCCTCTCCCGTATTTGCCACTGCCACCTGGCCTGATTTCGATCATATTGTCCGTTACGAAGCCGGACACCGCAAGGCACGAAACGGTATCAGAAAGACCTGTTTCGACCTGCCAGAGCCAGAAAATATCAGGCCACAGAAACAGGCTTTGTTTTCTTCGGCGAAACTGTGTTATACGCCCCGCCTTCCGTTGGAGTCTCCAGCGGAACCCGTTCGTGCGGCCCGGGTTCAGACCGCCCAGAGAAAGGAGATGACTACCCAGTGCAAGTTCTGGTTCGTGACAATAATGTCGATCAGGCGCTCAAGGCGCTCAAGAAGAAGATGCAGCGCGAAGGCATTTTCCGTGAAATGAAGCTGCGTCGGCACTTTGAAAAGCCGTCGGAGCGTAAGGCTCGTGAAGCTGCTGAAGCCGTTCGCCGCGCCCGCAAGCTGGAGCGCAAGCGTCTGGAGCGTGAAGGGTTCTGATATACCTTCCGCCAAGCCGGGCCCAACGGTCCCGCACATATACCCGGCCAGCCATCGGGCGGCCGGACAGGGTTGGTGATAACCAGCCCGCCTGAAAACCGCTTCCGTCCTCTGCGCCATTCTGGTGGAGCCTTATCAACGGACGGAGCCGGATCGGAGACCGCAGCGGGGGATTATCCCCCGCCGGCTTCCTCCTCTTTTCTGCTTCTCCTCTCAGGGATGTGCATAAAAAAAGGCCGGACACCTGCAGTGCCCAGCCCCTACCCCTGTTTAAATAGCACCCTGGCCGCTTATTCGGCGGCAATCATCATGGTCTGCTGAAGCAACAGATCCCGGAACGGCCCGTCATTGCGCTCCAGCTCGGTCGGCGAGCCATCCTGCAAGATACGGCCATGCTGCATCACCACGATCCGATCGAAATTCTTTAGCGTGGACAGACGATGCGCCACGGCAATCACGGTTCGACCCTGCATCAAGCGATCAAGCGCCCTCTGAACGGCCCGTTCACTTTCACTGTCGAGCGCACTGGTCGCTTCATCCAGCACCAGCACAGGCGCATTACGCAGGAAAGCCCGGGCGATGGCCAGCCGCTGACGTTGACCCCCGGAAAGTTTCACCCCGCGGTCACCCACGATCGTATCGTATCCTTCGGTCAGATCGTCGATGAAGTCACGGCAGCACGCAGCTTCCGCAGCCGCCTCCACCTCGGCAAAGCTCGCATCAGGCTTGCCATAACGAATATTATCGATCACCGAGCGATGGAACAGCATGACATCCTGCGGCACGATACTGATCGCATCACGCAGGCTTTCCTGCGTCATGGTCGCGATATTGTGCCCGTCGATCAGGATCTGTCCCTCCCCGAGCTCACGCAGCCTTTGCATCAAGGTCAAAACCGTGGTCTTGCCAGAGCCGGAGCGCCCAACCAACCCGACACGCTGCCCGGCGGGGACAACAAGGTTGAATTTCTTCAGGACTGGGCTGGCACCCGGATAGGCAAAAGTGACATCCCTGAATTCGACCGCCCCGACAGCAGAAGGGAGAGTACGCGCATCCGTCTGGTCACGCAGATCATGGGGCAGCAGTAATGTTGCCAGAGCTTCCGACAGACGGGCCACATCCTGCACCATATTCACCAGCGCCACGGCCAGATCGCGGGTACCATGCAGAATATTGAAGCCGAGCGTAGTCACCAGAACGACATCCCCGGTGCTCGCCATCTTGTGCTGCCACAACAGGATTGCCCAGACCAGCAACCCGGCTGTCAGCGCCGCCGTAAACACCGCATGAAACAGCCGCAGCCGCTCCAGATAGCGCAGGGAATGGCCACGGGCTGACATTTCATCCTGAACGCGGGCCGCAAATCGCTCCCGTTCCCTCAGCGTCGCGCCGAAAGCACGCACCAACGGCATATTGTTGATGACATCGACCAGTTCGCCATCCACCCTTGCCGCATCCGTTGCGTAACGTTCGTGCAACCGGTTGCCGCGTGCCGCCCAGATCATCAGGACGGCCCCCAGTCCCAGCGATATCAGAGCCAGTGTCGCGGACATCAGCGGGCTGACCAGCGCCAGCATCGCCACGGATAGAACGACCGCAAAAGTCGGCGGCAACACGTTCCATGCGAAAAGCTGCTCAAGCTGAAAGATCGCATTCCCGGTGGCCGTAATACGTCCGGCGAGCATGCCCGGCAGGCGATCGGCAAAATAGGCCGGGGAGTGTCCGGTGAGATGTTCGAACAGATCACGGCGCAGATCGCCTGTGACCGCGACGAATGTGTGGGTGGAGACCCATCCCCCGATACGCCAGCTCATATTATCGGCGGCGATCAAGCCGGCGAGAATGGCGAATGCGCTCCAGACTTCATCCACACGATTGCCGGAAAGTACGTCCACCAGATTCTTGACGCCGTATTGGGAGAACGTTGCAAAGGACACCGCCATCAGCACGGATAACAGGACGGTCAGATGCCCGACAGGATGGCGGCGAACGTAGTGAAAAATAAATGGCAGCGTCCGGGTCGGCAGGCTGCGGGTTTGGTTGTCGTTGTTCACGCGCCCCCCGGGGACTGTCTCAAAAGGCTTCACCGACAGCATTTGCCGCAGGTGTTTCATGATCCTGCCATCTGCTGCACCACCCAGTCTTTTTGCAACCATTGCGCACATCCCGGAATGGTCTGCCCGGAATGGTCTGAAAGAGTGATCGTGACGGGTTTATTGGACATGAGTACTCCCGGATACGTGATATTGATCGATCCGTCACCCACGATGCGCATCCGTTATCGTCAATAAGTTTACTGTTGCTGCTCAGGCCAGAAAAACTGCCCTTTCAACAGAAGCGGCACCTCATTCAAAATGAGAGTCTTCCTTCCTGCTATCAGCACAGGCCGTTACCGGGAGGCATCATGGCAGCAACCTTTTACGAACTGATCCGTTTCGGTCCCGGCAGAAATGCTGAACCATGAGGTCGGGCATTCTCAGGACATTGCCTTTGGTCAGCACATTTTACCGATCATTGCGGCAGCACTAAGGCAAACCTGTCTTATTACTGCCTGTATCAGGATGCATGTTTTACGCAGCGACACCGGCATCCAGATCGTTATCCGCAGCAAAAATGGAGCTTATCGCCATGCGTATTGCCCAGATTGCCCCATTACACGAAGCCGTTCCGCCCAAGCTTTATGGGGGTACGGAACGCGTTGTCTCCTTCCTCACTGAGGAGCTGGTCGCAATGGGACATGACGTTACCCTGTTCGCCAGCGGAGATTCCATAACCGGGGCAAAGCTGGAAGCGACATGGCCGCAGGCGCTGAGGCTGGATCAAACGATCCGCGACACGCTGGCACCCCAGATTTTGCAAATGGAACGGGTGCGGCAGATGGCGGATCAGTTCGACGTGCTGCATTTTCATAATGATTACATGCCGTTCAGCCTGTTTTCCCGCCAACCGACCCCGTTCGTCAGCACTCTGCATGGGCGGCTGGATCTGCCGGAATTGTCCCAGATTTATGATGCCTTCCCGGATACACCGGTCATTTCCATCTCCCATTCCCAGCGCCGCCCTTTGCCGAACGCTCATTTCATCGGCACAGTCCTGCATGGTCTGCCTGCCGACCTGCTGACGCCTCAGCCCGGCAAACAGGATTATCTGGCCTTTCTGGGCCGCATCTGTCCGGAAAAACGGCCCGATACGGCCATCCGCATCGCCCGTGCAGTGGGTATCCCTCTGCGCATTGCCGCCAAAGTGGACAAGGCCGATCAGGACTATTTCGAAACCGTGATCAAACCGATGCTGCCGGGCGGAGGCGTCGAAATGGTGGGCGAAATCGGGGATGACCGAAAAGCCGAATTTCTCTCCGGCGCCCTTGGTCTGTTGATGCCGATCGACTGGCCGGAGCCGTTCGGGCTGGTGATGATCGAGGCCATGGCCTGCGGTACACCAGTTATTGCCATGAATCGCGGCTCGGTCCCGGAAATTCTGGATGATGGCGTGACCGGCTTTATCGTCGAGGATGAAAAAAGCGCCATCGCTGCCGCGCGCAAGCTCGATCGGCTCAACCGGACAAATGTGCGTGCCATGTTTGAAAAACGCTTCACGGCACGCCGCATGGCAGAGGATTACCTGGCGATCTATCGCAAGCTGGGTGTCGACGCACGGCCTGCCCTGCGCGTCATCACCTGAAATCCGGCATATTCCCCCCCTTGCCGCCTATCCGTCAGAATTGCACGATCGCCGGATACAAGGGGCGGCCCGCTACATCAGGCTGGCCAACCGGCAGCAGGAGAAGTGCTTATGTTTATTGCCATGAACCGGTTCAAGGTTCTGCCGGATGCCACACAGGCATTTGAGGAAGTCTGGGCCAATCGGCCCAGTTTTCTGGAGACTGTACCGGGTTTCATCGAATTTCATCTCTTGAAAGGCCCGGTACGTGAGGATCATGTCCTCTATGCATCGCATACAATATGGGCAAGCCACGCTACCTTCGAAGCCTGGACCAGATCAGAAGCTTTCCGCGCGGCTCATAAAAATGCCGGCAGCAATCGACCGCTTTATCTCGGGCATCCTGAATTCGAAGGGTTCGAGATTATCCAGACGCTTCAGCAAAAACCCTGATAACAGATAGCCTTTATTTTTTTACGGGATACCAGGACGGTTCCACACCGTCCGACATCTGACGCAGGCTGCCCTTTTCATGCTCGGATGAGTCCGCATCCCCCGCACTGTAAGGGGCACCAGGTACATACCAGTATTGTGACCCGACACCACTGCCAATGCCCAAACCGACATGCACGGCCTTCGCCGCTGCAATAGAACCGGCCGGTGCTTCAGCGCCATGCTCACTCGCAAAAGATTTCCCACTGACGATAACACTGATCAACAATATGGCTGCCGCAGTCAGGTTATGACGGTCACGATAAAGCGGTCCGGTCATGGCGCGTCCCTCTGGCTGTGATTTGTCCCCGATAAAGTTCGGGTCAAGACACATAACGCCCCACAAAGTGATCAGTTGTCTTTGCCTGTGATCACAAAAATCTCAGCGGATGGCGCGGAGAATTTTGCAGGACCCGGCATCCCCGGCGGCACAGTTCACCTGTGCACGAGTCCGGAAATCGAGCGTCTGCCCCGCTTGAGGATAAGGGGACTCCTCATAAGATGCCCCACCGGTATAAGGCGTACCGCCGCCTGTATAACGATGATGTGAAGAACCGCATCCTGCCAAACCCAGACATAAGGCCAGACTGAAGGGAAGCAACAGGCAGGATGATTTCACCCTGAACGGCCTGCCCGGATGCTCAAGCCTTCTTTCCATTTGGCATCTCGACATCGATTTCCAGTGTGGAAAAAGCAGAGCCGCGATCAAGCTTGACCTGCACCTTTTCCCGGTCGATCTCGACATGCTTCGCGATGACCGCAATAATCTCTTCCTGCAGGATGGCGGCAAGGTCAGCATTACCCTCCAGCCCCCGCTCATGCGCCAGCAGAATCTGAAGCCGGTTGCGGGCGACCTGGGCCGTCGGTTTACGTTGGAGAAAGCCGAATAAGCTCACGCAACCCTCCTGCCGAACAGACGACCAACCAGCCCGCGCTTCTCGGACGGCACCACCATCGGCACATCCTCACCCAGCAGGCGCCTTGCAGCATCGAAATAGGCCTTGCCCGGGACGCTCTGCGGTGCATTCAACGTCACGGGTGAGCCGACATTGGAAGCTTTCAGCACCTCTTCGCTATCGGGAATGATGCCCAGCAGAGGAATCGACAGAACCTCCAGCACGTCATCAACCTTCAGCATCTCGCCCTTCGCCGCCCGCACAGCGTCATAACGGGTTAGTAAGAGATGTTTGTCGATGCGCTCGTCTTTCTGCGCCTTGTCCGTTTTTGAATCCAGCAGACCGATGATGCGATCACTGTCGCGCACGGATGACACTTCGGGATTGGTCACCACAACCGCGACATCGGCAAACTGCATCGCGAGCGTGGCGCCTTTTTCGATCCCGGCGGGGCTGTCACAGACCACCCAGTCAAAACGTGTGCGCAGTTCCTCAATCACGGTCTGCACACCTTCCGGGGTCAGCGCATCCTTGTCACGGGTCTGGCTGGCAGGCAGCAGGGAGAGATTTTCAACCCTCTTGTCACGGATCAGGGCCTGGCTGAGGCGCGCATCGCCTTGCACTACATTGATCAGGTCGAACACCACACGACGTTCCGCACCCATGATCAGATCAAGATTGCGCAGGCCCACATCGAAATCGACGACACAGACGGTCTTGCCCAGCTGGGCCAATGCCGCACCCAGCGCGGCAGTCGATGTCGTCTTGCCGACACCGCCCTTGCCCGAGGTCACAACCAAAACCTTAGACATTCAAGCCTCCCTCAGGCGCTCAACCGCATCCACATTGGGGATGCTCCACCGTAGATCATGACCCGGTCACCCACGCTGTGCCATGATCATCAGGGCCACTGAAACACGGATGCCTTATCGTTTCGACGATAGCCAACATATCGGCCCAGCGTAAGAGGCCCCTTTAGTCGAACGCGACGATCTTGATCGTTTCACCGTCACGCATGATCTGCACCGGCCTGCCGCGCAGGGATGGTTCCATATCATCGGCGGTTTTCCAGACGCCTTCGATCGCCACCAGCTCGGCTTCCAGCTTGCTGCAGAAGATACGGGGGGTTCCGTCTTCCATCAATCCGGCAATCGCACGTCCACGGAGCGTGCCGTAGACGTGAATGGAACCGCCCGCAACGACCTCCGCCCCGGATGCGACGGAGCCGATCACAATCACGTCCCCCTTGTCATGCACGACAGATTGGCCGGAGCGCACGGGGCGCTCTACGACCAGGGCCATCATTTCTTCCGGCCGGGTTTCTTCAGGAATATCCAGATCGCCCGCAGCACGGCTGCCGCGAATCACCGGCGGCAGGGAAGCAAGCAGATTTTCGCTCCATTCTTCTTCGGCTTCATCCAGCCCCTCAATCCCGATGGGGCGGATATTGCGGGCTTCCAGCTCGGCAAAGAGTGCCATCAGGCCGGGTTCCTGCAACCCGGCAACAGACAGGTCTACCACCACCGGGCGACGGTCGAAAAAGCTCGGTGACCGCTCGATCTGCGCATCAAGCTCCCCCAGCCAGTCATGCACCGGTTGTTCCGGTACCAGGACGACAGCAATGAAGGACCGACCGCGCACGCGGAAAAAGGGACGGGTTTTGACTTCTGATGTCACGCTGCTCACGTACAATCGGAAACGGTCCGACGTCAACCAAGGACCGCAGAAGGAAGCCTCATTCAACCCGCAGACGACTGGCGGCCAGTTCCCCATGCGCCTCCAGCACCGGATAGGCGGCAGCGGCCACGAGATGCGTGTTCATCAGTTTCAGGTCACGCAACACATCCAGATACAGGTTTTCCAGCTCGGCCGCTTTCCCTTCCGTCCGCAGCCGCCGGAAATATTGTTCGGTGGCGCTATTTTCGGCATCCCGGAACACTTCCTTTTCCGCTGCCAGACGGCGGGCGAGGCGCACATCCTCGGTCATGAACAGGGCCGCAGCGTTGCGAAGATTGCTGGTACAGCGCTCGATCAATGTCTGGATCTCGGCATCCGCCTCGGGGGAGAAGGCAATCCCGCCCTTAAATTTTTTCATCGCCTGAGACAGCAGATTACGTTCGATCACATCGCCCGCATTTTCAATATTCGTGCCGAATGAAAGGATTTCCCGCACCCTGCGATGATCGGCCTCACTCATGGCTTCCGGATCGATCCGGGTCAGATAGGAGCGGATCGCAGCATTGAGGCGGTCGAGCACCGAGTCGAGCCGCCTGGTATCGGCAATCCCCTTTCGGCCACCACGGGCGAATGCCTCCTTCAGCCCATGCAACATCGTCTCCAGCACATCGACCAGCCGCAGGGCCTCCCGCGCTGCCCCACCGAGTGCAGCGGGCGGGCTTTCCACGGCTGCTCCATCCAGATAGAGCGGGCGGGCCGGATCATCCTCATCCTGTCTGGCGGGCAGCATCCGCTTCAGCATGTTTGCGAATGCGTCCAGAAGGGGAAACGCCACAATCGCCAGCATAAGGTTGAAGGCGGTATGGAAATCCGCGACGGCCCTGCCCGCATCCGGCTCGATCTGCACCATCAGACGACCGACAGGCCCCAGCACCACCATTGCCACCACCGCCCCCAGTGTGCGGAGCAGCAGGTTACCCAACGGCAGCCGACGGGCCGCGGGATCTTCTCCCGATGCCCCTTCCAGCACCGGATTGATCGCAGTGCCGATATTCGCGCCGAGCACCATGGCAAAAGCGGCATCGGGAGAAATCGCGCCTTTCTGTGCGAAACTCATCATCAGCAATACCGTCGCCACGCTGGAATGCGCCGCCCATGTCAACCCGGCCCCCAGCAGAAGATCCAGCAACGGCCAGCTGGCCACAACGCCCAGCAGCTCCCGCGCCTGCCCTGCGTGCTCATAGGGTTCCAGCAGGGCCACGAAGCTGTGCAGCGCCATAAGCATCAGGCCAAGCCCGATCATGATGCGCCCGGTATCCCGTGTGGCCGCCTGCCCGCGACGGAACATCATGACCCCGATCAGGATCATTACGGGCGCCACAGCGGCAATGTCGAAAGACAAAAGCTGGACGATCAGCGTGCTGCCGACATTGGCACCCAGCATGACCGCCAGCGCCGGAGCAAGTTCCACCAACCCGCCTGCCGCGAATCCGGTCAGCATCAGCCCGGTGGCGGTGCTGCTTTGAAGAATGGCGGTGACGCCCATGCCGGCCAGAAAGGCCTTGAAACGGTTCCGCAGCGCCCGGGTGAGAAAAATATTCAGCCGCGCCCCCAGTGCACGCTGAATACCTGTCTGAACCATATGCACGCCCCACAGCAGCAACGCCACGGAGCCAGCCAGATTCAGCAATGCCATCGACACATCCATGCCGGCACCTTGCCCTGTTCGATCCTGCGCCGCCAGTGACGGATCGGTTTCTGTCAACGTCCGGGCATGCTTGACCGGGCTTATGCCACTATACCGGCCCGGGACAAAGCGTGACATGATGGTCACTTATTTTGCGAGGATATGCTGCAATGCAGCCTCCGCGCTGGCATCAGAGCGAGAGGGTCGATATATGCGCCTCGCTGCACCTTTTCGTGACATGATGATGACCGTGAACCGGGCCACCCTCCATGGCGCTGTTATGCGCCCTGCCTTGATCCAGCCGCTATGAACTGGGTCGACCTGACCGTGCTGGCGGTTCTGGCCGTATCGGCCATGCTGGCCTTTACGCGGGGCTTCGTGCGCGAGGCTCTGGGGATTGGCGCATGGGTGGGGGCCGCCTGGATCGCGGCACGAAGCTTTACATCCGTCACTCCGCAGATCCGTACTCTGATCCCGGATCATGCGCTGGCCGATCCGGCCGCCTTTGCCATCGTTTTTGTGGTGGCATTGATCGTGCTGTCGGTTGTCGCCTCCATGATCGGGAAACTGGTACGCGGCTCCGTTCTCGGGGGACTGGATCGCACGCTGGGGCTGGTCTTCGGCATCGTGCGCGGCTTCGCTCTGATGCTCTGCGCCTATATCGCGGCAGGGCTGCTGATTCCTGTGCAAAACTGGCCGGAGCCGGTACTGAAAGCACGTGCCTTACCCTATATCTATGCGGGAGCGGTCCGCCTGACCGAAGAAGTCCCGGAAGAATACCGCCCGAAACTGGCTGCCCCTGCAAAGGTGGACACCAGGGCGCAGGACTATATGCAGGCAAGCCCCCGCGGCTATGCCACCGGAAGACGGCCCAGCGAGGGGCAGGAGAGTAAATAAATGGCGCAGCCGACCCGTTCCGACGAGCTTCACGATGCCGCCGCCTCTTCCGGCGGAACCGGTCCCATGACGCCGCAGACCCTGATGGTCGATCGGGCCGAGGACGATACGCTGCATGAGGAATGCGGGGTGTTCGGCATCTGGAATGCCACGGATGCCGCCGCCATTACCGCACTCGGCCTGCATGCGCTGCAGCATCGCGGACAGGAAGCAACCGGCATCGTCAGCTATGACGGGCAGCGCCATCATACGCATAAGGGCCTGGGGCTGGTCGGCGATAATTTCGGTGATGCACGGATCATGGCCTCCCTGCCCGGTCCGCACGCGATCGGGCATAACCGCTACGCGACCACCGGCGAGACCCTGCTGCGCAACGTGCAGCCGCTTTATGCCGATTTCGAGTTCGGGGGTCTGGCCGTCGCCCATAACGGCAACCTGACCAATGCCCTGACCCTGCGCAAGGCGCTGGTCCGGCGTGGCTGCCTGTTTCAGTCCACCACAGACAGCGAGGTCTTCGTCCATCTGATCGCGATCAGCCTCTATTCCACTGTGGTGGACCGGCTGATTGATGCCATCAAGCAGGTGACGGGGGCCTACTCTCTGGTGGCCCTGTCCACCGATGCGCTGCTCGGCGTGCGTGATCCGATGGGGGTTCGCCCCCTGATTCTGGGCCGCATTCCCGGCGCCGCCGGTGCGCCGGGGTCATGGGTCCTGGCGAGCGAGACCTGCGCGCTGGATGTCGTCGGCGCGGAATTCGTACGGGATGTGGAGCCGGGCGAGATCGTCGTCATCAACGATCAGGGTGTGCACAGCATCCGTCCCTTCGGCCGCACGACCTCCCGCTTCTGCGTGTTCGAATACATCTATTTCGCCCGTCCGGATTCAGTGCTGGAAGGCATTTCCGTCTATGATGCCCGCAAGAGCATCGGGCGCGAGTTGGCCCGCGAAAGCCATGTCGAGGCCGATGTCATCGTGCCCGTGCCGGATTCAGGCGTCCCCTCCGCGATGGGATATGCGGCGGAATCGGGCGTGCCGTTCGAACTCGGTATCGTCCGCAATCACTATGTGGGTCGCACCTTTATCGAGCCGACCGACCAGATCCGTCATCTGGGCGTAAAGCTGAAACACTCCGCCAACCGCGCCGCGCTGGAGGGCAAGCGCGTGGTGCTGGTGGATGACTCCATCGTGCGGGGTACCACCAGCCGCAAGATCGTGGAGATGGTGCGTCAGGCCGGAGCCGCCGAAGTCCATATGCGCATTTCTTCTCCGCCCACCACATATTCGTGCTTCTACGGCATCGACACGCCGGAACGCAGCAAGCTGCTGGCTGCCCGCAACAATGTCGAGGAAATGGCCAAGCTGATTGGAGCGGACTCCCTGGCGTTCATTTCTCTGGACGGGCTGTATCGCGCACTCGGGCGGCCCGGACGCGATGACAGCAAGCCGTATTATTGCGATGCGTGTTTTACGGGTGAGTATCCGGTGCCGATTCCGGATTTTTCCGAAAACGCTATGCGGCAGCCTCAGATGAGTGATCCGCGATAGGCTGTTGGCAGAATTTGCTTTCCGTTCTAGTATTTAACAGGTAAAATTATACACCTCCATATTAATGGAGATAGCCCGCTAGCGTTCTCAAGCTCGGCTTCAAATAAAGCTGCTCCCCCGTGCATACGGGGATGTAAATATACTTGAAAGGGCTGGCCCAAAACTTTGGATCAGCCCTTTCTGGTTTTCAAAGAAAATATTTTTCCAAGATTATTAGGAAGAGATAGACAGTTGTGTGATTAACCTCTAAGGTAAGCTTCACTAATTCTCCTTTCTGGTCAGGGGGTGTATGCACGTCCTGAATAATCAGGAAGCTCATTTATATCGAGCACCTAGGTCAGAGTCAATTATATTGGGTAATCTAGCTTTCTCTATGGCATTGCCAATCCATTCACCGACAATTTGCCCTGCCTCCAGATCGCTTGGAAAATGCGACCCGGCCTCCACCCTGTTATGAGCAAAGACGCCGGCACGCGCGTAGAGCGCCTCCCGTTTCTCCGGGAAAATCCGGGCCAGAATGGCGGCTGTCATGTAGGCGAAGGTAGCATGCCCCGACGGATAGGAAGCCTGCGCCGAGCGTGTCTCCAGCGTTTTGAGCGTAGGATCCAGCGTATAGGGCCGAGGACGACCAATCTTCGCCTTGGCCTGCGCGACCAGTTGCGCCTCCACGCGATAGACACGATCCAGCATGGCGGCGAGACGCGGATAATGCTGATGATCGAAATCCGGCCCCATCACGGAGGCGAACTGCTCCATCACGCACTCATGATCGGCGCGGATTTTTTTCTCCTGCGCCGGCGTGCGGGCGGCGACAGCCTGACGGACCGCCTCCATATCCATCTGCGCCTGTCGGCTGCCGGGGGCGGGCGGAGGGGGCAACAGGCTGGCCAGATCAATGCCCTGCAAAGCTTGCAGAGCCTGATCAAACTCGGACTGCCCCAGATCGGCACGGCTGGCCGTGGCGGGGCCGAGCAGAAGGCACAGCAGCAACGAGACTGTAAAAACCCCGATCCGGGAGATGATTTTCATCACTGATACCCCCGGCCGGCCTCTTTGCCGACCAACCCTTTTGATACCGTCCTTACTGATATTCTGGATTATTTTGTGATTTTATCACAGAAAAATCATATCAACCCGAGTGTTTTCGCCGCCTCATCCACCACCGCATCCAGGGCACCGGGGGAAAACGGGCTGGCCAGACCGGCTGAACGTGCCAGAGCGGTAAAAGGGGCCGCGCCGCCACGCCCGCACAGAGCGACATAATCCGTCAGTGCCGAGGCATAATCCTGCCGCATGCGCACCCAGAATTGCAGCGCACAGCACAAGGCCAGCGTGTAATCGATGTAATAGAATGGCGAATTGTAGATGTGCTGCTTCGCCTGCCAGCGCCCGCCCGCCGCCGGCCACGCCAGATCACCGTAATCGGTCCACGGCATGTAACGGGCTTCCAGCCGCCGCCATATCGCATGGCGTTCTGCCGGGGTGGCGTCGGGCCTGGCATAGACCTCATGCTGGAAATGATCGACGCAGACGCCATACGGCAGAAAAGCCAGCGACTGGATCAGGTGCATGCGCCGGTAACGCTCGGCTTCGTCCTCTCCCACCAGCTTGCCGATTCCGGGCCAGGTCAGGAATTCCAGACTCATGGAATGGATTTCCGCCGCTTCATAGGTCGGCCAGAGCAGATCGATACCCGGCAGGGTGCGGCTGGCATAATTCTGGAAGGCATGGCCCATTTCATGGGTGAACACGCCGATATCGTGATGCGTGCCGGTAAAATTCGCGAAAATATACGGCATCCCGTCCGATTGCGTAGGAAAGGAGGTGCAAAATCCCCCACCCGCCTTGCCGGGACGGTTATCCAGATCCATGAAACCGCCGGCACGCATCAACCGGTAACAGGCTCCGATGCCTTTTGCGTCTCCTCCGGGCAGATGCGCGTCCATCGCATCGAACAGGCCCTGAGCAGCCTCGCCCAGCACCTCCACCCCGCCGAGCGGTTGCGGGTTGCCGCGCGGATCGACCAGCGCTTCGTCCCAAAAACGCAGCCTGTCCCAGCCATGCTCCTGCCGCCTTGCTTCCAGCAGACGGGCAACCAGCGGGGTCACCTTTTCCGCGACGGCATCGCGATAGCGGGCGACATCCTCCGGCCCGTAATCGGTGCGACGCAGCCGCCGGTAGGCCAGAGCGATGAAGTTCTCATCCCCCAGCTTGCGGGCCATGCCATGCCGCAGCCGGACCAGAGCATCGTAAATTCCGTCCAGCCTCTCGCCGTGATCAGCAAAATACTGCCAGCGGACCGTCTCCGCCTCATGACGGATCGCGCGATCCGCATGCTCGGCATAAGGGGCGAGGCCGGAGAGATTGACGGTTTGACCGCCGATCTCCAGCCGGGCCGCCGCCAGAAGCTCGGTATAGTCCGCCTCCAGCTTTGATTCCTGTTCCAGATCATCCGCAATGGCCGGGATAAAGGTGGTGATATCCGCCTCCCACAGCGCCAGCACATGCTCGCCATAAGGCGGTGCCAGCAAAGGCAGAATCGATGCACGGTCAGGATGGGCCAGCACGCGCCGCTTCAGCGTGACCTCACAATCCTGCGCAAAAGGCGCGAGAGAATCCGCATAGCTGCGCTCCGCTTTCGCCTCCACCTCCGCCGTGTTGCGGGAGAAAGCCAGGTGTACCAATGCCGACCAGCGTGCATAATCCCGCCGATCCTGATCCATGGTGGACAGGGCCTGCGCCCATGCTCCTGCTTCCATCAGGGCCAGCACGGCGTCCCGTCCCGCGGCGAGGCTTTCCCGTGTGGGCCTCGGCGCGGATATGTTTTCGAAACGTGCGGCCATCAGGGGGAGACTCCCGTTACGGTCAATGCGATGTAAGAAAACACAGGCTGCCGCATTCATGCCCGCCTGTCATGGTGCCCCACCTGTCACGGTGCCATGCCTGTTTCTGCTGCACTGAATGATTGATCCCGACGCAGCCTTCGCGCACAAACGGCGGCATGCGGATCATCACGGACTGGCGACACATCCCCCCCGAAGCCCGCGGCGCAAGCGTCGCACTGGGCAATTTCGACGGCGTGCATCTCGGGCATGAGGCCGTTATCCGTGCCGCCCATGCGGCCAGACCGACCGCCCCCCTGATGGCGCTGACCTTCGAGCCGCATCCGCGGGAGTTCTTCCGTCCCTATGATCCGCCCTTCCGCCTGACCCTCTCTGCCGAGCGCGCCGATGCGCTGGCACGGCTGGGCGTGACATGGGTGGTGGAACTGGCCTTCGACGAGGCTTTCAGCCTGATGGAAGCCGAGGAATTCATCTCCGGCGTTCTGCTGGCCGGGCTGGATGCAAAACATCTGGCCTGCGGGGCCGATTTCGCCTTCGGCCACCGACGCGGCGGCGATATCACCCTGCTCTCCACCCGCAGCGAGGCGCTGGGGATCGGGCTGACCATTGTACCGCCCGTCATGGATGCAGAAGGGCCACTCTCCTCCACCCGCATCCGCCGCCTGTTGCAGGATGGCTATCCGGAGCGTGCGGCACAGTTGCTCGGGCGGCCATGGGGAATCCGCGGCATCGTCTCGCACGGGGACAAACGCGGACGCACCATCGGCTTTCCCACGGCAAATATCCCCTTCGGTCGGCATCTGGAGCCGGCCCGCGGCGTCTATGCCGTCACGGCCCGGTTGCCTGACGGCACCGAATATCCGGGTGTTGCCAATATCGGCCGTCGCCCGACCGTCAATGAAGGGCCGGAAAGCAGGCTGGAAGCACATCTGTTCGACTTCAGCGGTGATCTGTACGATCAGGATATCACTGTCAGCCTGCACGCATTTTTAAGGGCGGAACGAAAATTCGCCGGGCTGGATGATCTACGCGGCCAGATTGCCCAGGATGCGACTGAAGCACGGAAGCTGCTTGACCAGCTTCCTGCGCGCCAAGCATAGTCCGCCCCCCGATGCAGAATGCAGCCATGTCGTCCAGACCGTTTCAGTCCATCTCCACCCGACCCCGCCTGCGAATTAGGTAGCTGGCCGCCCGGGCACCTGCCTGCGTGCCCTGTTGCGACGGCCAGCCAGACGCGGCGATTTCCATTTTCTTCTTTTCTTTCCGGGCCGTATCCTGGCGGCCCTCCAGCGGCGGACCATCATGTCTCATAGTCAAGACCAGAGCGATCCCCAGACCCAAGAGAACCAGACCGCGGATTACCGGAACTCGGTTTTCCTGCCGGCGACCTCCTTCCCCATGCGCGGGGACCTGCCGAAGAAAGAGCCGGGCATTCTCGCGCGCTGGGAGGCGATGGGGCTGGGGCGGAAGCTGCGTGATGCCCGCATCGGGGCGGAGCCGTTCGTGCTGCATGACGGCCCCCCCTACGCCAACGGACATCTGCATATCGGCCACGCCCTGAACAAAATTCTGAAGGACGTGATCAACCGCGCCCGGCAGATGGCCGGATACGATGCCGCCTATGTGCCCGGCTGGGACTGCCATGGCCTGCCGATCGAGTGGAAGATCGAGGAAGAATATCGCAAATCGGGCCGCAACAAGGATGAGGTGCCGGTTCTTCAATTCCGCGCCGAATGCCGCGATTACGCCCGCAAATGGCTCGATATCCAGTCTGCCGAATTCCGCCGTCTGGGGGTGGAGGCCGACTGGGCCAATCGCTACGCCACCATGGATTTCGGCTCCGAGGCCGCCATTGCGGGCGAGATCGGCAAATTCCTGCTGAATGGAGCACTGTATCGCGGCCTGCGCCCGGTGATGTGGAGTCCGGTCGAGAAAACCGCTCTGGCAGAGGCCGAAATCGAGTATCACGACCATACCAGCACCACGATTCATGTCCGCTACCCGGTGCTCAGCGCTCGCGAGGCTGATCTGATCGGGGCCTATGTGGTGATCTGGACCACCACGCCATGGACCATGCCGGGCAGCCGCGCCGTCGCCTACGGGCCGGAGATCGATTACGTGCTGGTGGAGATTCCCACCGGCTCCGGCGGGACTGAAATCCTGATTGTCGCGGAAGCCCTGCTGCCGCAAACTCTGGCTGCCGCCGGTCTCACGGAGCATCGCGTGCTGCGCCAGTTCAAAGGGGCTGCGCTGGAAGGTGCCATCGCCGCCCATCCTCTACGTGGCCGAGGTTACGAGTTCGATGTTCCCCTGCTGCCGGGCGATCACGTCACCACCGAGCAAGGCACCGGGCTGGTGCACACCGCCCCCGCCCATGGCGAGGAAGATTTCCAGCTCGGCCGCGCCCATGGCATCGAGGTGCCGGAAACGGTGGGGGATGACGGCACCTACTACAAACACGTTCCCCTGTTTGCCGGCCTGCATGTCTACAAGGCCGCCGAGCCGGTCTGCGCCGCATTGTCGGAAGCGGGCATGCTGCTGGCCCGCAGCACGCTGGTGCATTCCTATCCGCATTCATGGCGTTCCAAAGCACCGCTGATCTATCGCGCCACGCCGCAATGGTTCATCCGCATGGACGGGTCGGAAGACATACGCGGGCAGGCTCTGGCCGAGATCGACCGTACCCGCTTCATCCCCGATCAGGGCCGCAACCGGATCGGCTCCATGGTCGCCAACCGCCCGGACTGGTGCATCAGCCGCCAGCGCGCCTGGGGCGTACCCATCGCCGTATTTGTGGAAAAAGCCACCGGACAGGTGCTGCGTGACGCCACCGTGATGGAGCGCATCGTCTCCGCCTTCCGGGAGGAAGGGGCCGATGCATGGTATTCCTCTCCGCCTTCCCGCTTCCTCGGCAATGATCGCAATCCCGAGGATTACGAACAGGTGTTCGACGTGATCGATGTCTGGTTCGAAAGCGGCTCCACCCATGCTTTCGTGCTGGAAGCACGGGACATGAAATGGCCGGCCGATCTGTATCTGGAAGGCTCCGACCAGCATCGCGGCTGGTTCCAGTCTTCCCTGCTGGAAGCCGTCGGCACGCGCGGATCGGCTCCGTTCGAAGCGGTGCTGACGCATGGCTTCGTGCTGGACGAGCAGGGACGGAAAATGAGCAAGTCCCTCGGCAACGTCACCGCGCCGCAGGAAGTGATCGACCAGTATGGCGCGGATATTCTCCGGCTGTGGGTCATGTCCTCCGACACGCGGGACGATCTGCGGATAGGCAAGGAAATCCTGAAGCAGCAGGGCGAACTGTATCGCCGCCTGCGCAACACGCTGCGATGGATTCTGGGCAGCCTCGACGGGTTTGAAGAAGCCGAACGCGTCAGAGAAGCAGACATGCCGGAGCTGGAGCGCTGGGTGCTGCATCGCCTCACCGAACTGGACACACGCTTCCGGCAGGCGGTGGAAAGCCATGACTGGACCGGACTTTACCCGGACCTGCACAATTTCTGCGCCACCGATCTATCCGCCTTCTATTTCGATATCCGCAAAGACGTGCTCTACTGCGACCGCACCGACAGCCCGCGTCGCCGCGCCACGCGGACTGTGCTGGATCATCTGCATCGCTGCCTGACCATCTGGCTGGCTCCCGTGCTGGTGTTCACGGCCGAGGAAGCCTGGACCGCCCGCTTCGGCGAGCAGGACAGTGTGCATCTCCAGACCCTGCCCACCCTGCCGCATCACTGGCACGATCCGGTTCTTGCCCGGCGCTGGGAGGAAATCCGCAGCATCCGTCGCCGCGTTACAGCGCCGATCGAGGAAGCCCGCCGGGCCAATCAGATCGGTGCCTCTCTTCAGGCTGCCGTCCGCCTGCCGCTATCGCTGGAGGAAATGGATTTACTGTCGGAAGCGGACTGGGCGGACATCACCATCGTCTCGGCGCTGGAACAGGTCTATGATCCTACCCGCGATGCCGATGGAGCCAGCAAAGGCGTGCTGGATGGTACGCAGATGGAGGTCTCCATCACCCGCGCGCCCGGCCGGAAATGCGCGCGCTGCTGGAAAGTCCTTCCGGAAGTCGGCAGCATTGCCGCCCACCCGGCCCTGTGTGTACGCTGCGCGGATGCGGTCGAGAGCGGTCTGATCTGCCGCAGCGCTTGAAATCGGGGTTACAGGAAGAGGCGAAGGATACGACGTCATGAGCAGCATTGCCGCCCTCCGCCGCGCCGGAGCCGCCGAGAAAGCACGGCGGTTTCCGGGATTCTATATGCCGATCGGTATTCTTGCCGCCCTCATCGTGCTGTTGGCCGATCAGGGCAGCAAATGGTTCATCCTCGAAACGGTAAACTTGCCGGAGAAACATCAGATTGTGCTGCTGCCCGTCCTGAACCTGACCATGGTATGGAACCGGGGGGTCACTTTCGGCCTGCTGAACGGGTTTGGGCCTGCCGGTATCTGGATACTGGGCGGCGGAGCGATCCTGATCGTCGCCGGATTGCTGCTGTGGATGCGGCGTGCGGAAAACCGGCTGATTGCCATCGCGCTGGGGATGATCGGCGGCGGGGCGATCGGGAATGTGATTGATCGGTTCCGCTTCGGCGCGGTCGTAGACTTCATCCATGCGCATGTAGGCGAGTTGTCATGGTTTGTGTTCAACGTGGCCGACGCAGCCATTGTGATCGGCGTTGCCCTGCTGATTATCGATACGCTGATCGGGCGGACCCAAAGGGAAACCCGAACCGGAGAAGGCTGATATAGCCCCGTTATGGCATGGCCGGTGCAGACAGACGGCATCGTTCCCGCTATTCTTCCCTCTCAAGAATGCGCCAGTCCCGGCCGCCAGTGCCGTGACCCAGCCCGGATGATGAGCACTGCACCCATGACCACATTTCCGCGCCGCCCGACTGCCTGCTGCACAAGACTGTTCCGCTCCCTTTCCGCCATTGCAATCCTTTGCTCTGTTTCCGGCTGCGGCGAAAGCACGCTCCGCACGTTCGGGCTGGTGCACGATGCGCCCGATGAATTCAAGGTCACGACCCGCGCGCCGCTGGACATTCCCCCCACTCTGGACGGGCCGTTGCAGCCACCGCGCCCCGGTGCGCCTCGTCCGCAGGAACAGAATGAGCAGATCAGCGCTGAAGCCGCGCTGAGTCCTTCCGCAGCGCTGGCCGATCCGGGCACCACGGCCAGGTCTGGACAAAAGGCCCTGCTGAGTGCCGCCGGTCCGGCCAGACAGCCGCAGCCTATGCAGGCCGAGCCCTTACCCGGGCAGACCAAAAAATCCGGTCTGATGGACAAGCTGATGTTCTGGCAGGACGATACCGTCCCCACCACGCTGAACGCTGCCGAGGAAGCCGCCCGCCTGCGTCAGAAGGGCATCACGGTTCCCCCGCCTCCGACAACTGCCACCACACAGACCCCGCAGAAAAAAAGCAGCTTCCTCGGGATCTTCTGAGCCGGTTTCTTCTGGATCGGGCCGTTTCGGTCTATTATCCGATCCATGACAGACTCTGCCGCTCCCTCCCTCTCGCCGCGCATCCGCCTGCTGTCGGATACGACGATCAACCGCATCGCCGCCGGCGAAGTGATTGAGCGTCCCGCCGCCGTGGTGAAGGAGCTGGTGGAAAACGCCCTGGATGCCGGAGCGACCCGCATCGTCGTGGCGCTGGAAGGCGGCGGCATCACGCGGATCGAGGTTCGGGACGATGGCAGCGGCATGACGGAGGAGGAGTTGGCTCTGGCTATCCAGCGTCATGCCACCTCCAAACTGACCGACGACTCACTGATCCGCATCGCCACACTGGGTTTCAGGGGGGAGGCCCTGCCCTCTATCGGGGCCGCCGGACGGCTGAGCATCACCAGTCGCACCGCCGCCTGTGACCATGCCCACAGTATCACCGTTGAAGGGGGCCGCGTTGGAGCGGTCATACCGGCCTCCGGTCCACAAGGAACCCGCATTGTGGTGCGGGATCTGTTTTTTGCGACCCCCGCCCGCCGCAAATTTCTTAAAACACCTCGCAGTGAGGCCGATCAGGCCGAAATCGCCGTGCGGCGGCTGGCTTTCTCTGCCCCCCATGTCGCGTTCCGCTGTGAAATCGATGGCCGGGAAATCTTTGACCTTCCCGCCGCCACCCCGCAGGCACGCATCGCCGCGCTGCTGGGGGAAGAAGCCGCTGCTGCCATCCTGCCCGTTTCTGCCGAACGCGATACGCTGCTGCTGGGTGGCTTCATCTGCGCCCCTACCCTGACCCGCGCCACCGGAGCCTCCCAGAGTTTCGTGGTGAACGGACGCCCGGTTACCGATCCGATGCTGCGCACGGCCTTGCGCGTGGCCTATCGGGACGTGATCCCCTATGGCCGCCACCCGGTTGTGGCGCTGGAGCTGACCGTGCCGCCGGAAGATGTGGACGTGAATGTCCATCCGGCCAAGACGGAACTACGTTTTCGCGATGCCGCCGCGGTGCGCGGGCTGATCATCGGCGCGATCAGCCGCACTCTTGCAGCCGGGGTCGGCGGACCGGTCGGACAAACCGAGAATGGGGGAAAGGCATCTTCCACCCTTAGCATTCCGCCCCCTCGGCTGAATATTTCCCGACCCAGCTATACGCCGACGCGCGGTGGTGGCTACGCTGCTGCTCCCCCGGTACGCCCGCACTTCGGCTTCGCGGAGGCCCAGTTACCGCTTCAGGATGCACCAGCCGCCCGTGGCGCCATGTCCTCTGCCCCCGAGACGGTTCAGGATCGATCGGCACCCGCACCACCGCTCCCTGATCCCGCCTATCCGCTGGGGGCCGCGGTGGCGCAGGTGCTGGATACCTATGTGATTGCCGTCGCGGCGGACGGAGCGCTGGTGCTCGTTGATCAGCATGCCGCGCATGAAAGACTGACCCATGAGGCTCTCCGCAGCGCCCTGCTGGATGGCACCGTAAACAGCCAGGCGCTGCTGCTGCCTGAAGTGGTGGAGATGCCGCCACGGGAAGCGACCCATCTGCTGGATGCGGCCTCTTCGCTCGCAAAGCTGGGACTGGATATAGAAGCCTTCGGCCCCGGGGCTGTTCTGGTGCGCGCCTTGCCTGCTCTGCTGAAGCCGCAATCTGTCAGCGCCCTGCTGCGGGATATCGCCGAGGAACTGGCCGAGCTGGGCGCCAGCATCGCGCTGGAAAGCAGGCTGGATGCCGTCATTGCACGTATGGCCTGCCATGGCTCCATCCGCGCTGGACGGCGTCTGACCGTGCCGGAGATGAACGCCCTGCTCCGGCAGATGGAGGCCACGCCACGCGCCGCCACATGCAGCCATGGCCGCCCCACCGTATTGCGCCTCAGCAAAGCCGAGATCGAGAGCCTGTTCGGGCGGCGGTGAAATGAAAAATATTTCCCCCTCATCTCCATCATTATGGTGGGGACGCGCCAGCCATGCGCTTTTATGGCTGCTCGGACTGCTGTCATTCGGTCTGATTGCGGAACGGGTACTGAGTCTGGGGGATCATCTCTCACGCGATCCCAATGAGGGATGGAATGCGTTTCAGACCCGGCAGGCTTTGTCCGGACAGGCCTTGTACCCGCCTCTGGATGGGCTGACCGGCAACAATTATCCGCCACTCTCGTTTTACATCGTCGGCTGGACTGCAAAACTGACCGGTGACCCTATTCTTGCCGGCCGGCTGCTGGCGCTGTTGTCGATGCTCACCGTGGGCGGGATCATCGTCTGGATGATCAGGCGGTTGATGATCAGAGTTGCCTCGCCGGCTGATTATGCACCATGGTTGGGTGGGCTGTTGTTCATGGCGCTCAATGCCACCCTGCTGCGACGCTATGTCGGGCTGGATGACCCGCAATGGATGGCGGATGCGGTCATGATGGCCGGGATGGCCCTGATCCTGCCGAAACAGGCCGGGGAATCACCCTCGGCGGCTTGCACGGTCGGCTCCGCACTGCTGCTGCTGTGCGGCGGGATGATCAAGCATAATCTGCTGGCTGCACCGCTCGCAGTAGGGATATGGCTGCTGCTGTATCACCGCCGTGCGTGGCGTATCTGGTGCATCACCGCACTGGTCGGTCTGGCGGGGGTGACCGTGCTCTGTCTGATGCTGTACGGGCCGGATATGATGCGCGACATTGTCGGCGCCAAACGGCATCTCTCCATCCTTCGCATGGCCGATAAATCCATCGTACCTCTGCTGGTGCTGCTGCCGATGCTCATTGCCTCCCGGCCACTACTGCAAATGCGGCGACAGGATGATCGGCTTGATCTGATCCTGATTTTCGTCCTGATCGCTCTCCCACTCGGGATTTTCCAGCGCAGCGGGCAAGGCGTAGATGTGAATGCCCATATCGAGGCTGCGATCGCGCTTTGCCTGTCCGTGGCCGTTTCTGGCAGCGCCTCCATTCCGGCGGACAATCCTTGGCGCATGCGAGTGTTTATCGCCGCGCCGTTATTGATCGTCGGACTGGTTGCCATTCCAAAAATCATCGGCGAACGACGCCATCTCACTGACGATCTGCGTGCCTGGCGTTCCATGGAAACCCGGATCGCGGCGATGCCCGGGCCTGTCGCCTGTGAAATGCCTGCTCTATGCTTCTGGGCTGGTCAGAATTTCGTCCTCGACTTTTTCCTGTACGGCCAGAACGTTGCCTTATCGGGGGATGATCACCTGTTACGGAAAGCACTGGAGGATAAGACCTTCAGCGCCATCATTCTGGAGCAATCAAACCATTCAGCCAGTGCGGGAGAAATTGGCACCCCGCTGCCCTCGCTCATTGGACAGATTTATCGGCCCCTTGATCCTGCACAAGGAAACTGGCGAATCATGGTGCCGGGTCCAGCACACACAGCTCAATAATGGATGAGATCGCTACGAAGAGACAGACGGTCACCCATAAGCATTGGCTTTTCAGCTTCCTACCTGAGTCTGCTTCCAGGTTTCAAAGCATGATTGAAAGTAGCCAAAACAACATGGTGCTGATCATCATAAATACCCGTGACCAGGACTTCGGATTTAACCCCGGCAACCAGTTTCGGGCGCAAATTACAAACGCATAGTACCTGCATCCCGATCAAATCGTCTTGTGTGTATTTATCCGTAATTTGAGCACTGGAAATTTTCTCTCCCCTATCCCCCAGATCGATCTTAAGAAGATAGGCCGGTTTTCTGGCCTTTTCATTGCGTTCTACGGATCTGATAATTCCAACCCTGAGATCTATTTTTTCAAAATCATCCCAGCTTATTGTGTCCGGGTAACAGCTCATCATCCCTCCCTGAAACCAAGATCAACTGTGCTGATGAGCGAGGTACACTCCGCACAGGATCGGTCAGACCGAGTCAACGGATCGCCAGATCATGATCCTGGCCGCACCATGCTCCCGTTCGGCCAGCAACGCCCCGGTCGCTTCGACTGGTTGTACCTCATCCCATGCACATTCGGCGATGATCAGGGCATCGGGTGCTATCCAGCCTTTCACCCGCAAAGCCGATAGCGCCTTCGGCACATAATCCTGACGATAGGGTGGATCAAGAAAAACGAGGCTGCATGCCGCAGACGCCAAAGGAGGGGCCAGCATATCGGCCGCCAGAATCCTTGCCCGCTCCCCTGCCCCCAGCGCAGTGACGTTAGCCCGCAAGGCTCGGAGTGCCGCAGGATCACGCTCAATCAGCACGGCCTCCTTCGCGCCGCGCGACAAAGCCTCCAGCCCCAGCGCGCCGGTACCGGCAAATCCATCCAGCACGGTGGCGCCATCAAGCAGGCTACGTCCGCCCCAAGGTGCATGGAGCAGCATATCGAACAAAGCCTGCCGCACCCGGTCCGCCGTCGGGCGGGTCGCCTGTCCGGGGGGGACAATCAACGCCCGGCCTCGCCATTGCCCGGCAACGATCCTCATGACGGCGCCTTAATCGCGGGGAAGCTGCTCACGCAGCACCTTTCCGGTTACTTCCTCCACCTCGCCTTTGCCAAGCTGACCAAGCTGGAACGGGCCGTAAGCGATACGGATCAGCCGCGTCACATGCAGCCCGATATGCCGCATGACCTTACGAATTTCACGGTTCTTCCCCTCCTTCAGGGAAACAGTCAGCCAGGAATTGCTGCCCTTGCTGCTGTCCAGCCCGGCTTCGATCGAGCCATAACGGACACCTTCCACGGTGACGCCACGCGCCAGACTATCCAGCATCGCCTGCGTCACATCACCATGCACCCGCACGCGATAGCGTCTGATCCAACCGGTCTGCGGCAGTTCCAGCCTGCGAGCCAGCATGCCATCATTGGTGAGGAGCAACAGACCCTCGCTGTTGAGATCAAGCCGTCCCACACTCACCACACGCGGCATGCTCGAAGGCAGCTTCTCGAACACGGTCGGGCGGCCCTGCGGATCGCGATGGGTAGTCATCACTCCATCAGTCTTGTGATAGCGCCACAGCCGCGTGCGATCCGGCGCCTCCACCAAAGCGCCATTGACGGTGACCAGATCGCCCGACCCCACAAATGTCGCGGGATGGGTTACCACCTGGTTATTCAGGCGGACCCGACCATCTTCCACCAGCTTTTCCGCGTCACGGCGGCTGGCCACGCCCGCCCGTGCCAGCCATTTCGCAATGCGCTCACCACGCGGCGTCCCTGAATCAGCATCTTCCATCCGCTCCTCCGTCATGATGCGCAGGCCGTGATGAAGGCCGCAAAAATACGGGTGTCACCGGGGTCGATCAGAAATTCGGGATGCCATTGCAGGCCGAGACAGAAGCGATAACGCATATCCTCAATCCCCTCGACCACCCCATCCGGGGCAACGGCGTTGGTACGTGCATGAGGCCCCGGCGCGCGAACCGCCTGATGATGGGCGGAATTTACCTGCATCTGCTCTGCCCCCACAATCCTGTGCAACAGAGTGCCGGGCAGGATTGTGACCTCATGCCCCGGCTGATGCCGCGGGTTGGGTTGCTCATGCTCCAGGGCGTTTTCAATGCTATCGGGAATGTGCTGAATCAGGGTGCCACCCAGCGCCACAGCCAGCAATTGCTGCCCCCCACAAATGCCGAGCACCGGCATATTCCGCGCCAATGCCCCTCGTGTCAGGGCCAGTTCAGAGGCCGTGCGGGATTCCTTGAGAGTAACGGTCTCATGCATTGCACCGTCGCCATACAGCGCCGGATCGACATCAAAAGCACCGCCCGTCACCACCAGACCGTCGATCCGCTCCAGATAGGCTTCAGCCAGTACCGGATCATGGGGCAATGCCACCGGCAAACCGCCAGCCGCAATGACCGCGCCGGCATAATTTGCACGCAAGGCGTACCAGTCATATTTCGAATACCCGCCAGGTTGCTCGGTATCCAGAGTTACGCCAATCAGGGGACGAGTCGTATTGTTCATGGTCTCTAGCTAAAGCGGATTGGCGGCGGATGAAACACGTTATACGCGGCATATACGGCACAATGCGCTGAGCATGCAGGAAAACTGTCCCCCTTTCCTGTTTCGCCCCGGTCCGGGTGAGGCCATGGAACGTGCTCTAAAACAGGCCCGTCTCGCCGCGGCCGCGGCGGAGGTGCCGGTCGGTGCCGTGGTGATCAGCCCGGAAGGATATCTGCTGGCGCAGGCGCATAATCTGACGGAGGCCAATCATGACGCCAGTGCGCATGCCGAAATGCTTGCCATGCGTGAAGCTGCAAAACGACTCGGCTCAACACGCTTGATAGGCTGTGATCTCTACGTGACGCTGGAGCCTTGCCCGATGTGTGCACAGGCGGCCAGCCATTTCCGCATCCGCAGGATCATTTTCGGCGCGTACGATCCAAAAGGGGGCGGCATCGAGCATGGTGCCAGAGTGCTCAATGCTTCCTCCTGCCATCACCAGCCGGAAATCATCGGCGGCGTGCGAGAGACAGAAGCAGTCGCTTTGCTGCGCAGCTTTTTTCAGGCTCGGCGGTAAAACCAGCGTCTTGAAGAAATAATTCCGCCCATCCGCGAGTTCTGCCGGGATGAGCGGAATGAGCAGTCAGCCAATGCTTCAGGCTTTCTGAAGTTTTTTCGGATGGGAGGCTGTTTCATTCTTTTTGACCACTGCGCTGGCTTCCATCCGCGCCAGCTGCTTCTGAAAAGCCGGGATCGTGCGGATCTTATCAATCACATAATCCGCGGAAATCAGCCGGGTACATTCGAATTGACGCGGTGTGTCCTTCTGGCGAGGGCACCACATAAAATCGTGATGATCAAAGCGAATACTGGCATCGTTCCAGCAACTGTTGCAGGTATGCCAGTTGTGAACACGGTAAGGCGTGTGAAACTCATTGGTCGGGTGGGTAAAGCCGCTGATCATGACCACTGGCGTTCCGGCTGCCCAGGCCAGCCAGGACAGGCCGGAACTCAGACCGACGAAGAAATCCGCGTGACGCAGCCAGCGGGCGCGCTCCGTCAGCGGGCGATTGCCGGTTTCGTCTTCCGCACCGTTGGGAATATGATTCCAGACCAGACCCACTCCATGAACGGCTTTCTGGTCGATACAGATCACGCGGTAGCCAGCCCGCTTTAACTCAGCGATGACGCTGCGCCAGCCGGTCGGATTATTCCAGTATTTCGACTGGGTCGAACTCTGGACAGCAATACAGACATAGGGCTCCGGAATCGGGCGGCTTTCATCCGGCAGCGCCAGACGAGGTGCTTCCTCTTCCGGATCCACACCAAGAATATAGCCCGCCGTTCGATGCAGTCCTACAAAGCGGAAATCAGTCGGCTGCCAGGCACAGTCGACATCATCGAAGAACAGACCCAGCGAATATGTGGCGTAGAATGTCTCCGCCAGCTTCTTTTCCTTCATCTCGTCATGCGTGACGAAGGTGATATGCGGGTAGGCTTTTTCCAGAACCGGAATGATGAGTTCCGACAGGGCGCAGGTCAGCTTGCAGCCATGCTTCTCGGCAAAGCGGGCAGCATAGGGAAACCACGCCATGATATCGCCGAGCGTGCCGACCGGAAACTGGACCAGGATATCACGGCCCCGTGCATCGTAATCATGCACAAAAAACGGCTCCTTCCCACTGGCCGGACCGCCATCGGGAGAGTCCCATATCTCGATCCGGAAGCGGACGAAAAACCGCTTTGCCGAATTGATGAATGTCGCAGGCCCAGAGGACAGGAACAGGATGTTCCCGGTATCAATATCCCTCAGACAGACAATGAACGGCTTCTCCTGACGTTCAGGGAGTGACACCCGTGCTCCGAGATTGAAATCATAACGAATACCGCGCGGCCCTTCCTGCGTCGGAATATCAGCCACTGCAGGATAAGGTGATTTGATCTCAGGAGCAGGCTGCTGTGTCGGGGCAGATTCGGTCGAGGAGGCTGGAATATGCGAAACAGGAACAGATGCAGAAGCGTCCTGTGCAGAAGAAGAAGAGATGTCGGTCAAATGTCAGATCTCGCCGCTGGCTTGAGATATTAAAAATAATTAACCTAATATGCCCAAAGTAAATTGTAAGTTTTGATTACTTTAATCTTTTCATACTGCTAAAGATATCGCCAGTATAAATGACATTAAAATCAATTCATCGACCTGCTTCAGCATGGAACCTAAAGGCAGCTCTGTCGCATTGGTTGATAGTCTGTGGACTATACAACACAGCTGAAGATTGGCAATGCCATTCAGCCTTGACCGAGACAGCACAGCGCAAGACCGGACGATCTCCGTTCTATCGCAGGGCCTTATGGATTCATGCCGAGGCCCTGTTTCAAGCAAAAGCAGATCATTATTTCAGCGAACAGCCTCATCCCGCTTTGCCTGCACCTGATAGGTGCAAGCCCGCGTATCAACAACCCCCTCAAAACTGTCTCCGGTAAAATGACCGTCCAGGGTATTTCCCTTGAAGGTAGACATGAACGTGCCATCCGGCGCGACAGGAGTGCGGAATACGACAGGATGCCGGTGCGCGATGAAGCGCAGAATGGCCATGCCATGGGTGACCCTGATGGCCGCCTGATCGAAATCCTGCCCGCATTTGGCCCGGCTGCCTTTCACCGCGGAGATTGTACGGCTGCCAGTGTAGCTACCATCATAGGCATCCAATGACGTGGCGGCAGCAAGCGGCGATGGAGCGGGATGACTGTTGGATGAACCGCAGGCGTTCAGCCCGAGCAAAGCTGGAACCAGCAGGGACACGGTCAAAATCCGGGCACGCCGCAAAACGATATCTCCTGCGCACGAAGCCGGGGTAGATCCGATAGGGCGCGTTATCATGAGTTTCCGACTGATGATCGATCCGGGGATGCTACCCCACAATCAGAAGTCGTAGAGGGGTGAGAAACAGGTGTAAATGCCTTCTGTGATACCAGATGCTCCGCCGCATCCTGTACCATCAACCGCTTGCGGATGGTCGGGCGCAGCGGCACACCCGCATACACATCCTTGACGGCCTCACTGATCGTAACGCCTGCAAGCCCGGGTATCAGATGGCGGCCGGTCGATTCAAACAGCCATGCAGCACGCAGAAGCGCACGGCTATGAAACACGGGAGGCATATACAGCGCGGCATCCCTTCGCTCCACCCGGAACAGGGAAGCAGCCAGCAGACGCTCGATCTGGCCGTGAGAAAATGGCTGCCCTTGCCCGAACGGATTGGTATCCAGATGCGCCCATAACCCGGTCCGGTTCGGTGCAACCACCATCAGCCGTCCGTCATCTTTCAGGATACGCCATACCTCCCGCAGCAGAGCGCGTGCGTGATCCGTCATCTCCAGCGCATGAACCAGCACGATGCGGTCGATACTGAGATCCGGAAACGGTAATGCCGATGGAGTCGCATCACAACTGAGTGTGCGACCGGCAGGGGGCCAGACCTGGCCGGCAGAAGGATGCAAAGACCCGACAACACAGCGATACGCCGTGCTGCGCCAGCATCGCATGTAGGGGGCGGCATGGCCCAGACCCAGCAAGGTCTGGCCCTCGCATTCTTCGCCCGGCCATAACAGACGCAGTCTTGCACGCAGCAGACTGGCCACGACCTCCCCCGCCAGAGTGCCATAGAACGCGGCGGCCTGCTGCATGTCGGGTAGTTTTTCCATCCGACGCATCCGGTTCACAAACCCCATCTGCCACAGGCCCTGCTACAGACATGGCTTTGCCCATGTGTATGGCCTGTGTATTTCCGCAGCCTCCCAGCCATGGTACACTAACACCATGACACTGGCACTCCATCCTGTTCCCATGCGCACCGACAACTATGCGTGGCTGGTCAGCGACACGGAAAGCGATCTCCGCGCGATCATTGATCCCTGCGAGGAACAGCCCGCACTGGAAGCACTTCGCCAGAGTGGCGGACATCTGGCTCTGATCCTGCTGACCCATCACCATGATGATCATATTGCCGCCGCCGCAGCCCTGCGGGAGCGGACCGGGGCCCTGATCGCCGGGGCCGCCGCAGATGCAGACAGGCTGCCCCGGCTGGATCATGCCCTGCATGAGGGCGACAGGCTGCCCTTCGGAACGCTGGCCGAATTCCAGGTGATCAACACGCCCGGCCACACACGGGGGCATATCTCCTATTTTATGCCGCAGGGACCGTTTCTGTTCTGCGGCGATACCCTGTTCAGCCTGGGATGCGGCCGCTTGTTCGAAGGCACGCCAGAGGACATGTTCAAGAGCCTGCGTAAAATCGCTACTCTACCAGCCGATACGCTGATAGCATGTGGCCACGAATATACGTCCGCCAATGCCCGTTTTGCCCTGCATGTCGATCCGGACAACGCAGTCTTGCAGCGACGAACCGCCGATGTCACACGGATGAGGGCGTCAGGGCAGCCATCCCTGCCCGTTACTCTGGCGCAGGAACTGGCGACCAACCCGTTTCTCCGGGCCTCAAACCCCCATGCCCTTGGTGAGTTGAGGCAGATGAAAGACCGGTTCTGATCTTTATTTCATTGAAAGTGCGGCCTCGTGAAACTGTTCTATTCCACACTCAGCCCGTTCGCACGCAAAGTCATCGCCTGTGCGATCGCGCGCGAAATTGATCAGCAAATCACTCTGATCCCAACCAGCCCCCATGCCTCACCGCCTGAACTGCTGGCCGCCAATCCCCTGTCCAAGATACCCACCCTGCTGACCAGTGACGGGTTGGCGATCTATGACAGCCCGGTGATCTGCGAGTATCTGGACAGCATCCCGGATGGCGGCATGAAGCTGTTTCCCCGTCCGGAAAGCCCGGCGCGGTGGGTTGTCCTGCGGCAACAGGCGCTGGCAGATGGTATCATGGATGCTGCAGTCCTGCGGCGTGGCGAGGAAACCCGCCCCGGAGAGGAAGCCCGTGATGCCGTCATTGAACGGCAGCGTCAGGCCGTGCTGCGCGGGCTGGATTTTCTGGAAACCGCGCTCCCCCATACCTTACTGGATATCGGCAGCATCTCGGTCGCCTGCGCACTGGGATATCTCGATCTGCGTTTCAGCCATGAGGACTGGCGTTCAGACCATCCGCGCCTCGCCCAATGGTTCGAGACCATTTCTCAGGAACCAGCCCTTGCCCGCAGCGTGCCAAAGCCCGCGTGACCGGCAACATTCTGCCCGGGATTGATCTGCGCGACACTTCCCTCCCGGCCGGGACAGTGATCTCGCATCTTGGTCTTACCCCTCATCCGGAAGGCGGTTTTTACCGCGAAACCTGGCGTGCCGCAGCGTCAGGACCGGCAGAGAGAGAAGCCGGAACCGCGATCCTGTTCCTGCTGGCTGCCGGGCAACGCAGCCACTGGCACAGGGTGGACGCATCGGAGCTATGGATATGGCAGGCTGGTGCGCCGCTTCATCTGCATCTGTCAGAGGATGGGACATCCACCACACGCTTGCGGATCGGGCCTTATCTCAGTCAAGGCGAAACGCTTCAGGGTGTGGTCAGGCCGCATGCATGGCAGGCGGCGGAAAGTCTCGGAAGCTGGACTCTGGTCAGCTGCATCGTAGCCCCTGCTTTCCGGTTTGAGGGCTTCGAACTTGCCCCACCCGGTTGGCAACCGGGCTGATACCGGAAAAACCCGGATGCACAGACATCCGGGTTCATCAGCAGAACATTGCCGATCGTGTCAGAACGCAGCCTGTGCCCGTCCGACGATTGAATGCAGGGTCTGGCCGATCTGAACCTTGCCCGCGGAGTTCATCCGATCAACATCAATGTAGTTATAATCAAGCATGAAGCGGAAATGCCGGTTCAGATACCAATTGACACCTGCCGCAAACACCGCCTGACGCCCACCATAGGTACCGCCCGTGACGGAAGCCGCAATCCCCGGCGTCACATTGCTGTTGAGATCGGCAATGCTGTAGCGTGCAACCAGTTCGAACGCGCCCCAATGCCCATGCGACGGATCAAAATTATGCACCGGGCTGGGGCCACGGAAGGCCGCTGCACTGGGATCGTACTGCCGCACCTCACCCGTCAGCACATAGCTGATCGAGGCATAACCACCGCCAAAGCCAAGCGACGGTCTCGGCAGAGTACCTGAAGGTTTCTGATCCACTCCGATTGCAATCCATTCACCCTGGATCAGCAGGTTTTTATAGCGGAAACCAAATTCAGGTCCGTATTCATAAGCACTGGTCGCGGACAGACTACCCGTGTCGATCAAGCGGATATTGGCAATACGGACTTCCGGTCGATCACGCAGACGAAGCGTCGTGTTGCCATTCACATCATCAAGGTTGAACGCCTTGCTGGCCGAAAAGCCGACATGCATATCAACATCTTTGGCGGCGATCGGCCGGGTTGCCACACGCACGACACCACCCGTCTGGTTGCCGCTGAGGGTTTCGGTCATCTGGGAGCCATAGCTCGAACCCGTGCCATACAGTGCAGCATACCAACGCTTGCCATTGGCTTTGCCACCCGCCGTCGCACGCGCATCACCGGCAGCAATATTACGGGCTATATCAACAATAGACGGGCGCTCCAGGAACAGGAATTCGTTGGAGCTGGTGGAATCTTCCAGCGTCACCCGCGGCTGGAAGTAACCCAACGTGAACACAAAGGGCTGAATACCGGAATAATTCAGGTTGGCTTCATAAAGCCCTGCTGCACCATCCACCGAGCTGCCGAATTCCGGCGTGATATTGGCGGTTACGTTTCCATACCGGAACATGAAAGGGATACGCCCACGGCGCAGATTGGTACCGAATGAGGTCAGACGTGTCACCGCCGGGCGCGTGCCGGGGGCTGGATCGGGCATGATATACCCGCCCATATCGTAATGCAGCGCCAGACCGACGGCGAAGGCGTAACGACCGTCAATGGCCGACAGAGTGGGACGGCCACGCTCAAACCCGACACGGACCCCAGGGGCGCCTTTTTCAACCTGCGTGAAGGCCGGACCACCAATCGGCGACCCCTGCGGCGGAGGCGGCAATCTGGAGAAAGCATCGGTAATGTGCTCGGCATCGTGATGAACGACGAGCGCCTCCTGATGCGCCTTCTGGGCCTCCGCATGAGCCTGCGTGGCGGCAGCAATAGCCCGCTGATGAGCAACTTCGACCTTCTGGGCATGGATTGCCACCTGCGTACGCATATGGCGCAATTCAGCCTGCAATTGCTGTATCTGACGCGCCTGCTGCATCTGGACAGCGCGGATCTGGCGTTCCAGCTCCTGAATACGGCCGGAAGAATCCTGAGCCTGCGCCATCGCAGGCGCCGACATACAGGCAGTGGCGACGCCTGCCAGCAAGGCACGACGCATCGCAATAGAAAAAACCATTAAAGAAGACCCCTGCTTCCATCATCTCAATCAGATGATCGGGCGGGGTTTAGAAACAGGAGCAGAAATCTTCTATGTCAGTTTCAAGAAGATTTCTTTTTATATAAAACTATTATTTATTGTTTCTTGTTTATTTATGTATATTTCTATTTTGTTGCAAAATATTTCTTTCTGGCTGCATTGCTATCATCAATACATGTGCTGACCGCCATTGATGGACAGGGTGGAGCCAGTGATGAAATCTGCTGTCTCGTCGGTCAGGAAGCATACGCCACGGGCCACATCCTCCGCCCGCCCGAGCCGGCCGACCGGGATACGGGCTATGATCTTCTCCAACACATCGGCAGGAACAGCACGGACCATCTCTGTATCGACATAACCCGGTGCGATGGCATTGACCGTGATGCCATAGCGCGCACCCTCCTGAGCCAGCGCCTTCGTAAAACCATGAATGCCGGATTTTGCGGCCGCATAGTTGACCTGGCCATACTGCCCCGCCTGACCGTTAATGCTGCCGATATTCACGATCCGGCCGAATCCTCCCTCCCTCATGCCGGGAAAAGTCAGTTTGCAGAGGTTGAAACAGGCCCCGAGATTGGTATCCAGCACCGAATCCCACATATCCCTCGTCATACGGGCCATGGTGCCATCCCTTGTGATCCCGGCATTGTTCACCAGAATTTCCACCCGACCCGCCCTTGCGCCGATCTCAGCAATGGCGGCCTCGCAGGCACTGTAATCGGCCACATCAAAGCGGATGGTCTCGATTCCGGTTTCCTCCGCAAAATCGAGTGCCGCCACATCATTATGAAGATAATTCGCAAAAACACGATGACCCTGTGCCTGAAGGGCCTTGCTGATAGACGCACCGATGCCCCGGGTACCGCCTGTTACGAGCGCCACTCTTGCCATACTTCCCCCAACCAGCCTTCTTCCGAGGCTATTATTGATGATGTCCATTCTCGATAGCCAGAAGCCTAACGGGAATCATCTGCTGCCGTCACGCGAAAGCCCAGGCGCGGCAGACATTATCAAGCCTCCACCCTATTCAGCCGCAGGATAAGGGGCCGAAGCCTTCGCCGGCTGCCCTTTCTCCCCCAGCCGCTTGCGATCAAAGCTGATCAAAGGGCGCCCGGTGACATCATGCCTGGCTTTTTCTTCAACGAGCTGAGGCTCCTCCACTATAGAACGAGGATGACGGGAGGAGACAATACGTTCGATGAGGGATTGCAGATCAGGCTGCTCCGCCACCAGATCACGGAATACATCGGCCTTCAGCTCCAGCAACTGGCCGAAACTGCGTGAACGCGCCGTGGCATGCCGACGACCGCCTTTCAGCACCTCATCCTCACCGAAGAAATCACCTGCTCCGAGCGTGATGACATGATTGCCATCAACCAGCTCCACCGTGCCGGAGCTGATGAAGAACACGGATCGGGCAACCGCTCCACGCTTGAACACCGCCTCTCCCGGCACTGGAAAACGCATGCTGAAATTCATCGACAGGTCATGCAGCACAGCAGGCTGCAATTCATTCAGCAGGGGGAATTCGCGGATGCGGTTATCCATCCCCGTCTGGAGATTAAAGCGCAGAGGCTGGGCCAGCCGATCACGCCGCGCTTCGAGATCGCGCTGTAATTCCTCATACAGCTCCTCGCCGATCAGGGATTCCCGGTGCAGTTCGGCATATTCATTGGCTTCAAGACGCAGGGCGATCTGCCGCAACATGCGGGTCTCCAGCGCCTCCGCATAGCCGGGATACTGCACACGCAGCGTATCAAGCGCCTCGGACAGCAATTCCCGCCGGCGACCGACAATCTCGGACACGATCTCGGCCACGCGCTCACCCAGCACCGGCTCCATCCGCCGCTTCATAAAGCGCATCATGGTGAGATACACCAGATAGCTGAGCAGCAGAATTTCATACCGCTCCATCATACGGTACATCAGCGGCTTATTGATGCGCAGATGCTTGTGCATCCACTGGGCGACCCTGAATTTCAGGGTCGGGCGCAGCCGCCGCCGGGCGGCGCGGATATAACCGAGGCGCCCATCGGAACGGACCCCGTCCACCATGCTTTCTGCCGCACGCAGCAGGTTTTCCATCACATGACGGGAAATCGCGCGATCCTTGAACATCTCCAGCAAGGTGGCTTTTTCCTGACTGGCGAAGGTCAACAGACCAATCAACACGCGCTCCCGGTCGGTAATGGCGGTGTCGAAGGTGTTGGCTGCCGTTTCCTCGGCAATGCGGCGATTATAGATCCGCAGCACGTGATCAACAGATTGCGGAGAAAAACCATACTCCTGCCCGCGTTCCTCGATCGCATCCCGCACATCCTGAAGACCGATGGCGACCACCTGATTACGCAGCGCCTGATCGACCGGAGACAGCCGATCCAGCCCGAGCCATGTCACCAGATAACGGAGCGTGGTGCCATTCACCAGCAAGGTGATCAGGGCAAAGCTGGTAGCCAGAATGGCAACCATCCGCTTCACATCAGTAGAAATGAAGGAGTTCTCGGTCACGGACAGCGCCAGCGCCAGTGTGATGGCACCCCGCAGACCACCCCACAGGATCGTGACCTGAAATTTGGCCGGTACACGCTGGGATAGTTTCAACGTGGCCAAAGCCGGCAGCAATCCAAACAACACCAGCGCCCGTGCCGCCATGGCGGCCGCCACCACGATAGCCACCAGCAGCAGATCCGATCGGGTCACCCCGATCATCAGGCGAGGGACCAGCATCGAAGCGAGGATAAACACCATGGAACTGGCCCAGAAACTGATCTGTTTCCAGATATCCTGCAAAAAGGACCAGCTCTGCGGACGGAAGGTCGAGGGACCGATGGAACTGACGGTCAACCCGGCCACGGAGGCCGCCACCACCCCGGACACATGCAGAAATTCGTCGCCGACGATATAGGCCAGATAGGGCAGCGCCAGAGTTAATGTCACCTCTGCGGCGATGATCCCGTTCAGTCGCGGAATTGCGGCCAACATGATGCGGGCAAAGCCGTATCCCACCAGCAGGCCACCCATGAAGGCCAGTACGAAATTGGCGGCAGCCCCCATGACCGACGGCACCTGATGCCTGACCAGAGTGGTCATCAGCATGGTGAACAGGGAAATCGCGGCCGCATCATTCAGCAGCGCCTCCCCTTCCACCAGCCGGGTCAGCCGCGCATCCGCCCCGATCTCCCGGAAAACACCGACCACCGCGCTGGGATCGGTCGTCGCCACGATGGCGCCCACCATCAGGCACACGATCAGCGGCACAGGCGCAAAAGGACAAAGCGCAAATCCGATTGCTGCCGTGGTCAGAAACACGGCCACCACGGCCAGCAGCAGGATCGGTGCCGCATCATGCACCATGCCGCGCACATCAATCGACAGACCGCCATGAAACACCAGCAGCGGCAGAAACACGAACAGGAAGGCCTCACTGTCGACAGGAATTGCCAGCAACGTGCTCGCCACGTGATCAAGCGGAGTATGATGATCGATTTTCATCACCACCGTCGCTCCCACACCGATCGCCACCCCAACCACGGCCAGCAGCACCGCATCTGAAATCACCAGATGCCGCGCCAATGGCTGAATTGCACTGACAACAATAAGAAGTCCGGAAATGGCGAGCAGGATATGTGGCAGGTCGAGCATCGTTCTCCCTTACGGAAAAGGTATTCGGCTGAACTGATCTCTCAATGGTGCGCAACAGGATTTTCCTGAAGCATGAGCACCTTCCGTCACGTTCTTCACAAAAGAAAGTGAAGAAATGTCACTGACGGGGCCAGAGAAATGAATCTTTTGACAGATTCCCGGCCTGCCAGAAAACAGGCCGCCGAACAGGGAGGGGGAGATTCAACGAATGATCGCTTTCTGTCCACCCTGCTTCTGCTTCAGCTATGGAGTCTCTCGATGCACATGGCCACACCCATGCCGCCGCCGATGCAGAGTGTGGCGAGACCTCGCCGAACCTGACGGCGCTGCATTTCATGCAGCAACGTCACCAGCACACGGGCACCGGATGCCCCGATCGGATGCCCGAGCGCGATGGAGCCTCCATTCACATTGACCCGGGCGGTATCCCACCCCATCAGGGCGTTGACGGCACAGGCCTGCGCGGCAAAGGCTTCGTTCCCCTCGATCAGATCCAGATCGGCGACCCGCCATCCGGCCAGCGCAAGCGCCTTGCGGCTGGCAGGAACCGGTCCCAGCCCCATCATGGCCGGATCAACCCCCGCGGAGGCAAAGGAGACAATCCGCGCCAGCGGCAGCAATCCCCGGCGGGACGCCTCCACCGCACTGGCAATCACCAGCGCCGCAGCGCCGTCATTGATGCCGCTGGCATTGCCTGCCGTCACGGTGCCGGTTTCGGAAAAGCCGGGCCGCAAGGCCGCCAGGGCCTCCAGCGTGGTATCAGGGCGGATATGTTCATCTTCGTTGACTTCTACCGTGCCGTGACGACCGGGCAGGAACACGCTGGCGATTTCCTCCCTGAAAACACCGGCCTGCATGGCCCGGGTCGCCCGGCCATGACTTTCCAGAGCAAAGAGATCCTGCCTCTCACGGCTGATCCCGTGGGCCGATGCTACGTTCTCCGCCGTGATGCCCATGTGATAGCCGTTGAACACATCCCACAGACCGTCCCGTATCATCGTATCGACAAGCTGAATGTCACCGAACCGGGTTCCGTTCCGCAGATGGGCGATGTGAGGGGCCAGACTCATGTTTTCCTGACCACCCGCCACCATCAGTCGGGCATGGCCAGTCATGACCTGCTGCGCTGCCAGCATCACCGCCCGCAAGCCGGAGCCACAGACCTGATTGACACCAAAGGCGGTATGTTCAACCGGAATACCGGCAGCGATCGCCGCCTGACGCGCAGGATTCTGCCCCTGCCCCGCCGTCAGCACCTGCCCGAGAATGACTTCCTCCACATCCTCCGGCGCCACGCCACAGCGTTCCAGCGCCGCCTTGATCGCAACCGACCCCAGTTGATGGGCGGGAACAGAGGACAGGCCGCCCCCGAAGCGGCCAATGGCGGTCCGGGCCGCGCTCAGGATAACGGGCTGCTCCATGATCGGCTTTCTTCCCCAGCTTTATTGTTTCGTTTTTATTATTTTATTTTACAGGGGTCGGCACGGGCAAGTCATCAGTCGATCCGGCGCTCTTTCCTGCTTTCCGTCCGCAACTGCCCGCAGGCGGCCAGAATATCCCGGCCACGCGGTGTGCGAATGGGGGAAGCAAAGCCCGCCTCCATCACGATCCGGGAGAATCGTTCCAACGCTTTCGGACGGCTCGGCGTATACTGGCTGCCCGGCCATGGGTTGAAGGGGATCAAATTCACCTTCGCGGGAATGCCCGCGATCAGACGCACCAGCTCGCGTGCTTCGGCCTCACTGTCATTGATGCCATCCAGCATGATGTATTCAAAGGTGATACGGCGCGCATTACTCGCAGCCGGATAACGGCGACAGGCGGCAATCAGCTCCCTGATCGGATATTTACGATTCAGGGGCACCAGTTCGTCCCGCAATTCATCAGTAACGGCGTGCAGGGAAATGGCCAGATTAACCGCCAGTTCGGTCCCGCAGCGATCCATCATCGGCACCACACCGCTGGTAGACAAAGTGATACGGCGGCGTGACAGGGCGATGCCGTCGCCATCCATCACGATGCGCATCGCCTGCTTCACGTTTTCGTAATTATAGAGCGGCTCGCCCATGCCCATCAACACGATGGTGGATAGCAGCCGCGGCGTCTCCCCTTTCGGGCTGGGCCACTCACCGTAGGCATCACGGGCGGCCATGAACTGACCGACAATTTCCGCCGGGCCGAGATTACGCACCAGAGGCTGCGTGCCGGTATGACAGAAGCGGCAGGACAGCGTGCAACCCACCTGCGAGGAAATGCACACCGCCCCACGGTCCTCGACCGGATCGGGGATGTAAACCGTCTCCGCTTCCTGCCCGTCGCGGAAACGGAACAGCCATTTGCGGGTCTCATCCACGCTGGTCAGACACTCGGTGACCGCCGGGCGGCTGATGACGAAACGCTCGGCCAGTGTCTCCTGCTGGGGCTTGGCGATGCTGGACATGACCCGGAAATCGGTCTCACCGCGATGATAGATCCAGTGCCAGAGCTGCTTGGCCCGAAAAGCCGGAAAACCGATCTCCGCCAGTGCTTCCGTCAATTGCTCCCGCGACAGACCGACCAGATCCTTGCGCCCGTCCTCCATGACGGATGGCGGCGGAGCGAACAGGGCAGCCTTCGCCATGATGCGGGCATCTTCCGCATCCGGCATCACAGGAAGGGCGACAGGAGCAGCCTGGGAAGCGGAGGTCATGATGACGGACAGGCTTTCAGAATAGTGGCGTAAGCAGCGGAAAAACCGCGCAGACTGAACGTGTCGGCAACCTCCGTCTGTTGACGGGGACCGGGACCACGCGCCACGGCCTGCCTGCCATTACGGAATGCCGCCACCGCCTCGTTGCCTTGACGCGCAAAGGCGGATCGCTGGGCGGTATAGAAATCGAAGGCTGTCCCATCCACTGTCACATGCCCATCCACCGTCACATGCACTGTGGCATTGGGGGGATAAGCATATCCGGCGCTGATCGCGACGGCATCGCGGTCCTTCGCCCGTTCAGTCACGGTCAGTACGACACGGGAACGCCCCGACAATTTTGGATCGGAAGTATGGGCGTAGGTAAAGGCGTAGCAAACCGTTTCCCCGGCTTCGATATGTGTGGCAGCCGTCCAGTCATCGAAACGCCCCAGCACATGCGCACCATCGGCCCGCGCCTTCGCGCCATGGCGATGCGATGCTGCCGAAACGGCAGGCATCCAGCCGGCAACAGCCAAAATAAGGACGGTCAGACAGGGTAAAACGCGGGACATTGCAGGTAGATACGGAACCCGCTCCGGCGGAGCAAGCGTTGCGTGCTCAATGCACCCTCGCAGGTGAGCAGGCCCGGATCCCGTCAGGAACCCCAAATTATGTCTTATCGGTGTTTTTCATCCACTCAGGCACGGTACGCCGAAAAACCGGACTGCCATGACCGCCGCGTGGTCCGGCAGGCTGTGCTGCTCCACCTGCCATCACCGGACGCTCGGCATAACGCCCATGCTGGAGCAAGCGGTCATACAACACCAAGGCTCCCGCCACCGACAGGTTGAGCGAAAACCGCGTCGGTATCCGCACCACATGCGTACAACGTTCCAGCAGCGCAGGAGAGAGGCTGGACCGCTCAGGCCCCAGCACATAAGCGGCATTGGCCGGATGGCGAAAACTGGGCAGCAGGGACGCATCATCGGTGATTTCCACCCCCACCAGCGCGCAGTTTTTGGGCAGCACCACCGTCTCGACAGAATCGAAGCGGTAAAACGGCACATGAGCAGGCGTATCGGCAGTATCCGCACTTCTGCCAGCCCGCGCATCAAATCCGGCAGCAATGGAAAAGCAAAAATGCGCTCCGAAGGCGTGCGCGGTGCGCAATAACGCGCCGACATTGGCGGATTTTGAAATACCCTCCACTCCGATGCCGAAATACCCCCGCGAAGACAGTGCCGTCATACGCCCGCTTGCTCCCATGCTGTCATCCAGTCAGGCTTTGCGGCGTTGCAGCCTGCGATGCAAGTCCCGATAACAGGATGCGGTATGCTCCAACAGCCCCCTGCAAGGTTGGCTTCAGACAGGCTATGCCACATGCATGAATGACAGCACCGACCGCCATCTGGCCGATCAGTACGAAGCTTTTCCCTATCCGCAACGCGATCCGCGGGACGAGGCCAAACGCCTGATCATCGGCAGCCCGAGCCATCTGAAAGAAATTGATTACTGGGTGTTCGGGGCCAACCGTCCCCGCTCCGCAGGGCTGCGCGCATTGGTGGCCGGGGGCGGCACCGGAGACGGCACGATCATGCTGGCGACACATCTGGCGCGTGACGGGCGACCCGGTGGCGTGACCTATCTCGATCGTTCCCGGGCCGCCCTCCAGACCGCGCAGGCGCGGGCGGAGGTACGCAATCTGACGGTCGATTTCAGGGCTGGCTCGATCCTTGATCTGCCAGCCGTCGCCCCTGGTCCTTTCGATTACATTGATTGCTGCGGGGTGCTGCATCACCTGCCGGACCCCGCTGAAGGATTGCGCGCCCTGACCTCGGTCCTTGCCCCCGGGGGCGGGATGGGGCTGATGGTTTATGCCCCGCATGGCCGAACCGGGGTCTATATGCTTCAGGATGCCCTCCGCAGCCTCGCCTCGCCGGAGGAAGAGCCTCGCCAGCGTCTGGATGTCGCAAAACGGGTCATGCGCCATCTGCCGGAGACGGCATGGCTACGCCGCAATCTGTATTTCGGTGACCATTTCGAGGGCGGTGATGCCGGGCTGTACGATCTGCTGCTCAACCCGCGCGATCGCGCCTACACGGTGCCAGTCCTGCACGCCCTGCTGGATGACGCCGGTCTGGAAGTCCGCGCCTGGATGGAGCCGCTTCGGTACGATCCCTCCGTCTGGCTGCCGGACCCGAAACTTCGGGCGAGAATGGCCGACATGACTCCGCTGGAAAAAGCGGCTCTGGCAGAAAACCTGGCCGGAAACATGAGCACGCATGTGGTCTACTGCGTTCGCAAAGGGGAGGTTCCAGCCCGCGCCGATCCGCTCGACCCGGCAGCCATTCCGATTGCGCGTGAAATGCCCGTCCCCGAGCTGGCCCGGGCCATCAGACCGGATGGTGTGCTGCCTTTGACCTTTGACGGGCTGACCGTGCCGCTGGCCCTGCCGCCACAGGCAGCTTCAATTCTCAAGCTGATCGACGGCGCACACAGCGTTGGGGATGTCCGCGATATGCTGGGCAGCCGCTTCTCCGGCGAGGCCTTTGACCGGGTCTGGAGCACCACCTTTAACGCTCTGGAACGTGCCAACCGCCTCCTTCTGCGGGCACCGGACTGATCAGGCCGGGCATGACCCATCCTTCTCCCCGGCCCGGCCAGCGTCCCTGCATCGTCATCTTCGGTGCCGCTGTGCATCCGGGCGGCATTCCAAGCCCGACGCTCCGGCGCAGGGTAGAGGCGGCTCATGCGCTGGGGCAGACGATACCGGACGTTCTGTTCATGCCAACAGGCGGCGTAGGCCGTCATGGGCCTGCCGAAGCGGAAATCATGCGTCGTCTTCTGCTGACGCTCGGCGTGTCGGATGCCGCGATTCTGATGGAACCGACCGGCACGGATACGCTTTCCTCCGCAAAAGCCGTCGCAGCCTTGTTGCGGGAGGATGGTGCGTGTCATGCTCCGGTTTTCGTGGCGACCTCACGCTACCATATGGGGCGTTGCGTGACGCTGCTCCGGCTGGCCGGGATTGCCGCAAGCGCCGGGATCGCCCCCGATTTCCGCGCCTCCGGCGAATGGAAATGGTGGCTGAGGGACTGGCTCGCCTGGCCATACGACGTCATGCTCATGACTGTATGGCGACTCAATCAGCTGATGACATGCTCCCGTCACAGCACCACCGGTTGAAACCTTGGACGGAATCACGTGAGTTATTGGGGTAAAATCCTCGGCAGTGTGGCCGGTTTCGCAGTAGGCGGTCCGTTCGGTGCCATGATGGGGGCGGCGCTCGGCCACGCAGCCGATAAGGGCATCCTGCCGGGAGCAGGGCAGTTCAAAGAGGGGATAAACGGTTTCAAACTGCCTTTCGGTCAAGTGCTGGGTGGTCTTTCCACACAGGGACCGGCCCGCATTGCGGCCCTGCTCGGACAGAAGGAACAGCTTTACGCACTTTCCATCATCGTGCTGTCGGCCAAGCTGGCCCGGGCAGACGGGCCGGTGAAACGTGTGGAAATCGACACATTCAGGCAATTGTTCCGTATCCCGCCGGAAGCTGTGAAACAGGTCGGTCATCTGTTCGATCAGGCCCGTGACAGTGGCGAATCCTTTGCTTTCTACGCTGACCAACTGGGGGAAAGCTTTGCGGATGATCAGGGCCGTCTGGAAGACACGCTGTCAGCCCTTTTTGCCATTGCCCGGTCTGACGGGCCGATCAATCAGGCTGAGAATACATTTCTGCTGCGTGTCAGGAAGGGTTTTCGCCTGAATGACATTGCGTGGGAGCGTGCCCGCGATCCGGACGCAGCCCGAGCAGCCCGCCCCGCCCCGGATGAGCCGGACCCCTATACGGTACTGGGAACCAGCCGCGGTGCGGATGATACGACGCTGCGGCAGCGTTGGAAGACGCTGATGCGGGATCTTCACCCCGACAGCATGGCTGCACGCGGTGCTACACCGGCAGAGATCGAGGCAGCCTCCGATCAGGCGGCCGTCGTCAATGCGGCATGGGACCGGATCAAGCGGGAGCGAGGATTGTAAACATGCCGGTGGAACCTTTCCCCATGCCACCCATCCGGGAACGGCCAAGCCCCAATTACGATGCAAGACCCTCTGCCACGGCTGGAACACCGGGAGCGGTCGATATGCTGGTCCTGCATTATACCGGCATGACCAGCGCAGCGGCAGCGATCGACCGGCTGTGCGATCCGGAGGCGCGAGTCTCTTCCCACTATGTGGTCGAAGAAGACGGCACTGTCTGGCGACTCGTGTGGGAACAGTACCGGGCCTGGCATGCCGGTATTTCCCACTGGCGGGGGCGATCATGGCTGAATGATTTTTCGGTCGGCATCGAGATCGTCAATCCCGGCCATGAATGGGGGTATCGCGCTTTCCCCGAGGCCCAGATGCGCTCGGTCCTGGCGCTGGCGCATGCCATTGTCAGGCAGCATTCCATTCCCGCCGCCCACATCGTAGCCCATAGCGATATCGCGCCGGATCGCAAACAGGATCCAGGCGAGTTGTTCGACTGGCGCTGGCTGGCGCAGCACGGGATCGGCGTCTGGCCCGATGCAACTCCGGTGAAGGACAGGCCGAAGCAGGAGAACGATCCATGGGATTTTCTGCGCCGCATCGGCTACCGGACCGATCTTCCGCTGGACATGGTATTACGCGCCTTTCAACGACGTTTCCTGCCTGACCGGCCCGATGGAAGCGCGGATGCGGCGACCCTCGCCCGTCTGGCAACCGTCGCCCATGCGTACGAAATGGCAGACCGTGCGACATCGCACGGTTGACAGAACCTGTCCGCTGCGCGACCTACCCCCTGCCAGACGGTCGGACGGCCGCTGACCCTCCCGCTTTCGGGCAGAGGGGTTGGAGGAAAGTCCGGGCTCCACGGGAATACGGTGCCGGCTAACGGCCGGCGGGGGCGACCCCAGGGATAGTGCCACAGAAAACAAACCGCCCTTCCACCATGCTTCGGCATGATCCGAAGGGCATGGGTGAAACGGTGCGGTAAAAGCGCACCGCGCCCCCGGCAACGGGGGTGGCAGGGCAAACCCCACCGGGAGCAAGACCGAATAGGGGCGGCCAGCGAGGCCCGTGTGCTCAGGACCGCAAGGTCATGGGATTTCATGGGCCGGCGCAGGAGCATTCCCGCTCCGCTGCCCGGGTTGGTCGCGTGAGGCGTGCAGCGATGTACGTCCCAGAGGAATGGCCGTCTCATCCGCTTCTTTGGAAACGGGTGGACAGAACCCGGCTTACAGGCCGTCTGGCGCTTCTTTTCCACATCGCTATGGGCGGCGCGTTGAATCGATTGCCGTCTTTTGAGCCGAACAGGCCCTCTCTGTTTCGCACAAAGCCGTGAAGGCCGGGGCAAGGATGGCCCCCTGCGTCCGGAGATATCGCTAAGAAACTGGAAAATAATAAGAATTTAAGCCCATCACCATGGTTTTGGCGCAGAATATCTTTTGACGCCCATATTATCCCATGGTAACCCATGACATCCCAGAAAAGGCGGGGGGCCCGCAGTGATGGGGACGGGGGCATCAGCATCCGTAAGACGGTCGCCACCTCAGACATTCGGTCAGGGGATGGTGCTTTGTGACAACAAACCTTGCACGCCCGGTCCGGTTCGGGTGCGCATCAACGAGGGGCGGTTCCTGGGCGGATGAGCCACTTTCTTGGCACCCACCAGAACAGGTTGGACGCCAAGGGACGAGTTTCCGTCCCTGCCCCCTTCCGTGCGGCCTTAAGGGCATTCGGCGAAGGCAATGGACAGATCATCCTGCGCCCTTCCCACACCCATCCCTGCATCGAGGCCTGGCCACTGCCCGTTTTCCAGACGCTTGCGACCCCGCTCGATCAACTGGATATGTTCAGCGAAACTCATGATGATCTTGCGGCAGCCCTTTATGCCGATGCCTTCCCGGTCGATGCCGACAAGGAAGGCCGCATCATCCTGCTCGACAGCCTGACCGCCCATGCCGGGCTGACCGACAGCGTCGTGTTCATGGGACTGGGCCGCACCTTCCAGATCTGGGAGCCTGCCGCCGCAGAGCGCCGTCGGGCGGAAGCGCGTGAACGTGCCCGCGCACGCGGGCTGACCCTGCCCGGCACACCACGTGGAGGGGCCGCATGAACGCCCTTCCCATACGTACAGCCGCTCCTTCAGGGCATTCCGGCGGCCATTCCTCCACGGGAACCCATGTCCCGGTTCTGTTGAACGAGGTACTGGAAACCCTTTCTCCTGCTCCGGGCGGCGTGTTCCTGGATGGCACGTTCGGAGGTGGCGGCTATACCCGCGCCATTCTCGATACGGCGGAAGACAGCACGGTCTGGGCCGTCGACCGTGACCCGGCCGCCATTACCCGCGGCGAAGCGTTGGCCGCACGGTATCGAGGCAGGCTGCATCTGATCCAGGGCAATTTCAGCCAGATGGCAAGCCTGCTGACCGATCGGGGTGTCAACGCGCTGGACGGAATCGTGCTGGATATTGGCGTTTCTTCCTTCCAGATCGATGATCCGGACCGCGGTTTCAGTTTTCGCACCGATGGCCCGCTGGATATGCGGATGGCAGGGGAAGGCACGTCCGCGGCAGATCTGATCGCACGTCTGCCGGAAGCAGAAATCGCCAATATTCTGTATGAACTGGGTGAGGAACGTAAATCCCGCCAGATCGCGCGCGCCATCGTCAGTGCACGGGCAGAAGAACCGATCACGACCACTGGTCGTCTTGCCTCCATCATCCGTTGCGTCGTGCCGCCTGATCGCTCCGGCATTGATCCGGCGACCCGCAGCTTTCAGGCGCTTCGGATTGCCGTGAATGATGAACTCGGTGAGCTGGAACGGGCGTTGCAGCAGGCAACCAACCTGCTGCAACCGGGCGGACGGCTGGTCATCGTGTCCTTCCATTCGCTGGAGGACCGTATTGTAAAGCGTTTCATGAACGATGCCGCTGGCAATGCCCCTTCCCCTTCCCGTTACGATCCACGTGGCCTGGTTGCCCGCACTGAACCGCGTTTTCGCCTGATCACATCCAAGGCAGTGCGTCCCGGCACAGCCGAGCAGAACGCCAATCCACGCAGCCGAAGCGCCCGGCTGCGCGCAATAGAATGCCTGCGCAGGGAGACGACGCCATGATTCGCCCCATCACCTGCATCTGCATGCTCGCCGCGAGTATCTCCGGCCTGTATCTGTATCAGACCAAACATCGCACCCGCATGCTGGATCGCCAGATCACCGAGATCGAGCGCGATACCCGCCAGGTGCGTGCGCGCATCGACACGCTGAAAGCGGAATGGGCACTGCTGAACACACCGGACCGCCTGAACGAACTGGCCACGCGCTATCTGAACCTGAAGCCGACCGCGCCGACGCAGTTTGCCTCCCTTGCCGATCTGAACGCCCGCTTGCCTGCCGTTGTGCCGCCGGGCAGCCAGCCCGCCACACCGCCTGACCTGCTGCCGCCAGAGAGCGATCTGCAGGTGCCGTCCGGCCCGACCGTAGCACCGACAGCCGTACCGATGGCACGTCTGGACCGGACGCCGCATCCGCAGATGGCCCGCAACACTATGGAACCGGCAGAACCGGGCCATACCCAGCCACATAAGGATGCCAGCGGCATTGCTCCGCGTGGCATGGCTTCGCTGTCCGCGCCTGCCTATGCCGGGGACGATATGGACAGCACGGTGACCAGAGAGGCGAACCAGGATACGGCCAGCAAAGCCGCATCGCATGATGGCATGAAACTGAAGTCGACTTCCACGAACCACACCCGGACGCCGCGTACCGTAACGGCTTCCGTCGGCACAGGCTTTGGCTCATCCCCCGCCCAGCCCTCAGCACGGTCCGCCATCGCCGCCCCCAAACCGGTTCTGTTACAGACCGCTGCTCATGGCACACCGCGTAACAATGGCGGATATCAGGCCAAGGGTGCTTTATCCGGCAATCTGGTCGTGGCCCGTGCCGCGCCGGTTGCATCCGCTGCCCCGCTGATGGCGTCCGCGCTCGGGATGAACCGGGGCTCCAGCCTGCCTCCTCCGGTTCCGGTAGGAGGCGGCTATTGACCCTATGACTGACGATTTCGGCACCCAGGCACCCCCACCCGATTCTGCCCCCCGCCGTCCGGCGGGGTTGGGTTTTGTACAGCCCGATCCGTCCGGCCTGCCATCTGAAACAGTGCGCATCACGGCACCCGATCTTGCGCGCCGCGCCTTGATGGACCGTACGCGGGGGCGATTGCTGTTTGCCGCTTTCGGATTTCTGGGTCTTTACACGGCCGTCATGCTGAAGCTGGCAGATGCGACCGTACTCCAGCCGATGCTGCCGCATATCCCGGTCCACACCGCCTATAAATCAGGGGAAGACGAGCATAAATCCGACGCGCCCACCGCCTTTGTGCAGCGCGCGACCATTGTAGACCGGAACAACCAGATTCTGGCGATTTCTCTGCCGACTTCCGAGCTATACGCCAATCCCCGCGAAATGATCGACACGGCGGAAGCGGCTCACAAACTCAAGACCGTGCTGCCGCAACTGGACGAAGACGTCGTGAAGGCACGACTGGCCAGCCAGAAACAGTTCGTCTACATCGCCCGCCAGATTACACCCCGCGATGTGCTGAAGGTGAATGCGCTGGGCATTCCCGGTGTCTATTTCCAGCCTTCGGAAAAGCGGCACTATCCGCTGGGACGCGTGGCGGCCCAGATTCTGGGCGGGGTCGATGTGGATGAACACGGGGTGGCCGGCGTCGAACGCGCTTTCGATGATCGACTGCGCAAGGACACAACGCCGCTGCGCCTGTCCATTGATGTGCGCGTGCAGGCCGTGCTGAGTGAAGAACTCCAGTCCGCCATGACCACCTTCACCGCGATCGGCGCGTGCGGAATCGTGATGGATGTGCGCACCGGCGAAGTCATCGCCATGGTCAGCCTGCCCGATTACGATGCCAACGCCTTCGGCCAGACCGAGGCCAATGATCGATTCAACCGGGCGGTCACCGGCATGTACGAACCGGGATCGACCTTCAAACTGCAAACTGCCGCGCTGGCGCTGGATACCGGCTCTGCCCATCTGTGGGATTATTTCGATGCGGCCAACAACATCCGTATCGGTCGCTTCACGATCACGGATTTCAAAGGCAAGCATCGTGCGCTGGCTTTTCCCGAAGTGCTGGCGTACTCCTCCAATCTCGGTGCCGCACATATGGCGATGACGGCAGGGGCGGAAAAACAGCGCACATGGCTCCGTGCCATGGGTATGTTCCAGCGGATCGGCATTGAATTGCCGGAAGCAGGTCTGCCGATTGTTCCGCCCGCCTCCCGCTGGAAAGAGCTGACCACCATGACGGTGGGTTTCGGCCATGGCATCGCGGTCTCTCCGCTGCATGTCGTGCGGGGAACGGCGACATTGGCCAATGGCGGAATTCTGGTAAAACCGACCATTCTGGCAGCCCCGGAAGATGCTCCGGCCGGGGAAGCCATCGGCACGCGCGTCATGGCACCGGAAACCTCGGCCACCTTGCGCAAGCTGATGCGGCTGGTGGTGACCGCAGGATACGGCAAGGCCGCGGACGTACCTGGGTATTTCGTCGGCGGCAAAACCGGCACGGCGGAAAAAATCGGTGCGCATGGTTATAAAAAACACGCCAATGTCAGCGCCTTCATGAGCGTGTTTCCGATGAATGCGCCGCGCTATGCGGTGTATTTCATGCTCGATGAACCGCACGGCACCAAGGAAACCGGTGGCTACTCCACCGCCGGGCAGGTCAGTGCGCCGGGTGCGGGGCGTGTCATCGCCCGTATCGGGCCGATGCTGGGCCTGATGCCCGCACCGGAGGACAAACGCGCCGCCATTCAGGCCAGTCTGGACATCCCCCTGCAACCCGGCGTCCCTGCGGGCGCACGACGCACCATGGTGTCCTCCGCCGAAGAAAAAGCCAATGCCGCCCGTGAAAAGGCCGCTCTGGCCGCCGAAAAGCGCAGCGCACGTGAGCAAGCCTCTCCGGAGGTCTCAACCCCGACAGAAAGGCAACTCAGGGAGCAGCATATCAAGGATCTGCGCCATCAGGCACGCTTCGACGTACCGGCGGGTCATGATGATGCTGAGTAATCTCCTGGCAGATACTTCCGCAGCCCCGGTCACAAGCCTGACCGGCATGGCGGGCGTTCATATCAGCGGGATTACGGCCGACAGCCGTCAGGTTATGCCCGGCTGGGTCTTTGCCGCTCTGCCCGGCCAGAAAACGGATGGAAGACGCTTTATCGCCGATGCCGTGGAGCGCGGCGCGGCCGCCATTCTGGCACCCGCCGGCACGGCCTGGCCGCCCGGCGTTCCGCCCCGCCCGATGATTCAGGATGCTGAACCGCGCCGATTGCTCGCCTTGATGGCGGCACGGCTGGCCGGAGCACAACCTCACACCATCGCGGCCATCACCGGCACCAACGGGAAAACCAGTACGGCGGATTTTCTGCGGCAGATATGGACTCTGCTGGGTCGTTCTGCTGCCAGCCTCGGCACACTCGGCCTGATCGCGGAAGGCTTTCACCCGCAGGACAGCCTGACCACGCCTGATCCGGTGACACTGGCCCAAACTCTGGCCATGCTGGCACGGGCCGGGATTCAGCATACCGCGCTGGAAGCATCCTCTCACGGTCTGGATCAGTTCCGTCTGGATGGCGTCCGGTTATCGGCTGCCGCTTTCACCAACCTCACCCGCGATCATCTGGATTATCACGGGACCGAAGCCGCCTACCGCACCGCCAAGCTGCGCCTGTTCGCCGATCTGCTGCCCGCTGGCGCGCCTGCCATTGCCTCCCCCACGCTCGATCAGATCACGCTGGAGGCGCTGCGCGGTATTGCGAGACGGCGTGGGTTGAGGCTGATCATTGCGGGTTCGCCAGACTCTCCGCTGCCGCTGCTGGCGATCGAGCCTCATGCCGGGGGACAGTATCTGACCATCCGGGAAGAGGGCACCACACACCGCATCAACGTGCCTCTGCCAGGCCGTTTTCAGGCAGACAACATCATCACCGCCGCCACGATTGCCGCCTCGCTCGGCAAAAGGGGGATTGTGCCTCTGCTGTCACGCCTGACCGGCGTGCGCGGCCGGATGGAGCAGGCCGCCACCCTGCCCAACGGGGCTGCGATCTATGTCGATTACGCTCATACCCCCGACGCTCTGGAGCGTCTGCTGGATGCGTTGCGGCCGCATACCAGCGGAAAGCTGCATGTCGTGTTTGGGGCGGGCGGAGATCGCGATCCCGGCAAAAGACCGCTGATGGGGGAAGCGGCCCGCACCCATGCCGACCGTCTGATCGTGACCGACGACAACCCCCGCTCGGAAAATCCGGCGAAAATACGTGCTGCCATTCTCGCTGCCTGCCCCGATGCCGAGGAAATCGGCGACCGGGCCGAAGCCATTGCCCATGCCATCCGCAGCCTTCAGCCTGGCGATGTGTTGGCCATTGCAGGCAAGGGGCATGAGCAGGGCCAGACCATCGGCAAAACGGTGCATCCTTTCGACGATGTCTCGGTCGCCCGCGCTATCGCCGCTCAGGTGACGTCATGAGCGCACTCTGGACCCGTGAGGCCCTGCTGGCCGCAACCGGCGGCCGCTTCTCCATGCCCTTCGATGCGCATGGCGTCTCGATTGATACCCGCACGCTGGAGCCTGCCGATCTTTTCGTGGCGCTGCAAGGAGACAATGGCGATGGACACGACCATGCCGAGGCGGCCCTGGCGCGGGGTGCGGCAGGTGTTTTAGCCCATCGTGACGGTCCCGGACCACGCCTGCTGGTGAACGATACCATGAGTGCCTTGCAGGCGCTGGGCCGCTTTGCACGCGACCGCTTCCACGGCACCGTCTTCGCCGTAACCGGCAGTGTCGGCAAGACCACGACCAAGGAAATGTTGCGCACCGCGCTGGCTCCATTCGGGCCGGTACATGCGGCCTATGCCTCCTACAACAATCATTGGGGCGTGCCGCTGACCCTCGCCCGACTGCCGGAAAGCGCCCGGAGCTGCGTGGTCGAAATCGGCATGAACCATGCCGGAGAAATCGCACCCCTCGCAGCCCTTGCCCGCCCGCATGTCGCCATCATCACCACGGTCGAACGCTCCCATATCGGTCACCTCGGCAGTATCGAGGCCATCGCCGACGAAAAAGCGGCTCTTTTCTCCGGGCTGGCAGCGGATGGCGTGGCGATCATGCCCGCCGACAGCCCGATGCTGCCGCGCCTGATGGCGCAGGCTGCTCCTCATCGCGTGATGACCTTCGGCACTGACGCCAACAGCATGGTCCGACTGCAACAGATCGAAGCGGCAACGGACAGTTCACGGCTCGATATTGTAGTGCGGGGGCAAAGCCTGTCCTGCACCATCGGCGCACCGGGCCGTCATATGGCCATGAATGCGCTGGCAGCCCTCTCCGCCGTGGATGCGGCAGGGTTTGACCCGCACCCGGCTGCCGCTGCGCTGGAAAATTTCCATGCGCTGGCAGGGCGTGGCGCGAAGCGTTCCATTGCCCTCAATGACGGTCAGGCCGTGTTACTGGATGAAAGCTACAACGCTTCCTCCGCCAGCATTCGTGCCGCTCTGGACGTGCTGAGACTGACCCCGGCCAGCCGGCGCATCGTCGTTCTGGGCGATATTCTCGAATTGGGCGATCAGGCGGTTGCCGAACATGCCGGTCTGGCGCAAGACATCGCCGCCTGTGCCGATCTTGCCTTTACCTGCGGACCCATGATGCGCCACCTGTTCGATGCCCTGCCTGCCTCTGTTCGGGGTGCGCATGAAGCCGATTCTGCCTCCCTCGCCCCGGTGGTGAGCGCCGCTATCCGGGATGGTGATACCATTCTGGTCAAAGGCTCCTTCGGCAGCCGCATGTGCATCGTGACGGCAGCGCTGGATGCCCTGACCCATTCTATCCGCGAGGGAGCACGCTGATGCTGTATGATCTCGCGCATCCGCTGGCAGAGCAGTTCTTTCTGTTCAACCTGTTCCGCTACATCACCTTCCGCTCCGGCGCTGCGTGTATGACGGCGCTGATCGTCAGCTTTCTGCTTGGCCCCGCGCTGATCCGCTGGCTGAAAAGCGTGCAGCGCGGTGGTCAGCCGATCCGCGAGGACGGACCGGAACGCCATCTGCTGGAGAAAAAGGGCACTCCCACCATGGGAGGCGTACTGATCCTCGCCGCCACCGGCATCAGCACCCTGCTCTGGACCGATTTGCGGAACGGCTATGTCTGGGCGGTCCTGCTGCTGACCCTCGGCTATGGCGGGATCGGCTTTGCGGATGATTACCTGAAGCTCAGCAAGCGCAACACCAAGGGGCTGCCCGGTCGCGTCAAGCTGATCGGTCAGGCCGTCATCGGGCTGATAGCAGCGATCTGGATCATGTCGCTGACGCGTGATCCGCTCTCCACCGGATTGGCCATTCCGCTGCTGAAGGACGTGCTGATTCCGCTCGGCTTCGCCTTTCCGCTTTTTGGCATGCTGGTCGCCATGGGGGCCTCCAACGCCGTCAATCTGACCGATGGTCTGGACGGGCTGGCCATTGTCCCCACCATCATAGCCGCCGGTGTATTTGCGCTGATCGCCTATCTGGTCGGCAATCATGTCTTCGCCACCTATCTGCAACTGAACGAGGTCGCAGGCACCGGGGAGCTGACCGTATTCTGCTCCGCCCTGATCGGCGCCGGGCTGGGCTTTCTCTGGTTCAATGCACCACCGGCCCGCGTCTTTATGGGCGATACCGGCAGCCTTGCGCTGGGTGGCGCACTCGGGGGTGTCGCCATCGCCACCAAACACGAAATCGTGCTGGCCATTGTCGGCGGCCTGTTCGTGGTGGAAACCATCTCCGTCATCGTGCAGGTGTTCTGGTACAAGCGCACCGGTCGGCGCGTGTTCCTGATGGCCCCTCTGCATCATCATTTCGAGAAGAAAGGCTGGCCTGAATCCACCATCGTGATCCGCTTCTGGATCGTCTCCTTCATCCTGGCTCTGGCCGGGCTGGCGACGTTGAAAATCCGATGAGCGGCTTTTCCGACAGGCTGCTGCACGGCAAGCGCTACGGCGTGCTCGGGCTTGGCCGGAATGGTCTGCCAGCCGCGCAAGCGCTGGTGGCGATGGGTGCAGATGTCACCGTCTGGGATGACGGCGAGGCCGCTCGGAGCGAAGCCGGCAATGCCGGACTGACTGTCTCCCCCCTTTCGGTCGAGGGGCTGGATGCGCTGATCCTGTCCCCCGGCATTCCACATCGCCTGCCGAAACCACACCCTGTCGCCGTAGCAGCGTTGCTGGCCGGTGTGCCGGTACTGTCGGATGCCGAGCTGTTGTATCAGGCCGTGCGCCTGAGCGGATCCCGCGCCCGTTTCGTCGGCATCACCGGCACCAACGGCAAATCCACCACCACCGCGCTGACCGCGCATATTCTGCGGGAAGCGGGCTGCCCGGTTGCAGCCGGCGGCAATCTGGGGCCTGCCGCGCTGGCGCTGCCCCTGCTGCCTGATAACGGCGTCTATGTGCTGGAGATGTCCAGCTACATGCTGGAACGGTTGCAGACCCTGCGCTTCGATGCCGCCGCCATGCTCAATCTCAGCCCGGATCATATCGACCGCCATGGCGATATGGCGGGTTATGAAACGGCCAAACGGGAGATTTTCCAGCGCCAGACCGGGGCTGATCTCGCTGTCATCGGCATCGACGATCCGCTTTCCGCCGCGATGGCAGAAACGCTCCGGAAAGATGGTCATCCCGCCCGCATAGCCCTGGTTTCAGGGGCGCTCTGCGGCGATACGCAAGCAGAATACGGCATGCAGTTCGGCACCCTGACCGACATGCAGGGACCAATCCTGCCCATGGTGCAGGCTGCCGCGCTGCCGGGGGCGCATAATGCGCAGAATGCGGCGGTAGCGGCGGCAATCACGCTTTTTCTGGGTGTGAAGCGTGAGCAGGTTGCAGCGGGCGTCGCCAGTTTCCCCGGCTTGCCCCACCGTCAGGAACGCATTGCCGAGGCGGATGGCATCCTGTGGATCAATGACAGCAAGGCGACCAATGCGGATTCTACCGCGCGCGCCCTGATCTGCCATGAACGGATCCTCTGGATTGCCGGCGGCATCGCCAAGGAAGGCGGGATCGAGGATCTGGCCCCCTTGCTGCCGCGCGTGACGCATGCGCTGCTGATCGGGCGGGATGCGCCGATATTGGCCGAAACGCTGCGGGCGCATGGTGTTCCGCATACCGATGCCGGTACGCTGGACAACGCCGTCACCATGGCTGCCGCACTGGTGAAGGAAAGTGGCAGTAACATCGTGCTGCTCTCCCCTGCCTGCGCCAGTTTCGACCAGTTCGCGCATTTCGAGGCCCGTGGCGATCATTTCCGCAGCCTGGTGCAGCAGCAGATCGGGGGAGGCGTCTGATGCCGAGCCTGTCCCGCACCGACACATCCCTTTTGGGCCGCTGGTGGTGGACGGTCGATCGCTGGACATTGCTGGCTGTCAGCACGCTGATCGGATTCGGCTATGTCATGATGCTAGCCGCCAGCCCCGCCGTAGCGGAACGCATCGGTGAAAACCGCGATATGTTCATCCTGAAGCAAGTGATCTTTCTGGCGCTTGCATCGGTGACTGTTGTGGCCACCTCACTGCTGACCCCGCGCAATATCCGCAGGCTGGCACTGGTGGCCTGTGCAGGGGCCATCCTGCTCACCGCCATGACACTGGTGCATGGGGTGGAGATCAAGGGGGCCCGACGCTGGATCGCCCTGCCCGGCATGGCCTTGCAGCCCAGCGAATTCCTGAAACCTTCCTTTGCTGTCGTGGCCGCATGGCTGATCGCGGAGGGCAAGCGCAGCCGTGGTTTTCCCGGCACGCTGGTGGCGGTCGGGCTGTTTCTGGTGATGGCCATGCTGCTGAAATCACAGCCGGATATCGGCATGCTGGCGGTGCTGTCCTCCGTGTTTTTCGCCCAGCTTTTCATTGCAGGGCTGAACATGCTGCTGGTGCTGATCGGGGTCGGCGGCTTTGCCGGGGCAGGCTTGGCCGCCTACACATTATTCCCCCATGTGCGTAGCCGCGTGGAGCGCTTTCTGCATCCGCAATCCGGCGACAGCTATCAGGTGGACAAGGCGCTGGAAGCGTTTGGCAATGGTGGCTTGCTGGGGCGCGGCCCCGGCGAAGGCTATGTGAAAAACCAGCTTCCCGATGCCCATGCCGATTTCGTGTTCGCGGTGGCGGGTGAAGAATTCGGCATGGTGCTATGCAGCATCATCGTGCTGATTTTTGCCTTCATCGTCATCAGGCAGTTGCTGCGTCTGATGCGGGAGCAGGATCTGTTCATCGTGCTCGCCTCTGCCGGGCTGGTTACCAGCTTCGGGTTGCAGGCTTTCGTCAACATGGCCTCCACCCTGCATCTGATCCCGACCAAGGGCATGACGCTGCCTTTCGTTTCCTATGGCGGCTCCTCGGTGATCGCGATTTCGCTCGGGATGGGCATGCTGCTGGCCCTGACCCGCACGCGCCATCATGGAGACGTGTCATGAGGCGCGATCAGGCACAGCGCCCGATCATCATCGCCGCAGGCGGTACGGGCGGTCATTTCTTCCCGGCCGAGGCGCTGGCCGCCGAGCTGAAAAGGCGCGGGCGGCAAATTGTGTTGATGACCGATGCTCGCTCCGGCGGACTGACCAGCACCGTATTTGCCGATACGGATCGCTTCGTGCTGCCGGGGGCCGGGATTGCCGGACGCGGCATCCGGCGGGCCGGTCAGGCCGTGATCGCATTGGGGCACGGCGTTGTGAAAGCCGGAGCCTTGCTGCGCAGGCTGGAGGCTGGCTGCATCGTCGGTTTCGGTGGCTATCCCTGCATTCCACCCGTGCTGGGGGCCAGGCTGCGCGCCCGCAACGTCCCGGTCATCCTGCATGAACAGAATGCCGTGCTCGGACGGGCCAACCGGTTGCTGGCCCGCAAAATACACTGTCTGGCGCTCAGCTTCGCCAGCACCAGCCATGTGCCGGCAGGCACCAGAACTCTGGTGACCGGCAATCCGGTCCGGCCCGCCATCGCCGCACTGGCAGGCACGTCCTACACACCGCCCGGCACGGAGGGGGTCATCAATCTGCTGATACTGGGCGGGTCACTCGGTGCACGCGTGTTGAGCGATGTGGTACCTGCCGCTCTCGCGCTGCTACCCCCGGCTCTGCGGCAGCGCATGCGGGTGACTCAGCAATGCCGTGCCGAAGATATCGATCGCGTGCGGATGGCCTATGCGGCCTGCGGAATCGAGGCTATTCTGGCGCCGTTTTTCACCGATGTCGCAACCCTGATCGCAGACGCGCATCTGGTGATCGCCCGGGCTGGAGCCTCCACCGTCGCCGAACTGGCGACAATCGGGCGACCGGCCATCATGGTGCCTCTGCCGGGGGCTATTGATGACCATCAGACCGCCAATGCCCGCATCCTCGTTGATGCGCAGGGCGGCTGGATGATCCGTCAGCCGGATTTCACCCCGGATACGCTGGCGGCCCGCATCGCCGGGCTGCTGGCCGAACCCGGCACCCTTGCCGATGCGGCCCGCAACGCGGCTCGCCTTGGTATGCAAGACGCCGTGGCACGGCTGGCCGACACGGTGGAACAGAGTCTGGATACAGCCCGTGCGCCCCAGGGCGACTTCAAGGGGGAGATTAAGTCATGAGGGCGCTGCCACTGACCATCGGCACGATTCACTTCGTCGGTATCGGCGGCATCGGCATGTCCGGTATCGCAGAAGTGCTGCACAATCTTGGCTATGCCGTGCAGGGAAGCGATATCAGCGACAACCAGAATGTGCGACGGCTACGGGAAGCAGGCATTCAGGTGATGATCGGCCATGATGCCGCCAATCTCGGCACGGCTCAGGTGGTGGTGATTTCCTCCGCAGTCGGGCGTGACAATCCCGAAGTCGCCGCCGCCCGCGCAAAACTGATCCCTGTCGTACGCCGCGCCGAGATGCTGGCCGAGCTGATGCGGCTGAAATGGGCAGTGGCCGTGGGCGGCACCCATGGCAAGACCACCACGACCTCCCTGATCGCCGCGGTGCTTGAAGCGGCCCAGCTTGATCCTACCGTCATCAATGGCGGCATCATCAATGCCTACGGCACCAACACCAGGCTCGGAGCGGGTGAATGGATGGTGGTCGAGGCCGATGAAAGCGATGGCAGCTTTCTGCGTCTGCCTGCCGTCATCGCCGTGGTGACCAACATGGACCCGGAACATCTGGACCATTGGGGCACCGCCGAGGCCATGGAGGCCGGATACCAGCAATTCGTCAGCAATATCCCGTTCTACGGCTTTGCGGTTCTGTGTATCGATCATCCGACTGTGCAGAAAATGATCCCCCAGCTTTCGGATCATCGCATCATCACATACGGGTTCTCGCCGCAGGCCGATGTGCGGGCCGAGCGCATCAACACCGATAAATTCGGCGCGACTTTCGAGGTCGTGATCACCGACCGGCAGACACGCCGCACCCGCCGCACGCCACCGCTGCGCCTGCCCATGCTCGGCGAGCACAATATCGCCAATACGCTGGCCGCTATTGCTGTCGCAGTGGAAATGGGGATTTCCGATTCCGTGCTGCAAAGCGCGTTTGCATCGTTCAAGGGCGTGAAGCGGCGCTTTACGAAAACCGGGGAAACCGGCGGCATCACAATCATCGACGATTACGGCCATCACCCGGTGGAAATTGCTGCCGTGTTACGGGCCGCCCGGCAGGCCGGTGCCCGCGATGTGATCGCGGTGGTACAGCCGCACCGCTACTCCCGTCTTGCCAGTCTGTTCAACGAATTCTGTACCTGCATGAATGATGCTGGTACCGTCATCGTTGCGGATGTCTATAATGCGGGCGAATCTCCGATTGAGGGTGTGGATCGTGACAGTCTGGTCGATGGCCTGCGCACCAGCGGGCACAAAAGTGTTGTACCCCTCCCCGGTCCGGAGCATCTTGCCGAGATGATCCATGCCATAGCACGCCCCGGTGATTTCGTGGTCTGCCTCGGCGCAGGCAACATCACCGCATGGGCTCAGACCCTGCCGGAGGAACTCGCCACGTTACAGGCAAAAAGCAGCAAAATCCGCAGGACAGGGAGCGGAGGATGATCGTTTCGGCGCAGCAGAACCCGGACGTCTTCACCGCCCTGCGCGGGCGGGTGACGCATGCTGCGCCGTTGGCACCGCAAACCTGGTTCCGTGTAGGCGGCCAGGCTGAAACCCTGTTTCGTCCCGCGGACACGGATGATCTGTGCACCCTGCAGCGGCGTGTCAGCAATCTGGTGCCGATGACGATCATCGGCGCGGCCTCCAACCTGATTATCCGGGATGGCGGGCTGCCGGGGATTACCGTCAAACTGGGACGCGGTTTCAACGAGATCACCACCGATGGCGACGGGATGATCGCAGGGGCGGCAGCACTGGATGCGACAGTGGCTGAACATGCAGCGCAGGCAGGTCTGGCCGGGCTGGAATTTCTGTGCGGCATTCCCGGCACAATTGGGGGCGCCATCGCCATGAATGCAGGCGCTTATGGCAGCGACATCGCATCCGTGCTGGACTGGGTGGAACTGGCGCTGGATGGTGACATCGCCCGGCTGGAAGCGTCCCGCCTGTCGCTGTCATATCGCCATGCCGCGCTGCCACCGGGCTGTGCCGTAGTACGGGCGCGCCTGCGAACCCGACCGGGCAATACCGCCGACATCATCGCCCGCATGCAGGATATACGCGCCGCCCGGGATGCCGCCCAGCCGGTGAGGGCGCGTACCGGCGGCTCCACATTCCGCAATCCGGACGGACAAAAAGCGTGGGAGCTGATCGACGCAGCCGGCTGCCGCGGTCTGAGCCGCGGCGGTGCGCAGGTCAGTGAAAAGCATTGCAACTTCCTGCTGAACACGGGCGAAGCCACCGCCGCCGATCTGGAGGCGCTGGGCGAAGAAATCCGGCAACGGGTGCAGGCTAGTTGTGGCACGACCCTCCATTGGGAAATCAAACGGATCGGAATTCCGTTCCATCATCCGGAGTGTCAGTCATGAGCATCAGACGCGTTGTGGTCCTGTATGGCGGCATCTCCGAAGAACGGGCCGTCAGCCTCATCTCCGGTCAACAGGTCGTCGCCGCCCTGCGTGAAGCAGGCTATGAGGTCACCCCGATCGAAGTCGGGGCTGATCTGCGCGATACCATCGCCGCCCTGACGCCCGCGCCGGATGTCGTGTTCAACGCGCTCCATGGCCGTTTCGGCGAGGATGGCGCCATTCAGGGTGTGCTCGACTGGCTCAACATTCCCTATACCCATTCCGGGGTTCGCGCTTCCGCCATTGCGATGGACAAGGCCGCCGCACGCACCGCCTTTCTGGCCGCTGGTCTACCGGTTGCCGAAGGCAGGCTGGTCACGGTGGAGGAACTGGCGGAACAGGATCCGCTTCCACGCCCCTTCGTGATCAAGCCGGCCAATGAAGGCTCGGCGGTGGGCGTGCATATCCTGCATGAAGGCGATAACCGGCGCACGGAAATTGCCCGCAGCTGGAGCTTCGGCGGACAGGCGCTGGTCGAGGAATATATCCCCGGCCGCGAACTGACCGTGGGTGTGCTGAATGATCGCGCCCTGACGGTCACGGATATCAGGCCGCGCTCCGCCTTCTATGACTATGAATCCAAATATGCTGAAGGTGGCTCCCGCCATATCCTGCCCGCCCAGATGCACCCGGATGCATTCAAGCGGGCGCTGGATGTGGCTCTGGCCGCGCATCATGCGCTGGGATGCCGGGGCGCGACCCGTTCGGATTTCCGCTATGACGATACACGCGCCGAGCCGGGGCGGCTGGTGCTGCTGGAGGTCAACACCCAGCCAGGTCTGACGCCGACCTCCCTGCTGCCGGAACAGGCAGCCCTGATGGGGATGGACTTCGTCTCCCTGTGCCGATGGATGGTGGAGCAGGCAACATGTCGCGCGTGACCCAGACGCGCGAACGGCGCGCATCCTCTTCCAAAAATCAGCGCATACAGGACCGGCCTGCCCGCATGACCATCCTGCTGCGGCGGCAACGCAGGCTGCTGCGCCCGCTGGGCTGGGGCGTGCTGGGAATCAGCGCCGTCGTGGGAATCGGCGTGCTGCTGCATGTCGCAGCACCACAGCCCAATATCAACGGGAACGGAGCCTCCGCCACATTGGCCAGCCTGCGCAAAACACTGGGGGAGCATACGGCCACCCTTGGCATGCGCATTCAGGATATCGTGATCGAAGGCCGTTCCAACACGCCGGAGCCGCTGCTGAATGCGGCGCTTGGGGTGCGTAAAGGCGATCCCCTGCTTGGTTTCTCGGTCGCTGAAGCCCGGCAGCGCATCGAAACCCTGTCCTGGGTTGAAAACGCATCGGTAGAGCGGCGATTGCCCGGTACCATCGTGGTCAAGCTGACCGAACGCCGTCCCTTCGCCATCTGGCAGAATCAGGGCAAATTCGTGCTGATCGACCGGGATGGTCAGATCGTGGCCGATCAGGATGTCGCCACCTTCCGCACCCTGCCGCTGGTGGTCGGAGCGGGCGCCCCTGCCGCCGCAACCACGTTGCTGGATGCGCTGAAAACCGAGCCGGAGGTGAAAGCCCACGTCATCGCCGCCGTCCGGGTCAATGGGCGCCGCTGGAATCTCCGGCTCCAGAACGGAACCGACGTGCTGCTGCCGGAGGATCATCCGCTGGAGGCTATCAAACGTCTGGCGGCCCTTCATAAGGAGCATGAACTGCTCGACCGGCCCCTGCAATCGGTAGATCTTCGACTGCCTGACCGCATGGTGCTGCGTCCCCGTTCCGAGGCGATCACGGAAAAACCCGCAATCCGGACCGTGCGGAGACAGACGTGAGCGACAGCGCCCGCCATCTGCACCAGCCCTCGGCTGGTCCTGAAACACTGCCACGGAATCGCCACTTCCGTAGCGGACCGTTTGGCGTGCTCGATATCGGAACCACCAAGATTGCCTGCGTGATCGGTCGTGCCGAGGCCGACGGCACCCTGCGTGTGTTGGGCTTCGGCTGGCAGAAAGGACGGGGCGTGCGCGGCGGCGGCGTGACCGATCTGGATGAAGCCGAACGCGCTATTCGCGCGGCGGTCGGTCAGGCCGAGGATATGGCCGATACGCGGCTGCGCAGTGTCACTGTCAACCTCTCCTGCGGTCAGCCGGAGAGCAGGCTGTTCAACGTGCAGTGGCCCGTGGGCGGCAGACCGGTGACCGATGCCGATATCCGCCGCGTGGTGCAGGAAGGACGCTCCCGCGCGATGACGGAAGGACGGGAAACGCTCCATGCGATACCGCTCAATTTTGCCGTGGATGAAATGGGGGGGGTGGCCGATCCCAGAGGCATGCACTGCGATACACTGACCGCACGGCTGCATGTGATCGACGCCACCAACACCGCGCTGCGTAATCTCAGCGCCTGCATCGGCCGGTGCGATCTGGACATTGCCGAACTGGTGTCCGCACCGATGGCGGCGTCCATGTCCACCCTGGTGGATGATGAGCGTGAACTGGGGGCCACCGTCATTGATATGGGCGGCGGGACCACGGGAATGGCTGTTTTTGCAGAAGGACAGGTGCTGCATACCGCCCAGCTGCCGATTGGCGGCGTGCATGTCACCAACGACATTGCCCGCCTGCTGTCCACCACGGTCGCGCATGCCGAACGGCTGAAAACGCTGTATGGCAGTACGCAAGCCTCCCCCGACGATGAGAGGGAAATGCTGCCGGTTCCTCTGGTCGGGGAAGACGAAGAACACATTACGAAGGTGCCGCGCAGCACCATCGTCTCCATTATCAAGCCCCGGCTCGAAGAAACGTTCGAGCTGGTGCGTGAAAGGCTGGAAAGCTCAGGCCTGGGTCGTGCCTCCGGTGCCCGTGTCGTGCTGACGGGCGGCGCAAGCCAGCTTTCCGGCGTTCGGGAAATGGCGGCTGCCATCCTGAACAAGCAAGTAAGACAGGGCAGGCCCCATAATCTCCGTGGCCTGCCCGATAATGCATCCGGCCCCGCCTTCGCCACCGCAGCCGGGCTGCTCGCCTGGGCCGCCGGGCAGGGTCGCAGCATGCATGATCTCGATCTTGAGGCGGAGCGCCCGACCGGTCTGGTGCGCCGCTTCGTCAATTTTCTGAAGGAGCGGGTCTGATGCCTGTTCCTGTCACCCATTTCGTCCAGCCAGCGCCCAAGGGGGGAGACCGCCCATGACTCTGAACCTGACCATCCCGCAGCAGATGCACACAGATTTCACCCCGCGCATTACCGTGATCGGTGTAGGCGGCGGCGGCACGAACGCGGTTGACAACATGATCGCGCTCAATCTGGCCGGTGTCGATTTCGTCGTTGCGAATACCGATGCGCAACAGCTGATGCACAGCCGCGCCGATCGCCGCGTGCAGCTTGGCCCGCACATCACGCAGGGTCTGGGCGCGGGAGCCAAGCCGGAAATCGGCCGCGCCGCCGCCGAGGAAGCCGCCGATGAGCTGTACCGGCATCTGGACGGTGCCCATATGGTATTCATCACCGCCGGCATGGGCGGTGGCACCGGCACGGGGGCGGCCCCGGTGATCGCCCGCATGGCACGGGAACGCAACATCCTGACGGTCGGCGTCGTCACCAAGCCGTTCAGCTTCGAAGGCAGCCGCCGCGCCAAATCAGCCGAGGCCGGGATCGAGGAGCTTCAGCAATACGTCGATACGCTGATCGTCATCCCCAACCAGAACCTGTTCCGCCTGGCCAATGAGCGCACCTCCTGGAAGGAAGCGTTCAAGATGGCCGACAATGTCCTTTATATGGGCGTGCGCGGCGTGACCGATCTGATGGTGGCACCGGGTCTGGTCAATCTGGACTTCGCCGATATCCGTACCGTCATGGCTGAAATGGGCAAGGCCATGATGGGCACAGGCGAGGCGGAAGGTGAAAACCGTGCCATCCGCGCCGCCGAACTGGCCATCAGCAATCCTCTGCTGGAAGACACGTCGATGAGCGGTGCGCGCGGCCTGCTGATCAACATCACCGGCGGCGAGGACATGACCCTGTTCGAAGTCGATCAGGCCGCCAACCGAATCCGCGAGGAAGTGGATGAGGAAGCCAATATCATCTTCGGCTCTGCCATTGACGAAAGCCTGAACGGCAAGGTGCGGGTCTCGGTCGTAGCCACCGGGATCGACAGCCCGGCCAACCATATGTCCTCCCTGTCCTCCGAGCGTCCCCGTCTGGTGGCAGTCGGTGGCGGTGCGGCCATGCCGGTCGATGCCGTCTCGCCCGGTCCTTCCCTGTCGGCGCAGTCTGCCGAGCAGGCTGAGGCGGCCGCCTTCGCCGCCTATCAGCCCGGCCATTATGCGCCGGCAGAAACGGCCCCTTTCCCTGCGCAGGGTGGGACACCGACCCAGCAGCATCAGGCTCCGCAAGCTCCCTCCCCCACCGCTCCGGTCCGGGCGCCTTTCGTGCAGTCGCCGCCGCCTTCGGCCGGCCATGGGCATGGCTATGCCGGAACGGACGCTGAAGCACCGCGCGCGCCGCTACCCGCCAGCGCACCGCGCGGCCTGTTCACGCAGGAGCCTGCCTATGCGCCACAGCCTGCCTATGCGCCACAGCCTGCCCACCAGGCCGCACCGCCGCGCAGCAGCATCTTCAATGTGGTGACCGGCGCCATCCGCCGCAGCATGGGGGGTGGCAGCGCCCCCGCCCATGAAGCCCCGGTTACGCCGCAGCCGCCCCGTACCGAACCCGTGTTGCATGATGGTCAGCAGGCCGCCGACAATCATGCCTCGCCCGACCAGCAGGCGCGCCCCTCTGTTCGGCCAGCGGCAACCGAAGAAATAGGGCTGGACATTCCGGCCTTCCTGCGCCGTCAGTCCTCCTGAGTGACAAAGCCTGACCGAGTGTAACGGATTGATACAAAATCTTTGAAAATCAGCCGCTTATAGCGTAATAGTCAGAAATAATCCTTGAATTGGCCGGCAGGGCAAAGCGCGTTAGCTTCTCCCTGCCGGCCATTTTCATGATGGGTGGGCACTGACTTCAATCCTTTCTGCGCGGCCATATGCATAACAGGCCGCGCGGGACAGTGATGACAGGAAAGGGTAAAGGAATGGATGGAATGACGGGAATGCCGAGCGGTTTTTCGCCTGCCTCCCTTTCCAGCCCTTCTTTCACACCGGGCAAGCGGCAGGTGACCCTCAAATCACCGATCGACTGCGTCGGCCACGGATTGCACAGCGGTGCACCGGCAAGGCTGCGGCTGATCCCCGCTGCACCGGGAACCGGTATTGTATTTCGCCGCACTGATCTCGGCTTTGATATTCCGGCCGCTTTTGACAACGTGACAGATACACGCCTGTGCACTCTGCTGACTGCGCCGGATTTCCCTGATGCGAGCGTCGGAACAGTCGAGCATCTGATGGCCGCACTGGCCGCGCAGGGTATCGACAATCTGCTGATCGAAATTGACGGGCCGGAAGTACCGATCCTTGATGGCTCCGCTGCACCGTTCATGTTCCTGATCGACTGTGCGGGGGTCGAAGAACAATCCGAGTCCCGTCTCAGCATCAAAATCCTGAAACCTGTTCGCGTCGAGGCAGGAAGTGCCTTCGCCGAGCTGCATCCTGCGGAAAGCGGCTTTTCCCTTTCGCTGTCCATTGAATTCGATGCCGCTGCCATTGGGCGACAGGCTCTGACCATGACGATGGACACGGATAATTTCCGTCATGATCTGGCCAGTGCACGCACATTCACCATGGCCAAAGAAATCGAGGCCATGCGTGCGGCCGGACTGGCCCGTGGCGGCAGCCTCGATAATGCCATCGTTGTCGATGGCGATCAGGTCTTGAACCCTGAAGGCCTGCGCATGCCGGATGAATTCGTGCGCCACAAGCTGCTGGATGTAGTGGGCGATCTGGCTATGGCCGGGCACCCTCTGATCGGTCGTTTCGTGGGGCATCGTACCGGCCATGCCCTCAATAACCGTCTGCTGCGCGCGCTGTTGAGTGACGCATCCGCCTGGCAGACCGTTTCAGCCAATACAATGGATTGGCTTTCTGCCGCCTGATACCCCTTCCGCTGGTCCTTGTCTTGCGACAACAGCTTGCCCCGCGCCAGTCCGTGCTATAAGCGCGGTAAGGTGCGTCTCACAGATCAGTCGGTGTCCATGGTGCTTCTCTCATCCTTCGCGCGCGCAAAGGCGGCTCGCCGCATCGGCGCAGCCCTGCTTCTTCCCCTGCTCGCCAGCGGGTGCGGCAGCAGCAAAGATGACGAACTGGCCAAACTCGATCCGGCGAAAATGTCGGTTGAAGAACTCTACAATACCGGCGTCGACGCCATGCAGGACCACCGCTACACCACGGCGGCCCAGCAATTCGATGCCGTCCAGCAATATTATCCCTACTCGTCATGGGCGGCGAACGCCCAGCTGATGCAGGGGTATTCCCAGTATCTGGAACATAAATATATGGATGCGATCGGTTCGCTCGACCGTTTCATCCAGCTGCATCCGACTCATAAGGACATCGCCTACGCCTATTATCTTCGCGCGCTGTCTTTTTATGAGCAGATCGCGGATATCCAGCGTGACCAGAAAGGCACAGAGGATGCCATGACTGCTCTTCAGGAAGTGGTTTCCCGCTTCCCGGACAGCGGCTATGCCCGCGATGCCCGCCTGAAGATTGATCTCTGCCGGGACCATCTGGCCGGCAAGGAAATGGAAATCGGTCGTTATTATGAGCGGGAGCATCTCTATGCCGCCGCCATTAACCGCTTCCAGACCGTCGTCAAGGAATATCAGACGACCAATCATGTCCCCGAAGCCCTGCACCGCCTGACCGAACTGTATCTGCTGCTGGGTTTGCGCAGCGATGCGCGCCGCACGGCGGCGGTGCTGGGACACAACTATCCCGGCAGTTCCTGGTATCAGAGCAGCTGGGATGATCTGGCCGCTGAAAATCTGGTGAAGGGGGAGCCTGTTCCCCGCGCCGGCACCACCGGTTCCGGTTTCTTCTCCCGCATGTGGCACTCCGTATTCTGACGGAATGGTGGCTGGCGTTTCCTGAACGGGGTTCATCCCGATGCTGACGGCGCTCTCGATCCGGGATGTGGTGCTGATCGAACGTCTGGATCTGACGTTCAGCACCGGCCTGACCGTTCTGACCGGCGAGACCGGGGCCGGTAAATCCATCCTGCTCGACAGTCTCGGTCTGGCGCTGGGCGCACGGGCCGAGGCCGGGTTGCTACGTGCCGGGGCCGATCAGGCCTCGGTCACAGCGTGTTTCGCTCCACCGCCCTCCCATCCTGTCGAAGCCCTGCTGGCCGAGCATGAGCTGGAGATAGAAGATGAGCTGGTCGTGCGCCGTATCCTCGGCAAGGATGGACGGTCACGGGCCTTCGTCAATGACCAGCCAGTCAGCATTGCGTTGCTGCGGCGTATGGGTGCTTTACTGGTTGAGGTTCAGGGTCAGCATGAGCAGATGGGGCTGGCTGATCCCGCCCTGCATGGACCGATGCTGGATGCGTTCGGCGTCGATCCGTCCCTGCGGATAGCAGTTGCCACGTGCTGGGCTGACTGGCGCGTGGTAATCGAGCGTCTTTCACAAGCCCGCATCGCACTGGAAGAAGCCGAACGGGATCGTGACTGGCTGACGCATGCCGCCAACGAGTTGTCTTCACTCGCCCCGCAGGAAGGAGAGGACATTCAACTTGCCGCCGAGCGCACCCGGCTTCAGCAGGCGGAACGCCGAGGAGAAGCGATCGCCGCCGCTCTGGCAGAGCTGACACCGCGGGACCGGCGCTCGGCTGGCCCTGCCGCTGCCTTGCGGGCGGCCACACGGTCCCTTCAACGGGCCTCCACCACCCTTCACGGTGAGGATCAGGGGGCAGACCTGCCGACCGCCCCGGCTCTGGCCGCACTGGAAAGGGCGGAAGAAGCGCTCGCCGAAGCGGAGATGCTGCTGAGCCGGCTGATCAACGATTCCGATGCCGATCCCCGGCAACTCGAAAATATCGAGGAACGGCTTTTCGCGCTCCGGGCCGCGGCCCGCAAGCACAATGTGACAGTGCTGGAACTGCCGGGCCTGCTGGAAACGCTGCGCCAACGACTATCCGCACTGGAAAGCGGCGATCACGCCATCGCCGTACTGACGGCGGAGGAAAGCCGGGCCCGCCACGCCTATCTGGAGGCCGCCGCAGCCCTGAGCGCGGCACGGCAACAGGCCGCGACCCTACTGGAACAGGCCATCAATGCCGAACTGCCACCGCTGAAGCTGGAACGCGCCCGTTTCTTCACCCGGATTGAAACCCTGCCGGAACGGCAATGGGGAGAAGCGGGGCAGGACAGTATTGCCTTCCTGATTGCCGCCAATCCGGGTCAGCCGCCGGGACCATTGGCGAAAGTCGCCTCGGGCGGGGAACTGTCCCGGCTCATGCTGGCTTTGAAAGTGGTGCTGGCCAGTCGCTCCACCGTGCCGACACTGGTCTTCGATGAGGTCGATTCCGGCATTGGCGGGGCGACGGCCGCCGCTGTCGGCGAAAGGCTGGCGCAGGTGGCCCGGCACAGCCAGGTGCTGGTCGTCACACACAGCCCGCAAGTAGCGGCGCGCGGTCAGGCGCATCTTCGTGTGGCCAAATCGGTGACCAAAGACCGCACCGCCACCACGGTCGAGAATCTGACCGGAGCGGAACGACGTGAGGAAATTGCCCGGATGCTATCAGGCGAAACCATTACCGAGGCGGCCCGCGCCGCCGCTGACGATCTGCTGGCGAAACCATGACAAATCCGGATTCCCCCTCTCTTTCGCTGACTCCGCCAGAGGCTCTGTCACCCGCGGAAGCACGGGCGGAGCTTGAACGGCTCGCCAGCCGCATCGCCGAGCTGGATGATGCCTATTATCGCGATGATGCTCCGCTGGTGACGGATGCGGACTATGATGCTCTCCGGCAACGCAATGCCGAGATCGAGCGTCTGTTCCCCGATGCCATTCTGAAAAACAGCCCTGCCAACCGCGTCGGCACGGCCCCCTCCTCCGCCTTTGCGAAAATCCGGCATCGTGTGCCGATGCTGTCGCTGGACAATGTGTTCGACACGGAAGAGTTTGCCGAATTCTGTGCCCGCGCCAGACGGTTTTTGAATTTACCAGCCTCGCCCCGCTTCGTGGCGGAGCCGAAAATAGATGGTCTTTCCATTTCCCTGACCTACGAAAACGGCATCCTGACCAGAGCGGCGACACGCGGTGACGGGATGGAGGGGGAGGATGTCACAGCCAATGTCCGCACCCTGCGCGACGTGCCACAAACCCTGCATGGAGAGGCACCTGCCTTCATCGAAATTCGCGGCGAAGTCTTCATGAGCAAGGCCGCGTTTCTGGAACTGAACGAAACGCAGGCCCGGCTGGGGCAGAAGATTTTTGCCAATCCACGCAATGCCGCCGCCGGATCACTGCGACAACTGGATGCGTCCGTGACTGCCAACCGTCCTCTGGCACTCTTCGCCTATGCGCAGGGAGAGAGCAGCGCACCGGTCGCGGAAACGCACTGGGATTATCTGACGCGTCTGAAAGACTGGGGATTTGTCGTCAATCCGTTGTCGCAGCTGATCGAGGATGAAAACGCTGCCGCCGCGTTCACCACGCGGATCGCGGCAGGGCGTTCCACTCTGCCGTACGATATCGACGGTGTCGTGTTCAAGATCGACGATCTGTCTCTGCAACGACGACTCGGTTTTGTCGGGCGTGCCCCGCGCTGGGCGACGGCATGGAAATTCCCCGCCGAACAGGCGACAACCGTGCTGGAGAAAATCGACATTCAGGTCGGCCGCACCGGTGCGCTGACACCGGTGGCCCATCTGCAGGCGGTCAATGTCGGCGGTGTGCTGGTCACACGCGCCACCCTGCATAATGAGGATGAAATCGCCCGCAAGGACGTTCGGGAGGGCGATACCGTCATTCTGCAACGAGCGGGCGATGTCATTCCGCAGATCGTCTCGGTCGTGCTGGAAAAGCGGCCGGACGGTGCCCGGCCTTTCGCGCCACTGGAGCACTGTCCGGTCTGCGGCAGCCTGGCAATACGACCACCGGGAGAGGTCGTACGCCGCTGCACGGGCGGCCTGACCTGCGAAGCACAGGTGGTGGAACGGCTGATCCACATGGTATCCCGCCCCGCCTTCGACATTGACGGGCTGGGGGAGAAAAGCATCCTCGAATTTCACCGTGATGGGCTGGTCTCCGGCCCCGCTGATATTTTCCGCCTCCCCGCCCGCGAGGATGAGATCGCCCGCCGTGATGGGTGGGGATCCCTGTCGGCCCGCAATCTTTCACAGGCGATCGAGGCACGGCGCAGCATACCGTTCGACCGCTTTCTCTACGCGCTGGGCATCAGGCGCATCGGCGAGACCAATGCCAGATTGCTGGCGCGCCATTACGGCAGCTTCACGGAATGGAGAACCCAGATGCTGGCCGCCAGACAAATCGGCTCTGACGAAAGGCTGGCGCTGGGCAGCATCACCGGAATCGGACCCACCATCGCCGAGGAGCTGGTGGATTTCTTCGCCGAGCCACGCAATATCGACACGCTGGATGAACTGGCCGGGATGCTGACCATCACCGCCCCGTCCGGCGGCCTGTCCTCTGCGGCGCTGGACTCTCCCCTCAACGGGAAAATCATCGTTTTCACCGGCACGCTTCAGGCCATGACCCGCCCTGAAGCAAAAGCCCGGGCCGAATCAATGGGCGCAAAAGTCACAGACAGCGTCTCTAAAAAAACCGACTTCGTGGTGACCGGGGCGGATGCCGGCTCCAAAGCGAAAAAAGCCGCAGAACTCGGCATCCGCACCCTGTCGGAAGAGGAATGGCTGGCACTCGCCGGAGGGGGCTGAAAACAGTCCGGCCTGCTATCCCGGCACACATTGGGCCGGGGGAGGATGGGTCTCATGCCAGTGGCGAGCGATATCCTCGCGACGGCAAATCCACACACCGTCATGCGCCAGCACATGGTCGATGAAGCGTTTCAGTCCCGGAAGACGCCCCGGCCGCCCGGCCAGACGGCAATGCAGCCCGATCGACATCATGCGCGGGGTCACGGCCCCTTCCTCATACAAAGTATCGAAACTGTCGCGCAGATAGGTGAAGAAATGCTCGGCCGTATTGAATCCCTGTGCCGTAGCAAAACGCATGTCGTTGGCATCCAGCGTATACGGCACCATCAGTTGCGGCCGATCATGGTGCAGATCCCAGTACGGCAGATCATCGGCATAGGTATCGGCATTGTAGAGAAAACCGCCCTCCTCCGCGATCAGACGGTGCGTATGAGGGGAACAGCGGCCCAGATACCAGCCGAGCGGGCGCTTGCCAGTCACACGGCGATGCGCCTCGATCGCGCGCGCCAGATCGGCTCTTTCTGCGTCCTCGGTCGCGAACTGATAATCGATCCAGCGATAACCATGGCTCGCTATCTCATGGCCTGCTGCCATCATTGCCTGCGCCGCTTCCGGATGACGCTCCAGCGCCATGCCTACTGCAAAACAGGTGAAGGGCAACCTGTATGAGTCGAACAGACGCATCAACCGCCAGAACCCGACCCGGCTGCCATATTCGTACAGGCTTTCCATATTCATATGGCGCAGGCCGGGTACGGGCTGTGCGCCAATCATCTCCGACAGAAAGGCCTCCGATGCCGAATCGCCGTGCAGGATGCTGTTCTCGCCACCCTCTTCATAATTCACGACGAAATTGACTGCGATTCTGGCGCCCCCCGGCCAGCGCGCAAAAGGCGGCGTTTTGCCGTAGCCGATCAGATCACGCGGATATGTCTCATTATCCAGAGCCATGCGCCCGCTCCCAATGCAGTCTGTATCAATGGATATTGCCGATCAGGCGGCGCTGCAACACGGCATCCATCACAACCTGTCGGACCAGATGGCCATCCCTTGCCCACAGAACGACACGTTCACTCAACAGATCGCTTTCTGTCACCGGTTTTTCGAGAGTCAGCGTAAAATCGAGGGGAGAATCCCCATTCTGCGGCATCGCCAGTGTCGTCAGGCCGATCATCCGGCCATGGCGATGAGCAGAAACGACAATCGGCCCTTGCGAGCGATCAACCCGCCTGTCCAGCAGCCAGCCACTGACCGTATCGCTTGCCAGCCGGGTAAAGCAGCCGAAAAATGCGGCTTCCTCATCGCCCCAGCGCCGCATTTCACGCTGATAGCGGGAGGTCGCAAAGCCGTGCGAGGCCACGATCATGATAATCGCGGCCAGATAGAATACGCCGAAGATCAGCGCCGCCACGATATGCCGTTCCTTTCCATACCGCCCCTCAGTCGCACCAGACTCCGGCGGGATCAACCGCAACTGGAGACAATATCATGATTTTCAAGGGGGCGCCGCTGACAGGCTGCATAAACTGGAACAGAGTCGGCTTTCTTTGCCCGACGGCTGGCCAAGCTTACGGCAGACCATAAAAAGATGTTGCGATTATACAACAGTCTACGCTCCGCCATCTCGGCATGCTGGCCGAAAAAATGGGAGCCATTACACTGCATTGCATGCCCGTTGCATCGACTCCCACACGCCGGGGCCGTCCCCCCGGAAGCAGTGCCGCCCGTGCCTCCAACGGGGCCGGCAGTGAAGCGGCTACCGCCATTCCGGCAGGCGCCACACCCGCCATGGCGCAATGGTTCGTCCTGAAAAACCAGCATCCCGATGCGCTGCTGTTTTTCCGCATGGGCGATTTCTACGAACTGTTTTTTCAGGATGCGGAAAATGCCGCCGCCACGCTGGATATTCAGCTGACGAAGCGCGGGCTGCATGAAGGCGAACCGATTCCCATGTGTGGCGTGCCGGTCCATGCCGCCGAGATGTATCTGTCCCGACTGATCCGCCGCGGTTGGCGGGTTGCCATTGTCGAGCAGATGGAAAACCCCAAAAACCGCGCTGGAAAAGGCCCGATTCGCCGCGATGTCGTACGTCTGGTGACCCCCGGTACCATTACCGAGGAAACTTTGCTGGATGCGGGCCGTCCCAATCTGCTGCTGGCCATTACGCAGTCCGGGAATCGTCTGGGGGCAGCCTGGCTGGATATCTCCACCGGGCTGTTCGAGACGGAATCACTGGACGAATCCGGCCTGACCGCCCTGCTGGGCCGGCTCGATCCGGCGGAAATTCTCTGCCCCTCTTCCCTGCATCTGGAAATGTGGGATGCACGGCGCGGACCGGAACAACCGGTCAGCGACCCGGCCAATGCCAGGGCACGACTCGCTGAAGCATACGATGTCAGCCATATCAACGTATTCGGCAGCTTTACCGATGCCGAGGCCATGGCGGCCATGCAGGCGCTGGATTACGTGCGGGATGCACAGATGGGGGCTTTGCCTCGCCTCGGTCATCCCGTGCCGGTGGGCGAGGCCGGGCGACTGGCCATGGATGCCTCCACCCGCGCCAGTCTGGAGATCGACCGCGCCCGCGATGGCGGCACCGAACGCACTTTGCTGTCCGCTGTTCAGCGCACCCTGACCCCGGCTGGCGGCAGAATGCTCGCCGCATGGCTGGGTGCTCCCTTGACCGACCGAACAGTCATCACCGCCCGACAGGATGGATGGGGCTGGCTGCTGGAACAGCCGACTTTGTCCATGCGCCTGCGGGAAACTCTGCGGGGCTGCCCCGATATGGCCCGCGCGCTGGGGCGTATCGCGCTGGGACGCGGCACGCCTCGCGATCTGGCCGCCATTCGCGATGGTGCACACATTGCCATGGAAGCCGCCGGATTGCTGGAAGGCATCCTGCCCTCCGCACTGGCTGAATTACACGCCGCCCTGCATCTGCCACCCGATCTGCCGGAAATGCTGGAGGCGGCGCTCGCCGATCCAGTACCCGCTCGCATCGAGGATGGCGGCGTAATCGCCAGCGGCTTCGACGGGGAACTGGATGCCGAACGCGGGCTGCGGGATGACAGCCGCAAGGTCATCGCCGCACTTCAGACCGAATACGCCCAGCGCTATGGCGTCGCCAGCCTCAAGATCCGTCATCACGCGCAACTCGGTTACATGATCGAAGTGCCTGCCGTCGCGGTGGAAACACTGCGGACGGTGCCGGAGTTGATCCTGCGGCAAGGCATGGCCAACGGGGCACGCTTTACCCATCCGGACCTGTCGGAGCTGGACCGACGCATTACCGAGGCCGCCGAACGCGCCCGGCAACGGGAAATGATCGTCATCACCGCCCTGCGGCAAAAGGTGGAGGCCCATGCCGGTTCCATCGCCGCCTGCGCCGAGGCGCTGGCCCGTCTGGACGTGCTGCAATCCGCTGCCCGTCTGGCGGAAAGCGGCACATGGTGCCGCCCCGTCATGACCGATGACCAGACGCTGACTATCGAGGCCGGACGCCATCCCGTGGTGGAAGCAGCCCTGGAAGGCGGTCCGACCCCCTTTATGCCCAACGATACGGATCTGTCCGCCAGCAGACGCGTCATGCTGCTGACCGGGCCGAATATGGCGGGCAAATCCACCTATCTGCGGCAGAACGCCCTGATTGTCATTCTGGCGCAGGCGGGACTACCGGTTCCGGCCAGAGCAGCCCATATCGGTATTGTAGATCGCCTGTTCAGCCGGGTCGGCGCGTCGGATGATCTGGCACGCGGGCAATCGACTTTCATGGTCGAAATGACTGAAACCGCCGCCATTCTGCATCAGGCGGGTCCCCGTTCCCTGGTCGTCGTGGATGAAATCGGGCGTGGCACCTCCACGCTGGATGGTCTGGCCATCGCCTGGGCAGTGCTGGAAGCCCTGCATAGCCGTATCGGCGCACGCACGATTTTCGCCACCCATTTCCACGAACTGGCGCGCCTGCAAGGGGAACTGCCGATGCTGCGCCCCTATACAATGAAAGTGCAGGAATGGCGCGGTAAGGTCGTGTTTCTGCATGAAGTGGCGGAAGGGGCCGGAGGACGAAGCTGGGGTGTCCATGTCGCGAAACTGGCTGGTGTGCCTGCCGCCACCGTCCGCAGGGCCGGACAGTTGCTCACGGCACTGGAGGAACGTTCCGTCGGGCTGACCGATAACGCGACTCTGCCCCTGTTCGCCGCCAGCCATGGCAACGAAACAGAGACAGAGCCGGCAGAAGGCATTCATGAAGCAAAACCCGCCTCTCTACCGCCGGAATTGATCGAGGCACTGGGTCAGATGGAACCGGATAAACTCACTCCACGCGAAGCACTCGATCTTATGTATCATTTTAAGTCTATGCTTTCTTCGCAGGCGCACAATGGCGATGTAGAAGCGGAATCATGGTGACATCTTCCTCCCCCGGCCTTGCGCAGAAAGCGCCTCGACAGACGGCATCCGAGCTTGCCGCCCTGGAACTAGATCGTGCTCTGACGGCGTTAGAGGAAGAGTTCGGCCCCGGCCCCCGCAAGGGTCCTTTATCGCAACTGGAACGCAATGCCGCGCTGGGTGTGTTCCGTCGCCATCTGGCGCGGATTCAAGGCCGGGTGCGTGATACGTTTGAACAGGGCAGGCTGGCTGGCCTGACGGCTGCCCATCTACTGTCCGACCTGACCGACGGACTTGTCGCCGCACTCTACCAATATACTGACAGTATCGCCATTCCGGCCTCTGCCACACAGCAGACTGAACCCGTCACTGTCGCCGCCACCGGCGGCTATGGACGGCAGGAACTGGCTCCATTCAGCGATATCGATCTGCTGTTCATCACAGCGGATACCCCTTCGGCCCGCACGCTCGCCGTAGTCGAATTCATGCTGTATTTCCTGTGGGATCTTGGGCTGAAAGTCGGGCACGCGACCCGTTCCATCAGCCAGAGCCTGCAAGCCGCAACCGAAGACACGACCGTCCGCACCACCCTGCTGGATACGCGCCATCTGGCCGGTAACCAGCCCCTGTTCGACGCATTCATTACCGCGTTCCGGGAAGCCTGCACCGAGGCGGGCGAACATGATTTCATCGCCGCAAAACAGGCAGAGCGCCATGCACGCCATCTTCGGTATGGCGAAAGTCCGTTTTTCGTCGAGCCGAACATCAAGGAAGGCCGTGGCGGGTTGCGGGATCTGCAAACACTTTACTGGCTGTCCCGCTATGTCTTCGGTACCCGCAAACTGGTTGATCTGGTAGGCACAGGCGCCCCTGGCGGCGGCCTGATTACGGAAAACGAAGCCCGCCTGGCGAAACGATCCTGGAATTTCCTGTGGACGCTGCGATTTCATCTGCATTACGTCGCCGGACGGGCAGAGGAACGCCTGACCTTCGATGTCCAGCCCGTGATTGGCGCACGGATGGGGTATACGCGCCATGGCCGCCAGAATGGCGTCGAGCGCTTCATGCGCCATTACTTTCTGACGGCCCGCGAAGTCCTGCGCCTGACCCGCGTGCTTGAACCGGCATTGATCCGCGCTGCGCTCGGCCCTCCCGCTATCGCCGCTGAAACCGATATAGCGTTGATCAATGCGGGCTTCGTGCTGGCGGAAGGCAAACTCCTGCCTGCCCCTTCCCACGATTTCGAGCGCGAGCCGATTCAGATGCTGCGCATCATGAAGCTTGCGCGTGATCGCGATCTGCAAATCCATCCTCTCGGCATTCGCAGCCTGATCCGCAATGAGCGGGGCGCCATCGCCCTGCGTGACGATCAACGCGCCGCCGCATTGTTCCTTGATCTGCTGTGCGGCAATACAGTGCCGGATGGCGTCCAGCGCCCGACCCAGCGTCCGAGCGGCGCACGCTGGATGTCGATCCTGAATGAAACCGGCTTTCTGGGCCGGTTCATTCCCGAATGGGCGCGTATCGTCGGACAGATGCAGTTCGACACTTACCACGTCTTTACCGTGGATGAGCACACGATCGAGGCTATTCGCGTTCTGAACCAGCTTGAACATGGCGATCTGGCCGATATAGCCCCGGTCGCCACCGGGGTGGTTGATCACCTTCAGTCCCGCCGTGCCCTGTATGTGGCAATGCTGACGCATGATATCGCCAAGGGACGGGGTGGCGATCACTCCGAACTCGGGGCCGAACTGGCGCTGGAGATCGGCCCGGCACTGGGGCTGGATTCAGAAGAGACGGAAATGGTCTCCTGGCTGGTGCTGCATCATCTTCTGCTCAGCCAGACCGCGTTTCGGCGCGATATAGACGATCCGAAAACCATTCTCGATCTGGCCGACACCATCCAGTCACCGGAGCGGCTGAAGCTGCTGCTGGTGCTGACGGTCGCGGATATGCGGGCCGTCAGCTCCAAGGTCTGGAACGGCTGGAAAGCAACATTGCTGCGTGAACTCTATGCCCGCGTAGCCGAGGTTTTGGCAGGCGGGCTGGCCACCACAGAACGCGACACCCGCGTCGCCCGCGCCAAGGAAGCGGCCGCCGAATTGCTCTATGACTGGCCGGAGGAGCAGCGGGAAGCCTTCCTGACGCTTGGTTATCCCGGGTACTGGCTGTCCTTCGACCCCGAGACCCATGCGCGTCATGCCCGCATGATCCGTGCCGCAGGCACGCAGCTTCTGACCGTCGATACCCAGCCTTTACCTGCCCGCGCTGTGACGGAAGTGACCGTCTATGTCGCCGATACGCCCGGTCTGGTCGGCAAGATCGCCGGTGCACTGGCCGTGGCCGGAGCCTCCATCGTCGATGCCCGTATTCACACCATGACCAATGGCATGGCCATGGATACGTTCTGGGTGCAGGACACGTCCGGCGAAGCCTTCGATCAGCCGAATCGGCTGGCGAAAATCGCCGTGCTGATTGAACAGGCCCTGTCCGGTCAACTCGATATCGACGAAGAAATCCGCAAGGCCTCCAACCCCCTGCTTGGCACACGGATGCGGGCGATCCATGTACCGCCGCGTGTGGTGGTGGATAATCATGCCTCCCATACCCATACGGTGCTGGAAGTGAACGGGCGTGACCGCCCCGGACTGATGCATGATATTGCCGCCGCGATCGCGCAGCAGGGCCTTCAAATTGCCAGCGCCCACATCACCACTTACGGCGTGCGAGCGGTGGATGTCTTTTATGTGAAAGACGTGTTCGGGCTAAAAGTCGAAAACGAACGCAAGCTCGCCAAGTTGAGACAGGCTCTGCTGGGGGCACTGACCTCCCCCGATGATACCGGCCCCATGCCCTTGCCTCCGCCGATGCGTCGCACACATGCCACCGGTGATGATTTTTAACGACCCGTTTTGATCACTTCCAACATCTTGTTGCCATGGAGCCTGTGATGCGCAGCGGCCCTCTTTCCGTTCTGATCGTGTCCACTGGCGGGACAATTTCCAAGCGTTATGTAGAAGCCACCGGGGCACTGGACCCGCATCCTGACTGGTTAGCAGCGCTTGGTCCGCGACTGCGCCTGCCGCAGACGGAGATCACCATGGTGCAGCCGGTGCTGAAGGACAGTCTGGACTTCACCGACGCGGATCGTGATGCGGTTGCAGATGCGGTTTTTGGTGCGGAGAGCCGCTTTGGCGGCATTCTTGTCACTCATGGCACCGATACGGTGCGCGAGACGATGCGTCACCTGGAAGCCCGCGTCGCGGCCGGAAAAGCCGTCCTGACGCGCCCCGTCGTGTTTACGGGGGCCATGGCGCCCCTGCATATTGATGGCTCGGATGCCGTGCAGAACCTGTCAGCGGCGCTGACGGCGCTGCGCCTGCTGCCACCCGGGCTGCATCTTGCATTCCATGATCAGGTTCTGAGCGGCACGCAGTTCGAAAAAGATCGGACGATCGGCACGTTTCGCCAGCTTTGAAGGCTAGGCGGCTGTCCGGACAGAAGACCCGCGGGTAATCTGACGGCCACTGAGCACGATTTTGCGCACCGGTTGATCCGGATCACGCAAGCGGCTGAACAGCATATCCATCGCCATGCGCCCGATTTCCTCGACCGGCTGGGCCATGACGGTCATGCCTGGTCCGACCAGTTCGGTCCAGTGATCATTATCGAATCCGGCCAGCCCCAGCTGCTGGGGAATCGACAGGCCGAGCGAGCGGGCGGCACGCGTAACCCCCATCAGGGTCAGACTGTTACTGACCAACAACGCCTCTGGCGGATGAGGGCTGCTCAGCCAGGCATGGGCCGTCTGCTCGCTGTCCGGGATCGTGGCGGGAGACTGCCGGGATTCAAAAGCCAATCCCGCTTCACGCATTGCCTGTTCATAGCCCTCCCGACGTTCCACCGCCGTGGTACTGGCCATTCCGAACAGGCCGCCGATACGGCGATATCCATTTTGCAGCAGATGGCGGGTCAGGGTTCGGCTGGCCTCCCGGTTATCCAGCACCACGGAGTCCAGACAGCCGGCAGGGCCTTCACGGTCGATCAGAACCACCGGTAGCGAAGGCCGGTGTATCGCCAGACGGCTGATCGCAGGGAGAGTCGGGGCAAGGATCAGGCCGGTTGCACGCTCCTCTTCCATCAATTGCAGGTACATGGCTTCGCGTTCCGGATCTTCATCCGTATTGCACAGGATCACCCGCATGCCAGACGCAAAGGCAATCTGCTCGACCGAACGGCTGACAGCGGTAAAAAACGGATTCCGGATATCCGCAACAATCAAACCGATCGTCTGGGTATTGCGGGAGCGCAGACGGCGAGCCGACAAATTGGGGCGATAGCCGGAGCGGGCAATAGCATCCTCCACCTGCGCCTTCAGGGCTGCACTGACCTTGCCACCAGCCAACACGCGGGAGACCGTTGCAGGTGAAACACCCGCCGCCTCTGCCACGTCCTTGATACCGACGGCTCGCATTGTGGAGGAAGTTCCATCCACTGAATGGTTCAAGACTTTCTCCGTGGTTCTAACTGCGGACAAATCATCTGGAAAACGTTTTCCTTATTATATTTGGAACCTATCCGCATAAGCAACTTTCAGCAATTTTTTCGCAGGTGCAGCAAAGATAGAATGCAGCATAAATCAGTTTCACGAAATAAATTCTTTGACGTAGCTGTGAAAACGTTTTCATATAACCTTACACCCGGCTTATAGACCGGCCGTTCAAAATGGATTGGGGAGGACGCCGCGAGATGAATGCAATCGCGAGCGCACAGACCGCGCCGCGTGCCATGGTGCGCGTGGGAGCGGCGCCGGCAGACAAGCAGCAGGCGATTGAGGAAGTCGCCCAGCTTCTGGCTGCTGCCGGGCATGTTGATCCCGCCTACACCGAAAGCATGCTGAAGCGGGAAAATGTCGCCAATACATGGCTCGGCCACGGCGTCGTCATTCCTCACGGCATGGTGGATGACCGCGCCATGGTGCGCACCGATGGCATCGCGGTGCTGCAGGTGCCGCAAGGCGTCGTGTGGAATCCGGGACAGATCGCTCATCTGGTTGTCGGGATCGCCGCCCGATCTGACGCACATATCGCCATTCTCCGCCGCCTGACCCGGCTGTTGCAGGATGAGGAGCGTCTGAAAACACTGTTCCAGACTGGCGATGCCGCCCTGTTGCAAGCTGCCCTGAGCGAGGATGCACATCCTGCCGCCGTCAGCATGTCCTCTGATACGGTGATAACCGATCTCCGCCATCATTTTGAATGGAGCATCCCCTATCCAAGCGGCCTGCATGCAAGACCCGCTTCGGCGTGGGCTGAAACAGCAAAACGCTTCCGCGCCCGGCTTCAAATCAGGCATGATGCCGAAACTGCTGATCCGCGCCAGTTGATTGGCTTGCTGCAGCTTGGGCTGAAACAAGGCGACCGCATTACCGTCTCCGCCGATGGAGACGATGCAGAACAGGCCTTGCAGGCTCTGAAATCCACCATGGACGGCCTGACTGCCGCAGAACGCGCCGCCGCTGAAAAAGCCATCCGTGCTGCCCGGCCCGTCGCAGGCTGGACGCCACCCCATGCTCTGATGCGGATTGATGGCGTTTCCGCCGCTCCCGGACTGGCTATCGGGCCGGTCTATGTCCTGAAAGGGCAGAGCATATCCGTGACTGATCATCCGCAGGATCTGCGGGAGGGGGCGGACCGGCTGAATGAGGCATTGCGCGTCACGCGCGCGCAGCTTCATGCCTTGGCCGATGACGCGGGCCGCCGTCTGGGAGCCGCCGATGCCGCGATTTTTCAGGCGCAGGCAGGGTTGCTGGATGATACCGACCTGATCACCCGCGTCTGTCAGTTGATGGTGGATGGACATGGCGCCGCCTGGGCCTGGCATCATGCCGTCGAACAGACCGCCGAAGGTATGGCTGCACTCGGCAATCCGGTTCTGGCCGCCCGTGCGGCCGATCTGCGGGATGTCGGCAGGCGGGTTCTGGCCCAGCTTGATCCGTCCCAGGCCGGGGGATCGCTGCTGACCCTGCCGGATTATCCCTGCATCCTGGTGGCTGATGATCTCGCCCCTTCCGATACGGCGGGACTGGACCCGGAGCGCGTGCTGGGGTTGATCACGGCGCTGGGCGGCCCGACTTCCCATACTGCCATTCTTGCCCGGACGCTGGGCCTGCCCGCCATTGCGGCAGCCGGACCTGATGTGATGGAACTGACGTCGGGCAACATGGTCATTCTTGATGGCCGTGCCGGCGTGGTGCATCTGCACCCGGATGAGACAGCCATTGCCTCGGCACAGGACTGGTCATTACGCCAGACCGAGCTGCGCAATGAAGAAGCTGCGCAGCGGAGCCGCCCGGCCCGTACCACGGATGGTTATCACCTGACTGTGGCCGCCAACGTCAATCGCCCCGATCAGGTGGCTTTCGCGCTTGAACAGGGCGGTGAAGGTGTCGGCCTGATGCGGACCGAGTTCCTGTTTCTGGAGCGCGACCATGCCCCGGATGAGGAGGAACAGTTCGAAACCTACCGTGCGATGCTGGAGGCGCTGGATGGCAGGCCGCTGGTTGTACGCGCTCTGGATATTGGCGGAGACAAACAGGTGCCGCATCTGAACCTTCCGCACGAGGAAAATCCTTTCCTCGGCGTGCGGGGTGCCAGACTTCTGCTGCGTCGCCCTGATCTGCTGGAGCCTCAGCTGCGTGCGCTGTACCGTGCCGCCGGTCATGTCAGGCGCTGGCAGGCAGAAACGGAACCCGCCGCGGAAGCGCCACTGTCAATCATGTTCCCGATGATCACGTCACTGGCGGAAATTGCCGGCCTGCGTGCCGTCTGCGACCGGGTCCGCACCGCGTTGCAAGCTCCGGAAGTGCCATTGGGCATCATGGTGGAAGTCCCGGCGGCGGCTTTGCTGGCCGACCGAATCGCCCCCCATGTCGACTTCTTTTCCATCGGCACCAATGATCTGACACAATACGCACTGGCCATGGACCGGCAGAATTCCGGGCTGGCCGCGGAGGTGGACGGATTACACCCTGCCGTGCTCGCGCTGATCCGGCGCACGGCCGAAGCCGCCGCACCGCTGCGCCGCTGGGTCGGGGTCTGCGGTGGTCTGGCCGGTGATCCGTTCGGTGCGGCGCTGTTGGCCGGGTTGGGTGTTACCGAGCTGTCAATGACGCCCCGCGACATTCCCGGTGTCAAAGCCTGCCTGCGCCAGTACCGCATGGACGACCTGAAGGCATTGGCCGAGCGCGCTCTGGCCGCTTCCTCTCCGGCTGAAGTGAGAGCGCTGGAAACCACCTTCCATGCTGATACCGGCTTTGGAGAAGCCATATGAGCGCGATTCTCACCATCACCCTGAACCCCGCCATCGACGAAACGGTGGAGTTGACGGCCCTGCATCCCGGACAGGTCAACCGGGCCTTGGCTGCGGCCTCCTATCCCGGTGGGAAAGGGGTCAATGTCGCAGGCTGCCTTGCGGACTGGTTCGCGGCCAGAGATGAAAATGCTCCGCCCGTCAGAGCCTGCGGCATTCTGGGGGATGCCAATGATGCATTGTTCTCGACGTTTTTTGCCGAACGCGGGATCGAGGATCTGTTCCTGCGCGTATCCGGTCATACACGCCGCAACCTGAAACTGATCGATCATACAGCCGAAGAGACCACCGACATCAACACGCCGGGCCTGCCCTGCAATGATGAAGGTGCGGCGATCATCGCGCATATCTCTTCAGTGTCACAGGCCGGAGACATTGCCGTATTGGCCGGCAGTGTCCCCAGCGCAATGCCGCACGATATCTATGTCACGCTTCTGGACATGCTGCACCGTCAAGGTCTTCGCACAGTACTGGATACCAGCGGAGCCGCGCTGGGAGCTGTGCTGAACGAAGCGGAGACATTGCCCTTTTGTTTGAAACCTAACCGACATGAATTGGAAGAATGGGCGGGTACCCCGCTGGGCCATGTAACCGACCTCCTGCGTGCAGGGCGGGAGCTGACAGCGCGTGGCGTAACCCTCGCCGCTATTTCACTGGGAGCAGAGGGTGCCCTGTTTGTCACTGACGATCAGGCTGTCCATGTGCAGCATCCCCCCATGCAGGTGCTGAACACTGTTGGCGCGGGTGATGCGCTGGTTGCCGGGATTGTCACGGCACTGCATGACAATCTGCCACTGGAACAGCTGGCACGCCGCGCCGTGGCGCTTGCATCCGCCAAATTGACATTACCGGGCGCATCCCTGCCGGGACCCGATCTGGTGCTAACGCTTGAAAGCCGCCTGATCGTTCAGACGCTGCAAGATAATGCATGCCATTTCCGAAATACCGGCCATACCGCGGGAGTGTTGCCGTCATGACCATTCTCGCCATCATCGATGGACAGGCACGCCGCACACATGCAGTCCTGGCGGCCGAAGCACTGCGCAAAGCTGCCTCCAACCGTAACCGTAGCATTGAAATCGATCTGCGCGTCGTTGGCTCAGCATCACCTGAGCCCGACACACGCATGATCTCCACCCTGTTGCTGGTCGGCGAAGGTGAAAGCGATAGCACATATCTGGATATAGCAGACAAGCTTTCAGGTTTTCCAAAACATACGACTACATTGGATACTATTCTGGCTGATGCAGATCTTGTTCTGGATAATATTGGAGACGTACAAAGTTCACCCTCTGCATCACTGGATGGGAAACCTGCAAAGGGGGGCAGGATCGTTGCCATCACCTCCTGCCCCACTGGTATCGCCCATACTTTCATGGCCGCCGAGGGACTGCAACAGGGTGCTGCCGCGCATGGCTGCATGATCCGGGTGGAAACGCAAGGGTCGGTCGGTGCACGGGATACGCTGAGTGCTGAAGAAATTGCCTCTGCCGATCTGGTCATTATTGCAGCCGATACACAGGTTGATCTATCCCGCTTCAACGGAAAGCGACTTTTTAAAACCGGCACCAAAGCGGCCATCAGGGATGGAGCGGCCCTGATTACAGAAGCTTTTGAGCAGGCCGGCATATGGGGTCAGGACAACAGAGAGCAGGCTGCTCCCTCCACCTCCGACCGGTCGAAAGATAACGCCACGCCGCCCCGTACAGGCCCCTATAAACATCTGATGACCGGTGTTTCTTTCATGCTGCCAGTCGTGGTGGCAGGCGGCATTCTGATCGCCATGGCCTTCGCACTGGGCGGCGTTAATGTCACCGATGCATCGCAGGCAGGCACACTGGCACATGCGCTGTTTCTCATCGGTGCGAAATCGGCTTTTCCACTGATCGTGCCGGTTCTGGCAGGATATATCGCCTATTCTGTCGCTGATCGTCCCGGTATTGCTCCTGGATTGACCGGCGGCATGATCGCGTCCTCAATGGGCGCCGGATTTCTCGGTGGTATTCTCGCAGGGTTTATTGCTGGATACAGCACGGCTTTTTTCAATCGCTGGATCAAGCTTGGCCGTAATCTGGATGGTCTGAAACCGGTTCTGATCCTGCCCGTGCTCGGTAGTCTGGTAACGGGCCTCGCCATGATGTATGGCGTTGGCGATCCGGCAGCCCACCTGCTCTCTGCCCTGACGCATTGGTTGCAAACTCTTCAGGGCAGCAGTGCCATTCTTCTCGGTCTTCTGCTGGGCGGCATGATGGCAATCGACATGGGCGGCCCGATCAACAAGGCCGCCTATACTTTCTCCGTCGGATTGCTCGCCAGCGGGATCTATACGCCAATGGCGGCTGTGGTGATCGCAGGCATGACACCCCCGCTCGGTATGGCGCTGGCAACACGACTCTATCCAAACCGTTTTACCACGCAGGAAAGAGAGGCTGGTAAAGCTGCCAGCATTCTGGGGTTAGCCTTTATTACAGAAGGCGTCATCCCCTTTGCCGCCGCCGATCCTCTGCGCGTTCTGCCCGCCACAGCAGGGGGTGCCGCCATCGCCGGAGCCATCTCCATGGCCTGTGATGTGCAGATGCGCGTGCCACACGGGGGGGTGTTCGTACTGCCGATCCCCAATGCCATCAGCCACCCGCTCTGGTATCTGGCCGCACTCGCAGCCGGAACAATCATCACCGCCGTTCTGGCCGGGCTACTCAAGAAAAAACGCCCGAAAGAAGCCGTCCTGTAAAATCATTTCACATTCAGAACATTATGGCCATGCTCCGTTTTTTCATAGCTCTTTTCCTGTTGACGGCAGAACTGTCCCCGCTCGCTCCGGCGCTTGCTACCGAGCCGGACAAGCCGGTCACCCGTCACAGCGACCCCTGGCGGGTTCAGAAAAATAGCATTGGAGAAATCACGAGAGATACGACCCGGCTCGGCATTGATGCGACGCCGCATAATCTTCCCGATCATGTCGCACTTGCAAACGGAGTCGATTTCATCGCCGCCTATACGGCAGAAATGGCCGCCAATCCGGTGGGTGGAATCAAACAGGAAGCCGCTTATGCCGGGCAGATTCTGGCCGGTGCCGATTTAGACATGAATAAACTGGTCGGGCTGAGCGGTGTCAGTGTGCATATTGCTGTCACCAATCGTCAGGGCCGCAACCTGTCCCGCGATGCCATCGGCAACAGTACCTCCGTACAGGAAATCTGGGGTGGCGGCCAAACAACGCGTCTGACCCAGTTCACCATCGAGAAAAAAGCCTTCAATAACCGCCTTATTCTTGAAGCAGGCCGGAGCATCGCGAATACCGAATTCCTGTCATCACCATTTTATTGCCAGTTTCAGTCAAACTCTGCCTGCGGCAATCCCACTTTCGTATTCCGCACCAGCAGCCTGACATGGTGGCCTGTTTCCAGCTGGATGGGACGCGTCAAATTCTGGATGACCCCGCGCGTGTACCTGCATGCCGGTGCCTATGAAGTAAATCGGAGCTTTCAGGGCAATAACGATCATGGCTTCAACTGGTCCACAAACCGTGCCAATGGCGTGATGATCCCTTTCGAACTCGGATATGCTACAACTTTTGAAAATGACCGTCTGCCCCGTCATTACCAGATTGGTGGATGGTACGATGCCACGAACTACAATGATCCATCACGGGATACACAGGGTGGATATGTACAGGTCAGCGGCCTTCCGGCACAGTCGCTGTATGGCCGTTCAGGCGCCTATATCCGCTTTGACCAGATGGTATGGCGCCCAGATCATTCCGCCCGCGGTCTGACATTATTCGGCGTAGCCATGACCGGCTTGTCTGGTCGTTTGGCCGAGGATTATTTTCTGGAAGCTGGGATGGTAATGACAGCACCTTTCAAAAAGCGTCCTTATGATACGCTGGGTTTCATGATCAACAATCAATCCCTGAGCGGTGCGGCCCTTCAAGGCGTCAGCGAAGCCAGAACGCTGGCCGGGCTGCCACCTGGAACCAACCGCAATCAGGTCATGATGGAGTTGAACTACACGTTTCAGGCTCTGGAGACGGTGCGGATTACTCCAAACCTCCAGTATATCATCAACCCGGATCAGTTACGTTACCCGACCCGGCCAAAATCCATTCCGGATGCTTTTGTAGTCGGGCTGAAACTGACCGTCAGTATTGCTAATCTGGTCGATAACATGATCAAGGGGCATCCTCTGTGATGCCCTGACGATCCCGGTTGTCTGGCCCGGCGGCGCTGAATTCACGCCACAGATGGGTCACAGCCGCCATCAGTGCCGGGCCGAGAAAAAGGCCGAATAAACCCCAACACTCTACGCCGCCCAGAATACCGAGCAGAACCAGAATAAACGGCAGTCGCGTGGCCCCACCGATCAGGAACGGGCGCACGAAATGATCCGCAATGAACACGATCAGACAACCGTATCCGGCAATAATCGCAGCGGACAGGAGTGCACCATTCGCGGCCAGAAGCAGTGCCGCCAGCAGAAACGCCGCCGGTGCACCGAACGGGATCATGGCGGCAATAGCTGTGACGGCACCGAACAAAGTGGGATGGGGCACACCCGCAATGGCATAGCCGATACCGATCAGGATTCCCTCGGCCAGCCCGACCAGAACCAGCCCATCGACCGTACCATGGATCGAGGCGATCACCTGCCGTCCGACCCGTGCTCCATGAGGACCAAAAGCGCGGGCACTGGCACGGGAGAGCTGAGCCGTCAGCGTATCCCCATCACGGTACAGGAAAAACAGCGTCACCAGCATGAAGCTGAACAGGACCACACGATGTGCCAGCACGGCGCTCAGATGACGGCTGATCGCCACCAACTGGGAACGGTCGATATGTCTGGCGAGGCGGGCTGCTCCTTCACCACTGCCGAGATTATCCTGCCACCACTCCACCACCGGGCTGCCGAATGGCAGGGAGGACAGGGCTGATGGCACTGGAAGACCATTATGCAGCACATGCTCGACCCCGTCGATCACACCGCGCGCGTCATTGGCGACTTCAATCCCCGCCAGGGTCAAAGGCCCCAGAAACAGCAGCGTGACCGCCACGGTAAACAATAACGGCAGCAACACGCGTCCACCGCCCGGCCAGGCATTGCGCGCGCGTCGATAAAGCGGCCAGGTCGCAATGGCGAACACCGCGGCCCACGCCAGCGCAGGCATAAAACTGCCCAGCGTCCAGAGTGCACCTGCAGTAATGATCAGGGCAAGCACACAGAAAGCGATCTTCTGGCCGGGCCGCTGGTTGCCGCCATCCTCACAATCCTGCCGGATCACATCCTCTTCAGACCAGACGGGCTCTTCGGACCAGACGGGCGGAGAAGACGGAGAGAGGGGCTGGATCATGGATGACCTTCAATACGCTCAAAATCTCGGGTGGTGGCAGAATATGGCATACTCATTCAGCCGCGGCACGCAGGCCTGCGCCGGCCGCGAACGGACACAGGGACATCGCCACCACAGCAACAGCGCAGAGCAGTAGAAGATGCGGACGTGGGGAGAGACCTCCCGCCGCTGCATCGGCTGCCGCCGCGCCAAAAATCAGGATCGGCGTTGTCAGTGGCAGTACCAGCAGCGGCAACAGCACCGCGCCCCTGCGTGCCCCCAGCACCACCGAAGCCCCCATTGTGCCGAGCAGAGAGAGCGCCATCGTCCCCGGCAGCAATCCCGCAAGCAGAACCGGGACGATCTCCGGCCGCATGCGCAGCATCATGGCAAGTGGGCCGGCACAGAGCAGCAATGGCAGGCCAGTGACCAGCCAGTGGGCCACCGCCTTGCCCACTGCCACCCCGAAAGCCGGCAGGCCGGACAGCAACAGGTGGTCCATTGACCCATCCTCCTGATCCGCGCCGAGCAACCGTTCCAGCGGCAGCAACGCCGCCAGCAAGGCGCATACCCACACCACCCCCGGCGCCATCCGCGCCAGCATCTCCGGTCCCGGCCCGATCGCCAGCGGGAACAGACTGCCAGTCACGAAGAAAAACAGCAGCACGGCCAGCGTATCAGCCCCGTGACGCAGGGACAGACGCAACTCACGGGCCAGCAATGCCGCGATCATGACGTGATCATCCAGTTATCCCTAACCCCACTCATCTCCGGCCCACTCATCGCCGGCCCCCTCAATCGCGGCCTGCCCCGTTTGCGCAGCCAGTGCATGAGGATGCAGCGACAGCACACCCGCACCCGGCAAAGGCAGCGGCACATGAGTGGCCGCCATCACAACGCCCCCGCGGGCGCGATGCGCCCGCAACATATCACCGAACAGGGCAATCGACGCATCGTCCAGCCCCAGCGTGGGTTCATCCAGCAGCCAGACGGGAGTTTCCCTCAGCATCAGCCGCGACAAGGCCAAGCGCCGTTTCTGCCCTGCCGACAACATCCGGCCCGGCAGGGCCGACAGGGCCGACAGGCCTACTGCCTCCAGCGCGTTCAAAATGGCTTCCCGTCGTCGGCCACGCGGGTGCCATGACGCATCGAACAGCAGATTTTCCGCCGCCGTCAGCCCCGGCTTGACCGCATCCTGATGCCCGATATAGGTGACGATCCGGGCACGATCGGCAGGATCCGCCGGCAGAGGCTCCTCCTGCCACCACACGGTCCCCACGGCCGGGCGGACGAAACCAGCCAGCAGTCGCAGCAGGGTCGACTTGCCCGATCCGTTCGGTCCGATCAGGGTCACGGCATCCGGTGCCCCCTCTCCTGCCGGTCGCAAAGTGGCCGGCACGAGGGAAAAATCCAGATCGCGGAACACCAGACGCTCCGCCCGGAAAACTGCCAACCCCCTTGCAGTCAGCATCCCGCCAGGCCCATCTCTCGTGCAGATTTTATTGCTTTCACGCTGACGGCATCCCTGCATCCTTGTCCTGATGCTGCCTATGCTCTAAGCGGTGCCGTGTTGCAACGCAGCCATCCGCGGGGGCGGGCAGGCGTGCCATTGATGAGGCAAGCACTATGAAGTCAGTCGGTCGGGACACCCTGCAAACACGCCGGACATTATCTGTCGGCGGCAAGACCTACAATTATTTCTCCCTTCCCGAAGCAGCCAAGACAATCGGTGATATCAGCCGTCTTCCGGTGACGCTGAAAATCCTGCTGGAAAATGTCCTGCGTTTCGAGGACGGCACTTCCTACACCGTCGAGGATGCAAAGGCCGTCGTGCGCTGGGTTGAAAAAGCCTCCTCGACCGAGGAAGTTCCGTTCAAGCCCGCACGCATTCTGATGCAGGATTTCACGGGCGTTCCCGCCGTGGTGGATCTGGCCGCCATGCGCGACGGGATCACCCGTCTGGGTGGCGATCCGCAGAAAGTGAACCCGCTGGTGCCAGTCGATCTGGTGATCGATCACTCCGTGATGGTCGATACCTACGGCACGCCCAGCGCGCTCAAGACCAATGTCGATATCGAATTCGACCGCAATGGCGAGCGCTACAAGTTCCTGCGCTGGGGTCAGGAAGCGTTCGAGAATTTCCGCGTGGTGCCGCCCGGCACCGGCATCTGCCATCAGGTCAATCTGGAATATCTGGCACAGACCGTGTGGACCGCCGATGTGGATGGCGCGACCTATGCCTATCCCGACACCCTGTACGGCACGGACAGCCACACCACCATGGTGAATGGTCTGGGCGTGCTGGGCTGGGGCGTCGGCGGGATCGAGGCTGAAGCCGCCATGCTCGGCCAGCCCATCGCCATGTTGATTCCGGACGTGATCGGCTTCCGTCTGACCGGCCGCCTGCCGGAAGGCGCCACCGCCACCGATCTGGTGCTGACCGTCACCCAGATGCTGCGCAAGAAGGGCGTGGTCGGCAAGTTCGTCGAATTCTTCGGCCCGGCACTGGATCACCTGCCCGTCGCCGACCGCTCCACCATCGCCAACATGGCCCCGGAATACGGCGCAACCTGCGGCTTCTTCCCGGTGGACAAGGCAACCGTCGAATATCTGCGTCTGTCCGGCCGTGACGAAGACCGTATCGCCCTGGTCGAGGCCTATCTGCGTGCGCAGGGCATGTGGCGCGACGAGACCATGCAGGAGCCGATCTTTACCGACACGCTGGAACTCGACCTGTCTACCGTGCAGCCGAGCCTGGCCGGGCCGAAGCGCCCGCAGGACCGCGTGCTGCTGAAGGAAGCCGCCAGCGCGTTCAATACCGAACTGACCAAGAGCCTGGGCGTCGCCGCCGGTGACGTCGCCCGCAAGAGTGCCGTGAAGGGCAAGAACTACGAGATCGGTCATGGTGACGTGGTGATCGCCGCCATCACCTCCTGCACCAACACCTCCAACCCCTATGTGATGGTGGCCGCCGGTCTGGTGGCGCGGAAGGCCCGTGCGCTCGGCCTGACGCCGAAGCCGTGGGTCAAGACCTCCCTCGCCCCCGGATCACAGGTGGTGACGGAATATCTGGACCGTTCCGGCCTCTCCGCCGATCTTGATGCCGTCGGCTTCAACACCGTCGGTTATGGCTGCACCACCTGTATCGGCAATTCCGGCCCGCTGGACGACACCATCGTCGATGCGATCGAGGACGGAAAGCTGGTGGCCGTCTCCGTGCTGTCCGGCAACCGTAACTTCGAAGGCCGCGTCCATCCGAACGTGCGCGCCAACTACCTCGCCAGCCCGCCGCTGGTGGTGGCGTATTCCTTCCTCGGCAATATCCGGGAAGATATCACCACCGCTCCGCTCGGCACCGGCAAGGATGGCAAGCCCGTCTATCTGAAGGATATCTGGCCGACCACACAGGAAGTGGCCGATACGGTCCATGCCAATCTGACCCGCGAACAGTTCCTGTCCCGCTACGCCGAAGTGTTCAAGGGGCCGGAGCAGTGGCAGGCGATCGAGATCGATGGCAGCGCCGACACCTACAAATGGTCAGACAGCTCCACCTATGTCCGTAACCCGCCCTACTTCACCAACATCACCATGGAGCCGCCGGGTGTCGCCGATATTTTCGGCGCGCGTGAACTGGCCCTGCTGGGTGATTCCATCACCACCGACCATATCAGCCCGGCCGGCAGCATCAAGAAATCCTCTCCGGCGGGGCAGTATCTGCTGGAACGGCAGGTGCTGGAAAAGGACTTCAACAGCTATGGCGCCCGTCGCGGTAACCATGAAGCGATGATGCGCGGCACCTTCGCCAATATCCGCATCAAGAACGAATTGGCACCAGGCACGGAAGGTGGCGTCACCACCCATCAGCCCTCCGGCGAAGTCATGCCGATCTATGACGCCGCCATGAAATACAAGGCCGATGGTGTGCCGTTGATCGTCTTCGGCGGCAAGGAATACGGCACCGGTTCCTCCCGCGACTGGGCGGCGAAGGGCACCCTGTTGCTGGGCGTGAAGGCGGTAATCGCGGAAAGCTTCGAGCGTATCCATCGCTCCAACCTCGTTGGCATGGGCGTGCTGCCCCTGCTGTTCAAGGACGGCATGACGCGCCACACGCTGGGGCTGGATGGCAGCGAGACGCTGGACATCGTCGGGCTGGATGATCTGTCACCGCGTATGGACCTGACCCTGGTCATCCATCGTGCAAATGGTTCTGTCGACAAGGTGCCGCTGCTGTGCCGTGTCGATACCGCTGATGAAGTCAATTACTACAAGCATGGCGGCATTCTGCATTACGTGCTGCGCGGCATGGCCCGCGCGGCGTAAGAACACTCCGCCAGAGGCGGGTAAAAAGGCCGGACGGCACGACCAAATCATTCCCTGTCCGGGGAATGAGCATGGGAAAAGACCATGACGCGCCGTTACAGCCCTCTGCCTGCCTCCCTTTTATCGGCAAAGCCGCCCAAGGATCTTGGGCGGCTTTCGCTGTCTATGGATCCTTGGGCGATCAGCGTGGCCGAAGGCCTGCGCGCCGCTTTTGCCACCGCCCCATGGGTGGCTGCGAATGCATGGTTTGATCAGCCCCTCCTGCTGGAAGCCGCGCTGGGGGCGCTGCTGAGTTCCTACTGCGATCCAGGCGGCCCTACCAAGCAACGCATCAGGCCATTGTCGATTTTCGGAGTGCTGGGGGCGACAATCACGCTGCTGCTCGGCACGCTGGCTCCCTGGCCGGAGATTGCCATCCCTGTCGCGGGGATGATCGTCTTCATGACCAGCTTCGCAAGGATTTACGGTCTTTCAGCACAAAGTGTCGGCAATCTGCTGGGTGTTGTCGTCGCTCTCTGCATGGGGCGTGCCGCCATGCCGGATCACGATACCAGCCTTTTGGGTTGGGCCGGAGCCGCCGCCTTTCTCGCCGGCAGCTTGTGGACGCAGATGATCGCACTGGGGGTCTGGAACATCCGTCCGTTCATCCCGGCCAAACGCGCGGTCTCGGCCGTGTTTTCCTCCCTCGCTGATATGGTGGAGGAGATGGTGGAGGTGCTGTCCATATCCTCCTCCCAACTCCATTCCCCACTGGATGCACCATTGGCCGCCCCATCGGCCGATCACGACCATGTCCTTCTATGGTCCAACATGGCGCGCAGGCATCGCGCCCGGATCAGGGACATGATCGAACGGGCCCGCGGGCTGCTGGTCGATATGCGGCATCGGCGCGGTGTGGGGAGCGAACTAGGCACCATGCTGCTGGCGAGGCTGGAGGCAGCCGACCAGATCTTCGGCGCCCTGATCGCCATGAGTGACATTCTGGAGGCCGGAAAAGGCACCAGCCCTGTCACCGCTGCCTCCTCAACACGCTACGCGCATGCCGCCGTGTTCCTGCGCCGCCTTCGCCCTGTACTTTCGATGCTGGCGCGCCGTATACACAGCCAGACCGCTTTACCCGAACAGCGCCTGTCCCGCATCATTCCGGCCTTGACACGTGGACGAGCGGAAACCAACGCCACGCTGGCGGCTCTGGAAACCGTCATACAGGAGAGGTTGAGGGTCATTATCGCCGTTCAGACGCCCGCAACCCGTCTGCCCGGCGATGAGACGCGCCCTGCGACCGGGCGGGATGTCATTATGACTCCCTTGGCCTCCAATCTGGCATGGTCCTCCGCCATGCTGCGCCATGCCACACGCACCAGCCTGCTGGTGATGCTTGCGCTTGCCGCATGCTCCTTTCATCCGATGCCGTATCATCAGTGGCTGATCATCACCCTGATCGTGACCCTGCAACCGCACTACGCGATGACCATGCAGCGCACATTTGAGCGCGTGGCCGGGACACTGGCAGGCGGAGCATTGGCAGGCGTGCTGACGTTCCTGATCCATGGTCCGTTGGCAACCGCAATAGCGCTGTTTCCGCTGGCCGTTCTGGCCCTGTCACTTCGGCCGGCAAGCTATGCCCTGTTCATCGTCTTTCTGACGCCCATGATCGTGCTCTTGACCCAATATGAGCAGGGATCGGAAAATGACCTGCATATTGCCGCGATGCGGGCGCTGTTCACGGTGCTCGGCGGTTTAACGGCTCTGGTTGGCAATCTGCTGCTGTGGCCGAGCTGGGAACCGGGACGGTTGCATACCGCCTTGCGCCAGAGCATCAAGGCCCATGCGCATTATGCCAACCTGACCCTGTCCGCCCTGATCGGCGAAGCTCCACAAGATATGGCGCATCAGGCCAGACGTCAGGCCGGTCTCACCAGCAATAATCTGGAGGCCAGCCTGTCCCGCACCATGCTGGAACCGCGACGCTCCAGCATGGCAGCACGGATTGAACCGGTGATGTTGGCCGACACTGCCCTGCGTCGCATCGCCGGGCGGCTGAGCGTGCTGCATCTGGCCAGCAGGGACGGGATTGATCGGGATCAGTTAATCATCTGGAAAGACTGGATCGCCATGGCATTCAACCATATCGAAGCCCGTCTCGATGCCACCCGTGCCCCTGCAGTTCCGGTATCCTCTCTACCGCCACGGCCTGAGGTGGAGGAGAGCGCCGAGGCTTTACAGGAAGCCCTTCACCGTATCGCCGGACAGCTTGAACTCATGGCTGGAATCGACCGCAGGAACGAAAAAGCCACCCCGTTGGACGGAGCGGCTTTTCATCAGACCGGACAGGCTCATGCAGAACAGTCAGTTTCCTGAAGGCTTACTCACCTGACTGGCCCGGCACCGGATCAACCGCCGGGCGCGGCGCAGACGCATCTGGACGCGGCGCATCAACCGGACGGGTGCCATCGGTCAGCATCTGGATGCTGCCCGTGATCTGGCCACCATCCTCGACTTGCAGGCGGCGGCAACGGGCCGTGCCCAGCACCTTGCCGGAAGCCCGCACGATCAGGCTTGCAGTTGCAGTCAGGGTTCCGTCGATGGTTCCGGCGACTTCTGCGTCCTCAACCTCGACCTCACCCTTGAAAACGCCGCCCAGTGAAACGGACAGCTCGGTCGCGCGGATCATGGTCGCTTCGACCGTGCCTTCAACCACCAGACGTTCGGCATCCTGCACCGTGCCCTGAACGGAGATACCGCGGCCCACCACGAGCGTGCGACGCTCCGCCGTATCTTTGCCTGCCGGACGGCCTGAAGCTGCGGCAGCGGGTGCGCCAGGGCGGGGCGGCACAGCGGTAGAGGACGGGGTATTGGCGAAAGGCGCACGGCTCACGGCTTCGGCCTCCTTCTGATGGCTTGGTCGGAAAGGGGGAACACCGAAACCACTTGCGGCCTGCTGGCCGGGCGCGGCGCCGGATGGGGCAGGCGGTACGCCCAGACGAACCGGGCCGTCAGAGGATGACGTTCCCGCGCCCGGGGAAGCTCCCGCCGCTGATTTGATATCCCCAGCCTCGGGAGACTGGTCGTCGGGTTTGCGTCGCTTAAACACGTGCACTCCATCATTCTGGACGTCACGATTCGATTCGCTAACATGACCGGAGGAGCAGAACAACCCGCTTCCTCAATATGTTGCAGGACATTCCGCATACAGATCGATCCGGTCATGCCTGCTGTCCCGCTCTCAAAAGGCTCGGCGATGCATCATAATCCGGGCCAGAACATGCACCATGACGGCCGGCCCAAGGGCTGGGAGAAGCAGATTGACAGCCGGGATCATCCCGATGGCCGCAAGAATTCCGCCCTGCACGAGTATCGTGCCACGCCATGTGCGATAAAGACGTCTGGCATCAGCCCGGCTCATCCGGCGCATGGCGACACTGACGAACAGCCCCTGCCCCAGTGCCCAGGCGGAAACCAGCCATCCCAGTACAAATCCGGCCCCCGGCAGCAACAGAACCACAGGCAGCGTGATCAGACTGACCACCAGCACGCGCAGACCCAGCGCCAGACCGTCCCATATCTGCATCTGAAGTGGGGCCGGTGTGGCGGGCTGCCATTCCGGATACCAGCGACGCTCCACACAGATCGCCACCGTATCGGCAAACAACCCGCCGATCGCCGCACTGATCGGCACGAACAACCACAGGCCGAGTGCCGCAATCGCCATCGCTCCCACGATTCCGGCAAGCCAGTCCCATCCACCCCAATGGTCGCCCTGCCACCAATGCACGGGCAACCAGCCTGCCCCCTTGAAACCGAGCCACACCAACAGGCACAGCAGCAACAAGGCCCAGCCGAGAGACCGCATCACCACAGCCCGAAACGGCGCATCCTCCAACTGAGTGATCGCCCGCTGGAGCGGCTGGAGAACAGAAGCCTGGCCAGCAATGGACAATTGATCATCATTCATGGGCGGATAGTCCGCCGGAGAAGCCAATTTGACCAGACCGCCATTGTAGCAGGCCCCTCACGGTGATACCTGCGAGCGTCGGTATCGGGCAGGTCGCCCGCCACCCCTCGATGGACATTCTGGAGCCTCTCCGCATGACTGCACCCCGCTTCGACCTGCTCGGCATCGGTAACGCGATCGTTGATGTGATTGCGCTGACCGATGACACTTTTCTCAGCCGCCATGACATGCACAAGGGCAGCATGGCGCTGATCGACGCGGAACAGGCAGCCTCACTGTATGCGGCACTGCCCCGCGGCACGGAAGTCAGCGGCGGCTCTGCGGCCAATACCTGCGCCGTGGCTGCCAGCATGGGGATCAAGGTCGCGTTTCTCGGCAAAGTGGCAGACGATGCGCTGGGGGAGGCCTTCCGTCGCGATATCACGGAAACCGGTGTGCATTTCCCCACTCCCGGCCTTCAGGGCGGAGCGCCGACCGCACGATGCCTGATTGCCGTCACCCCGGACGGGCAACGGACCATGAACACCTATCTCGGGGCCTGCGTCACCTTCTCCGCCGAGGATGTGGATACGTCTTTGGTGGCTGATTCCGCCATCACCTATCTGGAAGGCTATCTGTTCGATCCGCCGGCTGCGCAGGCAGCCTTCCGCAAGGCCACCACTGCCGCGCATGAGGCGGGCCGGAAGGTAGCCCTCTCCCTGTCCGACGCATTCTGCGTGCATCGCCACCGTGATGATTTCCTCGCTCTGCTGCCGAACGTGGACATCCTGTTCGCCAATGAAACGGAGATCACCGCGCTGTACGAACGCAACACATTCGAGGAAGCCGCTGAACTGGCACGGCTTGACGTAGCACTCGCTGCCCTGACCCGCAGCGAGGCTGGCAGCGTCATTCTTCACGGCTCAGACACAATCCAGATTCCGGCTGTCTCCACGAAGGTGCTGGACACGACCGGTGCGGGCGATGCCTATGCAGCCGGGTTCCTTGCCAGCTTCGCACAGGGACAGGATCTGAAAAACTGCGGCCTCCAGGGCAGCCGGGCCGCGGCTGAAATCATCGCCCAGATCGGTCCGCGTCCCCTGTCCCGCTGATACGCTCCGTTATCGGAAGAAACCGTCAGCGCCTTATGCAGGCACTGACGGTTTGCGGGCGTACAGCACCCGCCAGAGCAATGCTGCCAGCAGCAATGTCAGAATGCCTGCCGTCAGCACGCTGGTCGGGGTCGCCCCCAAACGCTCGAACCATTGAGTCTGGAAATGGATCGCCCCGAAAATCGCGGCTGTGGTGATCAGCCAGCGGCGACCGCTCCATGCCCCCCATGCAGCCGCGGCCACCAGCACCAAGGCCCAGCCGATACTGAATATATCGGCGGACAACAGAACGACGCCCCTGTTATCGTTGAACAACATCCGGTCTTCTCCCCAGAGGGAGCCAACCCAGAAAGCGAAATTGACCATCAAGGCCGAACAACGGGCGGCGGCCAGCACCACGCCCTCCAGCACAGGCGCCACACGGGTCGAGGCGAACAGCAATGCAAGGCCAAGACCGGTAAACACCAGAATCGTCTGTGCCGGCCGTTCCACCCCCAACATATAGGTGGCATGCACATAAGCGAACGAGGTATCGAGCGAGGCTGCCAAAGCGAGAACGGCCAGAACGCTCAGCATCGCACTACGGGCGAACAGTGCTCCACCGGCACAGCAAAGCGCCAGCAGCAGCATTGAAGACGGTCCCTGGCCAATCCAGTAAAGGCTCATGCCGGTGGTCAACACGCCGAGCAAAGCGAAAATATCCGACAGAATGCCCCATTGCTGCGCCCGCTCATGCCGCAGCAACACCGCAGCCCCGATGGCAACCACCCCCATGAGCAGGCCCAGAAGCGGATCAGGCGCCAGCGCAAACAACCCGGCGCACACCGCAGCCGATCCGAAACCGACCAGCACGTTCACGAACAGAGACCCCGTCTGGACCTTGCCAAGCCGGATCAGCCTGTCCCGCTCCTCCGGTGTTATCTGCCCTTCCCGCAGCAGACGGTCGAGATCGAGCACGACTTTCATGGTCCTGTCCTTCTGATACGCTGATACGATCAGACCCCATAACAGGCGTCACGAACAATCATATGATCGTCAGCGCTTCCTGAGCGGCACGTCTTGCCTGATCAAGAGAAGTGGCCCGGATCGCCTTTTTCACACGCGGCACTGCTCCCGCCCCCATACTGAACTGCCGGAAACCAAGCCCGAGCAGAACAGGAATCGCTGCCGGATTACCCGCGATCTCGCCACATAGTGACATAGGCTTACCGGCCCGCGCCGCCGCAATGGCACAGGCGGCAATCAAGCGCAGCAAGGCCGGATGCAGGGGATCATATAGACCCGCCAGCCCGGCATCCCCACGATCAACGGCCAGCGTATACATCGCCAGATCATTGGTCCCGATGGCGAGGAAATCCGACTCCTGCGCCAATTCCTCCACAATCAGGGCCGCGGCTGGCGTCTCGATCATCGCCCCCAGCGGCAGGGCAGCCCCATCCCATGCCTCGTGCTGCAAAATCCGGGTGTAGATCGTGCGGGCCGTGCGCATTTCCTGCAAGGTCGTGATCATCGGCAGTAAAATACGCACGCGGCTTTCGGCCCTCACATCACGCGCTGCCCGTAAAATCGCCGTCAACTGGGTTTCCAGCAACTCGGGATGGGCCAGCAACAGCCTGATCCCCCGCAGACCCAGCGCCGGATTATGCTCCGTCTCGCTGCGCAACAGACCGGCGGTGCGAAGGGCCTCGCTTTCTTTCTCGCCCCCCCAGTCGAGCACACGGATCGTGACCTGTTCCCCTTCTGCCGCCGCGATCACATGGGAATAGGTTTCGATCTGGGTTGCGATATCGGGCAAACTTTCCCGGTTCATAAACAGGAATTCGGTCCGCAACAGTCCGATCCCACTGGCACCGGCCCGCACCATCTGGGGCAATTCAGCGGGGAGTTCGATATTTGCCTGCAACAGAACTGCCTCGCCATCCGTCGTCACGGCAGGCAGGCGGCTGAGCTGCGCCAGCACCAGCGCTTCCTGCTGATGGGCAGCGAGACCCTGTTTTGCCTGCTGGCGTGTGTGGTTGGACGGGTTGACCGTGACCACACCCTGATCTCCGTCCAGCACCATATCTACGCCCAGGCCCGACAAAGTCAGCTGCCTGATCGTATGCATCAGTGCCGGAACCCCCAGCACGGAGGGAAGCCCGAGCGCACGCAGCATGATCGCCACATGCCCGTCCGCACCGCCTTCCTCCGTCACCACGCCTGCGATCACGGCGGGGTCCAGCAGCGCTGCATCGGACGGGCGCAGCATCTCGCACACCAGCACTGCCCCGCGCGGTGCGGCCTTGAAGCTGCGGAACGGCGTGGAGGCAAGGGTGCGCAACAGACGCTGTCCCACCTCCTGAATTTCCGAGGCCTGGCGGGCCCGCATGGTGCGTTCGGCCCATTCCCCGCCGGGGGCCAGCACGGCGGCAACCGTCGCCTCGACCTCATCGACCACGGCTGTCGCGGCGGAGACCAGTGCGGTTTCGATCCGCCGATGCGCTCCTCGCACCAGACGGGAATTGGCAAGCATGCGCTGATACACGTCGATCAGCGCCGATAATTCCTCCTGCCCGGCCTCCGGCAGTTCCCGCAGCCCTTGACGCAGCTTTTCAAGCTGACGTCTGGATTCCTCTACCGCACGGCTGAGCTGCGCACGCTCATACTCCACCTCATGCGCGGCAATGGGCCGCCTTTCCTGCGGAGCCTCGATTTCCACCACCCCGAAAACCGGGCCGATGGCAATGCCGGGGCTGACGCCGATCCCTTCCAACCGAATATCCTGCCCCAGACCAGACGGCCCGGCAGAAGGCGAATCAGCAGAACATGGACCCGCCAGAGGCGGCTCAATCTGTTTCATGGAAACCAGCCTCGACCAGCTCGGTCAGCGCTTCCAGCGCTTCCTTGGCATCCCAGCCCTCGACCCGAAGCTCGATTTCCGAATCCTTGCCCGCACCCAGCATCATCAATCCCATAATGGAGCGGGCAGAGACGAACTGCCCATCTTTCCCCACTTCCACCGAAGCCCCGAAACGTTCTGCCAGCGTGACGAATTTGGCAGCTGCACGGGCATGCAGGCCGCGCCGGTTGCAGACAGTCAGGCGGCGGCTGAGCACAGAGTTTTCCATGGCGCGTTTTACCTGTGGTTCTGTTTATCGGCAGCCGTGCAGCACATGGGAGGCCGCAGCGATGTATTTACGCCCGGCCGTCTGAGCCCCTTCCACCACCTCGCATAAGGGTTGTGTGCAGCGGATTTTCGCCAGCTTGACCAGCATGGGCAGGTTGACACCGGCGATCACCTCGACACCCGGTCGATCCATCATGGAAATGGCCAGATTGCTGGGTGTACCCCCAAACATGTCGGTCAGGAGGATAACACCATCCCCGGTATCCACCTGCTGGATCCCCGCCTGGATATCAGAACGCCTGCCCTCAATATCGTCATCAGGGCCGATGCACACGGTCACCACGCTGCTTTGCGCGCCAACCACATGTTCCATGGCGCGGCGCAGCTCATCCGCGAGCCGTCCATGCGTCACCAGAACCAAACCGATCATGGCATGTATTCCATTATGATGTTGTGCGGGAGAGTTCATCGGGCGCCTGTGCGCTGCCGTGCTCTTCCGGTCTTCCATTCCTATCGTCAGTGGATACTCTGGCGGCTCCCGCCTGCGGAGCATCGTCACTGATTCCTAATTCTCGATGCGTACGCAGGACGGACCAGCCCTGAGCGCGTAACTCTTCACCCAGCTTCTCCACCAGATGAACTGAACGATGCCGCCCGCCGGTACAACCAATGGCGATGGTGGCATATTTCTTTCCTTCCTGAACGAAGCGCGGCAGCAAAAGCCTCAGCAACGCATCGATCCTGTCATGGAAAGTGGCATAATCCGGGTCTGCTTCAATATAGGCCGCCACATCCCTGTCCTGACCGGTGCGCGGCTTCAGGGTGGGATCATAATGGGGGTTACGCAGAAACCGTGCGTCCAGCACCAGATCGGCCTCCCGCGGTAATCCCTTGGGATAGGCAAAGGAAATCAGGGATACGACCATTCCCTGCCCGGTTTCCTCCGGCCCATAGCGTTCGGCGATCATAGCCCTCAGCCTTGTGACCGGAAGATCGGTGGTATCAACAACCAGATCCGCCACATCCACCAGTGATGCGGTCAGGATTTCTTCAGCCCGGATACCATCCCGAACCCCCACCCCTGAAGCCAGCGGATGGCGATGGCGGGTTTCCGTATAGCGGGACAGCAGAGCCGCCGTATCAGCCCGCACGAAAACCAGATCCGCCCTGACACCGGGCAGTTGCCTCATGCGTTCCATGGCCAGGGCCAGCCCGTCCGCGGTGAACCCACGGCTGCGTGCATCCACCGCGAAAGCCAGAGGCCCTTCCCCTCGGGCCACAAGATCATGGACCAGCGGCAACGGGGGATTATCCACCGTTTCATATCCCGCATCTTCCAGAGCACGGAGGATTGTAGATTTGCCTGCGCCGGACAGGCCTGTGATCACGACCACCCTGCGGTATTGGTCAGTGCTCATACTGCTTCCTCCCGCGCGAAGGCGCCTGCCCTGCTGGCACGGCGGCCCAACGCGCATTCAAGGGCCCATTCCACACGACAGGGCGCGGAAGCAGCGCGAGGATTAATGGCAATCAAGGGAAGGTCGAGGTCAGTATCGCGGCGGGGGGATGGCAGACGTTCCTCCGTCTCCAGCGAGACAACCAGCGACAGCTTCGCCACCGGTACATAGGAAGATACCATGATCCCGAGGCCTCGGATTTCAATCAGCCCGGCCAGCGCCGCCGGAGGGCTGGCAAGACCATCGCATATATCAACCCGGTCATCAGCAACAAGCCGGAAACCGCGATCCATCAGTCGCAACAGGAGATCTGACTTGCCCGCCCCTGCCGGGCCGATAATCAGTACAGCAGAAGGCGGGAATGCCGCATCCATATCCGGCCTTGCAGCACAGCTTGCGTATCTCTGGCCCCGAAACTGCACCGATCCATTCATAGGAAGGACTTTGCAACCTTCATCGCCGTGAGGGAAGCCCGTTCCACAGTCATGCCGCTTACATATGAGGTGGACAGATCACTCTTTCGCCAGTGATCTTATCAGTTCCAGAATACGTTCCCTCACGGCCGGGTCAGTGATGCGGAAAAAGGCCTGGATCAGCTCCAACGCTTCCTGCCGCATGGTATCGCCATCGCCAAAGCCCTCTTGAGGTTCCGCGAACCCACCCAGCCGGGAGATAGCGGCTACGCCATGATTGGCGACCTCCTGCTCCGGCATTTCGTCGAAAAAGAAGCTGATCGACACATCCATGGCGCGGGCCAGATCAAATAATCTGACTGCTCCGGCCCGTAGAGTGCCTGTCTCGTATTTTTGAATCTGTGATGCGCTGATACCGATCAGATCACCCAGTTTCTGCTCGGACACACCAAGAAAAGCACGCCGAAGACGAATCCGCCTGCCCACGTGAAGATCCAGCGTATTGGGCTGATCATCTTTTTCAAAATTCTGGCCGATACCGATGTGACTTTCCGACAACTGGATAATCTGCCTTCACATTACAAAGTGGAAACCATCGAACATCATATGAACACAGATCGGTTTCAAGTCCGTTATGTTGATAGGCAATATAAAAAAATAAATCTTCCCTAAAGCCTATTACGCAACTCACCTTCCCTGGTAGTTTAGAGTGGCCACGCTCGAATTTTATGACGCCCGCAAATAATGGCCGCCAGCAGCAGCATAATCGTCAGAAGGGCGGGCACAATAAGTCCGTATCGGCTGAAAAAAGTGGGGGCTAACGGGCCTGGCAGCCTGACCAGCAGAAAACCGGCCTGACCCTGATTCATACGCGCCACCTGATGCCCGTATGCATCATAGCCCACGGTAATACCGGTATTGGCTGCTCTCATAATCGGCAGCCCTTCCTCCACCGCACGCATCCTGACAGCCGCAAGATGCTGATGGGGTCCTGTTGATTGGCCAAACCATGCATCATTGGTGATATTCACGATCCAGGCAGGGCGCTGGATCTCATTGACGATCTGTGCAGGAAAAATGGCCTCATAACAGATCAGCGGCGCAAAAGGCGGCAGACCGGGCAGGTCGAGGGTGCGTGGTCCCGGACCAGGGACAAAGCCGCCACCCGGCACCAGCTGTACCGCGAAAGGCAGCCAGCCCGGCGCAAACTCACCGCCCGGAACAAGATGCCATTTATCATAAAAATCCTGAACACCCCCCTGGCCATCCATCGCGATCAGACTGTTGCGGGGACGTCCATCTTCGCCAAACCGCACGGAGCCAATGAGGGTCGGATTGCCTTCCGCGGCCTCTGCGATGCTCTGACGCGCAGCCGCATCATCGGCCAGCAGCGCGACGCTCGCTGTTTCGGGCCAGACTACAACCACAGGATCACCAGGCATCGCCTTATGCGCGGCCTCCACACCCTCATGGGTCAAGCGCAGATAAGTGTCCCACGTTGTACGCAGGAAACGCCGGTCAAATTTCTGGCCCTGCGGAATATTCCCCTGCACCAGCACCACATTGAGGGCACTGGCCCGGTCCGGATGTTCAGACAGATGCATCCATCCCAAAGCAGCCCACACCACCATGGCACAGGCCCCTACGCCCCATGCGAAAGGACGCAGCACCGGCAGACACGCCAGAAACACTGTCAACGCCGTCACACCTGGTGTGCCAATCCAGGCAACCGGTTGGAGCATGATATCTCCGGCCAGCCCGGGGATTGCCCAAATGCTGGCCAGTGGATTCCATGGAAAGCCCGTCAACAGGAACTGGCGCAGCAGATCCATTACTGTCCATGCGGCCGCAAAGGCCAGCAGACGGGGCAGGCCACGCAGAAAACCTTTGCCGAATGCACAGGCGGCGGCAATGAACAGAGCCATCAGGGCGGACAATCCGGGCACCGCAATCGGCACGAACCACCAGTACCGAGCCGCCTCCAGCAGAATGGCTTCCGTAATCCAATACAAACCGGCGACATTCAGCCCAAAGCCGAACCAGAAACCCCGCCTGAACGCAACACGCCGATTGGCAGCCCCTCCGATCAGCGCCATCAGGGTGGGAAAGGACAGCAGAAGAACGGGAATGCAGAAAAAAGGCGGCAGGGCGAGGGCCGCAGCAGCACCGGCCAAAACCCCGGTGCCATCAGCACGCCATCCTGTCAGATCACGCAAGCGCACATACCAGCGTGCAGCGGGTCCGGCAGACGGAGAAGCAGGTACAGCCATCGCCGGCGATGCAATCAAGTCAGTGCGTCACGCAGCTGACGTTCGTAGTGGCGGTAATATTTATCCGTGATCAGATCCGTCTTGACCACAACTGCAACATCCGTGGTGTTGAATTCGGTATCGACGACTGCCCCATCACCGATAAACCCGCCCAACCGGAGATAACCCTTGATCAGGGGCGGCAGCATCGCCTGTGCCCGCCGGATATCCAGTTCAACCGGATCAAGCCGGCGCATGTCGATATACCGGCTTTCCAGTGCACGGGGGCGCAAACCCGGGGGGGCCAGATGATTGCGATAGAGATAGGTCAGTTCGGTCGATAGCGCGTCGACATTCGTACCCGGCAGGCTTGCGCAGCCGAACATCAGATCAATCTGGTGCAAAAAGATATAAGCGGCAATGCCACGCCACATCAGCTGCATGGCGGCACGCCCCCGATAATCGGAAGCAATGCAGGAGCGACCCAGTTCCAGCAGCTTGCCGGGAAATGAAGTCAGGATCGAAATGTCATATTCATTGGAGGTGTAGAAACGCCCGACTTTATGCGCATCGGCATCCTGAATCAGGCGGTATGTGCCGACAATGGCCTCCGGTCCGCTGCCGCGTTCATGGTCGATCACCAGAAGATGATCGGCGACGGGATCAAATTCATCCCGGTCCAGCCGGTCCCTGCGGATGGCGGGGGCTGGCTCTGCCCCCATTTCCTCATAAAATACCCGGTACCGCAGCGCCTGGGCCGCGATGATTTCAGACTGGCTCTCCGCAATGCGGACCCCCAGATTGCCGGCACGGAGTTCTCCGAAGCTTCGTTCGCTTCGTGTCGCAATTCCTAAGGGGGTCTCAGCGGTCATCGGCCTGACTTTCGTTTTGCAGCAGCCGTTTTCTGATCTGCGGCTGCAGGGTCGACCAGTTTCCGACCGAACAGTTCCAGACGCAGCGAAACGAGGCTGAACCCCAGCCGGGCCGCAATGGACCGCATCAGGCGTTCATGTTCCTCATCCTCGAATTCAATCACCTTACCGGTCTCGACATCGATCAGATGATAATGAGGCCCATGTTCGCTGGCCTCGTAGCGGGCACGTCCACCGCCGAAATCACGGCGGGCAAGAATGCCTTTATCCTCCAGCAGCCGTACAGTGCGATAGACCGTCGCGATGGAAATACGGGCATCAAGGGCGGAGGCACGGCGGTACAGCTCCTCCACATCCGGATGATCACTGGCTTCCGACAGGACGCGGGCGATCACACGGCGCTGGCCGGTCATTTTGAGGCCCCGCTCAACGCACATCCGCTCTATGCTGCTGCCACCCTGCCGCTCTGGCGCGTGGGGAGAATGGTTTGCCGGAGTACGGCGAACCGGAGAAGGCTCAGAAGAGCGGCGTTCCATCGGGCGGCTTCCCATCGATCCTTAACGTCCGATTGATCCCATTCAGCCCGGCCAGATCACTCAGGCAGGTTGCTGATCAGTGCGAGGTAGCCGATCAGACATGGCGTGTCGATAACCGGTATCATGACGATGCCATGAAAGACAGCCACATCACCATGCTTATAATCGCAGCATGCACAAAAAAGGCGGCCGGACATGATCCGGCCGCCTTTTCCGACTACAATTGTGCAGTTCAGTCCCGCACCCTGGGCTTGGTCCCAAGGCCGATTTTCTTGGCCAAAGAACTGCGATGCGTCGCATATTCGGGTGCCACCATGGGATAATCCGGCGGCAGGCCCCAACGCTCCCGGTATTGTTCAGGGGTCATGTTATAGACGCTCTTCAAATGCCGCTTCAGCATCTTCAGCTTCTTGCCGTCTTCCAGGCAGACGATATAATTTGGAAAAACGGATTTGCGGACAGGAACGGCAGGCTGTGGCTTTTCGACCGGAACCTGTTCCTCATGCCCGAGATTCGAGATCGCACGATAGACTTCCTGAATGAATCCAGGAAGTGATTCGGTCTGAATCGCATTATTGGAGATGTGGGCGGAAACAATCTGTGCAGTCAACGCCAGTAAATCAGCAGACGCCTCTGAATTGGACATCAAGAAACAGCCTTGTTAAAAAACAAAATGATCGCATTATTATACTTGTCAACGCTGTTTAATCAACAGGGTGTTTCTTAAAATAATGGTATCTATATGCACCAGTATGAACCATATCCCATTTCAATACCGGCAAGAACCAGCGAAACAATGACAATGCTGGATGTCACTGCGGATATATGCCCGATGACCTTCGTCCGGACCCGGATCGCACTGGACAAGCTTCCATCCGGAGCATTGCTGTCCGTGCTGACGGCCGGAGACGAAGCATCGCGTAACGTACCGCAAAGTGCCGCCGCACTCGGCCACGAAATCATCGCTATCGAACATCCGCAGCCCGGGCAGACGCGTATTCTTATTCGCCGCCAGTAATCTTTGTGCTGTCCAGAGAACGGCCCAAAGAACGGCGGAGAACCAGCGCATCGCCGCCACCATGGTAATAATGACGACGCAACCCAATCGCGCTGAAACCGAGCCGGTCATATAATGTGCGGGCCGGGAGATTGGTGGTCTCCACCTCCAGCAGCATATGCTCCGCGCCCTGTTCGGCGGCACGCTTCATGGCAGCCCGCATCAACAAACCACCTATCCCCTGCCTGCGACAATACGGTGCAACGGCAAGGGTCAGGATCTCACAGTCCTCGAAAATGGTCCGGAACAACACAAAACCCACCGGCTCAGTTGCGTGCTCACCCGCGACCGCCATCAGAGCCACAGTCCCCGGTTGCTGAAGCTGTACAATGAAAGAAGCGTCATCCCACTGCTCCTCCGGCGGAAAAGCCGCTTCATGCAGGACCGCCAATAGCGCCGCATGACCAGGACCCACCACTATCACGGCATCATGATCATCCGGCAAAGGCGCCGTCATGTCCGGGGAGCAGGACGGACTGTTCCAGCCTTGATCCGTGCTTCTTCCGCATAAACAGGCAATGCCGGGCGAGATGCTATCTCCCCGGATAAGCGTGCACGACCAACCCGATCCAGGGCCATTACATCAGGCTCCCGCATTGCACCGACACGCAGATGGAGGTCGGTCCGGCGGGACAACAACCCGGCACATGACTCTGCAGCTGCCCCCATCAGCCAGATCCGACTGCCAGGCACAGGCAATCCAGCGATTCCATCAAGCGGCACCACCCCAAAACCGGATCCATCGTTCAGATAGACGTGATCCCGCCGGGCAGGAATAACCGTCCAGAGAGTATAACCCGGCTCAGGCGGCGCCATGACGGCCAGCGCCTCGTCGACTGCAACACCAGCCAGCCTCAGCCCGGCTCCCAACGCATAGCCCTGCGCCACTGCCAAAGCTGCACGAATACCGGTAAAGCTGCCCGGACCGATGGAAGCGATGACTGCATCAGGCTGGCGACCAGCCGGATATGTCCGCTCCACCTCCTCCACAACCTCCGCAGCCAGTACCGGCAGACGTGATGCAGCATCCTGAGCCTCAGCCGAGCGACAGGCCAGCACGGTACCATCCGCTACCCATGCAACATCAGCACCGGCAGACCGGCTGTTGAAAACCAACGTGTTCATAATGGCGCCATAGCCGAATACGCAGCCGTTACCAATGCGATACCTCAGCGGCCAGCCTCGCAAATGCTTGCATGAGCAACGGGGAAAACCTGATCGTAGATCCAGTTATAAGCAAACGCATAGACGAAATAGAATCCGGAAATGCCGATATCGGTCATCAGCGCCGCCCAGAGACTCATCGACAAATACCAAGCGGTGAGCGGCAGAAACATGGCAAGCATCCCCCCCTCGAATAACGCCGCATGCAGCACGCGCACAGCCGTGTTCTTGCGAGTAGAGCCAGTCAGTCGCAGCATCACCTGGTCAAAACCAAGATTGAACAGATAAGCCCAGATCGCAGCTGTCACTGCGACAATGACGCTCAGACTACCGAAAGTCCCCGTATCCACGCCCAGTACGGCATGACCAATCGGAATCAGCAACAGAAGACCGATCACCTCGAACAGGATGGCATGCCGGATACGATCCCACGACGAACGCATGATGGTCACCATTTTCACTTCATTAAGCCCGCTGAGCAGGCGACTTGGCTCTATCTATCAGTAGAATTCAGCAGATAAAGTTAGATATTATCTGTTTTTCAGATAGGCCTGCGTTCAGCCATGGACATATCGTTTGAGCAACTGACGATTTTCGTCGCCACAGCCGAAACAGGCTCTTTTTCGGCTGCCGGGCGTCACCTGGGAAAAGCCCAGTCGGCGATCAGCACCGCGATCAGCAATATGGAAATTGATCTGGGTGTGACGCTGTTTTCACGGGCCGGGCGCACACCATCCCTGACCGAAGCCGGCACCCGGCTGCTGGCAGAGGCGCGGGTCGTGCTGGATCGTCATGCGCATTTCATCGGCGTTGCCCGCAGTCTGGAAAAACATGTCGAGACAAGGCTGGTTCTGGCCGTTGACGAATTATATCCGGAACCGGTCCTCGCACGTCTTCTGCACTCTTTTGCCGAAGCTTTCCCCAGCGTGGAACTGGAAATCCTGTTTCCATTCATGGAGGATGTGAGCCGCCTTGTTCTCGATGGTCAGGCCGATCTGGGCATTATGTGGCGGCAGGAAACGCTGCCGGCCGTGCTGGGCTTTCACACCCTTGGCTGGGTGCCGCTGCAACTGGTCTGTGCACGTGATCACCCCCTAGCGGAGCAGGTGATCGAGTGGGAAGAGCTGAAGCGACACCGGCAACTGATGGTCGCCACCCGCAGCGAAAGCGAGGAAAAGCGCCGTCTGCGCATTGCAGCCGATGTTTGGTGGGTAGAAAGCCAGTGGGTCATTCTGCAACTGGCCCGGCAGGGAATCGGCTGGGCGTTCGTCTCCGATCACATCATTGCCGCATCCAGCGCCGCCAGTGACCTCGTCATTCCGCGCCTCGCCTTCGATACGGCGGACTGGCCAGTCGCCATGGAATTAATCTGGCACAAACAGCGGCCACAGGGACCGGCGTCTCAATGGCTGGCGCAGCGGTTTATCAGCGAAAAAATCGGGGTGATGAGCACCGCTGGCTGCGGTCCCTAACTGCCACAGCTTCAAAGAGGGGGCGTTGGGTTCGGGAAGCGGCCTCCAAAAGACACTCCTCGAAGAGAGTGCCCTGCCGGGTCCCTGAAACAGTTTTGGCACGGATTTGGCACAGCGGAACAAATTGTGGCAGCGAAGGCTACTACAGCGCACACATGCTATTGATTTATCAGGGGAATTTTGGAGCGGGTGACGGGAATCGAACCCGCACAGCCAGCTTGGAAGGCTGGAACTCTACCATTGAGCTACACCCGCAGCCCTGAAACGGATTAGCGCAGGACGCGCGTCGCGTCGAGCCTTTAAACCGTGCTGTCCATCCCTGAGATATCCGGGCCTGTCGGCCCCTGAAAGATGGTGGAGGGGGTTGGATTCGAACCAACGTAGGCGTTAACCAACGGATTTACAGTCCGTCCCCTTTAGCCACTCGGGCACCCCTCCGGAGCGGGGTGCGGACTAGAGCCAAAAGGCAGCCTTGTCAACGTATCCGATACGCATTTCTGGATATTTAAAGCCCCGCGAAAGCAGATTATACCGGCGCAATGAAGCCACCTTCAAAACATACGGGCCGTGGTCGGCCCACAAAAAACGCATCCTCCGGCGGTTTTTCCCGCTCAGGACGCTCCAGCAGCGATCAGAGCGGCGGTGCCCGTCCATCGGGAGGAAAATCCTTCCGATCCCGTGAGGGGACCGCACGCAGCGAACAGGGCGGGGAATACCGCTCACGCTCCGACAAGCAGCACTTCGAGGGCAACAGGCCCACGCGTGAACAGCGATTCGCCGAGCGTGGGGAGCGCCCCTCCTATCAGGGCGGAGAACGCCCGGCAGGCGGCAAGCCCTCTTTTCGTTCCCATGATGGAGCCCCCCGATCTGGCCATCACTCCAGCGAGCGCACGGAACGGCGTCCACGTTTCGAGGCTCCCAGGGAGGAGCAGAGTTTCGGGGAACGCACGGAACGCCCCACCCGCCATCGGCAGGGCGGCGAACGACCGTCAGGAGGACGCTCTTTCCGTCCGCGTGATGGAGCCAACCGCTCCGATGAGCATGCCGAGCGCCGCCCGCGTTCCGACCATTCCAGATCGGACACCACCGCGCAGGCGCAACCGGCTGCAGAGCGTCCTTCCCGCTCCGGCGGACGGGCATTGCAGGCTCCGGTGGGCGCGGTGTGGCTGCATGGCCTGCACGCGGTTGAGGCCGCTCTGCGTAATCCGGCCCGTCGTCTCCGTCGTCTGCTGCTGACCGAAGAGGCCGAGGCAACCCTTGCCGAGCGCCTGCCACCACCCTGGGCACTGGTAGCGGAGCGCACGGAACGCGCCCATATGGATCAGTTGCTCGGTACCGAATCGGTGCATCAGGGCATTGCCCTGCTGGCGGACAAGCTGCCCTCCCCGCCGCTGGGTGAGATTCTGGCGCAGCGTCCCGGCCCGGTTCTGGTGCTGGATCAGGTCAGCGATCCTCGCAATGTCGGCGCCATTCTCCGCTCTGCCGCCGCTTTTCAGGCCTGCTGCGTCATCGTGCAGGACCGGAACGCTCCGGAAGAAAGCGGCACCATGGCCAAGGCTGCGTCCGGTGCGCTGGACCGGCTGCCGATGCTGCGCGTGGTCAACATCGCCCGTACCCTCGCGGCCCTGAAAGCCGCCGATCTATGGGTGGTCGGTCTCGATGCGGAAGGCGCCCCCTTATCCGGCCCGGCACTGGGCAAGCGCCGCGTGGCGCTGGTGATGGGTGCGGAAGGGGACGGGCTGCGTCGCCTGACGCGGGAGAGCTGCGATGAAATCGTATCCCTCGCCATGGCCGAGGGGATGGAGAGCCTGAATGTCTCCGTCGCCACCGCCATCGCTCTGTACGAAATCAGCCGGAACGGATGATCCGCTCCGGCTGAACAAGCGATCACTGACAGAGGGATGGCCAGAATAATCGGCCATCCTTCCTATCTACTCATCCGTCGTTGGTATCGCCCTTCAGATTCACCCCGACAAAGCCGATCTGGCCATTCCGCAGAATACGCAGCGCCACTGTGTTACGCTTGCTGGCCGCGTGAATGGCGGAAGCCGCCTGCGACGGGCTGGTCACGCTTGTCGTATTGACGCCTACCAACACATCGCCGGCCTTGATCCCGGCCTGCTCGGCAGCCGATCCCGGTTGCACATTGGCGATCACCGCTCCCTTGATCTCAGCGGGGATTTCAAGCTCGTTGCGCAGCTCCGGCGTCAGCGGCTGCAACGCCACACCAATCCGGCCCTGCCCGCTTTCTGCACCGGTGCCACTCTGAAGACTGGCGGTTTCCGTGGACGGCATGGCACCGATGGTCACCGCGACATCCCGCGCCGTACCGTCATGCACCACAGAAAGCGTCGCATTACTGCCCGGCTTCAGGGAGGAGACTTTCAGCGCCAGATCCCGCGGCGAGCCGACAACCTGACCATTCACAGTCTGCACCACATCACCCGGACGCAGGCTGGCTTTGAAAGCAGGGCTGTTCTCCTCAATGGAGGAAATCAATGCCCCTTTAGGTGATCCTTCCTTCGCCAGCGGCAGATTCAGCGCTGCCGCCATATCCTTGTCCACCTGCTGGGCCGTCACCCCGATAAAACCGCGCGTGACCTTGCCACCACTCTCAAGCTGGCTGACCACATTGCGAACAATGCTGGAAGGAATGGCAAAGCCGATACCCACACTGCCACCGGTCGGTGAGAAAATCGCCGTATTCACGCCGATCACCTTGCCATCCTGAGAAAACAGCGGGCCGCCCGAGTTACCCTGATTGATCGGCGCATCAACCTGAATGTAGTCGTCATAGGGGCCTGAGCCGATATCCCGTCCCCGCGCAGAGACAATCCCGGCCGTCACCGTACCGCCCAACCCGAACGGATTACCGACCGCCACCACCCATTGCCCCGGCAGAACATGGTCGCTGTCACCCAGCTCGATATACGGCAGCGGATGACCAGCCGAGACTTTCAACACCGCCAGATCAGTACGCGGGTCACGACCGACGATCGTAGCGGGAAGCTCCGTCCCGTCATCCAGAGTCACGGAGACGGTTTTCGCGTCTTTCACGACATGGTTGTTGGTGACGATCGTACCATTGGCATCGATAATGAACCCGGACCCACGCGCCTCCGCCATACGGGGGGCAGGCTGTCCACCCTCTTCAGCACCCGGACCAGCGCCCGGCATCCCGAAGGGAAGCGGCACTCCGCCCGGCATGTCCTGTGCGACCTGACGCGGCACCATTTTCACGGTAATAGAGACAACGGCAGGACGGACATGCTGCACCAGAGCAGAGAAATCACCGATCGGTGCGGCAGCAGGAACCGATTTCGTCAATTCTTCAGCCTGGGTAACATGCTCAATGCCATAGCCGGTCAATGCCGTGGCAGCCAGCAGCGCCGCCGCCAGGAACATGCGGGCGCGACGCGGGGCATGGTGCAGAATGGTGGCCGAAGCCGAATAATCGGGTGCCACATGGATTTCAGGTTGATCCTGACGAAGAGACATACAGCGAATCCTTTTTGTGTGACCGAAAGATGACAGTGAACAAAGATCAGCTTGACAATGTCGTTTTCCGGCCAATCCGGCGCCGAAAAATCTTGTGTGTCTCTTCTATGCACCACAACACGTGACAGGAACAAAGCGGCAGGGTGAAACCCTGTTCATACAGATTGATACCGTAACCAAACGTGCTCCGCCTGCATGGCAGAAATTGCGACCGCGTCTCTTGGAAAAAGGCCGCCCCGCGGCTTAACTCACATGGCAGGATCGTATGTCACGCCAAACTCCGCGTGATAACGGTTTCAATTATCTCCCGGTCTTCAAACCGGAAGCGTATCAGGCAGGATCAGATCAATCATGGTATCCAGACAGGAATACCGGGACGCGATGGCCCGGCTGGGTGCAGCCGTCAACGTCATCACGACAGCCTCTCCATCGCGCCCCGGGCAAAGGCAGGAGCGGTGCGGCTTTACCGCCTCCGCCGTGTGCAGTGTAACGGATGATCCGCCGACCCTGCTGGTCTGTATGAACCGCTCCAGCCAGCGTCATGCCACTTTCGCCCGGAACGGTATTTTGTGCGTCAACGTGCTGTCTGCGCATCAGGAAGCACTGTCCAATCTTTTTGCATCCTCCGATCATGCAGCCGATGATGCCTTTGCACAGGCCGAATGGACCACTCTGGCAACCGGCGCGCCGGTGCTGGACGGGGCGGTCGTTTCCTTTGACTGCCGCATTGCGCAGGCTACGGATGTCGGCACCCACACCGTGTTTTTCTGTGAAGTAGAGGGCATTCGTACTGGCCCATCCCATGAAGGGCTGATCTATTTCGGACGCGGCTATCACAAGATCATCAAGCTTCCCTGATCCGCCAGTCTTTCAGGATCAGCGCCAGCCGGAGAGTCGCTCCACAGCCTCTTTGACATCGCTTTCCGCACCGCAATAGCTGAAGCGCATCGTACGATGCCCGCGCGCAGCGTCGAAATCGAGTCCCGGTGTGACAGCAATGCCGAGCTCATCCAGCATACGGGTGCAGAAGGCAGCGCTGTCCCCGGTCCGGCCTGAAATATCGGCATAGATGTAGAAAGCCCCCTGTGCCTGCGACAGCCGGGCAAAACCGCAGCGGGGCAGATTGGCCAGAAGTTCCAACCGGTTGCAGCGAAAGCGGTCGAGATTCGCTTCCAGCTCTGCCGTACAGTCGAACGCCGCCAGAGCTGCACGCTGGCTGATATGCGGCGCGCTGATGAACAGATTCTGCGCCAGGCGTTCCACCGGACGAACCAGATCCTCCGGCAGCACCATCCAGCCGACCCGCCATCCGGTCATACTGAAATATTTGCTGAAACTGTTGATGACGATCGCAGAGGATGAAAAAGCCGAGGCGGTCGAAAGCGGCGTCTCATATTGCAGCCCGTGATAGATCTCGTCCGAGATCAATCTGACCCCTTCCCGCTCACACCACTCCGCCAGCGCTTTAAGCTCATCCGGCAGCAGCATTGTTCCCGCCGGATTGCAGGGGCTGGCGATGATCAGCCCATCAGGGCGTGGATCGAGCGCTTCAAGCGCCGCAAGATCGGGCTGATAGCGTGTATCAGGTCCGGTTTCGATAACAACCGGCTCCAGCCCCAGCGCCTTCAGGATATTGAGATAAGGTGGATAATAGGGTGCCGCCAATGCCACCCGATCCCCCGGATTGAACGCAGCCAGAAAAGCCAGCGGGAAAGCACCGGAAGCACCAACCGTGACCGCAATACGGGAAACAGGCACCTCAATGTCATACCAGTCACGAATATGCGCAGCGATACGCTCCCTCAGCACCGGCAGGCCGAACGCTTCGGTATAGCCGAGCGGATCACCACTCCCCAGCGCCTGCTTCGCGGCCTCGATCGCTCCGGCAGGGGCGCCGGTGGAGGGTTGACCAACCTCCATACGGATCACTCCCGGCATTCCGGGGGGCAGAGACTGCGCCCGCGCATTGGCAGCTGAAATCACATCCATGACGATGAAAGGAGGGGTCAAACCACCCCGCCCGATTTTCAGGGCCATCAGCGTGCTCCCAAGGCGACTCCCGCCCCTTTGGGATCGGTCACCCAGCCACAGCTTCCACTACTGCCTGGCAGATAGCCGGCACAGCCAATGGCATTCATCCGCGTCGGTTCCGGCAGTTTTGTCGCAATGGCTTCACGGCTGCGCAGGGCATTGGCCATCGCGGCACCAGCGGCGAGCGGGGCGCCTTCCTGACCAGATCCCGCCGTAGCCGCACGAAAGGCGTCTTTCGCAGGATTCCATGCCAGCGCCGCCGACAACAGCGGCTGCGGACCACGATCAGGCGAAGCGGCGAGCAGAATACCGGTTCCCGGCAGGACTTCCCCATTCCCGAACAGATTATTCATCGTCAGGGCACAGGAAACCGCATTGCCATCCCGATCCATGGTCACAAAACTGGTTGAGGCCGGCAGAGGCGGCAGGGCACGGCTGCTGCCAGCCCCGTTCAGAACACCTTCCACCGAGGCATGACCACTCCGCCATGCGGAAGCTGCCGCTTCCGCACGCTGTTGCGCCCGGCGCCACTGACCCGGATCAGATTGCAACAGCTTGAACGCAGCGGCAGCAGCGATCCCGCCATCGGCAGGCGGCGGCAGAAAAGCGACATTGTCCCGCCCTGCCCGCACCACCACCGGAGGCACGAGTTTGGCCTGTGATGCGTCGATCGTCAGTCTCAGGCCAAGCTTCGGAGCAGCAGCTTCAATGGCCGCTTCATAACTCTGATCGCCAAACCCACGCAGCCGTAACAGGCTGTTGGCCAGTTCGGGCTGAACCAGCTGATCGCCGATACCGGGCAGCCAGCCATTGGTACCGAACACCGCACGGCTGCCGGCATCTTCCAGCAAAGCCCCGCCAACCACTTGAAAATCCGCCGCCAACGCCGCTGAAACAGGAAAGCCGAACCGGGCCGTTTCTTCAGCTTTCAACACCAGACTGCGAAAACTCTTGCTGCCGAAACGGCTGTTGAGAAGCTGAAAGCCCTGCGCCATGGCTGGAATCGCCGCCGGACGGGAAGAACCGCCGATCTGCGATGCGGGCTGCGGCAGGAACATGATTGCCTGCGGTTCCTTCAGCCCTCCCTTGCCATCAGGGCGATAGGCCAGACAGGCACCGCCCCCGCCCAGCGACGCACGGGATGGCAGCGTAACCGTCAGCATCATGGCCAGCGCCACCGCCGCATCGGCCGCATTCCCGCCAGAAGACAGCACATCGCGCGCCACCAGGGCCGCGCGCGGCTCATCAGCGGCCACTCCGCCAACAAAACCCTTGATATAACCCGGTTGGGGACCGACAGGCTTGTCGGAGCCGAACACGAGATCGCTCATGCCGCTGACTGTCGAGCAGCCTGCCATCATCAGGGCGGCCGACAATGCGACACCCTGCCGCAGGCGGTGTGTCCACCGTAGCCGCAGGCGGTGTGTCCATCGTATCCGGGCGGAATTCACAGGCTGCGACCCCTCATGATTGATTCGGCGGCACCGCTATGATGCCGCAATCAGTCAAGGCTTAAAACAGCTTCCCGCTGCGGGCAACGCGGAGCGGGATCATAACGTCGCACCGCATGCCTGTCTGCCCCTTGGCCTGCCCCCGTGTCTGCCCCTGTGTCTGCCCTCTTGCGGCTTTCCTCCGCCAATCCTGACCTGACCGTAACTGGACGTTACCGCCCCGATCCGCCAAAGCTTGCGTATCACGGCCAATCGATAGGCCGCCACGCCCGGCTTCGGGCAGAAAAGCAGTGCAGGAAACAGCCTTATGTCCAGCCTTCCGCTCTTTTATTCCCATGCCTCGCGCCAGTCTTTGCGGCGGTATGGCCTGCTTGCCCTGCCCATCCTTGCCGGCCTGCTGCTGCCCGGTGCCGCCCGCAGCGAAACCTTCACACCGGCCCAACGCGCAGAAATCGTGAGCATCCTGCGTCAGGCCCTGGTCAAAGATCCGACCATTCTGAAAGACGCTATCACCGCCCTGCAACAGGATGAAAACAGCCGCGCCCTCTCCGCCCGGGAAGGCGCCATTGCAGCCAATGCGTCACGTCTGACCAGCGATCCGGCCGATCCCGTCGCGGGCAATCCGAAAGGGTCCACCTCGATCGTAGAATTCTATGATGTGCGCTGCCCCTATTGCCGCCGCATGGTGCCGGTCATGGATGAGCTGATCCGCAAACATCCTGAACTCCGTGTTGTCTATAAAGACATGCCGATTCTCGGCGCCAAAAGTGAACTCGGCTCCCGTGCTTTGCTGGCAGCCCAGAAACAGGGTGGCTATGTGCAGCTGCGGGCAGCCCTGATGCATGGTTCTCCCGACCTGACGCAGGAGGACATTGACCGGCAGGCCCGCACGCTGGGGCTGGATGTCGACAGACTTCACAAGGACATGCAGGACCCGGCCATCGAAAAGCGGCTGGCGGATAATATTGCTCTCGGGCGCTCGCTGGGGCTGGAAGGCACACCGGCCTATGTCATCGGGTCGAAGCTGTTTCCCGGTGCAGTCGATCTGCCGACGCTGGAAAACGCCATCGCTCCGGCAGCCCGCTGAGCCGGATTTTTTCTTCCTCCAGCAGACACAAAAAAAACCGGCCGGGACGCAATTCCCGACCGGTTCTGATTCAGGACTGACAGTAAGTTGGATCAGTCGTTGCTGGCGCGGTTACCCAGCAGGCGAAGCAGCATCATGAACAGGTTGATGAAGTTCAGATAAAGCTGAAGCGCATCGAACACCGAACGGCGAGCGGCAAAATCGCTGCCTCCCTGAGTGGCGAACTGCGCATAATCCACCTTGATACGCTGGGTGTCGTAGGCAGTCAGCCCGGTGAACACCAGCACACCAATCACGCTGATCACAAAGCCCATCATGCCGCTATGGACAAACATATTGACCACCGAGGCAATGACGATCCCGATCAGCCCCATCATCAGAAAACTGCCGAAGCGGGTCAGGTCGGAGCGCGTGGTGTAACCATACAGGCTCATCGCCGCGAATGTCGCCGCAGACACGAAGAAGGTCTGCACGATCGAGGCATTGGTATAAACCAGAAAGATATTGGTCAGGCTGGCGCCCATCGCGACACAGAGCAGCCAGAACAGCGCCTGCACTGTACCGAGGCTAAGGCGGTTGATGCCGAAGCTCAGCACCAGCACGAAAGCCAGCGGCGAAATCATGGAGATGAAGGCCAGCGCCGTGGGCTGAATGCTCACACCCTGCTCGGTCATCACCGGATGATAGAACGCATTCATCAGGCTGGTATGGGCAATGGCGTAGGCCACAATCCCTGTCAGGGCGACACCTGATGCCATCCAGTTGAACACACGCAGCATGTAGGCGCGCAGACCGGCATCCATGGATGCGGTGTCGGCGGCACCCCAGACGCCCGGGCGGACGCTGTTATCTGGACGAAAGGCCATACACGATTCTCCTGTAGACGGTCGGAACAAAGCCCGGCCATGGATCTTGATGTCACATTATCTTGTTTCAGGGCAAAAAGCGATCAAGCTCTGCGTTTATGACAAGATGTAAAAGAAACGCCTTTGACCGCCTGCCCCCCTGCATGGAAAATGAATAACCGGCCATGATCCGTCATGGTTGACCATGGCTGATGTGACCGGGCACCGTCCTGCGTTACTCTGGTCCTGCCAGCCGGATTGCCTCGCGCATGCTGCCCCCGCCACCCCTTCCCCCGGGAGAGCACCCATGAGACTGTTTGTCGGGCTTGATCTTCCCTGGATTCTGAAAGATGAACTCTACGGGATTGCCTACGGTCTGCCGGGGGCACGCTGGATTTCACCGGAAAATTACCATCTGACCCTGCGCTTCATCGGCGACGTACCGGGCCATCGCGCCGATGAGCTTGATCTGGCCCTGTCCACCTTGCGGGCACGTGGTTTCTCTCTGGTGCTGACAGGGATCGGTATTTTCGAGCGGGCCGGACGCTCCACCCTGTATGTCGGCGTGGAGAAGAATCCGCAGCTGGACCATCTTCAGAACAAGATCGAAACCGGGTTACAGCGCGTGGGCCTGCCCCCAGAACGCCGCCGCTTCATGCCCCATGTCACACTGGCACGCCTGGATGGCACGGCAGACAATCGTCTGGCTTCCTATGTCCAGAGCCATAATCTGTTCCGTACCGACCCCATCCCGGTGGAGCACTTCACCCTGTTCAGTTCTCAACTGGGCAAGGAACAGTCGGTTTACACCGTGGAAGCGGATTACGCTCTGGCATAGGGAAGTGAAGCGGCCCCTTTGGCACGTTACAGCGGATAGGCTAGAGCATGTCTTCGTTTGGCAGACAGGTGCGGCGCGGGAATGGACCTTCCACAAGATCAATATAGCCAGCTGGCGGAAACATTCCGTCTGCTGGGCGAGCCGAACCGGTTGATGATCGTCGTTGCCTGCCTCGAACAACCGCTGAATGTCGGGACGTTAGCGGAACGGACCGCGCTGAGCCAGTCGCTGGTTTCCCACCATCTGCGCCTGCTGCGGGCAGCACGGCTGCTGAAAGCGGCACGGCAGGGGCGACAGGTGTTCTATGCCATCGCCGACGGCCATGTGCGGGATATGCTGACCGCCATGATCGACCATATGATCGAGCCGCATGACGAAGAGGACGCCGAAGGAAAGCCTTTGCACGATCACGAAGATTGATCTGAAATATTCAGTGCCCTGCCTCAGTGCCGGGCGGCACCGTCGCGGGTTTTCTGCTCCAGCGCCTCGATCTGCTCATCGGTGAAGCCGAAATGATGCGCGATCTCGTGGATCAGCACGGTCCGCACCAGATCTGGCAGCGATTCCCCGCTTTCGATCCATTCCAGCAGGATCGGCTCCCGGAACAAAACGACCTGATCAGGCTCCTGCCCCCACTCTGCGATCCCGCGCTGATCGAGTGGAATCCCTTTGTAAAGCCCCGTCAACTCCCACGGGGAGGACAGGCCAAGCTCGGCCAGCATGTCGTCATCCGGTGAGTCTTCCACTGCGATGGTCAATTCCCGGATGCTGGGAAACTGACCGAGAGGAATTTCATGCAAGGCGCGTTCAGCAAGCGCCGCAATATCGTTCAGGCCGGGCGGCAAGCCATAGTCGGACATGCTGAGACTGTTTCCCAAAAGCCGGTCAAGGCATATGTGCTGGTCCGGGCGACGGGATTTGAACCCGTAAGCCATAAAGGCGTTCGATTTTAAGTCGAATGCGTATACCGTTCCGCCACGCCCGGTCCGGCAGCCTTCTAGCGTAACTTGTTTTACGGCGGAACCCGGCCTTTCATTTTTCGGGTGCTGATCCCATCCCGCAGAAACGGGGATGAGATCAGATCCATTTTCAAAAGTGCCGCGAGTTCTTCAGCAATATAGGGCTCACCCATTTCATGGACTTCATCGACCACGAATTTTCGATGACAGGCCATACCCGGTCAATCAGAAGGAAACGGTCATCGACAGGTTGTAGGACCGCCCCAGCCCCGGCAGGGCACGCAGGACGCCCGTTGCATCGAAATCACCCAGCGACAGACCACCAAGCGGAAGATAATATTTCTGATCGAATATATTCTCGATCCCCCCTTCCACTTTCACGTTTTTCCAGTTGTAGCCAGCCCCCAGACCAAACAGCGCATAACCCGGTGTGCGCGGTTCGTTTCTGGTCGGGTCGATGATGGTCTTGCTGTTGACGAAGGTAGCCTCGGCACGCCCACTCCAGTTGCCGCGCGTCTCGTACAGACCGATCAGCCCGTTAATCGGCATCATGTGATACAGGCTATGGCGGGTCTCCAGATCCTCACCCCGCACATAGCTCAACGTGCCGCCGAGTTCACCATGGCCCCAGCGCGCGGAATGCCACAGCCGCGCCGAACCCGACACATTGACGCCATAGAGCTGCGCATTGTGGTTGGCGAACTGAAGCTGATTGAAGTCGCTCGACAGGGATTTCAGCAGATTGGCGTTAATGAAACCCTCTACGTAGGTGTAGAAGGGCTGAATACTGATTTTCCAGCGTTCCTGCTCCGGATCGCGGAACAGGACGGTGGTGCTGATCGTATGCGCGATTTCCGGCTTCAGATCCGGATTGCCGATATAGCCATTCCCATCTCCGAACCATCCGATCATCTGGCTGGTCATGGCGCTCCGCCCCCAGGCATAGCGCTCATACAGATTGGGGGAACGCGTCTTGCGGGCGTAACCGCCTTCAAGGCTGATCATGTCCGACACACGGTAACGTCCCAGTGCGGTAACATCGAAATTCACATCGGTCCGCCCCCGAGACATGGCGTTGAAGGCCCTGGCGGCGGCGGCATCGGGATTGCTCATGCCGCCCATCATGCCACCCGTACCCATCATCATCCCGCCGGAAGAATAGGGCGATACCTCCCCGGTATTCATCATCACGATATCGTTGCGGAAACCGAGCAGGGAAGAAAACCGGTTGGTCCAGCGGGATTCCCACTCAGCAAAATGACCCAGCCGGTCACGATGCCCGTTATTGATGTTGTGATAGGTATCCGGCCCCATCATCATGCTGCCCATCAATGGCGGCCACCAGTCGTTCAGCCCCTGATGATCGAAAGAACTGCCAAGGCGCAGCGTGTTCCAGCTTCCCAGTGGAATGGTCGCCTTGATGGCATAACCGGCCAGACGGGAATCCGAATTCATCGGCATGCCGGTAGTGGCGGAATGGCCGCCTTTGTCATCCAGCATGTTCATGACATGGGTAATGCGCTGCCAATAGCCACGCACATCCAGTTCACCCCATGAATAATCACCTTCGTAATGACCGTTCACGAAGGTGGAGCGATTATTGGTCATGTCCATGAACTGATTGGGGAAACCCTCATACGGAATGTCCTGCTGTCCGGCGGTCAGCGTCAGACGATGATTGTCCCGCTTCAGCCCCAGCGTCACCGCATGATTGAAGCTCTGATATTTGGTGGAACGAACGATCCCCGCATCTCCACCGCCTTCGTAGTTACCGGCCTGCGACCATGATCCTTCGTAACGCAGGCTGACAGTATCATTGGCGACCGTGACCGCGCCGGACGTACCGACCGTATTACCATTGCTGCGGTAACTGGCCGTCACATGGCCGGTCGCCAGAATGGACTTGTCCTTCGAGAAGATCGGATCGGCCCGTTCCACCGAAACGGTACCGGCAATGCTGTCACCCCCCGCGCTGACCGGAGTAATCCCGGCAATCACGCTCGCTGTTTTCACCATGCCGGGGTCCACATAGGACAGGGCCGGGTTCATATGGTTGGGACAGGCCGCGCTGATCCGCACCCCATCGACCTCCGTCGCCACACGGTCGTCATTCATGCCGTTGATGACCGGCAGGGCCGAGACACGACCAGCCTGATAGAAACTGACGCCCGCCACTCCTTTGAACAGTTCGGCGGTATCGGGGCTGTTCAGCCGGTTACGATTCATCATGGTCTGCGACACTGTCGTCTTATCCAGTGGCTCCTCGATCAGCGAAAGCGGACTGTCCCCCAGCACACGCAAGGTGGGCAGGGGAGCAGAGTCGACCATGGGGTTGGGGGCAGAAGCAGCGCCTTGCGCCCATGCGGGAGAAAAAGGCCATCCTGCAGCCAGCATATTGCCAGCAAGAATGGTTCCGGAGGCGAGCAGCGCAGCACGCCCTGCCCGACCTTGAAGATGCCTGATCATATGAAAAATCCTGACCTGATGTTTGAAAAGATGCGCACACGATCGACGCGTCGCTTTCAGGCAGGGACAGGAGGGCCTCGTGCATAGGCGGACAGCCACCCCGAACCGGGTGGCGCGCGTGGCTGCATGACGCGCCGGACAATGCGCACCCATATGCCGGAAGAGAGCGGTGGCAACACGGGCATGACCAGCAATGCTGCCGCCATGGCCAGAAACACACAGATGGAGCAGGCCTGATGCTGATCATGCCCCGGTTGGTCATGGTCCCGTTGCACATGCCCCCCATGATGCATGTGCACCATCAGTTCATGCGGCACCGTGACAGACATATCCGCCTCGTGGGAGGCATCAAGGCAGTCACCTTCCCTCAACGAGGCATCTGTCGGCACATTCACCGGATCGGTCAGCAACAGTCCGGTCAGACGCTCCAGCGCGGCACGCGGCACCTCACCGGGACGGGACAATGCCATCAGCGCCATCTGCGCCAGCATGCCCGCGATGACCAGAATCACCAGCACCCGCGCCAGTACACCCTGCATCAGCCGGAGAGACAGCCGGTGCTGAAGGATGCGGGACTGGCGGAACAAGGACCGCAACTGGATCATGATGGAGGCGTGCTTAACGTCGGCTCCCTGCCACTGCAAGGACCATGTATCCATTTCATCAGCCATGAGGTCTGTTTTGTCGGCTGCTGTGGTACCTGCATCGGTACAGGCCTGCCTGCCACGACCGTTGACGATCGCACCACGCGGGTTCATCCATACGCCCCTCATGCCGCGTCAGGACCAGCCCCGTAGCCGTACCGCCCGCCCGGATGCCCGATATCGGGCTGATCAGGACGCCGTACAGGATCCAGACTTCATCCGCCGTGGCCCGCCGCCAGGTCGTTCAAAGCGGCGACCGTCTCCCCCTCCTCCCTCCTCCCGGCGCAAGGGAGAGACTGCGAAAGAAACGGTTTCCAACCGGAAGAAATGGCGCTGGCTGCGCTGGGGGATCATGGTCCTGATCTGGGGTGGCCTCACAGCGGCGGTGTTTCTGGTCTATTTCGCCTGGGATCTGCCGCGTCCCGAGGAAGCGCTTGATGCGCCACGCCGACCCAGCCTGATTCTGCGCGATCAGGAAGGATTGACCTTCGCCACCTATGGCGATGTGGTGGGGGAAAGCCTGCGGCTGGGCGACATGCCCCGCGCCATGCAGGACGCAGCCGTTTCCGTGGAAGACCGCCGCTTCTGGTCCCATGGCGCCATCGACCCGATCGGCATCGCCCGGGCAATCTGGGTCAATCTCAGCTCCGGCCGTCTGCGGCAGGGTGGCTCCACCATTACCCAGCAGGTAGCAAAAACCCTGTTCCTGTCCAACGAGCGCACCCTGCGCCGGAAAGTGCAGGAACTCATGCTGACCATATGGCTGTCCGAGCATTTCACCCGGCAGGAAATTCTCGAAATATGGCTCAATCGCGTCTATCTCGGCGCAGGTGCATGGGGGGTGGATGCGGCGGCGCATGTCTATTTCGGCATCTCCGCCCGTCATCTGAACATCTGGCAGGCCGCCATGCTGGCCGGATTACCGCGCGCACCCTCCCGGTTTAACCCGAGGGTCGATCCCGCCGCCGCCATTGCAAGGACCAAGGAAGTTCTTCAGGCCATGGTGGAAACCCACGTGCTGACCGCCGCGCAGGCAAGCGCCGAAGCCGCGAAAATCTCTTTCCGTCAGCAGGCCCCGACCGGCGCCCCATGGTTTGCCGACTGGGCGGCGGAACGGGCACAGAGCCTGTTGCCGCAAGGGGCCGATGCCGTCATCAGAACGACGCTGGACAGCCATATCCAGAGCATTGCCGAAGCGCGCCTGACCGCCATGCTGGACGGCCCCGGTGCCGCGGCGAATGTGCATGAGGCCGCCGTGGTGGTCATGGATGCCCGCACCGGGGCGGTGCGCGCCATGGTAGGCGGGGCCGATTACCGGCACAGCTCCTTCAACCGCGCCACGATCATGCGGCGTCAGCCCGGCTCCTCCTTCAAGCCTTTCGTCTGGCTGGTGGCGATGGAAAATGGCGAGGAACCGGATGATACCGTGTCGGATGCCCCCATCAGGGTCGGCAACTGGAGCCCCTCCAACTATGAGCCCGGCTCGGTGGGTGACATCACGCTGGAAACGGCGCTGGCCCATTCCGTCAATACGGCAGCCGTCCGTCTGCTGCTGCGTGATGGCGGACCCGCCGCCGTGATCGAGGCCGCGCATCGTCTGGGGGTGGAGGATAATTTCCCCCGCAATGCCTCCATCGCATTGGGAACCGCCGATGCTGGATTGCTGGAAATGACCGCCGCCTATGCCAGTTTTTTCAATGGCGGCTATCGCGTGACCCCCCGTGCCATCGAGGCAGGCACCGCCGATCATCGCCCGATCCAGATCACCGCACCGGTCGGGGAAGCAGTCATGACGCCGGAAGTCTCAAAGGACATGACCCGCATGCTGCAAGCCGTGGTGGCGCGAGGCACCGGCCGGGCCGCCTCCATTCCCGGACATATGGTGGGCGGCAAGACCGGAACCACACAGGATTACCGTGATGCGTGGTTTATCGGCTGCGTTGATGATCGTACCGTCATCGGGGTGTGGGTCGGCAATGACGACAGAACGCCCATGCGAAACATTACAGGCGGCAGCCTGCCCGCACGCCTGTTCCATGACATCGCCGCCGCCCTGCCGCCCACCCGTTACTGAGAGGGCATCCTCGCCTCAATCCTGTCGTATCTCCAACCCCACCGCGGCAAGCGCCTCGGCCTGACGGCGTGCCATATCCTCGCTGGAGAAGCCTTCGATCATTTCCTGAAACAGGCGATACCAGTTCAGCTCCGCCTTCAACCGCAGAAAAACGCTGCCAAGTCCAATCGCCGAGCGGTCCATCAGCACGAATTCACGCGGCGGACGCACACCGCCAGTGCGCTTCAGCCCCTGATGCACACGCTCCGCCACTGCCCGGCCGAAATTCGGATCATCGGTTTCCTGAATCGGGCGCACCCTGTCCTGCATCAACGGTTCATACAGGAAGCGCGCCCATTCATTGAGGACTGCCAGTTTTTCGTTATTCAGATCGGTGAAGCCCCATGTGCGATAGGCGTCCATGGCACGTTCGTCATCGCCATCCCGCACCGCTTCATAGAGAGCGATGACCCCCCGCACGAAACGTGGCGGAAACACGCGGATCGCCCCGAAATCGAGCAGGTTGACGTGGCCTTCCTCTGTCACCTGATAATTGCCGAGATGCGGATCGCCATGGATCACGCCATAGCGATACAGGGGGATATACCAGGCACGGAACAGCGCCTCGGCAATGCGGTTGCGCTCCTCCTGCGGCGGGTCTTCCTTCAGACGCTGCAACAGCGGACGCCCGTTGAGCCATGTCATGGTCAACAGACGGCGGGAGCTGAGTTCAGGCACCGGCTCCGGCACATGGACCGTCGGCGTGCCGGACAGCAGGGAGGCATAAAGCCGCATCTGCTTCGCCTCACGCTCGTAATCCAGTTCCTCCCGGAAACGATCGGCGAGTTCCTCGTAAATATCCTCCTGCTGGATGGCGTTATCCATCCGCCGGTACACGGCCATGGCCATGCGAAGCTGACGCAGATCGGCTTCCACCGTGCTGGTCATGTCCGGATATTGCAGCTTGCAGGCCACATCGCGCCCGTCATGCAGCCGGGCGCGATGCACCTGCCCCAGACTGGCCGCCGCAGCCGCCGTTTCAGAGAACGATTCGAAGCGGGATTGCCAGTCCGGTCCAAGCTCACCGCTCATCCGGCGCCGCACGAAGGCAGGCCCCATCGGCGGCGCATTGGACTGCAACTCCGCCAGTTGCGCGGCATATTCCGCCGGAAGCGCATCCGGCACGGTGGAAAGAAACTGCGCCACCTTCATCAGCGGTCCCTTCAGCCCGCCGAGAATCACCCGCAGATCATCGGCATGGGCCGAACGATCGGTTTTGACGCCGAATACACGCTCCCCCGCCACACGCGCGGCGATACCGCCAACCGCGCCGGAGGTACGGGCCAAACGCCGCACCTCCCCGAACAGGCTGCGCCGCTCGTCATTCGCCATCAGGCGCTCTCCTCCAGCGCGTCGATAAAGCCGGCAATCACATCCAGCCCCTTCTTCCAGAAAGCCGGATCAGAGGCATCCAGCCCGAATGGAGCCAACAGCTCACGGTGCCGCTTCGTTCCCCCGGCCCGCAACATATCCATGTATTTCTGCTGAAAATCGGGATGCCCATCCTGAAACACTGCATACAGCGCATTCACCAGACAATCGCCGAACGCATAGGCATACACATAGAACGGCGTGTGGATGAAATGTGGAATATAGGCCCAGAACACATCATATTCCGGCGTGAAGTCAAAGACCGGGCCGAGGCTTTCGACCTGAACCTGACGCCAGATTTCCCCCAGCCGCTCCGGCAGGATCTCCCCGGATCGACGCTCGTTGTGCACCCGCGTCTCGAACTCGTAGAACGCGGTCTGGCGCACCACGGTGTTGAGCATATCCTCCACCTTGGAGGCCAGCATCAGACGGCGGCGCACAGGATCGGTCTCGGCCTCCAGCATGGCGCGGAAAGTCAGCATCTCCCCGAAGACAGAAGCCGTTTCCGCCAGCGTCAGCGGCGTGTTGGAGAGCATATAGCCCTGCGCCTGCCCGGCCACCACCTGATGCACCCCATGGCCCAACTCATGGGCCAGCGTCATGACGTCCCGGGTACGGCCATGATAGTTCAGCAGAATGTAGGGATGCACCGAAGGCACGGTCGGGTGTGCAAACGCCCCACCCGACTTGCCCGGCAGTAAACGGGCATCAATCCATGGGTGATCAAAAAACCGGCTGCCTATCTCCGCCATCTCCGGTGAGAACGCGCCATATGCATCCAGCACCCGGCGTTTTGCCTCCGGCCAGGGAATCTCCCGGTCATCATCGCCCGGCAGAGGGGCATTGCGGTCCCAGTGACTGAGTTTATCCAACCCCAGCCATTTCGCTTTCAGCGCATAATACCGATGCGACAGCCGCCCGTAATCGGCACGAACGGCGGAGACCAGCGCATCCACCACCTCATCCTCGACCATATTGGCCCGGTTGCGATAGCTGCCCGGACGCTCGTAATGGCGCAGCGTATCGACGATCTCCTTATCCTTCGCCAGCGTGTTGGTGATGAAGGAGAACAGCCGTTTCTGAGCACCGAACGCGGCCCCGATCGCCTTTCCGGCTTCCTCCCGCATCGTACGGTTGCCTGAGGACAGACGGTTCAACGCGGCACTGACCGTCAGTTCCTCCCCGCCCACCGTGACGCGCATGGCGGCGATGGTCTCATCGAACAGACGGGTCCAGGCGGAATGGCCGGTCACATCCTTTTCATGCAGGGCTTTCTCGACGTCGTCAGAAAGCTGATGCGGGCGGAACACGCGCAGATCACGCAGGAAGGGCTGCCACCGTGCCGCCTTTGGATCGGCCAGTTGCCGTTCCAGTGTTGCGTCATCCAGCCGGTTCAGTTCCAGTGTGAAAAAGATCAGATGGCTGCTGATCCCCGTCACACGCTCATTCATCGACTGGTAGAAGCGACCGATTTCAGGATCGGAGCTGTCTTCGCTGAAGCGCAACTGGGCGTAGGACATCAGGCGCCCGAGAATTTCCTCGATCCGCTCATAGTCGCGCAGGGCCTCATCCAGCCCAGCCCCGTCCAGACCGGCCAGTTGACCGGCATAGCGCTCCGCGAACCGGACCGAGTCGCGGGTCGCCGCGGCAATATCAGCCTCCAGCGCCGGACTGTCCGGACCGGGATACAGATCGGACAGATCCCATGCCGGAAGCTGTCCGCCCGCATCACTGCCGGACCCGGCGGTGACAGCCTGCCCGTCCGGTGTATGGACACCCTGAAGTCGATAACGCATGCGGAGCCATCCTTGTCATTCGTCAGGCTCCAGCATTTAAGCGCCCGGGCGGCGGCGTCAAACCGTTCCCGCACCAGGCGCGCATGTCTCACATGCCCAGAGCGCGGCGATAAACGTCCAGCAGGCTTTCCATTTCCTCGACTTCCGCAGGCTCCTGCTTGCGGATGCGGATCAGCTGGCGAATCACCTTGACGTCGAATCCGGCGGATTTCGCTTCGGAATAAATATCCTTGATGTCACTGCCGAGGGCTTTGCGCTCCTCTTCCAACCGCTCGATACGATCGATGATGCTGCGCAGACGGTCTGCGGCGATGCCGCCGCTGTTCACGTCATCCGGCTTTCTGTCCGTATCGTCCAAGGCCATGATCCCCGGCTCCTTCCTTAGATACCTGTTGCGCGTCATTATCCCGCAGGCTGCCCACGGATGCACCACGCCGTCAGGCCGGCGGGCATACGCCCGCGCAGGCCACCGGATCAAGCCCGGTACATCCAGATGGGCTTGCAGTCAGTGTGCTTTCTGCGCCTTCTCGAACGCAGCCTGCTGCTCCGGAGTCACCGGTTTCTGATGCAGGGCTTGCCATTCCTTGTAAGGCATCCCGTAAACGATCTCCCGCGCATCGGCATCCGCCAGCGTCAGTCCTTTCTCCTCTGCGGCCTCCCTGTACCAACGGGAGAGACAGTTGCGGCAGAATCCGGCCAGAATCATCAGATCAATATTCTGCACATCGCTGCGTTCGCGCAGGTGATCACGCAGCCTGCGAAAGGCGGCTGCTTCCAGTTCAAGGCGGGTTTGTGCATCGAAATCGGGAACGGGCATTGGCTTTTCTCCTCATGCAGTCCAGAAGGACGGCACAGATGGTGCTATGGCAGGCTGACAGAGATGGCATCGCCCCGGTCGCTGCGCCATACCCGACGGACTAGAACTGCCAGGACGCCATGACACCGGCCACCTGATCAACACAGGTATCCGGGAGGGGGAGAGCAACGATGGAATGGACCGAGGACCGCGCCCGCCGTGCGCTGAACACAATTTTTACCGCCGCGGTGAAGGCTGCCGATCCGCATCAGGTTCTGGCCGCGCATCTGCCCGAAAAGCCGCGCGGGCGCTGCATCGTTGTCGGTGCCGGCAAGTCGGCGGCAGCCATGGCGGCCGCTCTTGAAAACGCATGGCCCGATGTGGACCTGTCCGGCGTCGTGGTTACACGGGACGGGCATACCTGCCCGACACAGCGTATCGACGTTCTGGAAGCCTCCCACCCCGTTCCCGACGCACGCAGTGAAGCCGCTGCACGCCGTATTCTGGAGACCGTGTCCGGGCTGACCGAAGATGATCTGGTGATCGCACTGATTTCCGGCGGCGGCTCCTCCCTGATGGTGCTGCCGGGTGAAGGGCTGACCATCGCTCACAAGCAGGATATCAACCGTGCCCTGCTGCGCTCCGGCGCTACGATCAGCGAAATGAACGCGGTGCGCCGTCAGCTTTCCGGTATCAAGGGTGGCCGTCTGGCTGCCGCCGCGGCTCCGGCACGGGTCATCACACTGGGCATCAGCGACGTCCCGGGCGACGAACCCGCCGTGATCGCCAGCGGACCGACCGTCCCCGATCCCACCACCGCCGAGGATGCAAAGGCCATTCTGAAGCGTTACAGGATCGAGGTTCCGCCGGAAGTCTCCGCGCTGCTGGACCGTGCCGCAGCGGCCAAACCGGCTCAGCCGCAAGGCGATTTCCGCATGATCGCAGCACCGCTGATGGCGCTGGAGGCCGCCGCCGCCGCCGCCCGCGCCGAGGGGCTGACCCCGCTGATCCTCGGCGACAGTCTGGAAGGCGAAAGCCATGTCGCCGGCACCCTGCTGGCCGGAATCGCCCAGAGCGTCCGTCAACATGGCTATCCACTCAAAACCCCTGCCGTGCTTCTGTCCGGTGGTGAAACCACCGTGACTATCGCCAAGGGACAAAGCACCGGACGCGGTGGACGCAATACCGAATTCCTGCTGAGCCTCGCGCTGACCCTGAACGGGGCCAGCAACATCTATGCCGTGGCAGGCGATACGGACGGTATCGACGGAACCGAGGATGCCGCCGGCGCCATCGTGACCCCCGATACACTCGCCCGCGCCCGGGCGAAGGGACTCGATCCCCGCGCCTTCCTCGATGGCCATGACAGCTACTCGCTGTTCGATGCGGTCGGTGATCTGATCAAAACCGGTGCCACCCTGACCAACGTCAACGACATTCGGGCCATCGTTATCCTTTGAGTATCAGACGGGTGGTGACAAACTCAGTCACCACCCGTCCCGCCAACCACCGTTGCAAAAAACTACGCCGGATCAAATCAATGGCCATTCGCTCCCGTCTCCGCCGCCAGCGGCGCACCAAGATCGTCGCGACCATTGGACCGGCCAGCTCCTCGCCCGAGATGCTGGCCCGCCTGTTTCAGGCCGGGGCCGATGTATTCCGCATCAATTTCAGCCACGGCTCCCACAGCGATCACGCCGAGCGCATCCGTGCGATCCGGGAGCTGGAAGCCGAAATGCGCCGCCCCATCGGTATTCTGGCAGACGTACAGGGGCCAAAGCTTCGTGTCGGCATGTTCGGCGGTGGCAGGGCACATCTTCAGACGGGACAGAAATTCCGCCTCGATCTCAGCCCGACCCCCGGGGATCGCGAACGGGTGCAGCTGCCCCACAAGGAAATTATCGAGGCTGCGACCTACGGCACCACCCTGCTGCTGGATGACGGCAAGCTGCGGCTGCATGTGGACCGCAACCGGGGTGATCATCTGGAATGCACCGTGCTGGTCGGCGGTCCGCTCTCCGACCGCAAGGGTGTGAACGTGCCGGATGTGGTGCTGCCGATTCCCGCCCTGACCGAGAAAGACCGCGCCGATCTCGCTTTCGCACTGGACCATGGGGTGGACTATATCGGCCTCTCCTTTGTGCAGCGGGTCGAGGATGTGCTGGAAGCGCGCGCCCTGATTGGCGACCGGGCCTGGATCATGACAAAAATGGAAAAGCCGCAGGCGCTGGAAAACCTCGAAGGCATTCTGGAAGCCTCCGACGCCGTGATGGTGGCGCGTGGCGATCTGGGCGTTGAACTGCCGCCGGAAGAAGTGCCGCTGGCGCAGAAAAACATCATCCGCGCCGCCCGGAAACTGGGCCTGCCCGTGGTCGTGGCAACACAGATGCTGGAAAGCATGATCAATGCGCCCGCCCCGACCCGCGCCGAAGCCTCCGACGTCGCCACTGCCGTGTTTGATGGGGCGGACGCGGTGATGCTCTCGGCGGAGACCGCCGCCGGACAATTTCCGTATGAAGCCGTCAACATCATGGACCGCATCGTTGCCCGCGTGGAGCGCGACGCGGGCTGGCGTGCCATTACCGACTCCAACCGCCCCGCGCCCGAGCCGAAAACCGCCGATGCCATTGCCACCGCGGCCCGGCAGATTGCACAGACCATTCAGGCCCGCGCCATCGCCGCCTACACCGCCAGTGGACGCACCGCCCTGCGCGTAGCCCGGGAGCGCCCGGAATGCCCGGTGATCGGCCTGACGACCGAGGAAAACACGGCCCGTCGTCTGGCCGTAGCCTGGGGAGTCCATGCGGTGGTCACACCCCCCACCCAATCCATGACCGATACGGTCAGCCGTGCCATACGGCATGCGCAGTCGGAAGGATTTGCCTCCGTTGGCGAGGAAATCGTGGTGACCGCCGGTATTCCGTTGGGTCTGAAGGGCGGCACCAACGCAATCCGGGTTGCTTCCGTTATTTGATGACCGGTTTCTTCAGCGCAGGGTCACGGTCCATGTCAGTCGGTCAGCACGATGCAAGCAGGCAGGCTGCTTTATGGCTGGCACGCGTGGCCACTGCCTGCACTGCGCTCATTGCCGCCTCCTGCGCACCTCATACAGGGCATTCCGAACGCTTCACAAACAATAACGATGGCAGTGTAGAGCTGACATTCCTGAACAATCCACCACCGGGAGAGGCACGGAGAGAGTCGCCTTCTCTGTTTGTCTCGGTGGGTGGTGTCCGGATGCAGGCCGTCATGGATACCGGGTCGACCGGCCTCGTAATCAGTGCGACCGCCCTGCCGGAGAATGCGCCATTGCGCGATCTGGGGCCAGCCGAACTGACCTACAGCAGCTCCGGCCGCATCATGATCGGACGGTGGGTACTGACGCGCGTTACCGTAACCGGCGCACACGGGCATCAATTTATCTCCTCCCCCATTCCCGTGCTGGCCGTCACGCACATCGCCTGTCAGCCGACGGCCCGCAGCTGTACGCCAAGCGATCATCCCCGCCACGTCGCCATGCTGGGGATCGGGTTTGCCCGCGAAGGCGACCACCAGCAACAGAGCGGCCCCTCTCACAATCCATTCCTCAATCCCTCCCCCGGCATGGCGGGCGATACAGGCACGCCCGGCTACGTCATCACCTTCCGTTCGGTTCGGATCGGTTTGCCGTCTGGCGGCGCGATGACCCTGGCGAAAAGGGGATTTTCTCTCGTCAAACTGCCCCCTTCCAATATTGAGGGCGACTGGGGACCAATCCCGGCCTGTATCGGCGTCGCCTCTCATTCTCCTGCATGCGGCGGCACAATGCTGATGGATACCGGCGTCACCCGCATGTTCGCGACGGTTCCCGTCACTTGGCTGTCCGATCTCTCCCGCAACGGGGAAGAACTGGCCACCGGAACCCCTGTCACGATCACAGCAGGAGACTCAGCCGCACAATACAGCTTCATCACCGGGGATCCCGGCCTGATGACCCCCTCTGCCGTGATACTGGTTGAAGCCCGCACCGACGGACATGTGCAGCGACCGATCTTCGTCAATACCGGTGTGCATTTCCTCAACGGATATGACTATCTGTACGACGCCACCAATGGCTGGGCAGGTTTCCGCCCACATCGGGGGTAAATCAGGGACTATTTTGAGTCTGCGTCTGGCTCTGCGAAGCAGGAAGGGCCGGCTGCTCGGTTAAACGGGGCGGCCAGTCACGGAAAAAGGCCTGCCCGATCTCGAAGGAGAGGTTGCTCAGCCCATCCTGTAATCCATCCAGAAAATCATGCAGCCCACCGGCCAGAATATCAGCGATGGATGGCACCATCACGCAATCACGTAAGGTCTCGACCTGTTCCAGCGCAGGCGCCGTCCCCTTCAACCCATATTGGCGACGAAGCTGCGTCACATGCCATTCGATCTGCAAAACACAGACCGCAACGCTCCGCGGAAAAGACGTGTCGTTCAGCAGAAAGGCGACAATATCACCCGGCAGAAATGAAGGCGAAGAAATGCGCCGGAATGCATGATACCCGGCTGCAGCACGCAATATGGCCATCCACTGCGTCAGTTCCTTAACCCGCCGTTCCTCCACGTTTTTTGGCATCAACAGATTATATTTGATGTCCAGCAGACGGGTAGACTGGTCAGCCCGCTCGATCTGCCGTCCCAACTGGTAGAAATGCCATCCTTCATCACGAAAGAACGTGCCTTCGGTAATCCCCGTATGCGCCTGCACTCCTTCCTTCAGACGGGTGCAAAGACGTGAGAGATGATCCCCCTCCAAGTCACTGTCGCGGATCGCCATAACATCGCGATGGAACATATTGAGCTGAAGCCACATTTCCGTGCTGATCAACGGCCGCAATGCCCGCGCATTGGTCCGGGCTGCCTCGATGCTGGCCTGCATGCTGGTCGGATTATCAGGCGATAAAAGATAGAAACGCTTGATCCCGTCAGCATCGGATTGCAGACCGCTCTCGCGGAAATTGGCCTCATCCCCGTTGATGCAGATCAGGCTGTACCAGGATTCCGTTTCCCGCCCTGGACTTTCGAAATTCTGGATGACATCAATCAGACGGGCCAGATTTTCCACACGTTCCAGATAACGGGCCATCCAGAACAGGGATTCGGCATAACGGGCAAGCAGCGGCACGTGACGGGAGGGCATGAGAAAACCTTTCTCGTCAGATCAGTGTAACAGGTTTGGTTTCGCCCATTGGCTGAGCATCGCTGCCAATGGCCCCCGGTTCGATGAGACCGGAAGAGGATGGAGGGGCCGTCACCGGATCCTCCAGCACCCAGGTATCCTTCGACCCGCCGCCCTGGGAAGAATTGACCACCAGGCTGCCTGCTTTCATCGCCACACGGGACAGACCACCCGGCAGAACCCAGGTATCCCTGCCGGTCACTGCAAAGGGTCGCAGATCGAGGTGGCGGGGCTGAATACCCGCTGGTGTCAGGGTCGGCGCAACCGAGAGATTGACTACCGGCTGGCTGATCCAATTGGCCGGATCGGCCAGCAACGCCGCGCGCGCATGATCCAGTTCCTCCCGCGTAGCCCGCGGACCGATGGTGATACCATAGCCACCTGATTCACCAACCGGTTTGACGACCAGCCTGTCCAGATTATCCAGCGTGTAGGCCAGCCCGTCTTTTTCCCGACAGATATGGGTATCCACATTCGACAGGATCGGATCCTCATTCAAATAATAACGGATAATCCTGGGCATATAGGCATAGATCGCCTTGTCATCGGCAACGCCGGTACCGACTGCATTGGCCAGAGTGACATTACCCTTCCGCCATGCGCCGATCAGACCGGCAACACCCAGCAGACTTTCTGGACGGAACACGGTCGGATCCAGAAAATCGTCACCGATGCGGCGATAGATCGTATGCACCGTCTTCAGCCCGGCAGTCGTGCGCATATAGACACGGTCATTCTCGACCGTCAGATCAGCGCCCTCGACCAGCGGCACGCCCATCTCGCGGGCCAGAAAGACATGCTCGAAATAGGCTGAATTATAAATTCCGGGTGACAGCAGCACGACCTGCGGATCATCCACACCCTCCGGCGCGATTTCTGCCATCGCCTCCCTCAGCCGGTGTCCATAATCATCCACCGGACGCAAGCGCATGCCCGACATCAGATCCGGGAAGGCCCGCAGCATCAGATGACGGTTTTCAATCACATAGGACACCCCGGAGGGAGTGCGCGCATTATCCTCCAGAACGCGAAACGCACCGCTTTCATCACGCACGATGTCGATCCCGCAAATATGGGCATAGGTGCCGAAACGAATCGGGAAATGCTCCATTTCGGGACGGTAATTGCTGTTGCCCAGCACCAGATCACGCGGAATGGTGCCATCATTCAGAATGTGCTGCTCGTGATAAACATCGTGCAGGAAGGCATTCAACGCTGTGACACGCTGTTTCACGCCTGCCTCAAGCTGGGCCCATTCGGCACTGGTGATAATACGGGGAATGCAGTCGAACGGCAGAATTCGGTCTATCGCCGTCGCCTCTGAATAGACCGTAAAAGTGATCCCCAGATTGATAAGATCATTTTCCGCTGCGGCAGCCCTTTGACGAAGATTATCGAGACCAATCTTCGCCAGACGCTGACGCACTTTTTCACCGGCCTGACTACCGCCATCCCTGTGAGTAGTCAGTTCACAGAAATACTGTCCTGGATCGTATCCAAGAAATGGGTCTGGATGGGGTGCGGAGTCGGCTGAAACAGCGAGAGGAACCTGCATGTGCGCTCCGTGACGGACAGACGTATCATACGATGTCAGGAAGCTATTGCGGCTGGTTTACGACAAAAACGCAACGGGCAAGTCCTATGAAAATGACGCATTGCAAAAAAATAAGCAAAAAAAAGAGGGACACCGAAATGCCCCTCCCTTTCCATCCAGAGTGCGAAACGCGCTTAGTGGAGGATGATTTCCACACGGCGGTTCTGCGGCTCACGCACGCCCTGTGCCGTCGGCACGAGGGGGTGGGTTTCACCGAAACCATGGATGAAGATGACATTACGCGGAACGCCGTCCTTGACCAGCTCGGCCGCAACGCTCTGGGCGCGACGGACGGACAGACGCTGGTTGTACTGCGGCGTGCCGGACTTGTCGGTGTAGCCGTTGACTTCGATGCGGGTTGCCTGAACCTGCGTGGAAGCGCGGGCGGCTTCGGCAACGATCTCACGCGCGCGGGCGGTCAGATCGGCACGATCCCAATCGAAGAACACCAGATAGGTGCGGGCAGCGGTGGGCTTCGGCGCCACGATCGGGGCCGGCGGCGGCGGCGGCGGCGTCACGCCGAACGCATAACGAACACCGATCAGGATCTGATGGTTGAAGTCGTTGCCGAACTTCATGTTGCCACGCGCCTGGCTGGTGACAGCACCGTTCGTCAGGCCGTAAACAGCACCACCAGCGGCAGGCTGCGGGTCCAGAAGGCCCATGAAGCGGTATTCAGCCGTCAGAGACAGGCCGGGAACCGGCAGCGGGTAGGACAGACCAGCGATACCCTGGTAACCGAAATTGTCGGTGCTCTTGTCGTAGTGCAGAGCATCATTGCCACCGGCACCCACGGAGTTGATCACGTTGTGGTTCCAAACGTAGCCGGCGCCAACGCCAACATACGGGTAGACCGGCAGACCCAGGTCGAAGTCATAGAGCAGGTTGACGAAAGCGCCAGCCTTCTCGTTCTTGCCGCTGCTGCTGGTCGGGCCGCTGCTCTTGATGGAGCGGAGGTCGTTCCAGCTGTAGAACCCTTCGAGTTCTGCGCGCAGACCATTGCCGAGACCGTAGCCAACACTGACCTGACCGGTCACACCGGGTTCAGAGCGGGTGTTGAAACCGGCGCCGGAAAAAATGCCGCCGGCATTGACGGTCTGGTTCTGTTGAAGATTAACACCAACGCCGCCGCTGACATACAGGCCGGTGACGGGCTGAGCCTTCGCAGCGACAGGTGCTGCAAGCACGGTCGCAGCCAGGAGCGCACTCCGGAGCTTCATTCTATCTCTCCTCGTTCAAAACCTGCGCTTTTGCGCAGCCAAGGCACGGGGCTGGGCTTGCCCGTTCGCCTGTGCTCGGTAAACGAGAACGTAGCAGCTTAGTCGCACAGTTGCAGGTGGGGATGATGCCTTTATCCATCACTGTTGCAGCACGGCCACAGATTCCTTCTGCAGCCGGAAAGTTTGTCAGCCTCTCACGATAAAAGCGTCTGTTTCCTACAATATTTTTGCCTCGAAGGGTGGAGTCAGATCAGGGGAATCGAATTCAACTACCCACAGGTCGGAGTCGATGGAAGTCTGGCGGGTCAGATATTGATCGACCTGATCCTGTGTAAGGGAACCGGCTCCCCCCCCGGCACGCATCCAGGCAGGACTTCCATCCGCCGCCCGCGTCTGCATCAGCACGCAAAATCCATCCCGCCCCCTCAGAACAGCTGCGATTCCACCGGCATCATCATCGCCATGACGCAGAACCATCCCCGGGCGGCCTGTCAGATCCGCCTGACGAAGTGCGGCCTGCACCCAAAGTCTGGCCTTGATCCTTGCCTCACTCATGGCAGCCATTCCAATCCGATCGTGCCGATTGATGCTCGACATCACTTGATTGTGATTGCGTCATGAAACCACGCTCCCGCCGGCCGGACAATCCCGGTGGGTTTCCTCCGGATGCTCTCCTTATAACTGCCTACACCCTGGCTTGCTGGCCTTCCGCGGCTTTGGCACAAGCAGAAGAATCATGGAGGTCCGGATAAAATTGCCTTTCAACAGGCAAGCCAGACGACGCCTCCTTATTTCAGTATGCACCGGGAACCGCATGACCAGATCTTCTTCTGCTTCCTCTACCAGAACGGCCCCCAAGGGATCCCCGAAGGCAGCACAACCCCTGTCCGCAGGCCAGCGTGCCTATGAGGAGCGGCGCGCCGCCAAGGCTGGTATGTCACTGGACAAATGGCTGACCGCAAAACGGGCAGAAGCCGAAGCCGCCCGTCAGCAGGCAGCCCAGCCCGCGCACGCTCCGACGGAACCGCGTAAACCCGGTTTTCTGGGACGCCTGCTGGAACGTGCACGTCGGCCACTCTGAGAGAAACGTTGCTCCCGGACTATGCCAACGGATAATCCCATGATTGTCGGAATAACCGCCCCAAAGGCCATCGGCCTGCACAAGCTTTTTCCGGCCCAAGCCTTTATTGATGCAGGATAATGGTTCCCATGGATCAGACTGAAAGCGGCCCGGACTCCCCCAAAGCGCCTTTCCAGCCGCTCTCTCCGCAGGAAGCCATTATCCCGGTGATCCTGTCGGGAGGCACAGGAACCCGTCTGTGGCCCGTCTCCCGCGAGTCGTTTCCCAAGCAATACTGGAATCTGACCGGGGAAAACTCCCTGATCCAGGACACCATGCACCGGGCGCAAGGACCGCAATTCGCCCCTCCCATTCTGGTGTGTAATCAGGACCATCGCTTTCTGATTGCCGAGCAGGCGCGATCGGCCGGAGTCGAGAACGTACGCATCGTTCTGGAGCCATGCGGGCGCAATAGTGCACCGGCGATTCTGGCGGCTGCCTTGCTTGCCGCTGAAACCAATCCCGATTCGGTGCTGTGGATGCTGGCAGCCGATCACTCCGTCACCCGACCGGATGCTCTGCTTGCGGCGCTTGGCAAGGCCGTGGCTGCGGCGAAAGCCGGATATTTCGTCACATTCGGCATGCAGCCCACCGCTCCGGAAACCGGATATGGCTATATCGAAGTCGGCGACTCGATCACCGAGCTTTCCGGTGTGCACCGCCTGCGCCGCTTTCTGGAAAAGCCGGATACCACCACCGCGCAGGCACTGGTCAGTTCCGGCCAGCATCTGTGGAATTCAGGGATGTTCGTCTTTACGGCCCGCACACTGATCGAAGAGATGCGCCAGCACGCCCCCGCCGTACTGGAAGCCGTGACTGCCGCCGTGGCCGGACGTACGCAGGATCTCGATTTCCTGCGACTGGCCCGGGAACCCTTCGTAACCTGCCCGGATATCAGCCTTGATTATGCCGTCGCCGAGAAAACCAGCCGTGCTGCCGTGGTTCCGGCCGATATCGGCTGGTCCGATGTCGGCAGCTGGAGCGCATTGTGGGAACTGGGCGATAAGGACGATCACGGCAATGTCGTTCAGGGCGATGCCATGCTGGAAAGCGCCAGCAACTGCTATGTGAGGTCTGACGGCATCGTCACCGCCGTGATCGGGCTGAAGGATGCGGTGATCGTCACGACAAAAGATGCCGTGCTGGCCATGCATCGCGATCATGCACAGGATGTGAAAAAGATCGTCGATCGCCTGAAACGCTCAGGCAAACCCGAAGCAGCCAGCCATAACCGTATCTATCGCCCCTGGGGCTTTTACGAGAGCCTGATTCAGAGTGATCGTTTCCAGGTGAAGCGTATTGTCGTTTCCCCCGGTCATCGTCTGAGCCTTCAAAAACATTACCATCGGGCCGAACATTGGGTCGTTGTCGCAGGCACAGCCATCGTGACCCGCGATGAGGAAGACATTCTGGTGCGGGAAAACGAAAGCATCTATCTGCCGCTCGGCACTGTGCATCGCCTGTCCAATCCCGGTCATATCCCGCTGGCCCTGATCGAGGTGCAGTCCGGCGCCTATCTGGGTGAAGATGATATCGTCCGGCTGGAAGACACATACGGGCGGCAATAAGTCCGTCCTATCAGGCAGGCGCGGCACTTTTTGCCTTTACGGCTGGGTACGCGCCTTCCATTCCACTGCGAACTTGACCAGCGCTGCCCCGGTGCGAATTTTAAGCCGGGTGCGCAGAGCACCGCTCATATTGGCCACTGTCTTGTAGCTGACGCCCAGCTCGTAAGCGATTTCCGACAGGCTCAACCCATCGCCGAGCAGTTCCAGCACACGCTTTTCTTTGACAGACAGCTCAGCGGCCACATTGGAATCCGGCATCAGCCTTCCCAGAGCCAGAGACTGCGCCACCACCTGCCCCAGATAGACGCCGTTATTCATCACCTGATCAATGGCCAGCAGGATTGTCTCCGGATCGTCGTTCTTGGTGACATATCCTTTGACGCCCCGATCAAGCGCACGGCGTACGAAATGCGTATCGCCATACATGCTGAGAACGATAATACGCACATCAGGATTATCACTCAGCAGATCATCAAGCAGATCGAAGCCATTGCTATCCGGCAGGTTGATGTCGAGGATGATGACATGCGGTTTCTGTGCAGCATTGATGGCAACACCATCCTGACCGGAACTGGCCTCCAGCACTTCCAGCGTGTCCCGGCGGCTCAGCACGCGATGGCATCCGGCACGCACCAGCGGATGATCCTCCACAACCAGAACCTTGATCATCGGCTGCGTCATTCCGCTGTTTCCTTCTGCACGGCTGCAACCGGCATAACTGCTTCCACCAGAGTGCCATGCGGATGATTGTTCCGCACTTTCAACTCGCCCCCGCATTGCCGCAACCGCTCCGTCATTCCCAACAATCCAAACCCCATCCGGAAATGCTCCGGCAGGCCAGTGCCATCATCTTTTACCAGAAGCTGCAGACGGCGCGCTGAACCATGTCCTGACGCCCCATCATGCCATGACAGAGTGACATCGACCCGCTCGGCCGAGGAATGTCGCACAGCATTGGTCAGGCATTCCTGCACAGTCCGGTAGAGAACCAGGTTGATCTGATCATTTTCTATCCTGAGATCACGTGGCATGGAAAGCCACCACTCCATCTCCGGATAGCGATCCTGCCATTGGGTCATCAGATCCCGAATAGCATCGGCAATCCCCATGTGATCCAGCGCCATCGGACGCAGCCGTTCCAGAATACGGCCATTCTGCTGTTGAATCTGATCGATCAATCTCGCGACAGCATGAGCGCGCTCGATAATGGGCTGCCCTGCATCGCCCTGCCTGCGGGCTTCCAGCAACAAGGTAGCCAGCTCTGCACGAGCCCCGAACAGAGTAGCGCCAAAATCATCGTGCAGCTCACGGGCCAGTTCACGACGTTCCGTTTCCTGCAATGAAACCATCTGTTCCAGCAGACGCTCATTATCGCCGCGCACCGCACGGAGCGTTTCGGCAAGCTGATTGAAACGCTCCCCAATAGGCTTCAGCTCCGTCACATAAAGAGGTGGAAGCGCGTCGAACTGGCCGGCTCGCATACGCTGCAAGCCCTCCGCCAGCGTGCTGATCGGCTTCAGCGCATAGCGGGCGGTCCAGAACATGGCCGCCATGATCATCAAGGATACGCAAGCCAGCAATCCGAGCAGAAACTTAAGCTCCTCCCAGATTTCGGCAATTTCGTTGTGAGGATCGCCAACCATCACGATATCGCCACGAAATACGCCTTCAATCTGCACCGGGAAGGAACGAACGGGACGTGGAACATGAAACCATCCCGCAAACCATGCGGGTGCCCCGCTCTCCACAAGTGGCGGAGCCGCATGAGGCGGCGTGGCCCCGGAAGGCACATAGATAAAAATTACATGGCGAATGTTTGAGAGATCGGAAATCAAATGCTCGATCTCAGCATCCTGATCGCCAGAATGGCCCAGGCTGCGCAATGCATAGTGAATCAGCATGTCGCCCAGTTCTGTGCCGGACTGAATTTCCTGCTCGATCCGCTTGTTGGAATCGAACAGGACCACGCCGATGACAAACAGAATTGCTGCCGCGAGAATAACCAGCGGCAGCACGATCAGACGGGCCTTGATAGAATGCTTAAGCGCGGTAAAGGGCCGTGGGAGCAGGATTGACCGCCACAGAGGACGCCTTATTGCTGTCTCTTCCTGCATTTCTGTCCTCCAGCCGCCGCCGGGCCTGCGCACGGGATCGCCAGACCGCGACCACACCCAATACGGGAAGGACAAGATAACATAAACCCAATGCCACAAGCGACAGCAGAGCAGGAATCCATGAAATTTCCACCCGTTGCCTGACCGGACGTTTCGTCATCCGCTTTTCAGCAACGCCATTCAGATCGCCTGTGCCGAGATGAAAATAGTCGAGGCCGGTTATTGTTCCCAGTGATTGCAGGTGTTTTTCATCCACCGCCGATAATGAGCCTGATGCATTACCGCCAACATTGCCAAAAGGCGCATTACGGGGGTTGTATCCTTCACGGTTTTCCGCATCCGGCGGCGGCGGTGCCGCCTCGTTTTCTGCCGGAATATCCTGCGGCCTCCAGAATCCAACCTGACGGCCATGATCGTCGTATTTGGGAATCGGCGTGGGCGTCAGCCCCCCGACACCGACGATCAGCCCTTTGACAATGTTTTTCTTCCCGTCGAAAGGCGGCGGTCCAGTCCATGGCAGCGGGGGGGCTTCCTGCCCATCCGTCATGAACATCAGATCGGCATTCAGATCATGCGCAAGCACGATCGAGCGGTACAGCCCCTCCGTAATATGGCTGTCTCCTTCCCATGCCATGCGCCAGTCCAGATGCGTGATCTCATCGTCCAGAGCTGGAAAATTCGCGCAGGTTTCAACGGGCTCAACCACCAGATAGGGGCGACGCTCGGTAAAAATCGCCAGCCCGAACTGGGATCCACACGGCAGTCGCCCGACAAAATCACTCAGATCATGCCGCACCTTGTCCAGACGGCTGACGACTTGACCATTCAGCATCTGGTCCCGCGTATTCATACTGCCCGTGATATCGACCACGGCAACCATGCGGTAAGACGGACCTGTATGGTAAACGCGCGGCAAAATGACTGCCAGGACCAACAGGAAAACAGCGCCTGCACTCAACCAGAACCTTGGATCACCTGCGGCAGGCCAGGAAAGAATACGCGGCGTTGCCATCAGGGTAATCCCTGCGGCTGACCCGGCATGTTGGGCCACAATTTTTTGGTCGCAGGCAGGGAATCGCCTTCCTCCTGCTCGGCAGCGGGGAAATCCCGCACCATCCGCATGGCCACATCCAGATTGAACTTCATATCCCAGTTCAGGGGATCATCTTTCAACGCACGACGATAATCCTGCTTGGCGCTGATCACCAGCGGAATGCTTTTCTCCAGAGCATCATTATCAATCTCGTCGATAGCCCGCCGCATCATCGTGTTGGCAATATCGTAAGACAGCATCGCACGCAGATGCGGAGGAGCATGCTGCATATGCTCCAGCACTGACCGTGCATCCTCGTATTTGCCCATTTCCAGCAGGTAGCGTCCCCGGGCCACATAAACCTCGGGCGCCGCATTGGCGGGAATGGCCACATCATTGCGATGTCGCAGCTGCTTCATAAGATGCGTATCACGCAGGGCGCGCTGCCAGTGCATCCCCTGCCATCCGGCAACTCCCAAAGCCCCGCCGAACACCAGCCATGCCAAAGCGATTCTGATTCTGCCGGGCGTCAACCATTGTATTCTGCTTATCATGCCGCCCTCCTGCCGCGATACAGATCGCGTTCCAGAAATCGTGCCATGCATAAAACCGCGAGAACCAGCGCTGCAATACCGTAGCAGAACCGGTTGTAATCCTCACGCGGCACATATTCGTTGTAGATGATAGGCGCTGCTTCCAGTCGATTAATGGTATCAACAGCGGATTTCAGGGCATTCGGATTATCAGCCTCGAACGCCTTGTATGGCACACCCAGACCGGAAAACCATGCATCCAACGCTGCAGGGGCATCAGCATCCGCCGTTTCGCCTGCCGCATGCAAGCCGGGATCGCCTTCCGTGCGGAGATATAAATAATAGATATGGACACCGAGCTTTACAGCCTCGGCATGAAGCCGAGGCTCCAATTCTCCATCGATGACACCTGCACCGTCTGATACGAACAGAACCACACGCGCCGCATCTGGAGAACTGTTCTGAAGCTGCGCGAAAGCGAGCGACAGGCCACGACCGATATTGGTGCGGGCAATGGCGGGACGCCTCATGGCATCCAGAGAGGCCTCTACCGCTGCACGGTGCTCGGTCAAAGGCATTGCCAGAATGGGGGATGTTGAAAACGCCACAACACCAAAACGGTCATGCGGGCGTTGACGGAAAAAATCTTTCACCAGACGAATGGCCGCATCAGTCTTGGATTCCTTGGCGGCATTCGGTGTCTGATTATCGAAGGTCTGGTCCATGCTGATGCTGCGATCAATCAACAGCATGATCTGTGCACCCTGACCGACTTTCTGGATCGTCAGCTTTTCCCGATGCAGACCGGCCAGCCCCAACACCACCGCGATGATCGCCATCGCCCCCAGCGCACGCAGAACCCAGACCACCACAGCAGAGAGACGATCCGCCGGAACCACCATGACGGATGGAAAAGCGACCCGGCGGAAGCCGGCGCCCAATAACGGCCACAATGCCAGCAATCCCGCCAGCAAGACCCATGGTCTATCAATGGCGAGATGCATCATGCGCGTTCAGACCGTCTGAGTTGACGCGCCAGTGCCAGGACTGCTTGCGGTGGAAAAGATTGCATCGCCTGCACAACATCGGATGCATAAAAGCAGCGTCTCGACGCTTCAAAAAATTGCTCGATCTCTACCTTCAATCCGGCAAAACGCTGATGGCGGGTGATGAAACCCGGCACATCCTCGGCCAGAACGAGACCAGCTTCGGTACGGTTGAAAGCTTCGTGCAAGGCTTTCAGGCCGTTGCGATACGCTTCCCTTTCCTCCCGACCACGCTCCCGGCGAATCTGCTGGACCGCAAATCCAAAAGGCCGTGACCGCCGACGCAATATCGTGCCGAACCAGCCCGAGAGCCAGCCGAGCCAGATCAGAGACAGCAGCGCCACACCCAGCGCCGCCAACGTAGCCCTGCGTGGGATGGTGACATCCGGCAGTGGCGGCCAATGATCCGGTTGAAGGAAACTGGCATCGACATCTTCGCCAGGGCTGACTTCGCGGATAGGCGAACTCAAGAACTGCCATGTTGGCGTGCTGAGTTTTCTGTCCGCTCCCGCCCCATGGATCACGAGTGTAAAGCCGGGAACCGGCAATTTCTTTGGTTCCAACGGATCATAAAACGTCTGATATTGTAGAGTAAGCCGAACCTGTTCTCCACCATCTGCACGCTTGTGCCGGATGACGTCGACCCTGCGCAGGGTCAGCCAGTAATTGATATCGCCGGGTGTCGGCACGGTAGACGGGTCGAGTGCCTCACCCTTGGCAAGGGTTATATCGACCGTACTGTCCAGAACATCCCCGATATAATAGCCGAACAGACGATCAGGTGGATGAAATGCCAGAGAAGCACCTTTCATGGCGGCATCATGATGCGTCATGTCGGCCGCCCTGACGGGACAGGAGGGATGTACGGTCGCAGCTGTTATTGCCAACAGCAACGCAACCGCCGATCTGTGCGAAAAAGCATTCATCTCAGCCTGCCAGCAAATGTTCGCTCAAGCGTTCGTAATTGATCCGGTCCCAGGCAAAGAAAGGAGGCCGGCCATATGTAGACAATAACTGTCCCAGCATCCGCATATTCTCGGCTGCCGCCTGCGACCATCGTCGACGCAGAGCGGGACGCAACAGCAGACTGCGCGGCTGCCCGGTTTCCACGTCCCGCACATGGATAAAGCCAAAACCGGATGGCAATTCGCGCTCGCGCCGATCCCGCAAAACAATGGGGACGATGTCATGACGCCCCAGCGCCGCCAATGACGGTTCCAGCACTGATCGCGGGGCATGAAAATCAGACACCAGCAACACCAGACGCCGGCGGGTACCCAGATAGGCAGCAACATCCTTCAGGCCATTGATGTTGCGTGCCGTCAGCGGCTCCGTCTGCAAACGCTCAAGAACAGCCTGCTCTGCTCCCCTGACGCGGGAAGCCTTGAGAAGGTCGTCCCGCATTACAGTTTCCCCGAAACCGATAAAGCCGAACGCATCCCCGCTTCTGCGGGCTGATTGTGACAGAGCCTTCACCAGTTTGGCAATTTCGGCGCGGCGTGCACCATCTTCGGTCGGATCCATCGACGCCGACAGATCGGCGATAACGTAGACATCAATGGCGCTGCGTTGCTCAATCTGGCGGACCATCAGCGTGCCGTCCGGCTCCTTCGCCGAGCGGGCAAAGTCGATACGCCGTGTGTCGGGAGAGGACCAGAAGGGAACATATCCCCTCAGCTCCCCTCCGCTGCCATTCTGGCGGCCCCGGTGACTGCCGGGTCTGGCCCCCGGCACTCGCCAACGCACTTTATAGGCCAGATCAGGCAACGCGGCGTCATCGAACGCCGGCATTGCGTCGCTCACGGGGCCGGAACGCGCTCTAGCACCTGACGGCACAGCGCCGGCACCAGAGTCTCCCGTCGAAGTTCATAGAGTGGATCAAGGAAGATGCGATGTGCCATGGATTCCATGAACACGGCACGGAGATCTTCCGGCACGACCATATCGCGCCCATTGAGGAAGGCATTGACCCTGGCCGCACGCACCAGATAGCTGAGACCACGCGGGCTGGCACCTCCCTGCACCAGACGATCCATATCGACACCATCCAGCATGATGCCATGCTGACCGGGATAGCGCAGAGCATTCCAAAGCCGTACCACATACGCTTCGAACGCATCTGAAGAATGGATACGGGCCTGAATAGCCCTTGCCACCCCATCCAGTGTGGTATGAGGCAGAATATTGGTCTCAACCGCACCGATCAGACTGTCCACATCGTGGAAACGACGATCGAAGATCAGCTGTCGCCTAATGGTATCATCGGCAGGGGTTTCAACCGGGATTTCCATAAAGAAACGATCGCGGGCCGCAGCAGGCAGCTCATAGGTTTCTTCACGCTCCAGACGGTTGCGGTCTGCAAAAACCAGAAGATGCGGCAGCAGAATTTCGCGATTAAACGCCGTTACGCTCCGCTCAGCCATCAGACGCAGCAGCAGGGAATGCACCTGCGGACGGGCACGATTGATTTCATTGAAGAAAAAAACGGCCAGATCTTCACCATGATGCAGCACCGGCCCCGGCTCCAGCCTAGGCTTACCATCATCGCCAATGGCTGCATGGTAAATCAGATCACCAGGCATCAGATCGATCGTGCCTTCGACACGCTCGTATGGACCGCCAATCGCTCTTGCAACAGCTCTTAAAAGAGTGGTTTTACCGACACCCACATCGCCTTCGAGCAGCACGTGGCCCCGTGCCAAAATAGCGATGGTCATAAGACGAACGACACGTTGCTGTCCCAGAACGGCACCAGACACTGCCGCTTCGAACGCAATCGCACGCTCCCGCCAACCACCGAGGCTAAAAGCCTCGGCGCTGGCGTCGGCCATTGATCCTGACATAAAAGTCAGAGACCTCAGTTACCCTGACCCTGCAGCTTGTTCACATCGAACTCGAACTTGCCGGTCTTGACGAAGTTTTCGACACGCAACTTGTTGCGGGCTTCCTGAGCGTCCAGAGCAGCCTGCTGCTTCGCCAGTTCTTTCGGATCATGATGCGGGTCGTACTTGGACCCTTTCAGGATTGCCGGATAACCGGGTTCCGGCTCCCAGCACACGCCCGGCGCCTTGCAATGCGTGCCGTCATAAGCGGCATGAGCAACGGAAGCACCAGCCGCACCGGCGATCAGGGCCGCTGCCAGGGTTCCCTGGATGATTCTCTTGAACATATGACTTCCTCCTGATTTGGTTTGGATGGTTAGCCGGGAAGCTTGCAGGCTTTTGCGTCCTCGCTGGCGGGGAACTTGGCCTCATCTTCCTTCTTGAAGAGCTTGAAGCTCTTGCGCTGAGCGTCCGTCAGCCACGGCATGTCTTCATCCGTGTGCTTCGGGCCTTCATAGTGGAAACGAATCCAGGCCATCACGCGCAGGATCTGATCCATGGTCAGATCCTGATTATGCGGGCCCATCATACCGTTCGCGCCACCGAAGATCGTGGAGAACAAGCCCTGGTCGGTCTTGTTCGTCTCATAAGTCCAGTAGTCATCAGCCAGAGAGGGACCAACCTTGCCCTCCATCTCTCCGCCATGACAACCGGAACAGGCAGAAAGCCACAGGCTTTTGCCGTTGGGAAGGCAGGATTCAATCAGATTGTATGGGTTATGCCCGGTCTGAAGGAACTGCTTGACGGCAGGCGTATCACGCCCATCTGGCAGGGAGTCGTTCAGGTCCAGTGGATCACCACTGACCGTGTTGGTGAATTTGAGGGCGCTGGGCGGAACAGGCGTATCACCTGCATGCGCAGGCACAGAAACCGCAAAAGCAGCCGCAAACAGGGAGGCAGCCAGAGTTCCATTCAGGATATATTTAAACGTCAAGGGTTCGTTCCATTTCTTCTCGGCTGTGCGTCTCGATATTACACAGCTATCGGTCTTTAAGAGTTCTCAGGAATTAGGCGCGAGAGTCTGAATATTCTCGTCCTTGAGAATATTGGCGATCTGTGGCTTGGCCTTTTCCAGAGCACCATCGAGCTCTGCCTGCAACGCCGCATCATCCCGGCGCACACCCATGACCTCGCTATAGTGCATCGGCACTTTCTGGCCATCAGAGCGAGTGGCATTATCGGGAATGACAGTGACGCGCAGCTTTACCGGAGACGCCTTGACATAGCGTGCTACCTCCGGATCAAACGCAACTCCGAGATCGGCATTACCGGATGCAACCTCGGAAATTATCTTGTCAGATGGAACCTGAACATACTGGTTTCGAGGAGATTTAAAACCAACCAAAGACTGCTGATAGCTGAGATTATCTTCGTATTTACCGATCTGACGCAGCATCAGCTCGCCGGGCGAGCCAAACGCAACGGCAATTTTGGAGATATGCTCGAACGCCGGATCCTTCCAGTCCTTCGGCTGCGCCTTACCATCCTCACGAGTGATAAAAACATAGCTGGAACGATAATAGGGCTTCGTTGTCAGAACACGATCATCGCCTTCATCCAGGCCCGCAACCACATCGCAGGTATTTTTGTAAAGCTGGTCACGCACAGCATAAATGGCAGGCCGATCAGTCCAGACAAAAACCGGTTTGCGGCCCATTGCCTCCGCAACCGCAGTCATAATCTTGTTCTCAATACCTGTTGCTCCAGGTTCGGAGAACGGAGCCTGTTTAGTAGAGGCGCAGATTCGCAAAGTCTTCTGCGTATCCTGCCCGGAAGACGCGCTTCCAGTCGTATCGGACCGTGCGGGCTGCACTGTGGCGGACATTGCAAACAATGCACCCAAAGCTGATGCCGCAACATAGCGACGCCGGTTGTTCATATGACGATAGCGCATCGTAAAACCATTCGATTGCTGAAGCTGTGAGACCCGCCACGAAAAATATCATGGCGGGCCTTTCTTCACAGGCGAACCCGATTAGTTGGCGTACTCGCCAACCTTCGGATCGTCATACGGGCCTTTGCCACCCAGGGAGAACACGAACACGCCGCCACCCTGCTGAGTATAATGGGCCAGTTCCTTGAAGGCACCAACCGCACCGAGACCGGCAGACGGATCGTTCAGGTCGAACACCATACCAACACCGGGCCAGCCACCAACACCGTAGTAGATGGCGACATACTGCGTGCCCTTGTGTTCATAGGTGATCGGGTAACCGATCACGCCGGACGGCAGCTTGAACTTCCACAGCAGCTCACCGGTATCCTGATTACGAGCCTTAATGAAGCCATCAAGCGTTCCATAGAATACCAGGTTGCCGGCGGTAGCCATCGTGCCACCCCAAACAGCGAAGCGTTCCATCTTCTGCCATTTGAACTGACCGGTGATCGCGTTGTAGGACTTGATCTGACCCAGACCTTCATAGGTCTGACGATTGCCCTTCGGACCCGGATACATGTTCAGCGTCGCACCGACGAAGAACTGACCGGCACGGTATGGAAGCATGAACGGCTCCCAGTCCATGCAGATGTGATTCACACCCAGGAAGAACTGTTGCTTTTCCGGAGAATAGCTGTCGAAGCCCTGATTGTGATAGCCCATCGCGGACGGGCAGATGTCACGACCCTTGTGATCCATATAGGTCGCGTATTCAGGATCGCGAACCGGAATACCGGTCTTCAGATCAACATGCTTCACCCAGTTAACGGTGTCGTCGATCTTGTTGGCGGAAACCAGATCACCGTTTGTACGGTCGAGGGTGTAGACAATGCCGTTACGGTCAGGATGGGTCAGCAGCTTGCGCAGCTTACCGTCTTTATCCTTCTGTTCGGACAGCATCATCACGTTGACGCCGGCATAATCCCACTCATCGTGCGGGGTCTTCTGATAGCCGAACTTGGCTTCACCGGTATCAGCATCGCGACCGAAGATGGTCATCGTCCACTTGTTATCACCCGGACGCATCGTAGCGTTCCACGGAGCCGGATTGCCGCTGCCGTAATAGATCAGGTTGGTGCCGGGGTCATATGCATACCAGCCCCAGTTTGTGCCACCGCCGATCTTCCAGGTTTCTTCCTGCCAGGTCTCTGTGCCGAGGCCGAATTGACCGTATTGCGGGTTGTGGATGTTGAAATCCTTCGCCAGCAGCAGATCAGAATCCGGGCCAGTTTCATAAGCGCGCCATTTCTGTGCACCAGTATGCACGTCATAGGCGGTGATGAAACCACGAACACCCAGCTCAGCGCCGGAGCTACCCGTGATCACGAGATCTTTCACGACATAAGGAGCCTGGGTCTCCGTCTGACCCACCTTGATGTCGCCATTTTCCATCTGCCAAACGACGTCGCCGGTTTTGGCGTTCATCGCCGTCAGGCGACCGTCGAGCAGGTTCTTGAAGATCAGAGCAGGGGTCTTGCTGTCACCTGGCCAGTAGGCCATGCCACGATTGACAACGTCACAACAGGCCACAGAACGGGCATTGGCGCTCTGCTTCGGGTTGTTTTCCCAGATGATGCGGCCAGGATTGTCCAGACCCAGCGCAAAGGTGCGGTTGGGGAACGGACCCGTGACATACATCGTATTGTTGACGACCAGCGGCGCACCTTCGTGGCCGTTCAGAACGCCATCAGAGAAAGTCCACGCGACTTTCAGATCCTTCACGTTCTTCGTGGTAATCTGCTTCAGCGGGCTGTAGTTCTGGGCCTCATAGGTACGGCCCGGCATCAGCCAGTTTTCGTTGCTCTTGGACAGCTCGATCAGCTTGTCCTCAGCCATGGCGGACGTAGCGCCAGCGGCAACGCCCAACACCGCACAGAGCGATGCAGACGCGAGCAGTCCTGTTTTGGATTTGCGCATCGACTTTTCGTCTCCTCCCGTTTCGTTGGGCGGATCGTATGAACGGGTTTCGTCGACTTCCTAGAGGCAAAATTCAATTAAGGACTTATTGTCTAAATCAAGCATATAGTGTTTTTAGTAAGTTATAAATAAGAACACATAATTGCATAATATGCATATAATAATAGAAAAAACCCCGATTTATTCTGCTTTTCAATAACAACCCTCTTCATGAGGTTTGCGTGCTCTTCGAGCTTGCGTACAGCCGTGATGCTCACATGCTTCGCAAGAGGGTTATTCGATGAAAAGACGGCTTTTTATGGGCGCGATTCTCGGCGTTTCCCTGATTTCGCCCCTCACCGCGCATGCGCACGGCCCTACGCCGCAGAAGGTGGACGAATCCGTCACCGTGTCGGCCCCGCCGGACAAGGTATGGGCGATCGTCAAGGATTTCGGTGGAGTCGGAAAGTGGGATTCCCAGTTCACCGCAGTCACTTTCAAAAACGATAAGGATCAGGGGCAGGAACGCACCCTGACCCTGAAATCCGGCAAAAAGATTGTCGAAGGTCTTGATTTTATTGATGAAAATGCCAAGCAGATCGGCTGGCGGCGCGTCGATGACGATGTCACCGCTCTACCGGTCAGCTCCTATAACGTGAAGCTGACGGTCACGCCGGATGGCAGCGGATCGAAAATCACCTGGGATGGCCGCTTCTATCGTGGCGATACCGGCAATGAGCCGCCGGATAATCTGAACGATGCCGCCGCCGTCAGTGCCATGACCACGATGATCAAGACCGGCCTTGGCAACCTCAAAGACTATATCGGTAAAAATGTAAAATAAGACATATCGGGAAAGGGGGCACACAGCCCCCTTTTTTGCGGCTGCTTTGCATGGCAGAACAGGGCCATGACTATCATCGCTCGCCGTCCTCCCGCCTCTTCTTCCCTGCCTGAGCATGATCCAGGCGGGAAACGTTTACTGCGCCTGCCATCCGGCACCATCGGCAATGCTGTTTTTGACGGCCCCGGCAATTGCTATCGTTACGAATTGCGACGGTGCTGGGACAAGGCTGCACCTGTGGTCATGTTCATTATGATGAACCCCTCTACCGCCATTCCCACCCATGATGACCCGAGTGTGGCCAAATGCGGCCGCTATGCCCGGCGCTGGGGATATGGAACGCTGCTGGTGGGCAATACATTCGGTTATCGTGCGACCGATCAGCTTCAACTGGCCGCGGTCAGTGATCCTGTTGGACCAGGCAATGATGCAGCCTTGCTGCGCATGGCCGATGAAGCCGATCTGGTCGTTCTCGCTTATGGGCGGCCAAAGCTGAAACCGCTCCAGTCACGTGGGCCTGCTGTCATGCGCATGCTGCGTGACGCGGGAATCGCGCCCCACGCCCTGCGCCTGTCAGCCGATGGTTGCCCCCATCATCCGCTTTATCTGCCGGAATCGCTGACACCGTTCCCCTGCCCTTCCGCCTCCGTCACCTCCTGATCCTCCAGCAGCGCCTCGTTCTGTAAACGGCGGAAGCTGCGGGCGCTGAAGGGCAACATGGCGGCATAGAGCACTCCAAACGCGGCCAGTGCAGCCCATGGATCCGCCACAAGGAAAGCAATATAAACCGTCAGGCCGAGCAAAAGCGGCAGCACATACTGCGACGGTACCTTGAAGTTCTTGAAACTCCAGACCGGCAGTGTAGACACCAGCAGCAAGGCCGTGCCGATCAGGATCAGGGCGCAGAACAGCGGGGAATGCGACAATGCCAGCAGGCCCGGCCACTCCATTTCCCGCGCTTCCAGCCCGATGAACAGCGGGAACAACACCAGTGCAGCCCCCATCGGCGCCGGCACACCGGTGAAGAAATTCTGCACATAGGCCGGTTTACTGACGCTGGAGTCCTTCGGCTCATCCAGCGCAGCATTGAACCGCGCCAGACGCAGCGCCATGCAGACCGCGAACATCAGGCACGGCACAAAGCCGAATCCATGAACCGGGCGTAACGACCACAGATACATCACGAAAGACGGAGCCACCCCGAAGCACAGAAAGTCGGACAGGCTGTCGAATTCAGCCCCGAAGCGGCTGGTGGCCCTCAGCAGCCGTGCCAACCTGCCATCCAGACCGTCAATGCAGGCCGCGACACAAATGGCCACCGCCGCCCATCCGAACCGCCCCTCCAGCGCCAGCCGCATGGAGGTCAGGCCGGCACACAACCCGAGCAGGGTCAGCAGATTGGGAATGATCCGGTTGAAAGAAGGCCCCGCGAAACGCGGGCGACGACGCAACCGGCGACGGCGGCGCATGCCGAGTGATTTGGCAAAGCGCGGATGCCTTGCCGCGTCTCCGTGCGGTCTTGCCGATGTTTCGTCGCCGCTCATGGCGTCAGATCGGCGATCACGGTCTCGCCCCCGATCATGGTCTGCCCTTCCGTAACCAGCGGTACCACGCCTTCAGGCAGATACATATCCGTACGACTGCCGAAGCGGATGATGCCGAAACGTGCTCCGGCATTCACCACATCGCCCTCCCGCGCATCGCACAGGATACGGCGGGCAATCAGCCCCGCAATCTGCACCACCGCCACTGTGCGTCCATCCGGCATACGGATGGCCAGCGCATTACGCTCATTATCCTCGCTGGCCTTGTCGAGGCTCGCATTGACGAATTTACCAGGCCGATAGGCGATTTTCGTGACCGTCCCATCCACCGGCATACGGTTCACATGCACATCCAGCACAGACAGGAAGGTCGCTACCCGCCAGCGCGGCGTATCCCCCAGTCCAAGCTCCGGCGGAGGAACGGCGGGGGCCACGGATACGACATGACCATCGGCCGGTGCCAAAGCCAGCCCCGTTCGGCCCGGCGGCACACGCTCCGGATCACGAAAGAAGAACAGACAGAACAGCGTAAAGGCAACACCCAGCCAAACGATCCAGTGGGACAGAAACAGTCCGACCAACGCGACAGCCACACCGCCGATCAGGAATGGCCGCGCCGCCGGATGCGGAGGAGCGAGAACCATTTTGACAGATTGAACCATGGACATCTGGGCAGACTTCCCTTTGGGGATGGAGCGTACGGTTATGAAACCTTCTGAATAGAGGGGCAAGCGAGAGGGGTTTCACACTACTCCAGCCTATCGCAAACCGGCCAAGGCTGCTGCTGAATAGGTCGCCAACGCAGTCAGCAGGACAGCCATCGTGGCTGCAACCGGCTCCGGTTTCAGTAGTCGCCCTTTCCGCTGGAAACGGCTGTATAAGGACAGGCCTATCCAGGGGGGAAGCCAGATCAGCCCGGCCGCATATCCGGCTCGGGAAAGCGGGGCAACAGATGCTCCGCCCGGATGCAGGGCGACCAGCGCCACGGCCAGTATCAGTGTCGCCGCGGCATATTGAAGCGGCCGCAGAGGATGGTCGGCCTGCTCCACCCGATCCGCCCCAAGGGACAAGGCAGGTGGTTTGGTCTGCACGAGTTTTTTCCCGGTGCTACGAGAAGCGTTCGACGTTTTTTTGCCCGCAGCCGGGCGTTTGACGCCGGCAGGCCGCTCCCTTCTTCCCCCGGCGAACCATGTTCCCAGCGCCGCCGCCGCCACAACCCATGCCAGACCGGACCATCGCAGCCCCACCGGGCTCGTCACACGGCATGCGTCCAGCGTCAGAGCCAGACAGGTCGCCGCCGTCAGCAGCCCTGCTGCCCTCTGGCGCATGGAGCCATCAAGCAACAGAACAGCGCCAGTACCAGCCAACGCAAACGTCGCCCATCTGGCGATACTCACAGGAATCCCGCTCACACGGGTCAGCCACCAGCCTGCTGCCAGCAGGAGAAGCCCACGGGAAATAAGGGGCACCCAGCTTTTCCCTGCACTGACAGCGGTCACAGCACGGGAAAGGAAGGATGGTAATCGCCATGGCAGCAGCAGAGTAGACACAACCGCCAACAGCAGCAGCGACTCGAATAATGAAACGGCTTTGCCACTTGTATAAGAAGGCGTCGGCACGGGTGCCAACAGCAGCCAGCCCGCCAGCATGGCGGCACCGCCCCCGATCGTTGCCAGACCGTTCAGGCCGGACCATGCTGCCCCCCGCCGCAACAACCATGGTATCAGGGCCGCCAGAACCAGCGCATAGGGCACCGGACCACCCGGTATCGTCTGAAGCAGGCCCGGCGGTTGGGATGCCGCGATTGCCATGCGGTGCTGGCCTCCACAAAACGGTCAACTTGTCGCAAAAGGGGATCGCGTGATGCGCTGCCTTGCGTCAAGGTGCCGCGGTTTCGACCCTGAATAAACGGCCTGAACAAACGGATAGAGCATGAAATCGGCGAGTGGTATTCGGCTATCGATGCGAGTATGGGATGCGCCTCTGCGCCTGTTTCATGGGGCATCCACTCTTCTGGCAGCCTTGCTGGCATTGAGCTGGGTCGAGGGCTGGCCTGACATTCACCGCTGGACCGCAGAGACGCTGCTTCTTCTGCTGCTGTTCCGTCTTGGCTGGGGATTCGCGGGGAGCGAGACCTCCCGATTCAGCGCGTTCCTCGTCGCGCCGCTGAGCGGGGTGGAAAAGCGGAATACAAAACGCCACGCGCCAACCCGCCTCATGGCTTCGAGCCCCGGTCAGGCCACACGCCCCGATTTCGGCCATGGTGCTGCAGGGGGATGGCTCATATTGGTGATACTGCTGGCCCTGTCAGGGGCGTGCCTGACGGGATTATGTGCCTTACCATCGGATCCTTTTTTCCGTCTGCTTCCGCCGGAGGAAGCTGCCAACGCCGCTTTTGCCCATAGTGTTGCCTTGATCGTTCTCGGTGCGCTGTTTGCGCTGCATCTGCTCCTGCTCCTGATCGCCGGGCATATCTCCGGGGAAAGCCCGTTACGGCAGTTCATCAGCGGTAAAAAACGCCTGCCCGCCGCCACCAGAACACCCAAACTTGCCGGACCAGGCATGGCAGCGCTGGTGCTGCTGTGCGCCCTGCTGCTGACACTCCTGCTCTTGCGGCAATTCGGGGGCTGATTGATCCTTCGATTTATTTCTTTTGGACATTGCTCAATACAGGAGCCACTCTTGAAAGACGCCGGCATGAACGGGCTTCCTCTTACCGCCACTCCGCACCCCACTGTGAAAGCGGTCGCCGTTTTCTGCGGCTCCCGCACTGGCAATCGTTCGGTCTGGTACGAAGCCTCCCTGGCGCTGGGACGTGGACTGGCCAAGGCCGGGATCACACTGATTTATGGCGGTGGTAAGATCGGCCTGATGGGGGCCGTCACAAATGGCGTGCTGGCCGAAGGCGGCAAAGTCACCGGCGTGATCCCCGACTTCCTGCGTCAGAAGGAGGTCATGCATGAAAAGGTCATGGACATGATCGTGACGGACAGCATGCATACACGCAAGCGACACATGTTCGATCTGGCGGATGCGTTCGTCACCATGCCCGGCGGCCTCGGTACATTCGATGAGACGTTCGAGATCGTGACCTGGAGACAGCTGGGCCTCCACGATAAGCCGATCCTGATCTGTAACATTGATGGCTGGGCCGATGCCCTGATTAAGGTGCTGGACACCGCCATAGAAGATGGCTTCGCCGATGCCAGTTGCCAGCGATTGTATGAGGTCGTGCCAGATGTGTCCGCGCTTCTCGACCGGCTACAAAAGATGCCGGAAAAAGAAAATGGCGATTTGGATCGTCTTTAAAAGACGTGCCACCGGAATTTACAAAAAAATGAAATCTTGATGCTATTTTTACAGATATAAATTGGAAATTTACTTCCATCATTCAATAATAGAAAAATATAAAGGGAAAAATTATGCATACACAAAAAATTATTCAGAAAATAATGATTATTTCAACCTTTTTTATAACAGGAATCATTTTATTTGCATGGGTTTATCATTATGGGCCAATATGGCCATCTAATGATGATTATGGTTTTCTACGATATATTAACTTCTTTTCTTCTGGAAATGCAGGCTTAATCGATCTGATCAAGGCACGTAGCAACGAACATCTTATTGCATTTCATCTGGTCGTCGCTATGGCAACCCTGCAAGCGACTGAAATCTGGATGAAAGCACTTATTTATGAAAATGCCATTCTTCTGCTGTCGAGTGGTATCATGCTTTGGTTTGCACTTCGTCAATCAACCATCATAAAGACCTATCCATTCCTGACCATTCTGACCGTTACCCTGCCACTTCTCAATCCATCACAGACAAGCTACCTGCTATGGAGCTTCCAGATATGGTGGTATCTAGATCTAGCTATGCTGGCATGCTCGCTTCTATTGATCGAACGCTATGGTTTCCGCGCCTACCCTGCCATTTTCATTATATGTCTGCTTGCAACAGGATCTGAAGCTCAAGGCGGCGCTCTGTGGCTTGCAAGTGGCGCACATTTTGTCATGATTTCGCTGCGCTCCAAAGAAATACGCAAGGGCCTGTTGATTGGCTTGTTACATGCCATTCTTTTTCTTGTTGCTGTATGGCTGACTATGCTTGTGCCTAATATACATATTACAAAATCAGAAAAGGTTACCAGCCTTTTTGAACACCTGATGTATTTCACCAAAATGATCGGGGGTGGATTTGGTAATCAAAATGAGTCGTTTGCCCTCATTGCAGGAGCAATTTCACTTATAGTCTGGGCGTTTCTATTCACCCGCTCCCTGACCTTTAACACAATAGAAAAGCGCCTTGGTACTGTATTAACCGTAATACCGTTATTATGGACGGCAGAATTTACCGTTGGCAGAGAAAGCCTTGGAGTCGCATGGGCATTTAGCGACTTTCACGAAGCACCTATATTGGTGCCTTTCTTTATCGGCATCGCAATATATGCATTGGACTGCCTGCCCGGAAAATTTGCGCCTTCTGTGGCGTCGGCTTTCATAATCGTTCCACTCATCACAGGTGCTTCCTGGGGACATGCTCGATCAGTAGAAATGCGTGTTCTCTCCAACCGCGCAGCAGCAGCTAACTGCTCAGGCATAGCTATTCCCCGCAAGGATCTGCTCCGGCTGAGCATTCTTGATGATTACGGTTACATCTATGATGAAACAGCACATTTTATACCCAAGATGTGCCATCATGCCGGGGATGTATCAAAGTGGATACCAGACCTGCGAACCAACTTGAACCATCATTGATCTCAATGACAGCGCCCGCACTGGTCAAGACCAGTGCGGGCGCCTCCCTTGTTCGCCATGATATCCACCGCCGCATGTGAATGCCCATAGCGGAGGCTTTTCTTTAAACTCGCATAACAACCACATCCAGAAAGGGGGGAGGGACAAGAGAGATTTACGATCACCTTTTATGCCCAGGCATCTTGCATGATCACAGGAGTTTGGTTATACGCCCGGCCTCGGCCGGAGTGTAGCTCAGCCTGGTAGAGCACTGTGTTCGGGACGCAGGGGCCGGAGGTTCGAATCCTCTCACTCCGACCAGCCGATTTTCTTTCCCGCATGTTCGATGGACCCCATCACATGGTTCGGGCTTTTCCTATGATACTATATCCTGTCAAAGCGATGACATTGCTATGCCTGATGGCCGGTAGCATGGCCAATGCAAATGGCCCTGAGCCTATTGTTCCCTTTGCGGTTGATGTCACCCTTTCGCCATTGGCTCGGCAAACGCTGCTCGGGCGCCATGAGGCCATTACCGTTGCCGTCTTTTATGATGGCCTCCCCACCCCAGCGACTCAAAAAGAGGCCACGGAAGGGGAAATTGCTCTTGGTCAGGAAAAAACGACCCTCTCTGCAACTGGCGGCCGCGCTACTATTTCCGGGAGGGGCTTTCAGAAGAAAAATCTCGACAGAATCATGCCGGACTCTGCCAGGATTCTGATCAATGTCTATTCGGCCAGACGATCAGGCCCCGACAATCTTCTCGACTGCTCCAGCCATGAGGGTCTGCTGCCCAGACAGAACGGGCAGATCATTCCTGTTCATTGCCGGCTGATCGGAGAGCGATAACCGGTCTGACAGGATCACATCCTGCATTTAAACGCCTCGCAGTTACCGCTATAGAAGCGCGCCCGCGGTTACCGCTAGAAAGGCGCACCTGCGCCATGCGACAGGTCCGGGCAGGTAAAATTTTGGACGAAGAGCAAGGCCCGCGCGCATGGATCTCAAGAAGTATATTCGGGATATTCCGGACTTTCCAAAGCCCGGCATTCTGTTCCACGACATCTCCACCCTGCTGGCAGATGCAGATGCCTGGCAGGTCACCATGGGCCGACTCGCCAACCGAGTGCGCGTTCATCATCCTGATATACTGGCCGGGGTTGAAAGCCGTGGCTTCCTGCTGGCCGCCCCGCTGGCGCTGAAGCTGGGCTGCGGCTTCGTCATGCTGCGCAAGCGCGGCAAACTGCCGGGCAAAACCATCGGTCTGGATTACGCGCTGGAATATGGTACCGACCGTCTGGAAATTCAGGAAGGCGCGATCAAACCGGGACAGCGCGTGGTCATTGTGGATGATCTGCTGGCAACAGGCGGGACACTCGCGGCCGGCATCGACCTGCTACACAAAATCGGCGCTGACGTCGCCGCTGCCGCCACCATCATCGAACTCAGTTTCCTGAAAGGCCGCGAGCGGCTGAACGTTCCATGCGAAACGCTGGTTGATTATCAGGACTGATCCCGCTTTCTGATGATGTGTCATTTATATCCTGATTTCAGGCGAATTCATGGCAGATGCGCCGTGTTTTCGCCTGAAAACGGATGACAATATCTTTCGCGTTCCCCGGAGCGTTTGCTGTCACCACACAACTCGGTTAAGGCAAATACTTCGGGCCGTGAGGAGACCGGGCTGGGCCGGCCCTCCTCCACTTCAGTCATGAAGGTAGGGGAACCCTGTGCCACAGACCAATCAGCCGTTATTGTCAGACATCATAAACCGGGAAGGCTCTCCTGACGCCCTGCTGACAGGGCAGGCCCGTCGTTCCTTCCTGATCAAGCTGTTATCCTGCGCCGCTATGGGGGCGATTCCAGGGTCTGTGCTGGCCATTCCCCGCTATGGCCGTGCCCAGAGCACTGCTTCAAATCTTCAGGCCATTCTGGTTGCCGGAACCGAAAACGGCGCACTGGCCCCGCTGGCGCATGCTGTCGCGGATGCTCTTGGCGGGCATCTGAACGGATCGGCACGACCCGCCATTGTGTTTCAAGGCGCAGCCGATGGCGTGACGGGCGCCAATCAATTTGAAGCCCGCACCGCACCGGATGGGCAGACCGCTCTGCTGGCACCCGGTGCCGCCGCCCTCGCATGGCTTGCAGGAGATACACGGGTCCACTTCGATGCATCCGGCTGGGTTCCGGTTATGGCTGGAACGGTATCCGGTGTTGTCCTCTGTCGGCGCGACAGTTTCTCGCTGAAATCCGGGAGCCGCCCCCGTATCGCCGTTTCCGGTTCTATCGGGCCTGAAATGCCGGTTGTGCTCGCACTGGATCTGCTCGGTCTTGAGCCGGTGCCGGTGCTGGGCATCACGGATACAGCGGCCGCCAGCTCGGTTCTGGCCAATGGTTCAGTGGATGCCATTCTGTTACGTGGCCCGGCGATCCATAAATCTCTATCGGCCCTGAGCAGTGTCGCGCAGCCTCTTTTCACGCTCGACTGCGTGACCGAGGATGGCGCACCGGAACGCGATCCGGCCCTGGCAGGCATTCCACGATGCGGAGAAATTCTGGCACAACACGGCATCAGAGGAGTTTCCAGCCCGGCCCTGCTGCTCGCGTTGAATGCCGCCATGGCGGCATCACGCCTCAGCTTTACACTGGTGCTGCCTCATCTTTCCCCGGCAGCAACGATTGCCTTGTGGCGCCGGGCCTCCGGAGAGGCCGTCACAGCGACCGATCTGGCCACTTTCGCGGACTCCCGAACCATCAGCCTGCTGGCTCATGGGGCCGCCACCAGCAATACACTGGCCACCATTCCCACCACGGAAGCGTTGCTACAGCTTCGTCAATGGTTGGGCCGCCGGATGAACTGGCGGCCCGCCTGATACGGATGGGCCAGCATTTCCGAGGCCACCCGCCATGTGGAACAAGACACCGCCATGGATCTGATCCGCTTCAATCGTGACCTCAGGATCGACTTTTTCCGGGGGGTGGCACTCTGGATGATCTTTGTCGATCACATGCCAGGCAATGTGCTGGGCGAGTTGACGCTGAAAAACATCGCTTTGTCCGACGCGATGGAAGTCTTTGTCATGCTGGCCGGATACGGAGCCGGACTGGCATACGGAAAAGCAATGGATCGCAGCGGCTGGCTTTATGCCGCCGCCGAGTGCGCCCGGCGGGCCTGGACGCTTTATATCGCCCATATCTTCCTGTTCGTAGTCTTTGCGGCCCAGGTAACCTATGCCGCCCAGTTCATGGACCGTACCGATTATCTGGATGAGATCAATCTGGATGTGCTGGGGGCAGACCCTTACGGGGCGCTGCTGCATGTGCTGCTGCTGCACTACCAGCCTGCCTACATGAATATCCTGCCGGTCTATGTGGTTCTGCTACTGGCTTTTTCGGTCCTGATGCCTCTTCTGAGACGACCCTGGCTGCTGGGGGGGCTGTCTCTGACGCTGTATGCTGCCACCCGCCTTGATGGGCTGATCCTGCCGAACTGGACCGGTGGGGGATGGTATTTCAATCCGCTGGCATGGCAGGTGCTGTTCATGATTGGCGCAATCGTCGCCTATGCGCCCTCCACCATTCCGCATCCCCGGCAGCGGAGCCTGCAAATCGGCCTTGATGCGCTGGCTGCCATCATGCTGATTCTGGGGCTAGGCCTGCAAATTCTTTCCCGTTGGCCGGATACGGTCCATGACCTTTCCGCCACGCTGCCGCATCTGCTCTTCTCCATTGACAAGGAAAGCCTGCATCCGCTGCGCCTCGCCTCCATTCTCGCTATGGCATGGCTGGCAGCGCGACTGATCCCGGCCTCGGCCAACTGGCTGCGGGGAAGGATCGCCGCACCGTTCATTCTGGCGGGACAGCATTCTCTGCCGGTCTTTTGCAGCGGTATATTCCTGTCTTTCATGGGGCGCCTGCTGATGGAGCAGGAAAGCGGCCTGTGGCGTCAAATCTGGGTCAATGCCTCCGGCACCCTGATTCTGGCGGGAATTGCGATGGTCGCCGCCTGGTATCAGGCCAAAAGCCGCAATCGCTCCACCCGCAATGCCCAGGCTGCCAAACCCGCGCAGGAAGCTGAAGGAATCCGGTGATGAAACAGGCTTTCTCTCTCTCCTTCCCGGCCAAACGCTGGACAGTGCTGCTGCTGGCCACCGGTAGCAGTCTGCTCTTCACGATGCCCCTTGCGATACCCCTTGCTCTGGGCGGGAATGATGCTCCGCACGGGGCGGGGCTTGCGGCCAGCATCGTGGAAATCACCTCGCAGGATGTGGCCCTCTTGCCTGCTGGACCGGCCGAATGCCCCCCGGATGCCGGGGCAGAAGATCCGGGTGAACTTGCCCATGTGCGGCAGGCCATACAGACCAGTCATCTTATTCGCATCGTCACGCTGGGACCATGGGGGACACCAGCCAGCCGGACCGGCAAGGCCATGCCTGCCGTCCCATGGCTGACGGCGGTCATGCTGAAACAGGCCCTGCCGCAGGTTACGATTTTTCTCAGCCCGCAAGGCGCCCGCGGCGAACAGGTACAGACGACCGCTGACCGGCTACCCAGTATCCTGAAGGATGCCCATTACGATCTCGCACTGTGGCAGAGCGGCACTGTGGAAGCGGAACGGAATATGCCGCCTTCAGCCTATTATGATGCGCTGAAGGACGGGGTTGGGCGTCTGTTGTCTGCCAATACCGATATTGTGCTGATTGACCTGCCCTACAGCCACCTGCTGAACACCTATGCCGATCCTGCCCTTTACGAGGACGCGCTGGAGCAGGCCGCCGTGCCGGATGGTGTCGCGCTGTATCCGCGCTTCGACATCATGCGGCGATGGGTCACGACAGGTGCGATGTCTCGGCATACTGAGGGTAATATCCGTGTCAAGGACATCGCCCTGCAACATCGTGTATGCCTTGCCCGCAGCCTGATGCATTTCATCCTGCAGGGGGCCGGCATCAAACCGGAAAACCCCTCAACACCCTATCAGCCCCCCGGAAAATGAAGCATCTGTCATCCTCGGCGGGTTAATCATGTGATTGATGTAACGTGCCAAGGAAATAAAGTGTCGGGTGCAACCGACTGTATCGGCAGCACTTATCACCCTATGATGGCGCACTACCCTTTACAGCAAGGAGGCACTCCCCGCCCCTCGGGTGGTGTCAGGAAACCGAAAATGGCTCAGGATGTCCTTGATCTATGGGTCAGCCGCTCTCTCAAGGGCAGTCTGGCCAGTGTTCTGGAAGAGCCGCTTCCCGATGAATTGCGTCAGCTTGTAGAGAAACTGACCCACCAGTAACCGGCGCGGCACTCATCAAGAGCGTAAAAACCTGTCGGTTCCTCTGAAACGAGGTGCAAAGACGGTTGATTTCCAGATACATTCAACCGCATGACGATACCTTTCTCCCTGCCCGACTGGGCTCCTCCCTGGCTGACCTTCGCGGTTCTGGTCCCGGCGCTGCTGTATATGCTGGTTTTTCTGCTGATGCCGTTCAGCGTTTTCGGCGTCAAAAGCCGACTGGATAATCTGGAAGCCCGGCTGGACGAGATACAGGGGGAAATTCGTGCTCTGACCCTGCGCCTGCCCGAGCCGATACGCGGACAATATGACGACATGGCGCTGAACTATCTGTCTCCTCCCGTGATCCGAAAGGAGCAGGATCGCCCTGCATACACGCGTCCGCCAATTCCGCCAGCCCCACAGGAAGCGGAGTATTTTCCTCCTCCATCGGCCTATGACACGCCCAACTATGAGAATGACCTGCCCCAGATGCATGGCCAGATGCGTGGAGAGTCCAGGCGACGGGCGGATGATATGCGGACACCCCGCCAGAACAGCCGGCCACGGGACGGGGCAACCCGTTTCAGCAGATCAGAGCCGCGCTTCGACCGGGAGTGAGCCTGAACTGTTTGCCGCTATAGAAGGCATCTCTTATACAGAGCCGGGAAGAAAGCTGCCCATGCGCATCACCGTCATCCAGATGAATCCCGGCCATGATCGGGCTGCGAATATCGCACAGGCGGCCACATTGATCGAGGCTGCCGTCGCAGCAGAACGGCCGGAAATGGTGGTGCTGCCGGAAATGTGGGCCTGTCTGGGCGGAGAGCGGACCGATAAATTCGCTCAGGCAGAATATCTGCCGGCCCCCGGCAGCAATGCGGAGACCGGCCCTGCCTATGCTTTTCTGCGTGATACGGCCCGTCGCCATGGCATCTATCTGCATGGCGGCTCCATCGGTGAGCGTGATCCGGCAGGATCGGAAGAACGCCTGTTCAACACCACACTCGCCTTTGATCCAGAGGGGCGCGAACTGGCCCGCTACCGCAAGATTCATCTGTTCGACGTCCAGACTTCGGACGGGGTGGGATATCTGGAAAGTGCTACCTATGGCGCAGGACGGGAGATTGTCACCTATCGCGCTGGTCCGCTGACCGTGGGATGTGCGATCTGCTATGATGTGCGTTTTCCAGAACTGTTTCTGGCCTTGCGACGACAGGGCGCGGATCTGATCATGCTGCCAGCCGCCTTTACCCTGCTGACCGGCAAGGATCACTGGGAAACCCTGATCCGTGCCCGCGCCATTGAAACCCAGTGCTGGCTGGCCGCATCCGGTACCTATGGCCGACATGAAGAAAAAGGAGAGCCACGCTTCACCTATGGCAATTCCCTGATCGCGGATCCTTGGGGCATGGTGGTGGCTCGCGTGTCTGATGGCACGGGTTGGGCCACTACGCGGATCGACACCGCCCTGAGCGCGCGAGTCCGTCAATCCATGCCGGTCCTGACTCATCGGGTTCTGGCTTGAGTCCCCATCCGCTCCCTTCCGCCCCGCTGATGCCAGAAGCCGCCTTCAGTTGCCGCGCAGCCGAGGCAGCCCCCGGGCGGATCGCTTTTCTGGCTGCACCGACCTTGCTGGCGGAGGAATTCCGCGCACGGCTGGTCGCCCAGTATGGGGATTGCCCGCTGGAAGATGCCGTCTGTGTGGTAGCACTGGGCGGTGATGGCTTCATGTTGGAGACACTCCATCATGTGATGGGCAAAGATCTGCCGGTTTACGGCATGAATTGCGGGTCGGTCGGTTTTCTGATGAACCCGACGGTGGCCTCCCACCTGCCGGAGCACCTGCGGAAATCTCATGCGGCCCATCTGCATCCGCTGCGCATGCGGGCCGTCACGCAGGATGGCACCGTGGAAGAAGCCGTGGCGATCAATGAAGTCTCTCTGCTGCGGCAACGCAGCCAGACCGCAAAAATCCGCATTCTGGTCGATGATCGGGTCCGTCTGGAGGAGCTGATCTGCGATGGCGTGCTGGTTTCCACCCCGGCTGGCTCCACCGCCTATAATCTGTCAGCCCACGGGCCAATCGTGCCACTATCGGCCAATTTGCTGCCCTTGACGCCGATCAGCGCATTCCGGCCCCGCCGCTGGCGCGGTGCGCTGCTGCCCTGCGATGCCCATGTCGTGTTCGAAGTGCTGGAGGCCGAAAAGCGCCCCGTTGCCGCGGTTGCCGATTCACGCGAAGTACGGGATGTCGTCTCCGTCACAGTCAGCGAAGATCGCTCCATGTCGCTGACCGTCCTGTTCGATCCGGATCACAACCTGTCAGAACGGATCATCGCCGAGCAATTCACCGTCTAGCCGCCCGCGACAGTGATGGAACGGATTCTCGTCATCAAGCATGGTGCATTCGGCGATCTGGTGCAGGCGCTGGATGCATTTCATGCCATCCGGCTTCATCATCCCGCCGCCAGGATCACCTTGCTGACTGCACCAGCCTATCGCGGGCTGACCAGCCTGATTCCATGGTTCGATGACGTCGTCTTTGATCCGCGCCCGGCATGGTGGCGGCTGGATGCCCTGCTGTCACGGCGGCAATGGTTCCGCCGGATGCGGTTTCAGCGCGTGTATGATTTACAGTGCTCCAGCCGGACGGCGCGGTACTTCGCACTGATCCCTCATCGCGAGCGCCCCGAATGGATCGGTGCGGCACGCGGAGCGTCTCATCCCAATCCGGATTTTTCCACCGGCACCTTTTCCAACCGGGATAAAATGGCGGCACAGCTCCGCACCGCCGGATTGCCCCCGCCTTCGCCCGCACCGATGGACTGGCTGGATGCGAATATTGATGCGCTGGCACTGCCACCGCGCTTTGCCCTGCTGATTCCCGGCTGCTCTCCACATCTGCCATGGAAACGCTGGCCTGCACCGGGCTATGCCGCGCTGGCCAAGACGCTGGAGCAACAAGGACTGGCTTCCGTCGCGGTGGGAACAGAGGCGGATCGAGATGCCATTCGTGCTATCCGACTGCAATTTCCCGCTCTGATCGATCTGGCTGGCCGCACATCCCTGCCTGCTCTGGCGGCGGTCGCGCGACGCAGCGCACTGGCTGTCGGAAACGATACCGGTGCGACTTTCCTTGCCTCCGCCCTTGGTACACCGACCCTGATGCTGATGTCCGCGCATACCGACCCGGTGATTTCCGCACCGTGGGGACAAGACGCATGCTGGATCAAGCGCGATGATCTTTCCACGCTGCCGCCGGAAGACGTGCTGACCGCTCTGGCCGCCATCAGGCCGGGCTGAGTAATCTCAGCGCTGCCCCCAGGCGCGGATGGTTTTCAGGCGCAGCGCATCCAGCCGGGCCGCGGCCAAAGATGCGTCAAATCCCGCTGCCTGCACCCGCCCGGCTTCCGACACGGCAGCGCGGCGCGCGTCATCACTGGTCAGAGCCAGGAGAGCAGACGCAAATTGCTCCGGCTGGTCCGGGTCGATCAGGATCGCGGCATCGCCCGTGACTTCCGGCAGCCCCCCCCGGTTGCTGGACAGGACAGCAGCCCCACAGGCCATACCCTCCAGCGCCACCAGACCGAACGGTTCTTCCCAGAGGCTCGGCACAACCAGAATGGCAGCCCGTGCCATGGCCGCCAGCACAGCAGCATGCGGCTGATAGCCATCGACCATGATGCCTGCCGCCTCTGCTTCCGCCCGCACGCTACGCGCATAGGGAAGATCCTTGCCGGGTCGCAGACGTGACGCGCCGATCATCATTGCCCTCCATCCCGGCCTCCGCGGCAAGACGGCGCGGCACGCCGCCACAAAACGGTCGGCACCTTTTTCCTCCACCAGCCTGCCGGCAAACAGAATCAGTTTTTCCCGCTGCTCCGGCGGCAGAGAAGGTGGCAGGGCCGCCAGATCGAGGCAGTTCGGCTGAACCTCCGGGGCGGCGACATCCTCGTGACCACCCGTATAGCGATCCCGCAGAAAAGCAGAGACCACCGTCACACCAGCCAGTACTCGGCTGAGTCTGATCCGCTTTTCGACTGTCCGCGCGTCTTTCATGGCAATAGGATCGTTATGCAGAAACAGGCTTACCGGACAGCCCGGAAAGCGCCTTGCCAGGTCAATCGCAAGGCGTGGCCTGTTATGCACCTCGATCAAATCGGGCTGTGCCTGCGCCAGAGCCGCTTTCAGGGCATGAGAATAGCGCGCGGAGCGAGGAATCGGCAGTGGCAAAGGTCTGATCGGCCAGAACGGAATGCCAGGAAAAGCTGCCTCTTTCTTCGGTTCCGTCGCGAAAATAACCGGCCGTGTATGACAGGCGTGCGGCGCCAACTGAGCCTGCAACAAAGCAATGGCGCCTGCTGCTGAAGGCTGGAAACATTCATTGCCCGGCAGAACGACTGCAACGAGCGGACCACGGGCAGAGCGAGAGGGATTGGATCGGATCTGGGGCACAGCCTGGACATAGCAAGACCCTACACCGACCTCCAGCTTTCAGAATGGCGGCTTGACGATGATGCCATCCACCTGTTTCTGATCGGGGATGGTCAAAGATCGCGCCCGCTATGTATGTCAGGCCTGCGGAGCCGTTTACCCCAAATGGGCCGGACGCTGCGAAGCCTGTGGCGAATGGAACAGCATTGTCGAGGAAGCGCCATCCTCTGCTCCGGTGCGGGTCACGCCGGGGCGCAGGCTGGCTTTCGTCAGCCTGCCTGCCAGTGGCGCGGATGCCGCCCCTCCCCCCCGTATTGCAACCGGGATTGAGGAGCTGGATCGTGTGTTGGGCGGCGGCCTGGTTCCTGGCTCTGTCATTCTGGTGGGGGGTGATCCCGGCATCGGCAAATCCACCCTCATGTTGCAGGCTGCGGCGGCGCTGGCGCGGGCAGGCGGCAGGGCGCTTTATGTCTCCGGTGAAGAAGCGGTGGAGCAGGTCCGCCTGCGGGCGCGCCGCCTGCATCTGGCCGATGCTCCACTGGAACTTGCCGCCAGCGGCCATGTGAGGGATATCGCCGCCACGCTGGAAACAGCGCGTGATGCAGCGCTGGTGGTCATCGACTCGATCCAGACCATGTGGCTGGATAGTCTGGACAGCGCCCCCGGCACCGTAGCGCAGGTCCGTGCCTGCGGTTTCGAGCTGATCCGGCTGGCCAAAAGCGTCGGCTTCGCGCTGGTGCTGGTCGGTCACGTCACCAAGGAAGGCGCCATTGCCGGTCCGCGCGTGCTGGAGCACATGGTGGATGCCGTGCTGTATTTCGAAGGTGACCGGGGCCATCAGTTCCGCATTCTGCGCGGCGTCAAAAACCGCTTTGGTGCCACGGATGAAATTGGCGTGTTCGAAATGACCGATCTGGGTCTGTCTGAAGTCGCCAACCCATCCGCCCTGTTTCTGGCGGAACGACGCGGTAATATCGCCGGCAGCGCGGTTTTCGCAGGGATGGAAGGCTCCCGCCCGGTCCTGCTGGAAGTGCAGGCCCTGCTGGCCCCCAATGCGGGTGGATCGCCGCGCCGGGCTGTGGTCGGCTGGGACAGTGCAAGACTGGGCATGCTGCTGGCGGTTCTGGAAGCACGCTGTGGACTGAAATTGGCCCAGAATGACGTTTATCTGAATATCGCAGGGGGGTTGCGCATCACTGAACCAGCCGCCGATCTTGCCGTTGCCGCCGCCCTGATCTCGGCCGCAACAGAACAGCCCGTTGCAGCCAATGAAGTCTTTTTTGGGGAAGTCGGCCTGTCCGGCGAAATCAGACAAGTGCCGCAGACGGAAGCACGGCTGAAAGAAGCCGCCAAGCTTGGCTTCGAAGCGGCCTGCCGACCGCGTCGGGTAGCACGCGGCAAAAATCGTCCCTCCCCGCCAGAAGGGCTGAAGCTGGAGGAAATCGGGCATCTGTCTGATCTGGTCAGGCGGTTTGTTCCTGACCAGCCCTGATCATGTGGAGCCACACCCTGCGTTACACAGCACAGAGCCTGATCAGATCCTTGCTGAAAGCTATCAGCATGCGGCGTCAAGGGTTGTGGCTGCTGCCTTTATTACTGTCCGCCTGCGATGCCTCAGCTGGATCCCGTTGCGAACTGACGCGCCATGCCCATCTGACGCTGATCCCGTATGGACATCTTTTCGCCGTACCAGTCATCATTGATGATCAGCCGGCAACGATGATCGTGGATACGGGTGCAGCCGCAACCGTCATTGCCGTCAATGCCATTCAGAAACTGCATCTGGCGCCAGATCCGACCCAGTCCTCCATTATCCAGGGCATCGGTGGTTTGTACAGCCATGCCAATGTTCAGCTGCATACGTTGCAACTCGGTCAGGCCAGCATCCATGATATCAGTCTGGCGGTCGCAGGTGTTCCGGAGATCGAGGGTACTGCCTCTCCAGCAGTGGGCCTGCTGGGCCTCGATATACTGGGCCAGTATGACATTGCGCTCGATATCCCTCATCGCACGCTGGATCTTTACGACAGCGAAGCATGCAGCGGTGCTTTTCTGCCATGGAAAGGCAAATATGCCGCCTTGCCCCTGCATACCGACTGGCGGAACGCGCTGGTTCGACTGCCGGTGTACGTTGATAATACCTCTCTGACGGCTATTCTTGATAGTGGAGCCTCCATATCCGTCATCACCCTGGCCAGCACCCATAAGGCAGGTGAAACCCTCCACCCGGATGACGTGCTGAATCGTGGATCAGGCATGGATATGCATCCGGTTTCCATCTATCGCCATGCCTTTGACAGACTGACCGTCGGCAGGGAGGAATTCCTGAATCAGCCCATCGCTGTCGGCGATATCACATTACCAGGGGGCGATATGCTGCTGGGAACCGATTATCTGGCTACCCGACGGGTCTGGATTTCCTTCAGGCACAGAACCATTTTTGTTCAGCAGCAGGAAAGTAAAAAATAGCTATGATCTGCTGTTTAATTAAAATATTCGTCTGATGACAGAATGCATGCTCTCAATATTATTTTCTCTTAACAGATCAACAATATCTCCATGGCTTTGTGAAAGATTTTCAAAATAATTTATTATTGATATAATACTTTTCATATCATAGTCCGTTTTATTCGTATATCTCAAATCACCGCCCAAATAATTCATTGGATCATAAAAATATTGTCGATTTTTATTGTCTTTCGATAAAATATAATCACTTTTTAATATTTCCCAAGGTTTGTTTTTAATTTTTTCGTAAAATGGTTTATAATGAGCAGACCAGTTTCTTTCTTTTGCTTCTTTCCCTGTACTGATTGCTTTCAGATGACCGATGATAATCTTTGTTAATTCCTGCCAGACAGAGCGTCTGTTAAAATGAGCCAGTTTTACCTGATGACTTTTGCAATCTCGAGCATAGCGATCATCTATGATAACCCCGTGATTACCAGCTTCGATAACCACATTTGACCGGATTTGCCCCCTGACAGCGGTTTTCCAGACATTGGATCCACAGGGCAGACGATGGGTAATTCTGACAGGCACTGCAATTTCATCATGATCATCTTCAAAAGTATTTTGATAATTGTTCAGCTCAAACAAAACGCTTTCAATGTCTTCTTTCTGAATTTTTAGCGTTTCGTAAAACAGGTTTTCACTATTTCTTATGTCTATAAATTCATCTGCATCAATATACATAATCCAATCCGGATTCATATTATTTGCAAATTTATAAAATTCTGTATTAATTTGCATTTCCTGAAAAATAATAGATTTATTTTCAAAAAGAATAATATTAAATCCCTCATTTTTTAATTTTATTAATATATCAACTGTTTGATCTGAACTTCCATTATCGATGAATATATGGGAATTAAAAAAAATCGAATGATGACGGACAAATGATTCAATAATATCATCTTCATTAAATACTCTTGTTATTCCAATAATATTCATATTTTCCACAAATTTTTATAGATATCACTGCTTATATGACATTTTAACGATTGCTTCAAAAAATAATATTTTAATTATAATCAGCAAACATTTTACTAAAAAAACTATAAGAAGACTTTCTATATACTATAAATTTCAAGCTTAATACTATAAATAATAAGTCTACAGATTTTTTTCATAAACAAAGGAATCAATTCTCTAAATTTTTGGAAAAAATTAGTTGTTTTTCAACTATAAGTTCATATATATATTAACATCATCAATCAAATGATGATTGATTCGTAATATTTCTACTTTTAAATGAAAGCCTCTTTTTTATGCCCCGAATATCGGCTTTCAATAATCCCAGCCTCCTTTCTCCCCGCTTCAGGTTTAATACAGGCTCTGTCGAGAATGGCAGAGCAGAATATTATGCGCGTCCTCCTGAGCTTCCCTATACTGTGAATTCTCAATGGGACATCATCCAATGGCATTCTGAAAGTTTTCTGAATCCTTCGATCTATACCACTGGAAACCCACTTTATGCCGACAATGTTCTGGGGACCGCTGATTACACATGGACCAACGAAGCCTCGACAATGGCTTTGTCCGTCTATGGTTCGCCTGGTCAATGGACGTATCGTATCACAACGATAGATGGGCAGGACGGTTCTTCCGCCAATATAGGCGACACATCTCCCGGAGGCCGCAATCTGTTTTTGTCGACCTCGCTTAATGCGGCATCAAATTACACCTTCGACAAACAAATTACTTTTTCTTCTCAACAACGCTTGTCAGAGATTTTCCAGACTGGCCACGGACAAGGTGCAACCTTTGGGCTGAATTCGTTTACGATTGCTTTTAATAGCAAATCCAATCCAAATTATAATGCTGCTCTGCCGACGTTGAACGGTTTTCTGCAGTTTCCGCTGGCAGATTCCCGTGGTACCCCACCTTCATGGGGGCGCCTTTATTTTTCAGGTACCAATTTTGCCTGGAATGCACTTTCCTCTGATGCAGGCGGCGATTATCTGAAATGGGGAGAAGATCAGGGGGCCTTGCATCATATTACAATTGATCTGAATTCCGCTGTTGTAGATCTGGCCAGAAATCTTGCTCTGGAACATTCATCGTATTCATCATCCCTGATGAACATGTCTCTATGGAGCCTTGGTTCGTATTTCTACGGCGGTGAGTCCCTTGATGGAACGGGAGCAACATTCGACATCGCCGATCCCGTGATTTCCCGTGATACCGACCAGAATTTTGATGCCTCCATGGCAAATTCAAAATTTGTCACCATCTCCAACAATTATCAGACAGTGTACGATACCGGGCTTGCCAGCACGGCAAAAACCCAGTGGTGGTTTGCATCTCCGTCCGGCAATGCATCCATTGATATGGATGGTCAGACACTTCATACCAATGTCGTCATCAGCAATAACGATACTGTTTATGCAGGATCGGCGGACGGTTTCATTTTTGCCAATGGTCCCGGCATGAAACTGGTCGGAGGCAGCGGTTATAGCGTGCCGGTTCTGTCCAAGGGCAATGACACCGTGACGGGCGGAACCGGCCAGCAGCTTGTATTTCTGGGGTCAGCCGGTACGCTTTCCTATCACACGGAAGCCTCAACTCTTCAGCCCGCAGGGGACAGCACATATCGCCATTGGGTGATTGGCGATGGTGTCAACCAGGATCAGACTCTGAATTTCGTCGGAGGCGGCGTAAAAAGCGCTATTTTCCTTGGCCATGAAGATGCCAGTCTGCAACTGGGAAATGCCGGGGATTTTGTCTCGATCGGTTTTGGCGCCACCAGACCGGCTCTCGGTGGGGGTGCCGTATCCATCGTGATGGGTGCAGGCGATGATACCGTCTGGGTCAACAGCCTGGCATCCGGGCCACTGACGATTAAAAATTTCGACCCGGATCATGATCGTATTGCGCTGATCGGTCAGCAGGAGGGCATCACCCGTACCTACCCCACAAGCGATACGGCAACGCGATATCTTCTCAACAGCGGCAAATATCTCGACATCTATACATCGGACGGAACCAAGCTTGCGTCAGGAGATAATCTGATCCACGCCGTGCTGATGCAGTAGCTCGGGAAAAAACCGCTGCTGCCGATCCTGCGTGTTATTTCTCAGGCCGGTTAGGATAATACCGGTGCATGATTATGATCACGACGGCAAGGATCAAGGCCAGAGGCACACAGGTCAGTAACCCGATCTGGGTAAAACTCAGTACACCGAGCACACCACCCAGAAAAAACGATGTCACCAGACACAGGAGCAGAACGAGCTTGTAAGGGTTGGAGGTCAGGCTGGGGATGACGCGGCGCCCTGACCGCTCATAGAGCAGTCGACCGATTTCAGTGCCGATATCGGTTACCACCCCGGTAATATGTGTGGTGCGCATCCGCGCGCCGGAGATTGTGGTGATCGTCGCGTTTTGCAGCCCCATCAGGAAGCTGAAACCGATCACGACATCATAACGCCACTCCGGCAGCGCCATGGTCGAACCAATCCCGTATGCCGCAAGCAGGATTGCTTCCAGAATCAGCGGCCAGATATAGACGTTGCGATAGCGTCTACGGACGGCTTCATTCACAATCATGGCAGAGCAGGCTGCCCCGGCCACAAACAATATGAACACACCCGCCATCAGCAGAAGAATCTCGACCTCTCCGGCTGCTGCATGAAAGGCCATGGTCGAGACCACGCCGGACATATGCGACAGAAAGCGCCCGACCGCGAGGAAGCCACAAGCATTTGCAGCTGCCGCGACAGCAGTCAGCGTCAATCCCAATTGAGATTCCGGCTCCGTAACAACGCGTTCCAGTGCTGACAGGATCGCCTTTGCACGATCATACATCCAGATTGGCCACTTTCAATGCGTTTCCAACGATAAAATCGCGCCGTGGCTCGACAACGTCGCCCATCAGCGTGCTGAAAATCTGCCCGGCATCTTCGATATCGCCGACCTTCACCTGCAACAGGGTGCGGGTCGCCGGATCGAGCGTGGTACTCCAGAGCTGCTCGGGGTTCATCTCGCCCAGCCCTTTGAAGCGCTGGAAGGAGAGACCCTTACGCCCATGGGCCAGAATACGCTCCAGCACCGAGGCAGGTCCGGCTAGCTCCAGCCGGGCTGCATCCAGCGCCAGACTCACCGGCTGCGTATAGCGGGCTGCCAACTGGTCGGTCCGCTCCGCCAGCCAGCGGGCTTCCGCACTCCTCAAAGCAGTGGCCTCCAGCGTATGACGCTCCGCGACGCCCCGTACTGTGCGGCGCATGGTGAGCCCCTCGCCTTCCGAAGCGACGATCCAACCACGTTCGGACGCGGGAGAAATAGCATTGAGCCGCGCGCTGAGTGTTTGCAGGGTATCCGGCGTAGCATCAGGACGCAGCGCCCCCGCCACCACCGCCTGTTCCAGCAGCGCCAGAGGAATACCACCGGCCAGCCTGCGCATCCGGGCCGCAACATCACGCAGATGGTTGACTTCCTCGGCCAGTTCATCACCGGCGAACACCCGTCCATCCGCCAGAGTCAGTTGCGCCTCGTTCAGTGCCTTGGAAAGAAGATACTCTTCCAGAGCACGTTCATCTTTCAGATAGCGCTCATCCTTGCCACGTGTGGCTTTGAACAGAGGCGGCTGGGCGATGTACAGATGTCCATTGGTAAACAGCTGCGGCATCTGGCGGAAGAAGAAAGTCAGCAGCAAAGTGCGGATATGGCTACCATCCACATCAGCGTCAGTCATGATGACGATGCGATGGTACCGCAGCTTGGCAATATCGAATCCACCCTGCTCCGGCTCTCCACGGCCGATACCGGTGCCAAGCGCCGTAATCAGCGTACCGATTTCGGCACTGCCGAGCATACGATCAAAACGCGCCCGCTCCACATTGAGGATTTTACCCTTGAGCGGCAGGATCGCCTGAAATTTCCGGTCACGGCCCTGCTTGGCGGAGCCACCGGCGCTGTCACCCTCGACGATGAAAATTTCGCATTTGGAAGGATCGCGCTCCTGACAATCGGCGAGCTTCCCGGGCAGCGAAGAAATATCCAGTACACCCTTGCGCCGGGTCAGTTCACGCGCCCGCCGGGCTGCTTCACGGGCCGAGGCCGCATCCATCGCCTTCTGGATGATGGAGCGGGTTTCCTTGGGATGCGTTTCAAACCAGTGCCCGATCGCATCGGCGACCGCTGCATGAACCACCGGCTGCACTTCGGAACTGACAAGCTTTTCCTTGGTCTGCGAAGAAAATTTCGGGTCCGGAACTTTGACCGACAGAACGGCGGTCATACCTTCGCGCATATCCTCGCCAACCAGAGCCAGCTGCTCTTTTTTGCCCAGTCCTTCAGCATATTTGGAAACAACGCGGGTCAGCGCCTGACGGAAACCGGCCAGATGCGTGCCACCATCACGCTGGGGAATATTGTTGGTGAAGCACAGCATGGTCTCATGGAAACTGTCGTTCCAGACCAGCGAAAATTCGACCTTGATATCACCCTGATCAGCATTGGCAGAACCGGCGGCACTGATCGGTGGATCAAACAGCGCCACTTTGCCGCGATCAAGCCATTCGACGAAAGCGGTCAGCCCACCTTCATAGCAGAACACGCTTTCCTGAGCCGGCACATGACGTTCGTCACGCAGCACGATCTTCAGGCCTGAATTCAGAAATGCCAGCTCCCGCAAGCGACGTTCCAAGGTGGCGAATTCAAATTCGACCCTGGTAAAAGTCAGGTTGCTCGGCTTGAACGTGACCTGCGTGCCGGAACCGCGCGGTGAAGGGCCGATCTCGACCAACGGAGCCTCCGCATCGCCATGACGGAAGCGGATGAAATGTTCACGCCCCTCTCTCCAGATGCGCACTTCCATCCATTCGGACAGAGCGTTGACCACGGCCGCTCCCACGCCATGCAAGCCACCGGAGACCTTGTAGGAATTCTGGTTGAACTTGCCGCCCGCATGCAAGCGGGTCAGCACGACCTCCGCCGCGGAAATGCCTTCCTCGGCGTGAATATCCGTAGGGATGCCGCGTCCGTCATCGGTCACGGTCACACTGCCATCCCCATTCAGGGTCAGGGTGACTTCGCTCGCGAACCCGGCCTGAGCCTCATCCACCGCATTATCGATAATTTCAAACGCCATGTGATGCAGGCCGGAGCCATCATCAGTGTCGCCGATATACATGCCAGGGCGCTTTCTGACTGCATCAAGCCCCCGCAGTACGGAAATCGAGGACGCATCATAAGCATCAGAATCAGGCGGCAGCGGCGTAGGATCGGACATGCCGGCAAAAAGCTCCAGGACAGCGCGGGAATCACCTATTTATACTCGACTATCCCCCCGAGGGACAGCCCTAACCGGGGCTTCCCCCCCATCAAGCGGCTCCATCCGGCTGAAAAGAGAAGTCTATCCTCTAGGATACCGGGTGCAGGCATCCTTCCAGACAGGTCACACAGGATAAATCCGCATCGAACGCATCGCGGTCTGTCGCTGTCAGAAAACCTTGTCCACCCAGTCCCCGCAATGCCGTCAGCAACAGCCTCCGGCGTTCGGCATCCAGATGGGTCATAGGCTCATCCAGCAGCATCACGGGCGCCCGCCCTCTTACCGCCTTCAACAGGACGGCATGCCCTAAAGTCACTCCGATCAGCAGAGCTTTCTGCTGCCCGGTACTGGCAATCGACGCCGAACGGCCCGTTGCCGCATCCTTCATCAGCAGATCACTGCGATGGGCGCCTATTCCCTGCGTGCCACTTTCTCCATCAGTCTCGCGGCTGTCACGCAGGGCGGCACGCAGCCAGTCCTCAACCTCGACTGCCGGATGGCGGGAAAGACGGGTAGCAATGGCACAGTTCAGATCCAGCCTTGCAGGCGGAAAACCTCCTGCGCCTCCCTGAACCAGAACATCATTCAACCGTGTGACATACGCAAGGCGGGAAGCCGTCACCGCCGTCGCATGACGGGCAATGGAATCCTCAACCGCTGCCAGCCAGGCCGGATCGGCCCGCATTGCCAGCAGCCGCGCTCGTTCCGTGAGGCTCGCCGCCTGAGCCGCGACTTCCCGTGCATGCGCCGGTTCCAGCCCATAAACCAGACGATCGAGAAATCGTCGACGGCCGGCAGGGCCCTCCTGAAACAGCCGATCCATCTGCGGGGTCAGCCAGACCGTGGTGATATGTGCGCCCAGTTCGGCCTGACCACGGATAATATCGCCATCAATCCGCACCTGACGACGCTCGGTGCCGGGGAGGACGCCGGTTGCCAGTTCCACCGGCCCTGTCGGGGACAGAATCCGGGCATGCACTGCCCAACTGCCATCTCCCCCCTCCCCCTGTCTTGCAAGCTGGTCCGTGCGAGCATTGCGCAGCCCGCGACCGGGGGAAAGCAGGGAAATCGCCTCCAGCAAATTGGTCTTGCCGCTGCCATTAGGGCCGACAACCCCCACCAGCCCCGGCGGCGGAGACCATGCCAGAGCGGCATAATTTCGGAACCGGGTCAGTGTCAGCGTCCGGATATGGGGCAACGGCCCCTCCACGCTGGAGACAACAGTCGCTTCAGTCGCGGAAAGAGAGATAGCCAGCGATTGCCCCTCAGACGCGCATCGGCATCAGCACATAAAGCGCGCTGGAATCGGCTGCATCCTGTACCACCGTCGGGGCGGAACCATCGGCAAAACGGAACTCGACTTCCTCGGCGATCTGATCAGTGATGTCGTTCAGATAACGCGCCTGGAAACCAATCTCCAGCGCCCCGGCTTCATACTGGATACGGTCACCGTCCAGTTCCTCGGTCGCGGTTCCCTGATCCGGACTGGAGGCAGACAGAACCAGCAGATTGCGGTCGAGCGCCATTTTCACCGGGCGGGAGCGTTCGGAAGAAATAGCCGCCACACGGGCCACCGCAGCAGAAAAATCGTTTTTCCCCACCCGCAGAACCTTGTCGTTATCTTTGGGGATCACACGCTCATATTCCGGGAAGGTGCCGTCGATCAGTTTGCTGGTCAGGGTGACCGGTCCCGCCACAAACTGGATACGGGTATCGGAAAGGGCGACATCGACCGTATCCGTTACTTCATCCAGAAGCTTGCGCAGTTCCGCGACCGTTTTACGTGGCACGATCACTCCCGGCATACCGAGCGCGCCTTCCGGCAAAGGCTCCTCGACGCGCGCCAGACGATGGCCATCCGTCGCAACGGCACGAAGGGCGGCTCCATCCGGGCCACCCTGGGCCGCATGAAAATAAATACCGTTTAGATAATAACGGGTTTCTTCAGTGCTGATGGCAAAGCGTGTGCGGTCTATCAACCCCCTCAGCACATTGCCTGCCAGCCTGAATTGATGCGGCAGCGCACCCGTGGTCATGCTGGGGAAATCATCCGTCGGCAGTACCACCAACTTTGTGGCATAGCGGCCAGATTTCAGCATCAATTGCTGATCACCAGCCTGATGATCAAGCTCCACATCCGCCCCGTCAGGCAGCTTGCGGACAATTTCGTAGAGCGTACCAGCCGGAGCCGTTACAGCACCATCACGAAGGCCCTCGGCAGGAACATCCTCGACAATGGCAATTTCCATATCGGTTGCAGTGAAACGAAGGGAACCGTCTTTCACCTCAAGAAGCACATTGGCCAGAATCGGAATGGTGTTCCGCTTCTCGACCACGCTTTGAACATGCGCCAGCGCCTTGAGGAGCACAGCGCGTTCGGCCTTGAACTTCATTGCTTCAATCCTGCCAGCGCCCACAGCACCATGCATGAGCGCGCGGCTGCGGGGGCGACGAGACTAGCAACGCTTTTCCCAATGGAAAAGGCCGCCTTGCCATGATCGCCCTATATCAGTCCGCTTTCATATCTTTATGAGCGGGCACGAACCCGTCCCGCGTACCATCGGGTCACAATTGATGGCAGCGGTCGGGAACGGGAAGCGGGAAGAAATCAGCCATTCGCAACGCGTCGTCCTTCGTTGCTGCCGCGACGCTGCGGGGCAGCGGCCTCGGCCATAATCGAACGCAGATCGCGCAGGAAAGCATTGCCTTTCATGGTTCGCTGCACCAGTACGCTACGGCGATCCATGGGGTCCACTTTGCGACGGGCCAAATCCAGCTCACCCAGCCGATCAAGCGCGCGGGTAATGGCGGGCTTGGAAACATTCAGCTCCTGCGCCAGTCCACGCACCGTATGAGCGCCGTCCTGCATGTAGCATGTCAGAAAAACGCCAAGCTGACGGGCGGAGAGATCGGGACCGTCACGACGCACCATCGCAACAACCGTGTCGCGCAGAATGCCGACCATTTGATCCGTATTGCTAACACTAGCCATAATAATGATCCTTTCCCTGCCTGTAACGCGACAATTGCAGAAATCGTTTCAACAGCCGAGTTACAAAATGTTTTATCCAGCCAACAACCATATATTATCTGACTATATGGCAGCCGACCCTGCATATGCGATGCAGCATGGTCTGTGTTAATAAGGAAAATACTATCAAATTTACGTTCGCGTTCTTAAAACTTCTCGTAATGAATTATTTGTAATAATGAGACAATGAACCTACCAAGCCGCGCAATATCTGGCCTTCACCACCGCGCGGACGACCCGGCCTGTTCTCATCGTTCCATGCATAGAGGTCGTAATGAACCCATGCAGTCTCAGGCGGAACGAAACGGCGCAGAAACAGGGCTGCAATCATCGCACCGGCAAACGGACGGCTGGACACGCTATTCAGATCCGCCACATCGCTGGACAACCATGAATCATACCCGTCCCACAGAGGGAGCCGGCAGACCGGATCAGAGACGTTACCGCCCGCCCGTTCCAATCGCTCCGCCCAGAGCGGATCGTTGGAAAACAGCACTGGCAGATCAGGACCGGCTGCGACACGAGCCGCCCCGGTCAGGGTCGCGGCATCGACCAACAGGGAAGGCGTTTCCTCAGCAGCTTCCGCCAGAAGGTCACATAGTACCAAGCGGCCTTCAGCATCCGTATTGCCGACCTCGACCGTCAGCCCGCTGCGGGTGCGCAGAACATCGGATGGGCGCATAGCGCGACCGGAGACGCTATTTTCGACGCATCCAATCCGCAGCACCAGCCGGATCGGCAGATCGCGCTGCATGATCAGCCGGGCCGCTGCCAGCATCACCGCAGCACCGCCCATGTCTTTCTTCATCCGCAGCATGGCGGCGGATGGCTTCAGATCATACCCGCCCGTGTCGAACACCACCCCCTTGCCGCACAGCGCGATCAGCGGAGAAGTCTCATCCGCACGGCTACCCTGCCAACGCAGAATGGCAACAGCGGGAGGCCGGTCTGATCCTGCCCCCACCGCGGCAATGGCCGGATAGGCTGACTCCAGCGCCGGACCGGTCACGATTTCCACTGCCGCGCCTGCCTCATGGCCGATCCGGCGCACGGCGTCCGCCAGTTCCTGCGGTCCCAGCCGGTTGGGAGGCGTGTTGATGAGATCACGCGCCAGCCACACGGCACGGGCTTCTTCCACCGCGTCTGCGCTTTCCGCCGGCACAACCAGACGGGCCGGCGCCGGAGCATCCTGCCGCCCCTTGAACAGGTCGAACCGATAAGCGCCCAGCGCGAAACCGAGCGCCGCCTGATCGGGAGCATAATCCCCCGGCTCCAGATGCCACACCGTCCCGGCTGGCAGGCGACTGGACAAATCACCGAAACCCCACGGATCACGGCTGGCGCCAAGACCCAGCACTGCACCACCCGGACCAGTCCCGTCTCCTGCCGGATATAGCACAAGCTGCCCCGCTTTCGCCGTCAGCCCGGCCCCCCGCAGGAACCCGGCAGCATGCGCCCCTTCTCCGGCGAGAAAAGCCTCCAGACCCTCCGGCCGCAACGGGAAAATGGGGAGAGAATTACTCTCCCCCTCCACGAAACACTCCAGAGGCCGCCCCCAGATAATTTCATCCGGGGCAGCAACCACCCGTGAGCGGCCCTCCGGAGCGCCGCTCACGCGGAAGCCTTTTCAGCAGCCTGATGACCGGGCAGGCCCTGCTCGATCCAGCTCATGACCCGCCCGGCAAAAGCGGTCGGATCGGCCGGGGCCTCACCTTCCTGAATCCGCGCCAGATCGAGCAAGGTTTCCGCGACACTTTCCATACCGCGTGCCTCACCCTCACCCTGCGCGGCAGCGCTGACGAGGGAGGCAATCAGCTTGTGGCGCGGGTTGATTTCCAGCACCGGCGGAGCGGGTGGCAAGCCACGTCCGGCACGCGCCAGCAGACGCTGCATCTGAAGGTCAGGCCCCACGCCGGCAGAGGAGAGAATAACCGCGCTGGAGACCAGACGAGTGCTGGCACGCACCTCCGACACGCGCTCGCCCAGCGCGGCTTTGAGGGCGGAGGTCAGGGCCGACACATCCGGCACGTCGCCTTCCGGCGCCGCCAGATCCTCCGCCGAGCGGGCCACCGAACGGATCGGCTTATCCGCGAATGACTCGGCACGCTCCGGCCAGAATGCGTCGATCGGATCTTCCAGCAGCAGCACTTCATAGCCCTGTGCCCGGAAGCCTTCCAGCTGGGGTGAGTTGCGCAGCGTCTCCACCCGGTCTCCGGCGAGGTAGTAAATCGCCTTCTGCCCTTCCTTCATGCGCGAGACATAAGCGTCGAGCGAGGTCAGGCCGCCATCCTGATCCGCCGGAATGGCAGAGGATGCGAAACGCAGCAAAGGCAGCAGATCCTTGCGATGCTCGGAATCATCCCACACGCCTTCCTTCAGCACGCGGCCGAAATGCTGCCAGAAGGTCCGGTAGCTTTCCTCGTCCTTGGCACGGGTTTTCAGTTCGGTCAGCACACGGTTCGTCACCGCCTTGCGAATACGCGCCAGCACCGGGGTGGCCTGCAACATCTCGCGGCTGACATTCAGCGGCAGATCATCCGTATCGACCACGCCATGCACGAAACGCAGCCAGGCAGGCAGGATCTCGGCACGATCAGTGATGAACATCCGCTTCACATGCAGGCGGACGCGGCTTTCACGTTCCTCATCCATCGGCGTAAAGCCGGGACTGCCGGGGATGAACAGCAGGGCGGAGAAATCAATCGCCCCTTCTGCCCGCCAGTGCAGGGTCGCCCACGGCTTATCGAAAAAGCTGCCGACATGACGGTAGAAGGCTTCATAGTCCTCCTCCGTCACCTCCGACTTGCTCTTGCGCCACAGCGCGGCCCCATCATTGGCGGCCCTGTCCTCACCATCTTCCTGGGCCACCAGCACCGGGACGGCAATGAAATCGGCCCATTTGCGGATAATGTTTTCAAGACGCCAGGAATCGAGGAATTCATCAGCATCCGCCTTGATATGCATCACAATGGTCGTGCCCGCCGTATCCCGGCTGCCGGGCGCGATGGCGAACGTGCCGTTTCCCTCCGACGACCATGTCCAGGCATCCTCCGTGCCAGCGCGGCGGGAGGTCACCTCCACCCGGTCGGCCACCATGAAAGCGGCATAGAAACCGACACCGAACTGGCCGATCGTGGTGGGCTTTTCAGCGCCTTCCTTCTGCTCCTCGCGGGCTTTCAGGGCCTCACCAAAGGCGCGGGTGCCTGATTTGGCGATGGTGCCGAGATGGGTGATCAGATCGTCCCGCGTCATGCCGATACCACCATCGGCAATGGTCAGGGTGCGGGCGGCCTTGTCGGCGGAAAGACGGATCTTCGCCTCATCCGCGCCAGCCAGCAGGGTGGTGTCGGACAAAGCCTCGAATCTGCGGCGCTCAATGGCGTCGGCCGCGTTGGCGACCAGTTCGCGCAGGAAAATCTCGCGCTCGGTGTACAGGGAATGAATGACGAGGTGCAGCAGCCGGTCCACTTCGGCCCCGAAACGATGCTGCTCCGAACCGCTGGCCCCGGTTTCTCCGGCGGTGGCCTGTCCGGTTGTTGTCTGGTCGCTCATGATCTGAGTACGCTCCATCGTTGAAATGCTCAAACACGGCGGGAACAGGAACCGGCCCCTGACGGCGGACGGACCTCCTCTTGCATTCCCCTCCGTTTCAGTCATGGAGATGGCGCACATGATGCCCGCTTGCAATCCGTCTCCCTGCACACAGACTATATATCCATGACGCAGTTACTCCCCCGGGTGAAGGCCGTGCTCGGCCCCACCAATACCGGGAAGACGCATTTGGCGATGGACAGGATGCTGGCGCATGCAAGCGGCATCATCGGTTTTCCCCTGCGTCTGCTCGCCCGCGAGAATTACGACCGTATGGTGGCCACCAAAGGCGCCGATCGCGTCGCCCTGATTACAGGGGAGGAAAAAATCATTCCGCCCGGAGCCCGGTGGTTTGCCTGCACCGTAGAGGCCATGCCACTGGACCGGGCGGTCGAATGGATCGGGGTGGATGAAATTCAGCTCTGCGCCGACCCGGATCGCGGGCATGTCTTTACCGACCGGCTGCTGCATGCGCGTGGGATGGTCGAGACCATGTTTCTGGGCGCGGAGACAATCCGGCCGCTGCTGAAAAGCCTGGTGCCGCAGGCCGAGATCGAGACCCGTCCCCGCCTGTCCGAACTGCGCCATGCAGGGGCAGCCAAGCTCGGCCGCCTGCCGCCCCGCAGTGCCATCGTCGCGTTCAGCGCTGGCGACGTCTATGCCATCGCCGAGCTGATCCGCCGCCGTAAAGGCGGCTGTGCCGTGGTGATGGGACGCCTTTCCCCCCGCACCCGCAATGCTCAGGTGGCGCTGTATCAGGACAAAGAGGTCGATTTTCTGGTCGCCACCGACGCGATCGGCATGGGGCTGAACATGGATGTCGACCATGTCGCCTTTGCCCGCCTGTCGAAATTCGACGGCCACCGCGCCCGCCGTCTGGCCGCGCCGGAGATCGCCCAGATTGCCGGTCGCGCCGGTCGCGGCATGCGGGACGGCACCTTCGGCACCACCGCCGACTGTCCGCCACTGCCGGAAGAGCTGGTCGAAGCGGTGGAGACCCATCGTTTCGAGGCGATCGGCCAATTGGCCTGGCGCAATGCCGATCTCGATTTCAGCGATGGCGATGCTCTGTTGGCCAGCCTCAACGCGCCACCACCCCGCACGGGGCTGGTGCGCGGGCATGATGCCAGCGATGTCGAAACCCTCGATGCGCTGTTACGGGATCAGGAGATCCGCACACTGGTCTGCGGCCACAGCACCAGACGCAGCCGGGTGAGATTGCTATGGGAGACCTGCCAGATCCCCGATTTCCGCAAATTGGCGGACGACACCCATACCAAGCTCTGCGGCCGGGTCTTTTTGCAGGTCTTGCAGCGCCGAACCCTGCAAGCTGACTGGCTGGCCAGTCAGATCGACCATCTGGCCCGCGCCGATGGGGATATCGACACGCTGATGCAGCGCCTGTCCGGCATCCGGGTCTGGAGCTATATCGCCGCGCATCAGGACTGGGTGAATGATGCTCCGTTCTGGCAGGGCCGGACCAGAGAGGTGGAAGACCTGCTCTCCGACGCGTTGCATGAAAAACTCACTGCCCGCTTCGTGGATCGCCGCGCCACGCATTTGCTGCGACGGCTGGAAGATCAGAATGACGCCCCGCTGCTTTCTGCCGTCACGCAAGCGGGACAGGTGATCGTGGAGGGCCATGCGGTCGGTCACATCACGGGCTTCGGGTTTGAACCGGAAGCCGGTATTGTCGGGGAAGAAAGAAAACTGGTTATGCGCGCCGCAAGGCGGGCCTTGCGCGAATCCATGCCGCGGCGGGTCATCAGTCTGGAAGCCACACCGGATCAGGCCCTGTCGATCTCCGAGCGGCTGGAAATCCTGTGGGAAGGCCACCCGATCGCACGGTTGCGGGCCGGCCCGACCCTTCTGAACCCCATGATCGCGGTGGCGGACAGCGAGTTTCTCGACGGCAGCCTGCGTGAACGTATCCGGCTGCGGCTGCAAGCCTGGCTGGACAGAACAATTGCCACCGCCATGGCACCGCTGTTTCAGGCGCAGGAAGCCGCCCGCCCCCATGCGATGTTGCGCGGGCATCTGCACCGTCTGATGGAAAACGGCGGTCTGGTGCCCGGCGCGACCGAGGATGCCATTCCCCCGGCGGAACGCAGCGCCCTGAAGCAGATCGGGGTCCGGGCCGGACGATTCGGCCTGAGTATTCCCGCTTTGCGCCACGCTGCCTCCGTCATGGTACGCGCCAGATTACTGAGCATTGCCCGTGGGCTGAATGCCGTTCCCTCCCTGCCCCATCCGGCGCTGGTATCGATGCCGCTGGCCGAGGCCAGCCGCCTTGGATGGCCACCGGATTTTGCGGAAGCAATGGGATGGGTCCGGACAGGCCCGGTCTATCTGCGCCTGGACATTGCCGAACGCATCGCCGCCGAGCTTCAATTCGCCGCAAGACGCGGCCCGGTGCCGCTGCCTGCCGGCCTGGCGGGGCGCCTGTCCGTTCCAACCGCCATCCTGCCCATGGTTCTGAAAGCGCTGGGCCTGCGGATTGCCAACAAAGGACTGGAACCGTCCTTCTACGGACCACCCGCCCCGCCTATGCTGGTGCCACTGCCACGGCGCGATTCACACCGGGAAACCAGTCGCGAGACAAGCCGGCGACCGCCGCCCCCAAAAAGGCCGACGCCGGTCGCACCGGACCATCCTTTCTCCGCGCTGGCCGCCCTGCGGCGCTAGCTTTGATACGATCACAGGACCGATGAGCGGCAAGCCTGCCTTCCCCGAGATATCCCCGCACAATTCCGGTAGCCCCTCCGGTAGCGCCCAGAATTGGCAGCGACTGGACAGCTGGCTGTGGTGCGCCCGCTTTCTGAAAAGCCGTTCCCTGTGCGCAAGGTTGATCGAGCACGGATTGATCCGGTTGAACGGGCAGGCCACCGACAAGCCACATGCCAGACTCCGGATAGGAGATGTTCTGGTCATCCCGCTCGGCGATCAGCCGGAGCGGCAGACTGTGCGAGTGCTGCGGGTACTTTCACTGGCGACCCGCCGGGGTCCGGCCAGCGAGGCACGCAGGTTGTATGAGGATATTCCTGACGGGGGAAACACGGCTGCCTCCCCACCGTCCTTGCCGGCCATGCCGACAGCGGAAAGCGGCATCCCGCCCGAAACGGACGAAAACTGAGCGGCAATCCTTGCATCGGGGTGGAAAGCCCGGCATATGCCCGCCACATATTCAGCGCGACATCAGAAGACGATGCCGCTTTGGGCGATCGGGAGTGACTTTATGGCCTACGTGGTCACCGAGAACTGCATCCGCTGCAAATTCATGGACTGCGTGGAAGTCTGTCCCGTGGACTGCTTCTATGTCGGTGAAAACATGCTCGTCATCCATCCGGATGAGTGCATCGATTGCGGCGTGTGTGAGCCGGAATGCCCGGCGGAAGCGATTTTCCCCGACAGCGACGACCGTGCCACCGCCTGGGCGGAAAAAAACCGCACCTATGCCAGCGTCTGGCCGAACATCACCCGCAAGGGTGAGCCTCCGGCGGATGCCGAGGAATGGAAAGACAAACCGGGCAAAGCCGAACTGTTCTCCACCGAGCCGGGTGAGCCGTAAAAATTCGCTTCCATCCTGTTGAAATCATGCCGACAAAAAAGACCTGAACGTTCAGGTCTTTTGCGTTTGATCCCCGAAGCCCGACATAGCAGTTGGATCATGACGCAATGATCATACGCCTGTGCAAGATCATCGTGCTGGCATTGATTGCATTATGGATCACCCTGACCGCCTTCGGCAATCTGACTGATTACGGCACCAACTGGCCATTTGTACAGCACGTGCTGGCGATGGATACGATTTTTCCGGATGCACACATCCACTATCGCGCCATTCAGTCACCGCTGCTCCAACATGCAGCCTATGCTCTCATCATTGCAGTCGAAGGACTGGCTGCTACGCTGTGCTGGCTGGGCGTATGGCGCTTATGGCATGCACGTCATACGGCAGCGACGTTCCAGAGCGCCAAACCCATCGCCATACTGGGCCTCGTCAGCGGCATAACGCTTTGGCTGGGTGGGTTTTTGGTGATTGGCGGCGAATGGTTCGGCATGTGGATGTCCAGCCAATGGAATGGCATTGAAAGCGCATTCCGTTTCACCATCATACTGATGGCAATGCTGCTCTGGCTGGGGCAGCACGAAGGCACACCAAACGACTGATATGAGCGCAAAAAGCGCGTGCCCCTCGCCTTGCTGGCTCTTTTGTCTTCCCGCTCTCCTGCCTGTCCCGATTGGAACAGGCAGGAGAGCGGCATTTATCAGGCCCGCAACACCGCGACACCCGGCAGTTCCTTGCCTTCCATCCATTCCAGGAAGGCACCGCCCGCGGCAGAGACATAGGTCAGACGCTCAACCACACCGGCATGTTTCAGCGCCGCGACGGTGTCTCCACCGCCCGCCACGCTAACCAGACCGGCCGTTTCCGTCAGCCCGGCAACGGACTGGGCCAGCGCAACGGTCGCCTTGTCGAACGGGCTGATCTCAAACGCGCCAAGCGGGCCATTCCAGACCAGTGTTTTGACACCGGACAGGCGTTCCGTCAGCAGACGCACCGTTTCCGGCCCGACATCCAGCATCATCGCATCATCCGGAATTTCGTTGATGCTGACGGTGCGGGTCGGCGGATCAGCCCGGAATTCGGTGGCCGTCACCGCATCGACCGGCAGCAGGATCTCGCAGCCGGCCTTTTTCGCCGTTTCCAGAATGGCGCGTGCAGTATCATGCATCTCCGCTTCCTGAAGCGACTTGCCAACCTTGATGCCCTGCGCAGCCAGGAAAGTGTTGGCCATCGCACCGCCGATCACCAGCACATCCACTTTGGTGGACAAATTGCCCAGCAGATCGAGCTTGGTGGATACTTTCGCACCGCCGACAATCGCCGCCACCGGGCGGGTGGGCGAGCCGAGCGCCAGTTCCAGTGCCTCGACCTCCCGCTGCATCAGCCGTCCGGCATAGGCGGGCAGATGCGCGGTCACGCCATGCGTGCTGGCATGGGCACGATGCGCGGCGGAGAACGCATCGTTGACATACACTTCGGCCAGAGAGGCCAGCAGACGGGAAAATTCAGGATCGTTCTTTTCTTCCGCGGCGTGGAAGCGGGTGTTTTCCAGCACCAGAACGTCACCATCCTTCATCCCGGCCACAGCTTCTTCCACCGTGCCGCCGATGCAGTCATCCACGAAAGCGACCGGTTGACCCAATGCCGCCCCCAGCGCCTCGGCGATCGGGCGCAGGGACATTTCCTGCACCCGCTTCCCCTTGGGACGGTCGAAATGGCTCATGACGATGACACGGGCACCGCCTTCGGCCAGCTCCCGCACGGTCGGAGCCTGACGCTCGATGCGGGTGAGATCACTCACCCGCCCGTCACGCATCGGCACGTTCAGATCGAGCCGGACCAGCACCCGGCGTCCACGGACATCAAGCCCGTCCAATGTACGAAACGACATAGTGTACGACCGTCTCTTACAGGCTGCCGAACAGCGCGGCGGTATCGGACATACGGTTGGAGAAGCCCCATTCGTTGTCGTACCAGCCCATCACCCGCACCATCTGGCCGTCCACCACCGCCGTCTGAGTCGCGTCGAAGGAGCAAGATGCCGGGGCATGGTTGAAATCGATGCTGACCAGCTTTTCCGTGTTGTAGACCAGAATGCCCTTCAGATCGCCCTCGGCGGCGGCTTTCATCGCGGCATTCACCTCTTCGACGGTCGCGGTCTTTTCGAGATTGACGTCCAGCGACACCAGCGAGACATTCGGCACCGGTACGCGGATCGCAGTGCCATCCAGCTTGCCCTTCAGCTCCGGCAGCACAAGGCCGACGGCCTTGGCGGCACCGGTGCTGGTCGGAATGGTGGACATGGCGGCAGCACGGGCGCGATGCAGATCCTTGTGCAGCGTGTCCACGGTGCGCTGATCGCCGGTATAAGCATGGATCGTCACCATATAGCCGCGCAGAATGCGGAAGCGGTCATGCAGCACCTTGGCCATCGGCGCGAGGCAGTTGGTGGTGCAGGACGCGTTGGAGATCACCGTCATATCCGGGGTGATCGTGTTGTGGTTCACGCCATAGACGATGGTGGCATCCACCCCGTCGCCCGGCGCGGAAATCAGCACCTTGCGGGCACCGGCAGTGATCAGTTGCCCTGCCGTATCCTTCTTCGTGAACAGGCCGGTGCATTCCATCGCTACATCCACGCCCTGCAACGGCACCTTCGCAGGGTCGCGCTCGGCCGTCACGCGGATCGGGCCGAAGGTACGGCCGTTATGGCGGATGATGATGCTGTCACCGTCCACCTGCACCTCGCCGGGGAAACGGCCATGGACGCTGTCATAGCGGAACAGGTGGGCGTTCGCCTCGACACTGCCCAGATCGTTGATGACGACAGGGACGACATCCTCGCGTCCACTTTCCACGATAGCGCGCAGGACCAGCCGTCCGATGCGCCCGAAACCATTGATCGCGACTTTGACCGCCATGGCGTTCTTCCTTTTCCTCAAGCGCTCCACCAGCCTACCGAGACGCAAGAATACCTCGCGCAACAGGCGATCTGGCGTAACATTTTTTCTCCAGCGCGCCTTCCGCGCCGGTTCTCGCGATCATTCGTTATACAGGCCCCTACGAAGTGCGGAAGCCGCGAACCCGACAGAAACAGGGAAGAATCGACAGTCTGGGTTCAGCCATGCACGCCACGCTCATCCTGCGATCCCGGCCCGCGCCAGCACCGCATCGAACAGAACCTGCGTTCCGGCCTCTGCCTGGGCCTTGGTGATGCTTTCGGCCTCATTATGCGACAGGCCATTCAGGCAGGGCACGAAAATCATCGCTACCGGCATCTTGCGTGCCACGTAAATGGCATCATGGCCGGCCCCGGAAACAATTTCCCGCGCTGCATAGCCATGACGTGCCGCGGCTTCCGCCACCAATGCTACACAGGACGGGTCGAAGGGCCGGGATGCCAGCCTCAGCACCGCCTCCAAGGCCAGCGAGACATCGCAGTCACGGGCGATAAACCCGGCCTCTCGCGGGAACTGGGCGGCAATGCGGGCAATTTCAGCATCATCGGGATGGCGGAACTCCACGGTAAAGCGCACCTCACCCGGAATCACATTGCGGCTGTTAGGCAGCACATGCAGCTCCCCCACCGTACCACGCCCGGCCTCCCCCCTTGCGCGCATCATCCGATCTACCAGATCAATGATCCGGGCCGCGCAAAGCAGCGCATCCTTGCGCACAGAAGGCGGAGTCGTGCCAGCATGCGCATCCTGACCGGTGACGGTGACATCCCACCAGATCTGGGCCTGTGCGCCGGTGACGATTCCGATATCGGCATTCTCTGCCTCCAGAATCGGCCCTTGCTCGATATGCAGTTCAAAATAGCTGTCCGCCGGGAAAGCCTCTGCCGGGGCGTCTCCGGCAATGCCATCCAGAGCCTCGGCCACGCTGATACCGGCATGATCGCGCAGGGCCAGAGTCTCCTCCAGCCCGTTCACACCCGCCCAGACTCCGGACCCCAGCAATCCCCGGCCGAAGCGGCTGCCTTCCTCATCGGTCCAGTTGACCAGCTCGACCGGGGCCTCCGTGACGATTCCATGCTCATCCAGTGCGCGCAGCACTTCCAGCCCGGCCATGACCCCCAGCGCGCCGTCAAATTTTCCGCCGCTCGGCTGGCTGTCCAGATGGCTGCCGAACAGAACCGGTTTCCGGTCCGGAGTCTGCCCCTCTCTCCGCAGGAACATGTTGCCGATCGCATCGGTCCTGACGGCATAGCCCGCCGCACGGCCAAGCGCCGCCAGGCGGTCTCGCCCCATCCGGTCCTCTGCGCTCAGGGCCAGCCGCCGCACGCCCCCTTTCGGCGTTGCCCCGATCTGCGCCATCTGCATCAGGCTGTCCCACAGACGCTCACCGTTGATCCGCCGATTACTGCCGCTCATGCTGCCCTGTTCCTGTCTGCTGCGCGTCCTGTGCGATGATGATCTTGCCCTGCCTGCCAAACCCTGCAAGCCTGCGGGCATCGCGGAGCCGGAGCACAATGCCTTTCCTGCACAGAGTATTACCTTCCTCGCGTCATCCATGGGTGACGCCGGGATCCCTGCTGGTTCTGATGCTTGCCGCGGCCTCCGGCCTTGGCGGGTGCAAGCTGGTGGATCGCACCACTTTCGGGGCGGCCCCTGCCAAACCGCCGCCCTCCGCGCTGATGTCCGCCCTGAACTCCGAAGGGCGCATTCCGCTGTTGACCATCCGCTATGATGGTTATGACGAAGCGGATCGCAGTTATACGGATGCATTGAGAACGGCTGTGCAGCAGGCCAATATCTCCCATCCCGGGATTTTCTATGTCGTGACGACCGTCGTACCCGCGACAGGCAACCCCACGCGACAGATCGGGCGCGCCAAAGCCGCCCGCATGAAAGCCGTCACCGTTGCCGAAGACATGATGCTGATGGGAGTCGACTCTGACCAGATCAGCCTGGCAGCTATGACAGACCCCGCCATTCAGGCCTCGGAAATCAGAATCTTCGTCAAACGGGGACAGGACTAAATCCGGCATGGTCATGATAATTCCGCCATGCACCCTCTCCATTTGTGACGATTACTAAAACTTGACGCCTCCATCCCCAAAGAACAATTGTGTGTTCCCGCTCCGTCGGATATCCGGTAAGATCACGCAAGGGGCGATCCAGGGGTTGGCGCATCCACAGCGGGGCGTCGCTTATTCAGGACCAGGTTGAAACCGGCACGCCATGGCGTGAGCCAGCAGGAAGTAGACGACCACATCATGCACGCTTTCAATGATCTCTGTCGCCGGTCGCTCGACGACATCAAGGCACAGGGCCGGTATCGCACGTTCACCCCTCTGGTAAAGCAGGCCGACAAATTCCCCGTCTACCATCGGGAACACGAAGGACGCGTGCAGGAAGTCACTGTCTGGTCGTCCAACGATTATCTGGCGATGGGCACGTCCGAGATCACCATTCAGGCTGCCATTGCCGCCGCGCATGAGATGGGCGCAGGCGCGGGTGGCACACGGAATATCAGCGGCACCAATCCCCTGCATGATGCGCTGGAAGCCGAACTGGCCGCCCTGCATGGCAAGCAGGGTGCGCTGTTGTTCACCTCCGGCTATGTCTCCAATCAGGCAGCGCTGGGTACTATTCTGAACAGTCTGCCCGACTGGCATGTCTTCTCCGACGAGAAGAACCACAACTCCATGATCGTCGGCATGCGGGCCGCTGCCAATGCGAAGCGGCAGATCTTCCGCCATAACGACATGGAGCATCTGGAAGAATTGCTGGCCGCCGCCCCCACCGGAACGCCCAAGCTGATCGCCTTTGAAAGCGTCTATTCAATGGATGGCGACATCGCCCCGATCAGCGCGATCTGCGATCTGGCCCAAAAATACGGTGCCATGACCTATCTGGACGAAGTGCATGCCGTGGGGATGTACGGCCCGACCGGTGGCGGTGTGTCAGAACGGGATAATGTCGCCCATCGCGTCGACATCATCGAGGGCACGCTGGCCAAGGGCTTCGGCGTGCATGGCGGCTATATCACCGGCAACACAGAAATCGTTGATTTCCTGCGCTCGACTGCGGCCGGATTTATCTTCACCACCGCTCTGCCGCCCATGGTCGTGGCAGCCGCGCTGGCCAGCATCCGCCATCTGCGCAGCGATCCCACAAGGCGTATCCAGCTGTTCGAGCGGGCCGATATGCTCAAGCGCAAGCTGGATGAGGCTCAGCTACCCCGTATGCAGTCCGAAAGCCATATCGTTCCGGTTTTCGTAGGCGATGCCGCATTGTGCCGTGACATCAGCGCACGCCTGCTGGATGAATTCGGGATCTATGCGACCCCGATCAACTATCCGACTGTACCCAAAGGGGCTGAACGGCTGCGTCTGACCGCGACACCGAAGCATACGGATGAGATGATCGACCGGCTGGTAGAGGCGCTCCAGATCGTCCTGCCGCCCAATGAATGCAAGAGCAGACTCTATCGTCCCCAGCCTGCCTGGACCGGTGCCGGCGGCTGATCAGATAATCAGGGGAATAGTGCAGCCCATAAAAAGGGCTACACTATTCTACCCTTCCGTTCCATGACGGGGTCGGAATGCGGCGAACGGGCAACATAACGTTTTTTCATCAGTATGGTTGCAGGTTTTACTTGATTGTCCGGCAAGACGGGCGAATTCTGACATAGTTACAAGGCATATCGGATAACCGTCCGGCAGACAGATGAGGACGGGAGACGCGCTTTGGCGCTGGGAGGCAGAATAAAGTCATGAAGCCGGTATTCACGGCAGGACTGGTGGCGGTGGTGCTTTGTATCCCGTCCTTCACAGGGGCTTTTGCCGCTTCTCCCTCCGAACAGACAACCATCAGTGCCCCCCGCCAGGAAGACTATACCGCGGCCCCGATGCCTAATCTTGATGTCGGTGAACCCACCAGCCCGGTCCAACCCGCAAAACCGTATGTTTCGGCCACTCTTTACCAGCCGAGGGACCAGTTCAGGGGGGATGGCTATACCTGGAAAGACTCGTCGCAAGTGGTGATGGAGCGTAACCTCCAGCCGACCCCGACCATGCTGGTCAAGGTTCCCCTGCACAGCGACGATAACTGATCCCGCCCTTTCTTTCACTCAAGCCTCGCCCTTACCTCATCATAACAGGCCGGGCCGCTTTTCTTCACTATCCCATCTGCTTTAAGAACGCCCCCAAGACATTGTCATCATCTTTGGGGAGCCTGTCGGGCATGGATTTCAAACCGATCCGCGATGAAGCCGATCTGCAAGCGGCGCGTGTGGAAATGCATCGCCTGATGAACAACAATCCGGAACCCGGCAGCCGTGAACATGAGATGCTGGGCGTCTGGGCCATCCTGACCGGACACTACCTCGCTTCCCAGGCCGATCCCAAAAGCACCGATCCGATTGCCCTGATCCGCAATGCCATGGCTGAACGCTCCATTCCGCCGCGCCTTTTATCCGCTATTACCCGGCTGCCGGAAGAAGAGCTGAGCGCCATCCTGCGCAAGGACATCCCCCTTCATACATCGCATATCGAGGCCCTTTGCCCAGCACTTGATCTACCGCTGGAGGCACTGCTGAAGGCACATGCCGATTCGGCTGCCAAACGCTGAAGTGCAAAAAGCGGCGCGAAGGGATGCCCCCTCGCGCCGCTTCCTGGTGCGGGAATAGTCCCGCCTATTATTGTGGCAACCCCCGGTTATTTACGACCGGTGCGGGCCTTACGCGCAGCATAGCGGCGATCCCGCTCGGCCTTCTGTTCTGCCAGCAAAGCCAGGGCACGGGCTTTTTCCTCGACAGCCGCCGCAGCCTTGGCGGCTTCATGCGCACGCTCTTCCTCAATACGGGCCTTTTCGGCAGCGGCTTTTTCCGCGGCAATCCGTGCGGCTTCTTCCGCTTTCAGGCGCTTGCGCTCGGCCAGACGGGCCTCCCGCGCTTCATAGGCGATGCGCTGCTCCTCCAGCTTCTGCTTGATGTCGGGATCATCAAGGCTGGGTGCACTTTTGAAGCGGTCCAGCATGGCTGCCTTTGCTTTCGCGGCGGCCTCACGTCGATCGTTAAAGGCGTTGAATTTAAACGCGCTCATTCTCGCTTTCTCTTAGCAGTATCCACATTGCAGGCCGGAATAGGCATGGTGCGCCCGTATAGAACCCGCTGCCGAGATACACCACCGCCGCTTCCTCCTTGGCAGCCATACCAAAAACAGCCCCGCTCTGCTCCCCACGGCCCGAATCCGAAGATCGGTCGAAAAGCGGAAACATTCGGCACGAGCCCCTGTCCACTCTTGCCAGCACGAAGCATTGCACTTTTCCTGTCTGTGTTGGCACAGACCGATTCGCAATCAACGGAGAAAATTGATGAAGGCCAGAACACTCTATGGCGCCCTGATGATTGCTGCCCCGTTGCTGGTATCCTTGAGTGCCTGTGGAAGTGACACGCCAAAGGCCGCCGACACGGTCTCGATCACCTGCGACAGCAATGTCGTGCTGGTGGGAGCCACGCGCGTTGAGATGGCCGCCGAGCCAAAAAACGGAACTATTATTCTGACCTATCCCGATCCGGTAGACAGCACCAGAACCGGTTCCCTGACCGTCAATCGCAGCCAGCATTGCACGATCGCCCCTACCCGCAATACGAATTCCTGAGAGTACGATGGATATCAGACTGATCGGGCTGGCAGCAGCCTCATTGATCCTTCCCGCCGTTCTGTCTGGGTGTGATGCCCCGCCCCCCAAGGATCCGGCAACCGCACGGCTGACAGCGGAGCTTAACCTGTTGCAGGCTCATAAGGGCCAGGCCAGCAGCGACTGTCTCAAGGCTATGAAGGATTTCAATGCGTCGGCTGATCTCGTGATCAATAACCAGACCGTCAGCAAGGCCGACCCTGTGTCGGTCGATATCATGGAAGGCAACCGGCTGATCGCGGAACGATCATGCCGGGCCGGCGCAGAGGCAATCTGTGACACGACGGACACTCTGCCGCCTGAGCAGATGCAGGCGTGCCAGATCCTCCGCACCATTCCTGCGCCACGCTATTACTGACCGTATTACTGACCGTCCGGGGTCTGCTCAAGCGGAGGCAGCAGGGCACCATCGTGATCACCGAGAATGCTCTCGACATAGATCATTCTGACCGCGACCATGCCAACCGCGAAAATAGGCGTCGCCAAAATCAGACCCACTGGCCCGAAAATCGTGCCCAGCACGGTCTGGGACAGGATCGTCAACACCGGCGGCAGATCGACCGTGCTTTTCTGCACGATCGGCGCGATCACATTCCCCTCCAGCGCCTGCACGCCTGCGAACATCACTCCCACATAAAGCGCCGTCTGCGGTCCCTCACCGAACGCAACCAGCACAGCAGGAACAGCCCCTGCAATAGCACCGACATACGGTACGAAATTGCACAGCGCCGCGATCAGGGCGAGCGTACCCGCCAGTTTTACTCCCAAGAGGGACAGCCCGATCCAGGTCAGAACGCCGATCATCACCATATCGACCACCTGGCCGACAAACCACCATTGCAGCGCATGGGCCGTTTCATGCATCACCTCAGCCCCACGCGGCCGCCATGATTTTGGCAGACACCGCAATGTGCCACGCACGTAGATGCCGGGCGAAGCGGCCAGATATATTGCGACGATCAGGATCACCGTCAGACTGCCGATGCCACCAAGCGTACTGGTTGCCGCCCCCGCCGCCAGGCCGGCGATTTTCTCCCCTGCGGAAGACAGGTAGGCACGCGCCTTGTGCACCACCTGCTGGGCATAATCGAGCGAGCCGAGCCGGTCCCAGACTGCACTGAACTGATCATTCAGCCTGCCACCCAGTGCCTCGATTTCCGTGATCAGCGTTGGTCCGCGGAGCCAGATGGCACCGGCAATGATCCCGACGAACAACAACAAGATCAAGGACAGCCACAACCCCGGCGTCCCCCCCAGCCTGTTGGCGGCAGCATTGGCTGCACCACGCAACAGACAGGCCGCCAGAATGGCCGCGAACAGCAGCAGCAGCACGTCAGAGAGCAAGCTGAGCACGGCAATAGCGAGGATAGTACCGGCCACCCAGGCCAGAATACGGGCGATACGCTCCAGAGCCCGAGCCTGCCGTATCCCTGCTCCATGATTGGTATCCGTGGCGGATCCGGAAATTTTCAGGGTCGATTCACGATCAGAATAAGAAACATCATGCATAAAAGCCGGGGATATTCCATCCCCGGCAGAGTGTGTTGACTGGCTCAAAGCCCTGTTTCCGCTTTCTCTGGTGGGTCCGCGACTATACTGTACCGCCGCCTGCCGTCCACAGATGGCTGACGGAAGGAAATGAACAGATCCCCACCATCAAGCCTGGATCATCAAAACAGCCAACGACGTTTCGGCGGAGGCTCCGGAGCCAGCGGGCTTGAGGGAGAATGGATCATGAAAGCCGCAAGATACCCGACCACACCCGCCAGTGCGACAGAGAGAACCGGCTTCTGCTCAAGACTTTCCCCGAGTTTCTGCCCGCCACGCACACCGGTTTCATAAACCTTGCCACCCGCATCGGCAGCTTTTTCCCACGCTGTCTCGGCAAGATCACGCAACCGGGCAGTCACGGTTTCTGCATGCCGGCGTGCATGCTCTTCAGCGCTGTTCGCTTTATCCCGCAGATGCTCGACACCGTCCTGAACCGCATCCGTAGCATCGTGCGCAAACTGCTTTGCCTTGCTGATACCCTGATCCAGCTTGCCTTCTGCCTGCAGCCCGGTATCACCGGTCAAGCCTCCAGCAGCATCCTTCACCTTACCCTTCAGATCGGTGACTGCAGCGTCTATATCATGATTGCCCATACGATATCCTCCTTGACCTGCGAGGCGCGCGGACTGGCGCGCTTTTCGTATCTCGGACCGTCATACCGATGGCGGTACCGTCTCTGGTCTTTACGTCCCAGCCGGGATCGGGTTTCCCTTCTTCTGCCGGGGGATATGTTGCCCCGGAGGGAGCGCATGCGATGACGGAAGAGCCTTTATCTGCCGCCTGGCTGACAGAGCGGACCATTTATCTGCTCACTCTTCTGAGAGAAAAACGGCCGCTGGTGCACAACATCACCAATCTGGTGGTGACCAATACCACCGCCAACGCATTGCTGGCACTGGGAGCCTCGCCCGCCATGGTTGAGGGGGTGGAGGAAGTGGACTCCTTTGCGCGCATGGCCGACAGTCTGGTTATCAATCTCGGAACCATGTCCTCCCCCCGTGCCGCTGCCATGAGGCTGGCCATGGCGGCTGCACGCCAGGCCGGAAAGCCGGTGGTGCTTGATCCGGTGGCGGTCGGTGCCCTGCGTTATCGCACCGAACTGGCCCGTGATCTGCTGGAGGCAAAGCCGCATATTGTGCGCGGCAATGCCTCGGAGATCATTGCCCTGGCCGGAGATGGCGGCGGTGGGCGCGGCGTAGACAGCCTCGTCTCCTCCACAGCGGCGCTGGAGGCAGCTTCTATACTCGCCCGTCGCACCGGCGGAGCGGTGGCCGTGACGGGGGCCACAGATTACGTGACCGATGGCACGCGCCTGATCGGCATCGCCAACGGGCACCCGATGATGACCCGCGTCACCGGTCTCGGCTGCACCGCCACTGCGCTGATCGGCGCTTTTGCGGCGGTGGAGCCAGACCCGCTGGTTGCCGCCTGTGCCGGATTATGCGCCACCGGTCTGGCCGGAGAACTGGCCGCTATCCGCGCCGATGGCCCCGGATCGTTGCAGGTGGAATTTCTGGATGCGTTGTATGCACTGGACAGTGCCATTCTGCGTGATGCCGCACGCTGGGTTCTGCCCTGATCACTCCCTATCTCGTGGCCTTTAGACCTGCCATGCGATAATCGAGATGGGGAAAAACAGCCGCAGACCATCGACGGCACGGTAAGCCTGCACACCCAGGCGATCGTCACCGGAGCGGATATCTGCCTCGAACATCTCCGTCAGGGCGGGCATAGCCTCCGGATCGGCCAACTCCTCCAGTTTCGCTTCCAGACGGTAGCCGTCAATCAATTGTTCAATCAGGCCGCATTGCCGCCCGACCTCCCGCAACTGCATCAAAGTGAGAGCAGAGGTATGTGACGGATCGCGTATCCGTTCCATCCTGTCATAAGCAGTCTGACTTTCTGGTGCAGGGGTCGCATCGATCACCACCACCCTGCCACCTTCACAACAGACCCGCTTCATTTCCGCCAGAATGCGCCCCGGATCGGTCATGTGATGCAGGCTGTAGCGCGTGGTCACACAGTCGAAAGACCCATCCTCAAACGGCAGTGATCCGGCATGCCCGACATGCCATTCCAGATTGTGCAGACCGGCTGCATTCTGCCGCCGCCTTGCCTGTCCGATCATCGCCTCGGTCAGATCAATCCCGGATACATGCTGCGCCTGCTCTGCCATGGCGCATGCCAGAATGCCTGGGCCGCAGGCCACATCCAGCACACGCGAAGCCGGGGTCAGGGCACAGGCGGCCAGCGTACGGACCATGGCAGAGTGTTCCGCATGCACGGGTAATGCCGCAAAAGTCCCGGCCCATCGCGTAAATTGTGCGATCACCGCATGATCATGATTCTGCCGCGTTTCGTCGGGTTTGGTGTCTGAGGGGATCATGGCTCTCTCTCTCCTGCTGGGGCGGGAAAGATAGGCAAAGACATCATTGACCGGCTAACGCTTGCAGGCCAAATATCAATGAGCAACGGCCATACCTCACGACCATGAAAGGGCCGCCATGAAGCTCCTGACCCGGGACGAAACAGCCGATATTCTCCACCGTTACGGTATCGACAAACCATACGGAACGGGTTTTGCGTTCCGGGACCATACACGCAACACCACCTATGACTGGCACGCCCATCCGTATCATCAACTGATTTACGCTGCCTCCGGGGCCATGCGGATTGAAACCGAAGCCGGGCAGCATATCCTGCCGCTTGGGCAGGCGGTGTGGATACCGGCCAACATCCGTCATCGCACCACGATCATGGATATGGACAGTGTATCGCTCTATTTTTCACCGGACTGTGTGATGATTGGAGCAGGGCGGGTTCGTATTCTCCATGCAAATCCGCTGATGCGTGAAATGATCCTTTACGCCACGCGCTGGCCGGTCGGCGCATCAGAACAGGATCCTCTGGCACGCTGTTTTTTCCAGTCTCTGGCAATGCTCTGCGGGGAATGGCTGGAGGACGAATTGCCTCTGTTTCTGCCCGGTGCCCGCAGTACACGCATGACCCGCGCCATGGATTACGCACTGGCCGCACCCGGACAAGCCACACAGGCCGGAGCGATAGCCGCCGCAGCTTTGTCGGAACGCAGCTTCCGGCGCAGTTTTCAGCGGGAAACAGGCATAAGCTGGCAAGCTTGGCTGACACAGGCACGTATGCTGCACGCCATGAGTCTGCTGATGGAAGGCCAACAAGTTACCATGGTGGCTGCCGAATGCGGCTATGCCTCGCTCAGCGCCTTTGCAAAAGCCTTTGCCGCTGTTGCCGGGGAAAATCCTTCCGTTTTCAGGGCACGCCAGACTCAGTCATAAGTCTCCCTTATGACGCATTGATCAGATCCAGAAAAAGCTGATCTGCCTCTCTGCGGTGCCTATCCAGCATAGGCGGACGTGTCTGCTCCGATTCCGGTAGGATTGCGAGTTCCTGCCTGATCAGCGCATCAAGTTCAGGATAGCGTGCGCCGTTCGTCTGTTCGTTGGTAAGCCGTTTCGCCGCGATCAGAGTGTTAATCTGTTCCAGCAGAGACCGCGATAAGTCGGAGGCTTCCATCAGGGCACTGACATGCATCGGCAGGCGCTTTCCCGCATGCAGCCGCAGATAGCGCAGAGCAAGGGCAGGTCTCAGAGCGTAAAAATATCGCTTGACCGGTACCGGCTCATCCCCCGTCAACCAGCGTTCCGCTGATTTGCGGCCCATGCTGTGATAGTGCCAGGCCAGATGATGCCGGTTCAGAACCTTGCCGGCCAGATCGTTCAACCGTTCGATCACCGGATGCGCGGTGCAATACTGAATTGGAGACACCATCCACTCACCAATCACAGCATTCGATTTCAGCAACAATCCCAACGCCTTGCGAATATCCCAGCCATTCAGGTCAATTTCGTCGAGCAGAGGTGTTTCAATCACATCACGAGGCGCGTGCAGACGCAGATACTCATCCCTGTTCCTGACATAAACGAAACGCACATCATAATCGCTGTCAGGGGAAGGAAACCCCCATGCGCGGGAGCCGGACTCAACGGCCAGCAGAATACGCACATGATTTTCCGCCACGATCCGATCAAGGCGTTCCTGAATGACGCTTCGGATAGAAGAGGGAATAAAAGCATCATTCTGCACTTCGGTCACTCATCCTGTTCATCAAACAGCAACATATCGCATCATCATCACGATGATGGCTTGATATTTAATCTACGCACCAGACAATTCAGCTCTGCTCTGCCTGTTTGATGCCTGCCATCCTCAGCGCTGCTTCCAAAGCCAGCACCCGCAATGCAGAAGCCAAAGGACGATCCGGATTACGGGAAGCATCGACCATGGCAATCAACTGCGCCAATGTCTGCGACTGACCGGAAGCAATATTCGTCAGCATCGTCCAGAATTCCGGTTCCAGCGCGACGCTGGTGCGATGACCGGATAAGGAAAAGCTGCGTTTGATCAGACTCATGATGGACTCTGTGCCTCTGCCAGTCTGGCAACAGCCCAACGCGCGGCGTCAGCAACGATGTCTGATGCATCGTCGGTCAGTGCCTGCGCCTTTGGCAACAGGGACGAATCACCGCTATTGCCGATCGCATATAATACATTGCGGATAAAACGATCCCGCCCGATACGCTTGATGGGCGATCCCGAAAACAGCAGACGAAAACTTGTATCATCCAGTTGCACCAGCTGATCCAGTCGAGGTGCCACCAGTTCCGGACGGGCTTTCAACTTTGCCTCTGAAGCCTGTACAGCGAAGCGGTTCCATGGGCATACAGCCAGACAATCGTCACAGCCATAAATACGGTTTCCCATGGCATGCCGGAATGGCTCCGGCACCGGGCCATGAAATTCGATCGTGTAGTACGACACACATCGCGTCGCATCCAGACGATATGGCGCTGGAAAAGCACCGGTTGGACAGGCATCCAGACAACGGCGGCAGGTGCCGCAGCGATCCGGGTGTGGATCATCGTGCGGCAGAACCAGCGTGGTAAAAATCTCGCCCAGCAATAACCATGATCCATGCTGACGGGAGACAAGATTGCTGTGCTTGCCTTGCCAGCCCAATCCGGCCTGCCGCGCCAGCGGCTTTTCCATCACCGGTGCTGTATCGACGAAAACCTTCACCATACCGCCATGCCGGGAAACGATCCTCTGCGCGATCTGTTTTAATTTTCCCTTGATAATATCATGATAATCCCTGTTTCTTGCATAAACCGAGATATTGCCGATCTGAGGCTGATCAAGGTTGCCAAGCGGGTTTTCCACCGGCGCATACGACATCCCCAACGCGATAACCGTTCCGGTTTCAGGCCATAATATCTTGGGATCAGCACGCTGATCACTGCGCTCCGCCATCCAGCCCATGGTGCCGTGGCCACCAGCCTCCAGAAATGCCGCCAGTCCATCCTGCGCCGTCTGCGTCAGGGTGGCAGGCGAAAACCCGACCGAGGCAAAGCCCAGTTCCTGCGCATAGGCAGCGATATCCTGTTTCGCTTTTTTCTGCATCTTCAACGTCAACGCTGACTGCAGAGGGTCAGGCTGCTTTGTCACGAACAATCCAGCAGCATTTCGATAATTGCCCGGTCAGGAAACTGGCGACAGCCGCAATACGGGCCGGGCGCAAAAGCGAAGGTGGTAAAACGATATTCAGCTCCAGCAATGGCAGTGACCAGTCCGTCAGAACCGGAACCAGAGTGCCTGCCGTCAGATCATCCCAAATCAGAAAATCAGGTGCCAGCGCAAATCCCTGACCACTCCGTGCCGCCTCCAGCATGATTTCGCCGTTATTGGTGCGCAAACGGCCCGCAGGCAGCAGAGAGGCTTCTTCGCCCGTACTTTCACGGCGCAAACGCCAACGCCCGGCCATCGTGCCGTGACCGTAGCCAAGACACAGGGCCATATCCAGATCACGAGGATGCTCTGGACGTACACGTTCCAGCAAGGATGGCGCGGCCACGATCTTCATCTGCATCCGGGCAATCCGGCGCACCCGCAGACCGGAATCCGGCATCTGCGCAATACGGATCGCCATGTCATAGCCCCCTGCGACCAGATCAACGACCGCATCATCCAACCGTAAATCAATATCAATCCCCGGATGCTCGGCCAGAAGCTGGGGCAGCAGTGGTCTCACATGCATCAGCCCAAAACTGACCGGGGCCGAGATCCTGACCAGCCCACGCGGCGCAGCAGAAGAAGAACGTGCGTTTTCCTCCAGCCCCTGTGCCTGCTCCAGCATGCTCAGAGCACGCTCAAGAGAGGCGCGGCCGACTTCGGTCAGGGATAAGCGGCGGGAGGTACGGTTGAACAGCGCCGCGCCGATCCGCCCCTCCAGCCGGGCGATGATCTTGGAGATGGTGGCTCTGGACAGGCCCAGCTCCTCCGCCGCACCGGCGAAAGAACCGCTATCGGCCACACGGGCAAAGACCGCCCAGCCTTCAAGATCAGGAAGAAACGGCATCACAGATCCGGAAAAGATGCATTTCCATTGTTTCTCTTTCTGAACTCTACGGCCTGCCCGATCATTAAAGCCGGAAAGCCGATCTGACAGCAAAGGAACGTACGAATGGCCAAAGTTCTGGTTCTCTATTACTCCACCTACGGACATATCGAAACCATGGCGGAAGCCGTCGCCGAAGGTGCCCGCGCCGCCGGGGCCGAGGTCGATATCCGCCGTGTTGCCGAGCTGGTACCGGAAGAGGTCGCCCGCGCCAATCATTTCAAGCTCGATCAGGCTGCCCCGATCGCCAGAACGGAGGAACTGCCGAATTATGACGCCATCATCGTCGGTGCAGGGACAAGGTTTGGCCGCTTGCCATCCCAGATGGCTCAGTTCTGGGACCAGACCGGCGGTCTGTGGGCCAAAGGCGCCCTGATCGGCAAGCTCGGTGCTTCGTTCACCTCCACCGCCAGCCAGCATGGCGGGCAGGAGACCACGCAATTCTCCCTGCTGACCAATCTGCTTCATCACGGCATGGTGATTACCGGCCTGCCCTATTCTTTTCAGGGACAGATCAGACTGGATGAAGTCTCCGGCGGTACGCCTTACGGGGCCTCCACCCTCGCCGGCGGCGATGGGTCACGTCAGCCGAGCACCAATGAGCTGGATGGTGCGCGCTTCCTCGGCGATCACGTCGCCCGGCTGGCGGCCAAACTCGCCTCCTGATCGGATAGACCTTCGGACAATGCCCTCAGCCGCGCAATGAGGGCATCATCCACCACGACCGGGCGGCGTGTGTTCCGGTCGATCAGCACCAGAACCAGCCGCACAGTTGCCACGCAGAGCGTCTCGACAAACAGCCCCTGCCGCAGCGTGATACTGCTGCGCCCGATCCGTTCCAGTGCGGTGCCGATCCGGACGACAGCCGGGTAGAAAATCTCGGAGCGGAAATCTATCTCGATCCGGGCCGCAACCGCCATGCGGCCCGGATCGCTCAGCAACCCGGCCGCCCGCATGAACGGCACATAGCCTGTCTCGGCGTAACGGGCGAAGGTCACGTTGTTGACGTGACCCTGCGCATCCGTATCCCCAAAACGAACCGCATCCTCGATCCACGCATGAAATTCATCGGGAGAGCAGACCGAGGGAGCAGGATCCGGTTGCGTCATGGTCAGGCCGCAACCGCATCGGCCTTTTGCGCGACCGTATTACGCAGCGTGCCGATCCCGTCGATCGTGACCTCCACCACCATACCGGGCCGCATCGGCAGCACACCCACCGAGGTGCCGCAGGCAATGACATCTCCGGCACGGAGCGTCATTTCCCGCGACAGCAAGCTGACGATCCGGGCGGGAGACAAAATCATGTCGCTGGCCGGGTAGTTCTGGCGTTCCCGCCCGTTCAGGGCCACGCGGATACGCGCTTCCTGCCAGTTGAAGCCGGTGGCGATGGCGGGACCGATCGGTCCGAACGTGTCGCAGCTTTTGGCCCTCGCCCATTGCGGAAAAGACGGATCGGCATTGAGAATATCCAGCGCCGTCACATCATTCACCGCTGTATAGCCGAAAATCGCGGCCTCGGCGGCTGCTTCATCGCCGTTATGGATGTCCTGCCCGATCACAATACCCAGCTCGCCTTCGTAGAGCACTTTCCCCTGATAGGATTCAGGCGGCACGATCTCCGCATCCGGGCCAACCACGCTGTCCGGCGATTTCAGGAACCAGAGCGGCTGGTCGGGAACAGAGGTGCCGAGCTTGGCCGCCAGCTCATGAAAATTGTTCCACAGCCCGATGAATTTACGCGGCATAACGGGTGCCAGCAGACGCACCGTCTCCAGCGGAACGACCTCGCCAGAGGGTGCATTGTCGCCGAACATCGTGCCGGTATGGGCCGTGATCACCCCATCCGCCAACGTTCCGAAACCGGTTTCCCCATCCCGCGCAAAACGGACCCACAGAGCCATGTGATTTAACCTCTTCCCCGATAACCCGGCACATCCTGCGCCGGAATCCATACGCCATCCGGTGGTGAGCCGGTCTGCCAGAACACGTCGATGGGAATACCGCCGCGCGGGTACCAGTAAGCACCGATCCTCAGCCAGACAGGATCAAGCAGGCTGACCACACGCTCCGCGATTTTCATCGAGCAGGCTTCATGAAAACTGCCGACATTGCGGAAACTGGTCAGAAACAGCTTCAGGGATTTGCTCTCGACGATCCAGTCACGCGGCACGTAATCCAGCACGATATGCGCGAAATCCGGCTGGCCGGTCAGCGGGCAGAGAGAGGTGAATTCCGGCGCGGTAAAACGGATCATATACGCCTTGCCCGGTGTCGGATTAGGCACTTTCTCCAGCACCGCCTGATCAGGGCTGGCGGGCTGGGAAACGGTCTGGCCGAGCTGGGTCAGGCCCGCATAATTTTCAGCCATCCTGTTTCTCCCGATCTCCCGCCGCCCAGGCAGCGCGCAGCGTGACGGCATGCTGCTCCAGCCGTCCCTCCATGATCGCGCTGCGCAGGCCACGCATCAAGGACTGGTAGTAATTGAGATTATGCCATGTCAGCAGCATCGGTCCCAGCATCTCGCCGGCCCGGAACAGATGATGCAGATAGGCCCGGCTGTGACGTGTGCAGGCAGGACAGTCGCAGGCCGGATCAATCGGGCGGCCATCATCCGCATAACGGGCATTGCGCATGTTCATCACCCCCTGCGAGGTGTAGGCGCGGGCCGTTCGTCCGGCGCGTGTGGGCATCACGCAGTCAAACATATCCACGCCCCGCATGACCGCACCCAGAATATCATCCGGTGTGCCGACCCCCATCAGATAACGCGGCTTGCCACGCGGCAGCAGCGGCAGGGTATGGTCGAGCGTGGCAAACATCGCTTCCTGCCCCTCTCCTACCGCCAGACCACCCACTGCATAGCCGTGGAAATCATCGCCCAGCGCCGTCACGGATTGCGTGCGCAGATCGTTATAGACACTGCCCTGCACGATCCCGAACAACCCGTACCCGTCACGCGGCACAAACGCATCCCGGCAGCGCGCCGCCCAGCGCATCGACAGCTCCATGGAAGACGCCGCCTCCTCATGCGTGGCGGGGAATTTGGTGCATTCATCGAATGCCATGGTGATCGTCGCATCCAGCTTGTGCTGGATCCCGATCGAGCTTTCTGGCGTCAGACGATGGCGGGAGCCATCAATATGGGACTGGAACGTCACGCCATCCTTGTCCAGCTTGCGCAGGGAGGACAGGGACATGACCTGAAACCCGCCGCTATCGGTCAGGATAGGGCCGGGCCAGTCCATGAAACGGTGCAGCCCGCCCAGCGCCGCCACGCGGTCAGCGCCTGGGCGCAGCATCAGATGGTAGGTATTGCCAAGCACGATCCCGGCACCGGTGGCGCGGACGGAATCCATCATCATGGCCTTGACGGTGGCCGCCGTACCGACCGGCATGAAGGTCGGGGTCGGCACGTCACCATGCGCGGTATGCAGCGTGGCGGCTCGCGCCCGGCCATCCTCGGCCTGAAGAGACAGGGTAAGGGACATGAGCAACGCTGTGCCGCCTTAATGCCTGTCGCGCAAGTCCCGCTCGATCAGACAGGCATCACCGTAGGAGTAGAAACGGTAAGCCTCAGCGATGGCATACGCATAGGCCGCCCGCATCCGCGCTGTTCCGGCAAAGGCACAGACCAGCATGAACAGGGTCGAACGCGGCAGATGAAAATTCGTCAGCAATGCATGCGCGGTGCGGAACCGGTGGCCCGGCTTGATGAAAATATCGGTCTCGGCATCAAAAGGACGTACGCCCCCCGCAGCATCAGCCGCACTTTCCAGCAGGCGCAAGCTGGTGGTGCCGACCGCAATGACCCGTTTGGCCGCATTGATCCGTGAGGCAGCCTCCGGCGTGATAACGCCGCGCTCTGCATGCAGACGATGGGCCTCGATCGTATCATCACGCATCGGCAGGAAAGTACCGGCGCCGACATGCAGGGTGATCGTGACACGTTCGATCCCCTTTGCCGCCAGCCTGTCCAGCAAGGCCGGAGTAAAATGCAGCCCCGCCGTCGGCGCCGCCACCGCGCCGCGATGACGGGCAAAGACAGTCTGGTAATCTTTTGCATCCTGAGCGGTCGGCCCTTGCGGACGATCGATATAAGGCGGCAAGGCCAGCGCCCCGTACTGCGCCAGTGCCGCATCGAAATCCTCCGCGACAAAACGCAGGATGGCGCCCCCGTCTTCGTCACGGGCCACCACCTCGGCCGCCAGCATGCCGGTGGGCTGCGTGTGGGTGGACTGCGTGTCATGCTCGGTAAAGCGCAGCCTGTCCCCGGCCCGCAGGCGACGCGCATTGCGGGCCAGCACATGCCAGCTTCCATCCGGCAGAGGCCGGTTGAGCGTCAGGCCGATCCGCGCCTGTCCGCGCCATGCCGTGAGTTGCGCCGGGATCACCCGCGTATCATTGGCCACCAGCACATCGCCCGGCCTCAGCAGGTCGGGCAGATCGCGGATATGATGATCATGGACCCCCTCCTCCCCTGCCGGCACATGCAGCAGACGGGCGGATTCGCGCGGACGCGCCGGTTCATGGGCGATTCGCTCCGGCGGCAGATCGAAAGTGAAATCGGCAATATCGAGAGGGGCTGTACTCATGGCCCTCTATCTGCCGGGCCTGCCTCCGCGCTTCAAGCTCTGCCTGCGCACAGGCAGGGCAGATTATTCAGCGAGATAGGAGGCGATCTCCACCAGATTACCATCAGGGTCGCGGCAGTAGATGGAATGAATCTGCCCCAGCGCACCATGTTTGCGCACCGGCCCTTCCTCGACCGTGACGCCGCAATCGTGCAGATGTTCGACCACCTGATCCGGCCCGACCGCCGTGATGAAACACAGATCGTCGCTGCCGATCTGAGGATGAGCGGCGGTAGACCAGCTACGGGTTTCATTATCGAACGGGCGCAGATTGATTTTCTGGCCGCCGAAACGCAGCGCGGTACGGCGCTCTGTTCCGAATTCCTCCCGTTCCATCCCCAGCACACGCTGGTACCAGGATGCGGATATTTCCACATCGCGGACGTTCATAACGAGATGATCAAGGCGGTCGATGGTGAATCGCATCGTGACAGATGACGTGAAAACGGGCCGCTAATCAAGCCGAAGCTGTGCCGACAAAGCGCAGTTGGTCAGGAAAAATCATCCGGTACATGAGCAGCCAGCTCTTGCAGCCATATCTCCGCACTGCCATCGGACGGTGCCCGCCAGTCACCACGCGGGGACAATGCTCCCCCGGCAGAGATTTTCGGACCGTTCGGAAGGGCGGATCGTTTGAACTGGCTGAAGCCGAAGAAACGCTTCAGGAATACCTGCATCCACTGTCTTATATCGGCCAGATCGTAGGAGCGCCGCTGATCTAACGGATAGTTGGGCGGCCATACGCCCTGCTGTGCGTCATGCCAGGCGTGCCAGGCGAGAAAAGCGATCTTGGATGGACGGAATCCGTAGCGCAGGACATGGAACAAGGTGAAATCATGCAAGGCATAGGGACCAATGGTACCTTCCGTGCTCTGCGGCTTCTCTCCCTTCGCAACCGGGATCAGCTCCGGCGAGATTTCCGTGTTCAGAATCGCCTCGAAAATCACGCGTGCCTCATCGGAGAAATCGCCGCTGCCCCCGGCCCAGCGGATCAGATGCTGGATCAGGGTCTTGGGCACTCCGGCATTGACGTTATAGTGCGACATCTGGTCGCCGACGCCATAGGTGCACCAGCCCAGCGCCAGTTCGGACAGGTCACCGGTGCCAAGCACAATCCCGTTATGCTGATTGGCGAGCCGGAACAGGTAATCGGTGCGCAGCCCGGCCTGCACGTTCTCGAACGTAATGTCATAGACCTGTTCCCCTCCGGCAAAAGGGTGCTCCAGATCGGCCAGCATCTGCCGGGCGGCCGGCCGGATATCCAGCTCATGCGCGGACACGCCGAGCACCCGCATCAGCGCCAGCGCGTTGTTGCGTGTTTCATCCCCGGTCGCGAAACCGGGCATGGTGTAGGCCAGAATGTCGGAGCGGGGCCGCTGCAGTACATCCATCGCCCGCGCTGCCACGATCAGGGCATGGGTTGAATCCAGCCCGCCCGACACCCCGATGACCAGCTTGCCGATCTTGGCCGCAGACAGGCGCTGCGCCAGACCGCGCACCTGAATATTGTAGGCCTCATAGCAATCCTGAGCCAGACGGGCGGGATCGGCAGGCACGAAGGGAAAACGCTCTACCCGACGGCGCAGCCCCAGATCACGGGAGGGCGGATCCAGCCGGAAACCAATCCGGCGCATGGCCGCGCCCGCCATTGCATGCCGGTTTTCCTCGAACCCATGCACCCGCATCCGCTCCTGCATCAGCAGGCCCGGATCGATATCGGCCACCGCCATCGTGGCTTCCTGCGCGAAGCGAGGGGTTTCGGCCAGCAGGGTTCCGTTCTCATAAATCGTCGCCTGCCCGTCCCAGGCGAGATCGGTCGTGCTCTCCCCCCAACCCGCCGCGGCATAGACCGTGGCCGCGACACAGCGCATGGAGGCAGAGCGGCTCAGCAATGCACGACTGTCGGCACGCCCTATCGTGATCGGGCTGCCGGAAAGATTGGCCAGCACCGTCGCCCCGTTCAACGCGCCCAGACTGGCCGGTGACACCGGCATCCACATGTCTTCGCAGATCTCGACATGCAGGATCAATCCCTCCACATCCTCGGCTGCAAACAGAAGGTCTGTGCCGAAAGGCGCATCCTCATCACCGATGCGAATGCTCTGCCCCTGCACCGAAAGCCCGGGCGTGAAATGACGACGCTCGTAAAATTCGCGGTAATTCGGCAAATAGGATTTCGGTACCACCCCCAGCACGCGCCCGCGATGCAGCACAATGGCAGCATTAAACAGGCGCCCGCCCTGCCGAACCGGTGCACCGATGACGATCACACTCATCCAGCCCGCGCTACGGCGTAGCAACGCGCCTATCGCCGCATCCACCGCATCCAGCAGCACATCCTGCTGCACCAGATCGTCAATCGCATATCCGCTCAGGCAGAGTTCAGGGAATACCACAACCGCCACGCCCTGCGCATCGGCACGCATTGCCAAAGCCGCAATCTCGTCCGCATTCCGGGCCGGATTGGCGATATGAACAGGCGGCACACATGCCGCCACCCTCACCAGACCATGGCTGTAAAGGGAGGAGAAAGGGGCAAACGGACGCTGCTCGACATGGGACATCCCACCATTATCGCATGAAGTAACGGCCATCTCCATGGTCAGCTATGTTTCCGGCAGCAGCAACAGCCGGACATGTGCTCAAAAGTTGAAAAAAGCAGCGAACAGTTCTCCGTATCTCCCGAAGATCATTCAGGTTTATGAAAACAGTCTTGTTCCTGAACAGACCATGAGAATCATACCGGAGCTGCCATGCCATTCAGCCATCATACGCCCGACGCACGCATTCTGGCCCTGAGCAATGAGCTGAATGCTGCCACGGACATGCTGCGGGAGCTGGTGATCCTGCTCGACCGGCATCTGGCTGATGACGGACGCAGCGCCCTGCACGAGCGTCTGCTGACGCTGCGCCGCAATGATCGCATGAACGGTGCCAGAAAAAACGGCCCCCTGTCCCATCTGGCCGAAACCTTGCTGACATCGCTGCCACACGCCTGAAACCGGCAGCGCGTGGCGGATGCCGACCCGTGCATAGAGACTCAGTGCGTGTTCGCGACCGAGGCGAAATGATCCATCAGCCGGCTCGCCTCATCGACACATGTTTTCGTATTCTCTCCTTCCGCACATTTGACGGCGACACTCAGATCACCGCGGTGGAGCCTGAAAAATGCAGCCTTTGACGGGGGCGGAGGAGGAGGCCCGAACGGATGATGGTGATCCGGCGGCAGCATAGGGGCAGCAGGCCCATGCGCTGGACCCTCCGGAACCGGAGGGACGCCCTGAGCATAGACAGCACCAGCCACGCTAAAAGCCAGCAAGCCCGCACCTGTTAACATGATCCTGCGCATTGTGAATTATCCTCCTGAATTCTGGCCATCACCACCTGACCGGTGGCAACAACCGAAGGAAACACCGGTTGCGTAACAGGCCGGCATCACAAACGTGACGAATTGCAACAGGAATGCAGGGAAAGGCCGTCAGAAACCATGTTGTTGGTAGATCGTTATTGATAAAAATATTTTCTTTCAGTTTTCGCAATGCAAGACAATTTATCAATCACACTGAAACAACAGACATATTCCTATCACGACAGGCTGGACCGGATTGTCAGAAAACTTCTGATTACCCTTGATGGATACAGGCATTTTCTGACAGCACAGTATTGTTTTCACAGGGATATCGTTCCGCTCTATCAGAAGAAAGCACTGCTTCAACTGATCCCCGACCTGGCGGAGCGCAACCGGCTGCCGGCCATTGAGGCCGATGCCGCTGCCCTTGGACTGACACTGCCATCCATGCAGTCAGCCATTCCAACCGGTGCAAAAGATACCTCCTCTGCTCTCGGCTGGCTTTATGTCGCCGAAGGATCGAAGCTTGGCGCTGCGCATATTGCGAGACAACTTGAAAGACATGGTCTGCATGACACTTATGGTCTGCAACATCTCCATCTAGGGCGCGATGGAGTATCGGGGGGATGGCTGCGTTTCAGATCTCTGCTGGATCATACGGCTGTGGAAGCCGAGCAGTGCATCCGTCATGCGCAACAGGCCTTCAGACGTATCACGCGCTATCTTGAGTGCCCTGGCTGACAAAAAAGATTCCATCCCGGAATCCCATCATCATGGTGATGCAGCCACACATCATATTCCTCAAAAGCATATTTATCTGTCTGCATTGCGCAGACGCTTGAGAGCATCGCGAATAGGCTGAAACGGCCCGAGAACATGCTGTTTCTGGCTGAACCCGTCCGCATAAGGGCCATAGGGTGTATCAACGGGTTTTTCCATCCTGTTCGGGAAGTCCCGCTGAAGATCTGCTTTGGCAGGTCTTGGCTGTATATCGATAAACGCCGCCACATCCCATGAATCCTCGATGGAGAGCACCGGCTGTGTCCAGTTCGTACCATCAGGCATGTTGTTGTGGATAAAATTCGCTGTATTGATCAGACGATCCATCCCGGCACCATTATTGAAGCTGTCAGCCCCCCATAGCGGTGGTACCGCGTATCCTTGTGCATCACCCACTCTGCCGACACGCTGTCCCTGCCCATCCTGACCATGGCATGCGGCACAAACCTGCTTGTACAGGGTCTGACCACGCACGGGATCAGCAGCCCGCATCAGCTCCGGCATGCGGCCGGACCCTCGTCCCAAAGTAGGCGCACCGACAGGACGACCAGTGGACAGAAATTGCAGATAGGAGACGATCGCCTTCATCTCCTTCCCATCCCAAGGCAGAGGCTTACCGTTCATGCTCCGTTGCATGCATCCCTGGACACGATCCTCAATTGTCCCGACAGTGCCGGAACGGGCGCGATAATTCGGAAAATCCGCGAATACACCGATCAGTGGCAGGCCAAATTTTTTGGTGCCGCCCTGCAGATGACAGCTCTGACAATTCAGATTGTTGCCGGCAAAACGCCGTGCCGGATCAGACACTTCCGGACCGATCAGGGACGCTGTCCTGACAATCAAATCGCGGCCATATCTGACCGTACGGCCCCATTCATCCTGCGGCAGGGTATTGATATCGGGAACAGACCAGGGTGCCTGCACCATAACAGATGGATCAGGAGCGGCTTTATCAGCCTTAGCAGCAGTGTCCGATGCACCCGCCAATACCACAGTCATGACCAGAAAAACCGGTACCACTGCCTTCACGGAAATTTTCTCGGTTTTGGTGACTAGAAAATGTCTGACTGTATTAAAGGATGAAGGATGTCCACATCCCTGAACGACGGCAGTGATCGCATCGCATGCAAGAAGTATATTGCCAGAATATTCGGGCGTATACGACAAAATAGAAGGGATTTTCGGCAAGTTGGTGGGCGCACAAGGACTCGAACCTTGGACCCGCTGATTAAGAGTCAGCTGCTCTACCAACTGAGCTATGCGCCCAACCTGCCGAGGCGCGCGTAATACCGTTCCGGGGCTGACCTGTAAAGCCCATCGACATGATTTTTATCATGCGCGGACAAAAGAGGCCGGGCGAGCGTTCCAAGACGCGCGACCCGGCCTTTTTTCATTCAGGCTTCCGCAACAGGGGTTGCCTCAGCGTTTCCACCAGCCTCGTCTGGCCCGTGGAGCGGTATCCTCAATCACCACTGGCTGGATGGGGGGCGCAATATAGGGCTCAGCCTGCTCCTCAGACACGACAACCGGCTCAGGCACCAGGTCAGGATGGCGTTCGGAGCGGGAGCCCTGATCCACTTTCCCGTCACGGATCATCGGTTGCTCAATACCATCCATCACGTCGAATACATCCAGCGGCTGCTGACCGAACGGATCAGCCGGGGTGGGACCGGTATAGGCCACTTCCCCCGCATCATGGCCATTCGCCTGAGCAGGCTGACGCCGCCCACGCCCGCCACGGCGGCCACGGCGGCGCGGACGGGAATCCTCCGCAAACTCATCACCAAATTCACCGGAGACAGCCTGCGTACCATCGATGGCGTCGCCCTGTGTTTCCGCACTGGTTTCTTTGGAAGCAACTCCGGCCACTGTCAGCTCTGTGGTTTCCACGGGCAGCGCAGAGGTATTGGCATCCCCGTGCCTGACACCCTCACCCTCTTCGACCGGATTGCCGTTCTCATCCTGCTCCGACCGGGCATCCATCCCATTCTCGGCCCCGTCATTACGGCGATTGCCACGACGACGACGACGACGGCGACGGCGGCGCTCTCCATCATCCGGCCCGGGTTCAGAATCGCCTTCCGCGGAAGGCAGCCTGCCACCGTTGTTACCTTCCTCGGCGGTTCCAACCGGTTCTGCCTGCACAGCCACGGGCAATGCCGCCACCGGGGCCGCCTCGAACGTCGCAAAACCGTCAGAGGCATCAGCGAAATCATACAGATCACCCGCAACGCTCGGCTGCGGATCAGCAACGCCGATCAGCGGAGTCCGGACCACGTCTTCCATCGCACGGGCACGGATTTTCTCAATCCGCAACTGGGAACCACTGAACTGCGTATCAGCGGAGAAAAGCACCTTCATGCCGAAGCGGGATTCCAGCGTGGCCAGAAAATCCCGGCGATTGTTCAGAATGTAGAACGCCACATCGGCAGCGGCGTGCACCATGATCTCGGCATAGCGACGGCGTGCGCCCTCTTCCTCGATCGCCCGCAGCACATGGACGGAAGCACCCTCAGTGGTGCGGACCAGACCAAGCCCATTGCAATGCGGGCAGGTGATCATGCTGGTTTCGGTCAGGGACGGGCGCAGACGCTGGCGGCTCATTTCCAGCAGGCCAAAGCTGCTGATCTGGCCGACCTGAATGCGGGCACGGTCGTTCTTCAACGCTTCCTTCAGCCGCCGCTCGACCATGCCGTTATGCTTGCGGCTTTCCATGTCGATGAAATCGATCACGATCAGACCGGCAAGATCACGCAGACGCAGCTGACGGGCGACCTCATCCGCCGCTTCCAGATTGGTGCGGAGGGCTGTTTCCTCAATCCCCCGCTCCTTCGTGGAACGACCGGAATTGACGTCGATCGCCACCAGAGCCTCGGCCTGGTTGATTACCAGATAGCCCCCGGATTTCAGCGAAACATTCGGCGCCAGAATGGCATCAAGTTGCGATTCGACCTGATAATGAGCGAACAGGGGCTGTCCGGCACGTTCCTTGTCAGCGTTCCAGCAGATCACCTTGCGGGCATGGGACGGCATCAGCATGCGCATGATATCGCGCGCAGCCCGCCAACCTTCTTCCCCATCGACCAGCACTTCCTCAATCGTACTGGTATAGACATCACGGATCGCCCGCTTGATCAGGCTGGCTTCCTCGTGAATCAGCGCGGGCGCGGATGAACGCAGGGTGATGTCGCGGATATCATCCCACAGGCGCAACAGGTATTCGCAGTCCCGCATGATCTCCGCCTTCGGGCGGTTCCCGCCAGCCGTGCGGACGATGATGCCCATGCCGCGCGGGATCTCCAGCGCGCCGATAATGTCTTTCAGACGGCGGCGATCCGTGGCGGAGGTAATCTTGCGTGACACGCCACCACCACGCGGCGAGTTCGGCATCAACACGCAATAGCGGCCAGCAAGAGAAATATAAGTGCTCAGCGCGGCCCCTTTATTGCCCCGCTCTTCCTTCACCACCTGAATCAGCAGGATCTGGCGGCGCTTGATGACTTCCTGAATTTTATAATTGCGCAGAAAACGGGGAGAGCGGCGCTCACGATCTTCTTTCTGGCGGGCCGGGCGCGAGGCCTGACGGCTCTCCTCCTGATCATCGCCTTCCCCGGCGGAGGCAGGAACGCTCCCCTCATCCCCGGCCTCTCCAGAAAAATCGGCGGCGGATTCATCCTGCACCCCATGATCGGCCCCGTCCTCTTGCGGATCGGATGCTTCGGGCTGTTCTGAATCCGCCTGGATGACCTCCCGAGCGTTGTTCAACGGTCGGGAGGCGGAACGACGCGCCTCAGCGGCGGAAAATTCGGCTTCCTCAGCCTCCTCCTCCTCACGTGCTTCCTCTTCCTGCATGGCGAGCAGGCGCTGACGGTCGGCAACAGGGATCTGATAGTAGTCGGGATGGATTTCACTGAAAGCCAGAAAGCCATGCCGGTTACCGCCATATTCGACGAAAGCGGCCTGAAGGCTCGGCTCTACCCGGACGACTTTGGCGAGATAAATATTCCCTTTGATCTGTTTACGGGACGCTGCCTCAACGTCGAAATCTTCAAGCCGGTTTCCATCCATCACCACCACGCGGGTTTCTTCCGCATGGCTGGCGTCGATGAGCATTTTTTTGGTCATTGAATAATGAGCTCCGGTACACACCCGGGATATGCGCGAACGGCGCGCTCCACCGGGCATGACGTTGTGTCGGTGTATCGTCGCGAAGGGCACGCACAGCCGCAACCGTATCCGGGCCAGCGCCTGAGGCGCATGGCATGACAATCTCAGTCAGTTCCGAATATAGCCACACAGCCTGGCGTCTCGATCCTTCGGTCTAAAAAACTGGGTGCGGCAGCCGTTTCAGGCGCCAGACCCGGCGGTTTTCCCAACGCCACATGATGCGTGGCCGCGGCGCGGGTGCGCTCGCTGTCCAGTATGAAACCAGCCCGGCGGTTGGCCCCATGCATCCGGCTGACGATCCGAACGATCTGTCGGCGGGCATGGAGACGCCGCTGGCAATCTCTCTGGCACACCCAGCATGGAACAAATGCCGGCCCACTGCAAGACGCGATCCTGTGATCCAAAGGAGACAGGCCGCCCAAAATGCGCCATATTTCAAAGCTTAATAGTCAAAACCGACCGTACGGTGTTAAAAACACGCACTATGGCTGATCTTCTGTCACTGCACCGCCGCAGCTTCCTCGGCGCGATGACCTCCGGGCGGCTCCTTGCCAGGGCGGGCCTGCTTGCCAGCTGGATGATGCCCCCCGCATTGCTGGACAGCATGGCAGAGGCCGAGGCTGCCGGGCCGCAGAAACACGGCCATCCTCATGCCATAAAAACATTGCATGCTCCGCCAGCCGGCCAATCTGCTGCCCGTAAAAACAGCGCGCCCCGTCTTATCATGCTCGATCCCGGCCATGGCGGCAAAGATCCGGGTGCCATTGGCATCACCGGCACGTATGAAAAACATGTCGCCCTTGCTGCCGCACAGGAACTGAAGCGCCAGCTGGAACGGACCGGGCGCTACCGGGTGGAAATGACCCGGACCAACGACACCTTCATTCCCCTCGACGGAAGGGTGGATCGCGCCCAGAGCAAGGGAGCTTCCCTGTTCATCTCCATGCACGCGGATGCGCTGCACAATGCCGGGGTACGCGGGGCCAGCGTCTATACGCTGGCAACATCAGCCTCCGACGCGCAGACAGCGTCTCTGGCGAAACGGGAAAACAGCGTGGACCGGTTTGGCGGCCCGGCCTTCAGCAATCAGCCGCCCGATATCGCCCGTATTCTCACCAGTCTGGTGCGGAGAGAGACCAAAATTGGATCAGCCCGATTGTCACACAGTATGGTCAGCAGCCTCGACAGCACCGTGCCGATGCTGACCCATCCTGCCCGCCATGCCGGCTTTGTCGTTCTGAAAGCCGCTGATATTCCCAGTGTGCTGGTCGAGATGGGCTTCATGTCCAATCGTCAGGACGAGGCATTGTTACGCCGCCCCGACCATCGCATACGGATCGCCACCGCCATGACCCGCGCGGTGGAAGCCTATTTCGCCACCAGCGCCGGCTATGCCATGCGGGGATGACCCGACATGCTCCGTCCATCAGGCACCATGTGCCCGATCATGGATTGACGGACATAAACGCCCTGCCTTGACTTCTTTTCCACACGCTTCCAGCCCACGGCACCATCGCATGGCGGATCAGTCACCTTCCCCATGCACGGGATCACGAAATCTGATACAGAGCCGCGCATGACGTCATCCGATTTGCCGCCCCCCGACCGTTCCATTGCCGTTCCGCCGCGCCCGGTGCTGACCGCGCGGGAACGGCTGGCGCCTCCTTCTCCGGAACCAGGGCGGGAGCCTCCCCGCAAACAACGCAAGGATAATCAGTCCTCGCGGCATGCGGCGCGTGAAGCCGGAAAAAGACGGGCTGGCGGGCGTTTTCGCTGGATCGGCCGTCTGATCGGCGCGCTGGCCGGCCTGATCGTACTGGGCGGTCTGACAGGGGTGGTCGCGATCTATGCCGCCTATCGCCATTACGCATCCGATCTGCCTGATCTGGAGGGGCTGCGCGTCTATCAACCCCGTGTCATGAGCCGCGTCTATGCTGCTGACGGCCAGATCGTCAGTGAACTGGCCACCGAACGGCGCGTCTTCGTGCCATTTTCAGCCATTCCCGACATTGTGAAAAAAGCTTTCGTCTCTGCCGAGGACCAGCATTTCTGGACCCATCCCGGCGTTGACCCCGTTGCCATGTTCCGGGCTGCCGTCACCGATCTGAACCATTTACATGATGGAAAGCGGCCCATCGGTGCATCGACGATCACTCAGCAGGTCGCCAAGAACATGGTGCTGACCAATGAGGTCTCGATCGCCCGCAAGATCAAGGAAGCCATTCTGGCCCTGCGGATCGAGGAAAGCCTTAGCAAACAGCGCATTCTGGAGCTGTATCTGAACGAGATTTATCTCGGTCAGGGCGCCTATGGCGTTGCCGCCGCGGCACAGGCCTATTTCAACAAGCCGCTGGACGAAATCACAATACCGGAAGCCGCTTTTCTGGCTGCCCTGCCCAAAGCACCGAACAATTACAACCCGTTCCGCTATCCCGATGTCGCGCGGGGCAGACGGGACTGGGTGCTGGATCGCATGGCGGAAGACCATGCCATCACCCGTGAGCAGGCCGCCGAAGCGAAACAACAACCTGTGCTACCCACCGCGTTCCACCGGCCCGAAGGCATCCCGGGCGCCGGTTACTTCGTAGAGGAAGTCCGGCGCAAACTGGTCGAGCGCTTCGGGGCCGACACCACGACACAGGGTGGCCTGTCGGTGCGCACCAGCCTTGATCCAGCCCTGCAGAATGCCGCCGATCAGGCGCTGCATCGGGGGCTGCTGGCTTATGATCAGTCCCATGGCGGCTGGCGAGGTCCCGTTGCCCATCTGGAAGAAAACAGCCTTTCCAGCCCGCAATGGGAATCCGAACTGGCGAAGCTGCCACGTCCGGCCGGTATGCTACGCAACTGGCGACTGGCTGTAGTGATGAAAATTCAGCCTGCCGATGCCTCCCTGGCCTGGACCGATCCGCCCGCCAGCCCGCTGCCCACCGCAACCCCCGCTCCGGTGCATCATGGCATGATGCAACTGGCGGATACGAAATGGGCACGTCCCGTGAAAGACGGGAAGCTGGGTGGCGTCCCCCGCCGGATGAATGATGTCGTCTCCGTCGGCGATGTCGTGATGGTCGAGGTAGACGAAGCAGCGCTCGGCAGCCCGGTTGTTCAACCCGCCGCCTCATCGACCCGCAAAACACCCGCCACCCAGATCAGGGAAGTCCCTGGCCCGGCCCTGCATGTCCGGCTGCGCCAGATTCCCAATGTGCAGGGGGCGCTCGTTTCTCTCGATCCCCGCTCGGGCCGTATTCTGGCAATGAGCGGCGGCTGGAGTTTCGAAACCAGCCAGTTCAATCGGGCGACACAGGCCAACCGTCAGCCCGGAAGCTCATTCAAGCCATTCGTTTATCTAACGGCGCTGGAACAGGGCATTGCACCGGGCCAGACCTTTCTGGATGCGCCCTTCGTGATGAATATGGGGGCAGCAGGTGTGTGGCGGCCCAATAACTATGAGATGACCTTCTCCGGTCCGGTGCCGCTGAGCGTCGCACTGCAAAAATCGCTCAATCTGGTGACGCTGCGGGTCGCGCAGAAAGTCGGTATGGAGGCGGTGGCCAAGACAGCGATGGATTTCCATCTGGTCGAGTCCATGCCGAAAGTCCTGCCCGCCGCGCTCGGTGCGGTGGATACCACCGTACTGCGTGAAGCCGGCGCCTATGCGTCGCTGGCGCAGGGCGGCAGGCTGGTTACACCCCATCTGATCGACAGTGTGCAGGACCGTGACGGGCATGTCATCTGGAAGCCGGAAGACATTACCTGCGAGAACTGCACAACGCCTGCGACCCCGCCCGCAACGTCTCCTTCCTCCTCTGCTCCCCCGGCCATCTCCACCGATGCCGGGCCGGTGCTGGATGACAAGCGCAATCCGGTGGCGGATGCGATGAGCACCTTCCAGATTGTCACCATGATGGAAAATGTGGTGGCACACGGCACCGGCTATCAGGCCTCGATCGGTATGGGCGGACGCCCCATTGCCGGCAAAACCGGCACGACTCAGGATTTCGTTGATGCCTGGTTTGGCGGCTTTACACCGACGCTGGTCACTATCGTCTGGATCGGTTTCGACAACCCCACCTCTCTGGGCGAACACGAAACCGGCGGAGCGCTGGCAGCCCCTGTCTGGCGCGAATATATGAGTGCCGCGCTGAAAGATCATCCCATGCTGCAATTCCCGATGCCGGAAGGCATGACACTGGTGAAAAGCCCGGCCGGTTGGGATGCCCTGAAGCCCGGTCAGCCCGATGGGGGTGCCATGATTGATGGCGGCAGCGCATCCGGGACGGCACAGCCCGGCGATTCCTCCGGCAGTGGGGGAAGCAGCGGCGGTCTCGACACCGGAATGGGTGGGCTGTATTGAGCGCCTCTCGTTTTCTTTGACTTCAGTATGACCGGAACAGGACCATGTCCGCCGAAATCGACGCCCTCAACCAGCAGATCAAGCAGTCCGTTGCACTGCTGAGGAGGCATCTTTGACTGGGATGCCGCTCAACACCGCCTTGCGGAGCTGAATGCCCGCGCCGAAGACCCTGATCTATGGAACGACTCCGCCGCCGCGCAGGCGGTGATGCGTGAACGCACCCGTCTGGCCAGCCAGGTGGAAGGCGTGCTGCGCATGGAATCGGAAGTCAGCGACGCTACCGAGCTGGCCGAAATGGCTGAAGCCGATGGCGACGAAGCCATGGCCACCGATGCCCGCCGCATGCTGGAAACCATTGCCGCCGAAGCCAAGCGGCTGGAAATCGAAAGCCTGCTGTCCGGCGAGGCTGACGGCAACGACGCCTATCTGGAAATCAATTCCGGCGCAGGCGGAACAGAGGCTCAGGATTGGGCCGAAATGCTGTTGCGCATGTACACGCGCTGGGCCGAAGCCCATGGTTACAAAGTCACGCTGATCGAACAGAGTGATGGGGAGCAGGCGGGGATCAAATCCGCGACCCTTCAGGTCGCCGGCCCCTCCGCCTATGGTTGGCTCAAGACCGAGGCTGGGGTGCATCGTCTGGTCCGCATCAGCCCATTCGACAGCGCCGCAAGGCGGCAGACCAGTTTCGCCAGTATCTGGGTCTATCCGGTGGTCGACGACAATATCGAGATCGAGATCAACGAAGCTGATCTGAAGGTCGATACGTTCCGCGCCTCCGGTGCGGGTGGTCAGCACGTGAACAAGACGGAAAGCGCGATTCGCATCACCCATGTGCCATCGGGTATCATCGTCGCCTGTCAGACCGACCGCTCCCAGCATCGCAACCGCGCCACGGCGATGAACATGCTGAAAGCCCGCCTGTATGAGGCGGAGCTGCAAAAGCGTGAAGCCGCGGCACAGGAACAGGAAAACGCCAAAAGCGAAATCGGCTGGGGCCACCAGATCCGCAGCTATGTTCTGGCCCCTTATCAGCTGGTGAAAGATCTGCGCACCAACGTTGAAAAAGGCAATCCGGGTGCCGTTCTGGATGGCGATCTGGACGAGTTCATGGCTGCCGCCCTGGCCGCCCGCGTCGGTGCACATCGCAGCGAGGCGAGCGCCAGCGCACAGTAAGGTCTGACCATTCCGGCCGGACAGGAGGGCATGCAACCGGCCTCCCTGCCCGACCGTTTTGCGTTTCATGGAAGCGCGCCAGGCTGATTGCATACATTCCGATTGCCCACATTCCAGGGTGCAATCCCCACCTTCAGTCACAAGCGATATTCCGGCTCGGCTGGATCGGCTGCCCTGGAGCCGGTTTCACACGCTGGTGATCATAGCCCTCGGGATTACCTGGATTCTGGACGGGCTGGAGGTTACTCTCGCCGGGTCTCTGGCGGGTGCAATCGCCAGCAGTCCAGCCCTGACGCTTACCGGCGGACAGGCCGGTCTCACAGCCAGCGCCTATCTTGCGGGTGCCGTCGGAGGGGCTTTGTTTTTCGGCTGGCTGACCGACCGGCTTGGGCGGAAGAAACTGTTTACCCTGACCGTACTGCTCTATCTGACCGCTACGATTTTGTCGGGATTATCGTGGAGTTTCTGGTCCTTCGTGCTGTTCCGGTTCCTGACCGGTGCGGGCATTGGCGGGGAATATGCCGCCGTCAACGCCACGATTCAGGAACTGATCCCGGCACGCAGCCGCGGTTTTGTCGATCTGACGATCAATGGTTCGTTCTGGCTCGGCGCGGCGATCGGAGCGCTGGGATCAGTGCTGGCGCTGGGCCATCCCGAGTGGATTGATCAGGAAACAGGCTGGCGGGCGAGCTTCGTGATCGGGGGCCTGATCGGCTTCATAGTGCTGCTGTTACGGCGCTGGATTCCGGAAAGTCCGCGCTGGCTGATGACGCATGGCAGACCCGGCGAGGCTGATGAAGCCATGCACCAGATCGAAACGATGGTCGCCAAGGACAGACCGGATAATGCGCTTCCGCCCATTCCTCCCACCCGGTTACGTCTGCGCACCGATGTCAAAAGCTGGTTTCTGCCCAGCCTGCATAGTCTGTTCACGCAGTATCGGGACAGAACCATTCTCGCAGCCGTTCTGATGGGCGCTCAGGCATTCTGTTATAATGCGCTGCTGTTCACGTATGCGCTGGTGCTGAATAAATTCGAAGGCGTCGGCAATGCGCAGGTTGGATTTTATATCTTTCCTTTTGCGCTCGGGAATTTTCTCGGCCCGCTGCTGCTGGGGCGATGGTTCGATACGCTGGGGCGTAAAACCATGATCACCGGAACCTATCTTCTCTCCGGCTTGCTAATGACCTTGGTTGGTCTGCTGTTCGGCGCGGGGATGCTGGATGCAACTGCACAGACAGTCGCCTGGACGATCGTATTTTTCTTCGCCTCTGCCGCTGCCAGTTCAGCCTATCTTACCGTCGGCGAGAATTTTCCGCTGGAAGTCCGCGCCGTCGCAATTGCGATTTTCTACGCGCTGGGCACCGGGATTGGCGGCATTGCAGGACCAGCGCTGTTCGGTCATCTGATCGATGCGGGACGAAACGCTGTGATGTGGGGTTACGCTGCCGGAGGCGCTCTGATGATGGCGGCCGGGGTGGTAGAATTCCGGCTGGGTGTGGAGGCCGAAAACAAATCCCTTGAAGAGATCGCTCCACCCCTGAGCAGCCTGCGGCTTCAAGAAAGCAGATAAGAATGGGGAAGAGTATTTTCAGAACGACCCGCGAAGCGTGGTGGAGCTGAGGGGAATCGAACCCCTGACCTCCTCATTGCGAACGAGGCGCTCTCCCAACTGAGCTACAGCCCCGCTCCGCGTCGTCTCCTGCACTGCGTTACAGCGTAGGCGGCGCGTAATGCCGCGCGCGCGCGCCGAAGTCAAGCTGATAGTGGAGAGGAATCTGCATCGCACCCTCCCCCCTGATTTGCAAGGCAGAAGGGGCAACATGCTTGCGGTTCCCAAGCCGGCACGGCTAGACCAAACGACCAGACCTACTGTCACCTGATGTTTGACGGAGACGCTTCGCGTGCTCACGATCGCTTTCAATCTGCTGGATACGTTGATCCAGCTTTATATCTATGCGCTGATTCTATCGGCGATCATCTCGACGCTGATGTCGTTCGGCGTGCTGGACAGCCGCAACCGACTGGTCTGGTCGATCGCCGATTTCCTGTATCGCGTGACCGAACCGGTTCTGCGCCCGGTGCGCAGTATTCTGCCCAATATGGGTGCGATCGACCTCAGCCCGCTGATCGTGCTGCTGGTGCTGCAACTGCTGGTCCGGCCGATGCTGGGCAAGCTGTATATTGCTATCGCATTCGGACAGTGGAACGCATTGCTGCAATAATGCCATCCACGGGCATCTGGCGATGAGCATCTGGCGCAGTGTCGAAAACGGCATCACCCTTGCCCTGCGTGTCGTACCGAAAGCCCGCAAAATCGGGCTGGGAGGCACTGTTCCCGGGGCTGATGGCAAACCGCGGCTGAAAATCTCCGTCAGTGCCCCTGCCGATAAAGGACAGGCGAACGAAGCGGTGCGGGACATGCTGGCCAAAGCCCTGCGCGTGCCTGCCTCCCGCATCACCCTGCTTCAGGGTCTGACCGCACGCGACAAGCTGGTGCGGGTCGAGGGAGACCCCGAAACGCTGGGGAGCACAGTCGAAACGCTGGCCAGCGGGGGGACAGACTCCTGATCAGATCATTCCATCGTGCACGGATCGGCACGGCCCTGCTTTTCGTCGGATGCGGCGCCGGGATCGGCACATGGTCTGCCAGCGTCGCTCATGTACAGCGTGATGCCGGTCTCAGTGACAGGGCGCTGGGCTTTGCCCTGCTGGCCATGGCCGTTGGCGCATTGGTCTCTATGCCGCTGGCGGGACGTCTCGCCGCCCGTTACGGAACCGCATGCCTGTCCAGTTGGAGCGGGCCGGCTTTTGCCCTCTCCGTGCTTTTGCCACCCTTCTCCCGCCTTTGCGGAGACTGGGCCATGCCCGCCCTTGCCGGAGCGCTGTTTCTGATCGGCGGCACGCATGGAGCCACCGATATCGCCATGAATGGTGAAGCGGCCCGGCTGGAACGGGAAGGAGGTCGCGCCATGATGTCCTCCTTCCATGCAGGATGGAGTTTGGGCGGTATGGCTGGTTCCGCCTTTACCAGCCTCCTGTTTGCATGGGGATGGAGCGCGGAATTAGCCATGGGTCTGTCCGCAGCCATGCTGATGCTGGTGTTTCTGGCCGCGTTGCTGATCAACCGTCCGGTGGAGGGCACTCCTTCGCAACACAGGGAAGCACCCGCCGAAAAAGGATGGACGCCACCGCTGATCTATCTGGGATGCCTCTGCTTTCTGGCCTTTATGGTGGAAGGCGGCATGATGGACTGGTCAGCCGTTTATATGAGCACCCTGTCGAAAGAAGGCATGGCACTGAGCGGCGGCGGATTTGCCTCTTTCTCGCTGATGATGGCAATGATGCGGCTGGTGGGAGACGGGATCATCACCCGGTTAGGCCCGGTACGGACCTGTGCGCTGTCTGCACTGATCGCCGCCATCGGGCTGGCGACCGCGCTTGCCACCCGTCAGCCACTGGTTTCCATGGCCGGATTCGCATTGCTGGGGATAGGGATGGCGAATGTGGTGCCGATCCTGTTCGCCGCATCGGGACGACGGGGCGGCAATGCCGGTGTCGCCACTGTGGCAACACTCGGTTATGCGGGCGGGCTGTGCGGGCCGCCGATTATCGGCTTCATGGCCGGGCAATGGGGGTTGCGTCTTGCGCTGACCTCACTGCTGGCGGCGATCGCCATTATCGGTCTGAATGCGCGCAGCGCGGCAAATCGTCCCAAAAACTAAACCTTCGCCGCATCGTCCATCAGCCATTCCCGTCAGAAATCAATGCAGCGCCCGTTACGTTCCCAGTCACCGAAACGGGTTGGTTCCGGTCCTTTCGGGCCGCCATGCTCCACCGGCTGAGCCGTATCAGCGATGGTTGCCGGATCAATGGGAGTCACTGTTTCCTTGTGACCGTCCCTGTCCGGTACGGGTTTTTGGTCGGTTCCGGCCATAACGTGGCTCCCTTGTTCCTTCATCATAGCAGCCGGACTCTACAGCCCGGCATCCGCAGCCACATAGACCGCGCCATTCTCGATCGTGACCGGCACCATGGTCAGATGATCACCCTTACATGGGCCAGCCTGACACGCTCCGCTCAGCAGATCGAACAGAGCGCCATGCGTGCCGCAGACAATATGCTGCCCGTCCGAAGACAGGAAGCGATCCGGCGCCCATTCCAGCGGGACACCGATATGCGGGCAGGCATTGACGTAAACCCGGACATTATCCCCCCGACGGATGGCGAACAGACCAAAAAATCCACCCGGCGCAGGAGGAAACCCTTTGGCTCCGGGATCGGACAGATCCTGCACATGGCACAGAAAACGAAGTGCGCAACTGACTGTCATCGTCAGCCTTCCGCACCTTTCCAGCCATCCATCTGGCCCCCCATCCGGCACAGGATCGCCCAGTGTTGCGGTGAAACGGACGATACGGACAGACGGGATTGCCGCACCAGTGCCAGATCGGCCAGGCCCGGCTCCGCCTTGATCATGGCGAGCGTCACCGGAGAGGGCATTTTCCCGACGGCACGCATATCGACACAGAGCCAGGGATTGCTGCCATCCCGGCTCAGCTCATCCGCCTCGACAGTGGGATCCGGATAGGCTTCCCGGACCACTTGCACCACGCCCACGATCTCCCGGCCAATATTGGAATGGTAGAAAAACGCCAGATCGCCCACCCGCATCGTCGCCAGATTGCGCTTGGCGGCATGGTTGCGCACCCCGGTCCATGGCTCCACACCATGCGCCACCTGCTGATCCCAGCTGAAGGCATCCGGCTCCGATTTCACCAGCCAGTATGCGGTCATCCGACGAACTGACCGTCCTTGAACACCTGACGATAGGCACGGACCGTGACAGAGGCAAACAACCCGGCCTGCGCATAAGGATCACCCGCCGCGAAAGCCTGGGCTTCCTCAAGACTGGTGGCATCGATGATCAACAGACTGCCTTCCGGCTCCCCTGCCGCATTCAGAACCGGTCCGACCTGCACCAGACGCGATTCGTGATCCCGCAGATATTCCAGATGGGCCGGGCGGGTTTGCTTGCGAAGCTCAAGACCGCCTTCACGATCCGTGCAGATGACTGCGAACAACATGACTTTCCACTTTCGTTTTCAAAGCCAGCAGGCACTTAAAATTAAGGTAACAAGCAGGCGCTTCAAACGGAACGCATGGCAGGGTATGATGGAGCCGTGGAAACGTCAGCTTTATCAGATCAGGATACTCACCAGAACGCGCTGCCGGAAGGCGCGGCGGGGAAAAATCCTTCAGGCCGCGCCATGCCCGGATCGGGTGGGGAGATGCGTGCGAAACCCAACCTGCATCGTTTTGCCAATCCGGGCCGGTTCCTGCGCATCGCCGGAAAAATCGTCCCGCCAGTGGCAGTGGCAGGAATCCTTATCACCGCCTTCGCACTGGTCTGGGGACTGTTCTATGCCCCCGCCGACTGGCAGCAGGGTGATACCGTGCGCATCATGTATATCCATGTGCCTGCCGCCTGGCTCGGCTCCATGGGCTATGCATCGCTGGCCGCCGCCTCCGCCGCCTCTCTGATCTGGCGGCATCCTCTGGCTGATCTTGCTGCAACGGAGATCAGCCCGGTAGGAGCCATGTTCACCGCTATCTGCCTTGCCACCGGAAGTTTATGGGGCAAGCCGATGTGGGGGGCATGGTGGGTATGGGATGCACGCCTGACATCGGTTCTGGTGCTGTTTTTTCTCTATCTGGGCCATATCGCGCTGGTACGGGCTTTCGACGATCCGCAACGCGGCTACCGCGCAGGCGCCATTCTGGCGCTGGTCGGGGTGGTCAACCTGCCGATCATCAAATTCAGCGTTGATTGGTGGAACACGCTGCATCAGACCGCCAGCATCAGCCTGACCGGTGCCCCCACCATGTCCACCGAGATGCTATGGCCGCTGCTCTGGTCCGCCATCGGCTTTACCCTGATCTTCATTGCTCTGGTGCTTACCCGTATCAGGGCGGCGGTCATGGAACGGCGCATCCGCGCCCTGCTGCTGGCCAATGCCGCCCGGGCCGAGCAAGGGAACATTCCATGACCCATGCGTCTTTCATCATCGCGGCCTATACAATTGCGCTGGGCCTGCCACTGATCATGGGATTGATGACGGCGACACGGCTTGCCTCTGCCCGAAAAAAACTGGCAGCGCTCGAAACGGGGCTACGTGCAGGCCGACGCAGGGGCCAGAATACGTAGTGGCCTGCATCCAGTGACACGCATCCGTCTCCCGCATGAGTTTCCCCCTGCATGCGGAACAGGCTTCAGGAAATTTTGATCATGACCCGCAAACGCCGCCGTCTGTATATCCTGCTGGCCTGCGGCATCGGCCTCGGCTCCGCCACCGCGCTGACCCTGTTCGCGTTCAGCGATAATCTGGTGTTCTTCATGGCCCCGTCGGATTTCGCAAACAACCATGTCGCGGCGGGACGGACCATTCGTCTCGGCGGTCTCGTGCAGGCAGGCAGCGTGCATCGTGAGGTCGAAAACGGCCAGCCCGCCGCCAAATTCGTGGTGACGGATGGCAAGGCCTCGGTTCCGGTAACCTTTACAGGGATTCTCCCCGACCTGTTCCGCGAAGGACAAGGCGTGGTCGCGCTGGGAACCGTCGAGCCGGATGGCAGCTTCCATGCCTCCGAAGTGCTGGCCAAGCACGACGAAACCTATATGCCGAAAGACGTGGCCGAGGCCCTGAAAAAAAGCGGCCGCTGGAACCCGGCTTCCGGTCCGCCGCCAGCCGCCAGCACATGGTACAGGATGAACCCGGCCTCGACCGCCGATCTTCAGAAAAACAGGACAGGCGGCTGATCCATGATTCCTGAACTGGGCCATTTCGCGCTGGCACTGGCCTGCGCCTTTGCCGCCGCGCAGGCCATTCTCGCGCTCTGGGGTGCACAGCGCCGTGATGCAAGGCTGATGGCAGCGGCACCGGCCCTCGCGCTCGGGCAGATGATGGCCCTGATCACCTCGTTCGGGGCCCTGATGTGGGCCAGCGTGGTCAATGATTTCACCGTGCTGAACGTGGCCCAGAACAGCCAGTCCGCCAAGCCGCTGCTGTACCGGATCAGCGGCACATGGGGAAATCATGAAGGCTCCATCCTGCTATGGTGCCTGATCCTCGCGCTTTGCGGCGGCGCGGTGGCAGCGTTCGGGCGCAACCTGCCTTCCGCCCTGCGGGCACGGGTTATCGGTGTGCTGGGGGCGTCCTCGGTCGGGTTTCTGCTGTTCAGCCTGATCGAAAGCAATCCGTTCGTACGGATATGGCCTGCACCGATGGAAGGCAGCGGCATGAACCCGCTGCTGGAAGATCCCGGCCTCGCGATTCATCCGCCTATTCTCTACACCGGCTATGTCGGCTTCGCGATCCCGTTCGCTTTCGCGGTGGCGGCCCTGCTGGAAGGGCGGATCGATGCCTCCTGGGGGCGCTGGGTGCGTCCATGGGCGCTGGTTTCTTGGGCGTTCCTGACCTGCGGCATCGCACTGGGATCATGGTGGGCGTATTATGAACTCGGCTGGGGCGGCTTCTGGTTCTGGGATCCGGTCGAGAACGCCTCCCTGCTGCCATGGCTGACCGGAACCGCGCTGGTGCATTCAGCCATCGTCGTGGAAAAGCGCGAGGCGCTGAAAATCTGGACCGTTCTGCTGGCCATCGCGACGTTTTCGCTTTCCCTGTCAGGCACGTTCCTCGTGCGGTCGGGTATCCTGAATTCCGTCCATTCCTTCGCCAATGATCCGGCCCGCGGCGTGTTCATTCTGGGCCTGCTGGCACTGGTGATCGGCTCTGCGCTGCTTCTGTTCGTGTTCCGCGCCCCGGTTCTGTCCGTGTCCGGCGTCTTTGCACCGATTTCGCGTGAAGGCTCGCTGGTGCTGAACAACGTGCTGCTCTGCTCCATTGCAGCCGTGGTATTCACCGGCACGACCTATCCGCTGTTCGCACAGTTACTGTTCGGAGCGCAGATCAGCGTGGGGGCGCCCTTCTTCAACGCTACCGTGATGCCGCTGGCCATTCCCGTTTTCATCGCCATGGCGGTCGGGCCAATGCTGCCATGGAAACGCGCCCGGCTCTGGCCTGCCCTGTCCCGGCTGTGGTGGGCGGCGCTGGTTGCCCTCGCGGCCGGTCTATGGGGGGCTATGGGACGCCAGTTCCTGCCGGCGCTGGCTTTCGGCTGTGCAGGCTGGCTGATTACTGGCTCCTTCGCCGACATCATCGAGCGGATCAAGCTGTTTCGTGTGCCGCCCCGTACCAGTTTCGCCCGTCTCGGTGGGGTGCCGCGATCCGCATGGGGAGCCGCCATCGCCCATGCCGGGCTGGGGATCACCATCTGCGGTATTGCCGCGATGTCGATGGCCCAACAGACCATTGTTGCGGTGAAACCGGGCCAATCCACCGAACTCGGTGGCTATCGCTGGACACTGGACAGCATCACCGATGCGCCCGGCCCGAATTACGTCGCCCGGGTGGCCACCATCACCGTGACCAGTCAGGGGCACCTCGTCACCGTGCTGACCCCGTCCCGCCGTGCCTATCCGGTGCAGCGGCAGAACACCACCGATACCTCTATCCAGACCAACGGCCTGCGTGACCTGTATGCCGTGCTGGGTGAGGAACGGGATGGCACTGCCGTACTGCGCCTGCATGTCAATCCGCTGGCGCCGTGGATATGGCTGGGTGCGCTGGTCATGGCGATTGGTGGATGCCTGTCCCTGACCGACCGCCGGTTACGTGTGGGTGCCCCTGCCCGCAGCCGTGCCGTTCACGCCTGATAGCGCCGGAAGAGTCAAATTCCATGATCCCCTCCCCACCACCTTCACGGCCTGTCTGGACACGCCGGTTGCTGCTCTCCGTGCCGCTGGTGCTGGCCGTTGCTGCCGGTGCCGCGTTTCTCGGCATGCTGCATGGTATGGAGGACGGGCATTTCGATCCGCGCGGCGTCCCCAGCCCGCTGATCGGCAAACCCGTTCCGGTCTTTGATCTGCCAGCGCAAACTCCCTCTCCGGAAGGGTTTACCTCGGCTGCCCTCACGCAGCATGGCCATCCGGTGCTGGTGAATTTCTTCGCGTCCTGGTGCGTTCCCTGCAAAATCGAGCAACCTGCGTTGATGGCGCTGAAACAGCGCGGCATCGCGTTATGGGGCATTGCCTACAAAGACAAGCCTGAAGCAGCCGCTGCCATGCTGAAGGCGGATGGCAATCCCTACCAACGGATTGCCAGGGATGCAGCGGGCGGTACCGCCATCGATTGGGGTGTCTATGGCGTGCCGGAAACCTACTTCGTCGATCCTAAAGGGATCGTGCGCTGGAAATGGGCCGGCCCCCTGACGGAGCAGGTTATCAAGGACCAGATTGAGCCTTTGCTGAAAGCCTATCCATGATTCGGTCTCGTTCCATGCCCCGGCTGGCCATGCCCCGGCTGGCCATGCCCCGGCTGGCCATGCCCCGGCTGGCCATGCCCCGGCTGGCCATGCGCTGGCTGGCTCTGAGCACCATCCTGTTTCTGCTTCTGCCGGTCCGGCATGGATGGGCGGTCAGCAGCCCGTCGGAGATGCTGCCCGATCCGGCACAGGAACATCGCGCCGAAGCGATCGGTTCCCAACTGCGCTGTCTGGTCTGCCAGAATCAATCCATCGAGGATTCGGAAGCCGATCTGGCCCGGGATCTGCGCGCCAAGGTCCGGCAACGGGTGGCCGCCGGGGACAGTGATGCCCAGGTCATTGCCTGGATGGAAGCGCGTTACGGCGAATTCGTGCGGCTGCGCCCACCATTTTCCCCGCTGACATGGCTGTTATGGCTGTCACCCGTTTTTGCGCTGGGAATCGGGGCCGCCATCGTGCTGGCAGCGCGCAGAAAGCGCACCACGGCCATTCCCCCGCTGAATGATGATGAAAAAGACCGGCTGAACAGGTTGCTCCGTCCATGATCTGGCTTTTTATCGCTACTCTGGCGTTGGTGTGTGTGGCGCCACTTGGCTGGTCACTGCGGGAAAATACCGTGATGCTGCGCGGTCAGCGGGAAGCAGCCATGGCCCTGCACCGCGCGCAGTTGCTGGAATTGGACCGCGACCTGGCCGAGGGGCGCATTGGCGCACCGGAACACGCCACCGCCATGGTGGAAGTGCAGCGCCGTTTGCTGGCCAGCGATGCCAGCATTGATACTGCTCCACGTTCTGCCGCACGCCTGCCGATACTGGGCTGTATGATACTGATCCCGTTGGCGGCGCTGGCGCTCTACTGGCGATCCGGGCAGCCCCGGGTTCCCTCCGCCCCCTATGCACAGCGCATGGCAGAGGCCCAGAGACAGGCTCGGAATATCAATGATCTGGTGGCAAAGCTGCGGGAACGAATCGATTCGCTTGACCCGCATAGCGAGGAAGCGCGTCAGGGCTTCCTGCTGCTGGGCACCGTGGAAGGCAGGATGGGCCACATGCCGCAAGCCGTCGCCGCGTGGCGCAAGGCGCTTGCTGTCCGGTACGAACCGGGCCTTGCCGCCCGGATCGCCGAAGCAGACTCTGAAATCGCCGGAAAGGTCACACCGGAAGCCCGCACCATGTTCGAGCGCGCCCTGAAAGAGGCGCCTGCCAATGCGCCGTGGATTGCCCTGGTCAAAAAACGGCTTCAATCCGGCATGGAATAAAGGCGGCGCAACACATTCGACAGGGAAAGGAATATTTATTTTCGTCTGTTGCGTGAAGACGTGCAAAAACCACTCGAAAGTTTCCTATCACACGATATATACAGCCAATCGAGCGCGTGGATAACGCGAGCCGCCCCGGAGGAAACGAATGTCCGAGCCGACCCTGATTCATGTGAAGCCGTCTCTTGCGGATTCGGCCCATGTGAATGCCCGCCGTCACAGCCTGATGACTCATCAGGCCGGAACGGATCCCGATGCTTTCTGGGCCGAAGAAGCCAGGCGCATCCCGTGGTTCCGGGAACCGACCCTGATCAAAAGCACGTCCTTCGAGGGTGATGTCTCGATCCGCTGGTTCGAGGATGGCCGCCTGAACGCTTCTGTCGCCTGTCTGGATCAGCATCTGGAAACGCGCGGCGATCAGAGCGCGATTCTGTGGGAAGGCGATGAACCCGGAACACAGGGCAGCCTGACCTATCGCCAGTTGCATGACCGCGTCTGCCGTCTGGCGAATGTCATGAAATCCATGGGCATCGGGCGAGGTGATCGCGTTACGATCTACCTGCCGATGGTGATAGAAGCCGCCATTGCGATGCTGGCCTGCGCCCGTATCGGCGCGGTGCATGCTGTGGTGTTCGGCGGCTTTTCCCCCGACAGCCTTGCCGACCGTATCCGTGACAGCGAATCCAGCCTGCTCATCACCGCCGATGAAGGTCGCCGGGGCGGACGGAAAGTGCCGCTGAAGCGCAATGCCGATGAGGCCCTGTCCAGGGTTGACTGCATCCGGAACGTGATTGTCGTCACCGTCACCGGCGGCGATGTCAACATGCAGGCAGGGCGCGATCAACGATACGAAACCCTGATCGAGGCAGCCTCCCCCGACTGTCCGCCAGAGGAAATGAACGCCGAAGATCCTCTGTTCATTCTCTATACCTCCGGCAGCACCGGCACGCCGAAAGGCGTCCTGCATACCACCGGCGGCTATATGGTCTGGGCCAGCTTCACGCATGAGCTGGTGTTCGACTACCACGCCCCCGAAGTATACTGGTGCACCGCGGATGTGGGCTGGATCACCGGCCATACCTATATCGTGTACGGACCGCTGGCGAATGGCGCGACCACGCTGATGTTCGAGGGCGTGCCGAACTACCCGGACAGCAGCCGTTTCTGGCAGGTGGTCGACAAATACAACGTTTCGATCTTCTACACCGCGCCGACCGCAATCCGTGCGCTGATGCGGGAAGGCGATGCACCGGTCAAAAAGACCTCCCGCAAATCCCTGCGCATTCTCGGCACGGTGGGCGAGCCGATCAATCCGGAAGCATGGCGCTGGTATTACGAGGTCGTCGGCGAAGAACGCTGCCCGGTGATCGACACATGGTGGCAGACGGAAACCGGCGGTCATCTGATCACGCCGCTGCCCGGCGCGATCGCCCAGAAACCCGGCAGTGCCACCCTGCCACTCCCCGGCGTCAAGGCGGTTCTGGTCGATAACGAAGGCAATGTGCTGGAGGGCGAAGCCGAAGGCAGTCTCTGCATCGCCGATAGCTGGCCGGGCCAGATGAGGACGCTGTATGGCGATCATGAACGGTTCGTGCAGACCTATTTCTCCACCTACAAAGGCCTGTATTTCACCGGCGACGGCGCCCGTCGCGATGCAGATGGCTATTTCTGGATCACCGGGCGTATCGACGATGTGCTGAACGTCTCCGGCCACCGTCTCGGCACGGCCGAGGTGGAAAGCGCACTGGTTGCGCATGGCGATGTTGCCGAAGCCGCCGTGGTCGGTGTTCCGCACGACATCAAGGGTCAGGGAATCTATGCGTTCGTCACCCTGAAGGACGGGTACGAACCCAGCGACACACTGCGCAGCGAGCTGATCAACTGGGTCCGGCGGCAGATCGGGCCGATCGCCACGCCGGATGTGATCCAGTGGGCACCCGGACTGCCGAAAACCCGCAGCGGCAAGATCATGCGCCGGATTCTGCGTAAGATCGCCTGCAATGAAACCGATGGGCTGGGGGATATCTCAACCCTGGCCGATCCCTCGGTGGTGGAAGATCTGATTGCCAATCGCCCGGCCTGACGATCTGGCGACGTATGGGAAGGAAGAAAGCGGGTGCCGCGGCATCCGCTTTTTTTACCCGGGAAATACGATCCGCAACGTATCGACAACCCCGGCAATAATGATCTGCGTGCCGATGCAAAGCAGCAGGAAAGCGGCAATCCGCGCTACGATCCGAGCCCCGGACGTGCCGAGCAGACGCACGAACCGTTCAGCAGAACGGTAACAGAGCCAGATGAGGACAGCCATAACGGCTCCCGCCAGGCTGCTGCCAATGGTAAAAGCAAACTGATCCCGTGATCCCGGAGGATGTGCGGCGGTCAGTGCCACCGCTACCGAAATCGTACCCGGCCCGACGGTAAAAGGCATGGTCAGCGGGAAAAACGCGACCCCGGCATCACGCGGGCGGGCCGATTGGGGGGAGGCGGGGGCCGCCTGTTCCTGCTTTCTTTCCTCATGGGCTTCGGGGGCGGAAAGCATCTCCCATGCCCGCACCGCCACCACCAAACCACCCGCGATCCGCAGGGCTGCGAGCGACACGCCGAAAAAGGCCAGCACATAGGAGCCGAGCCACAGCGAAACCAGCAGCATGACCAGGGAATAAAGCCCGATCCGCCCGGCCAGCCATCTCCGTTCCGCTGCCGAGCGGTCGGCCGTAACCTCCTGATAGATCAGGGCCGACCCCAGCGGGTTGATAATCGAGAACAGAGCGGGGAAAGCGAGCAGGAAGCCGGCGATCATCTGGTTGATCATGACCGCTTTCTCCCGCCCGGCTTTGAAGTCTTACAGGCTGCCGCCGCGACGGCCCGCTATCGCCGCCAGCCGCAGACGCAGCGACTGCAACTTGATAAAGCCCTGCGCATCGACCTGATCATAGGCGCCCTGATCGTCCTCGAAAGTAACATGCTTCAGGGAATACAGGCTGTTGGGGCTTTCACGGCCGATCACGATGGTGTTGCCCTTGTAAAGCTTCAACCGGACGCGACCGGTCACGCTCTTCTGGCTTTCATCAATCGCGGCCTGCAGCATCCGGCGCTCCGGGCTGAACCAGAAGCCGTTATAGATCAGCTCAGCATAGCGCGGCATCAGGCTGTCCTTGAGATGGGCCGCTTCACGGTCGAGCGTGATGCTCTCGATCCCGCGATGCGCCACCAGCAGGATGGTGCCACCCGGCGTTTCATAGACGCCACGAGATTTCATGCCGACAAAACGGTTTTCCACCAGATCGAGACGGCCGATCCCGTTAGCCTTGCCCAGCTCATTGAGCTTCGCCAGCAGAGTGGCGGGGGACAGGCGGATGCCGTCGATCGCCACCGGGTCACCATGCTCGAAATCGATGGTGATGATGGTGGCCTTGTCGGGGGCGGCTTCCGGACTGATCGTGCGCTGATAGACGATCTCATCCGGCTCCTCCGCCGGGTCTTCCAGCAGCTTGCCCTCGGATGAGGAGTGCAACAGATTGGCATCGACGCTGAACGGGGCCTCGCCACGCTTGTCCTTGGCAATGGGAATCTGGTTTGCCTCGGCGAATTCGAGCAGCTTGGTGCGGCTGGTCAGATCCCATTCACGCCAGGGGGCGATCACCTTCACATCCGGCTTCAGCGCGTAATAGCTGAGTTCGAAACGAACCTGATCATTACCCTTGCCGGTCGCACCATGCGCCACCGCATCGGCACCGGTCAGTTCGGCGATCTCGATCTGGCGCTGGGCGATCAGCGGGCGGGCGATGGAGGTGCCGAGCAGGTACTGCCCCTCATACACCGCATTGGCGCGGAACATCGGGAACACGAAATCCTTCACGAAGGTCTCGCGTAGATCGTCGACGAAGATTTCCTTCACGCCGAACATCTCGGCCTTGCGGCGGGCCGGCTCCAGCTCCTCTCCCTGGCCGAGATCGGCGGTAAAGGTCACAACCTCGCAGTTATACGTCGTTTGCAGCCAGCGCAGGATCACGCTGGTGTCCAACCCGCCGGAATAGGCGAGAACGACCTTCTTCACATCCTTGACAGCCATGGTCTGAATATCCCTGGTCACCGGTTATCCGGGGGTTAGCTTCTCATTGCCCCCGGAGGCAAGGGGGGCGCTCATGCATCTGCCTGCATCATGCATCAGTGATGCACGGGTAGCAGCACCAGCGCCACCCGCAGCGCAAAGAGAGCAGCCGCCACCACAAGCAGAACCCGCACCACGCCCCGCCGCAGATGCAGCGAAGCCGCCAGCAGCAGCCCGGCGATCAGGACCAGCGCGAGCAGACGCAGCTCCGCCCCCAGCCCCAGCGCCCGCATGCCGTTTTCCAGCCAACCAACCAACGCCCCCGTCACCTGCATGGCAAAACCGATCAATTGCCGCAGCAAATGCAGCACAACATCGGCCATGGCCTGCAATTGCGACATGAAATCTGCCCCCTTCCGTCAGCGTTGCAGCCTCTGTCTGCCTTTGTAAAAGCGGCATAGCATGGATGCAGACCAGGAAAACAATGGTTCGGAACCGTATCGTCAAGACCATTCCCGGCACCGGCATTGTCATCTCTGGCCATCCGGCGCGGATCAGGGTAAGAAGGGGGTGGGAGATCGGCGGCGGACGGGCGCCTCGCCAACCCGGTCAGGGCCGGAAGGCAGCAGCCGCAACGAGTTTCCGCCCGGGTCGTTTGTCCGGTCTCCCACCCCGGATAACGTTACGCCAGAGGATGGCGGCCCGCTTCCCTGGATCTCCGTGTGACCCCTGTCGATCCATCATCACCCGATACCGATCCCTGCCGGGATACCCTGCCTGAACCGGAACAGCCCTCCGGCCCGGGCCTGTTCGGCGATGCCCCTGCCACACCGCCAGCAAGGACGGCGGCTGGCACCCAGCCTTATCGCGTGCTGGCACGTCAGTACCGTCCCCGCCATTTCGACGACCTGATCGGTCAGGATGCGCTGGTCCGGACCCTGCGCAATGCTTTTGCGCTGAACCGCGTCGCCCATGCCTTCATGCTGACCGGCGTGCGCGGAGTCGGCAAAACCACCACCGCCCGCATCATCGCCCGCGCCCTGAACTGCACCGGAGCCGATGGTCAGGGTGGCCCCACCGCCGATCCTTGCGGCGTATGCCCCAACTGCACCGCCATTCTGGCCGACCGCCATCCCGATGTCGTGGAGATGGACGCCGCGAGCCGCACCGGCGTGGATGACGTGCGCGAGATCATCGAGGCCACCCGGTTCCGGCCATTACAAGCCCGCACCAAGGTTTTCATCATCGACGAAGTGCATATGCTGTCACGCAATGCCTTCAACGCGCTGCTCAAAACGCTCGAAGAACCACCGCCGCACGTCACCTTCATCTTCGCCACGACAGAGCTGAGGAAAGTCCCGGTCACGGTCCTGTCCCGCTGCCAGCGTTTCGACCTGCGGCGTATTGATGCGGAGGTGCTCAGCGCGCATTTCAGCCGGATTCTGGAACAGGAAGGCGTCAGCGCCAGCCCGCAGGCCCTCGCTCTGATCGCCCGTGCCGCCGATGGATCGGTGCGCGATGGCCTGTCCCTGCTCGATCAGGCCATCGCCCAGAACGATCCCGGCATCCCTATCAGCGAGGCACAGGTCGCAGACATGCTGGGCCTGGCCGATCGCGGCATGGTGCTCGACCTGCTGGAAGCACTGATGGCAGGCGACACAGCCAGTGCTCTGGCGGTCACCGACACAGCTCATGCACGGGGGGCCGATCTGGGCATGGTGCTTCAGGATCTGCTGGAGCTGATCCATACGCTGACCCGCCTGAAAACCATTCCCCATCTGCGCACCGCACCGGGCATGGCAGAAGCCGAACGGCTGCGTGGCAGTGCTCTGGCAGATCGTCTTGCCATGCCGGTGCTCGGCCGTGCCTGGCAGATGCTGCTGAAAGGCATTGCCGAGGTCGAGGCCGCTCCGGACCGACGGGCTGCGGCGGAAATGGTGCTGATTCGCCTGTGTTATGTTGCCGACCTGCCGCCACCCGCAGAACTGGTACGGCGCCTGACCGGCGCACCGGGCACTCAACAGCCGGGGCATCAAGGAGGGGGCGGCGTCGCACCGTCCACACCTTCATCATCCCCGACCGCCTCATCCACAGGCTTTCGTGCCATTGCCGGAGGCATCATGTCCGGGGGGAGCGGCGCCGCCACAGCGCGCCAGCCGCACGCCATGGCTGACTCCGTACCCGATGTTCCCGTCCCGGTCTTTCACAGTTTCCGGGAGGTCGCACAGTTCGTAGAGTCACGCCGCGAAGCAATGCTGCACGCCCATCTGCTGCATAATGTTCATCTGGTCCGTTTCGCCCCGCCGGTGATCGAATTACGGCTTGAGAGCAATGTACCACACACTCTCCCTGCCCAGCTTGCAGCCCTGCTGGGGGAAGCCAATGGTCAGCGCTGGACCATTGCCCTGTCCTCGGCCCCCGGAGAACCGACTCTGGCAGAACAAGGCCGGGCCGCAGGCGAATCCCGGCTGGCACAGGCCAGCAACCATCCTGTCGTCCGTGCCATTCTGAACGCTTTTCCCGGGGCGAGGTTGGGAACGGTGATCGACAGCACTGTTGATGTCTACGGGCTGACACGCGAAACCCATGCCGATCCGGGTATGATGACCGCCTCCCCCATGCTGGGTGGCGGACATGGCGACCGGTTCGATTCTCTGGATGAAATACCGGGTGATCCCGATGACGGACCCGGCTTTGCCCCGCTGGATGCGGAACCGGCCGATGATCCTTCCGGAGATGCCTTTCCGGGGCTTAATCGGCCGACACAATCGGAACAGTCTTAACCACTTCTGGAGCACCGAGAATGAAAAATCTGGCAGGCCTGATGAAACAGGCATCACAGATGCAGGCGAAAATGGGAGAAATGCAGGCCAAGCTGGAAACCGTCGAGGCGGAAGGTTCAGCCGGGGCAGGCATGGTCACCGTGACCCTGAATGGAAAGGGCGACCTGCGCCGCCTGCATATTGATCCGAAACTGGCCGATCCGGCGGAAACCGAGATGCTGGAAGACCTGATCGTCGCTGCGCATAACGATGCCAAGAAAAAAATCGAGACGATGGCTGCCGAAGAAATGCAGAAAGTCACAGGCGGGCTGAATCTTCCCGCGGGGATGAAGCTGCCATTCTGAAACGGTTTTTCGTGCTGAACCGTTCTCATCCGCATGAGATTGTCATCCGGCAGCACCGGTAAGGGAGTTTCATGGGCGGACCGGAACTGGAGCAACTGATCGCCTTACTGGCCCGACTGCCCGGACTGGGTCCGCGCAGCGCCCGCCGTGCCGCCCTGCGCCTGTTGCAGCAGCCGGAGACCCGGCTGTTGCCCCTTGCCGCCGCCATGCAGAACGCTGCCCGCGCCGTCAAAACCTGCCGGGTCTGCGGCAATCTGGACAGCGCCGATCCATGCTCTGTCTGCACTGACCCAAGCCGGGAAAATGGACTGATCTGCGTCGTCGAAAGCGTCGGCGATCTGTGGGCCATGGATCGGGCGGGGATCTATCGCGGGCTGTACCATGTGCTGGGCGGGGTGCTGTCCGCTCTGGCCGGGACCGGTCCGGATGCCCTCAACTGGCCCGCGCTCATGCGGCGTATCGAGTCTTCCCGCCCATCCGCAACCCCGGTCACAGAAGTCATTCTTGCCCTGGGTGCCACCGTTGATGGGGCCACAACCGCACATTGGCTGGCCGAGCAACTGCGACCAATGGGGGTTTCCGTCACCCGGCTGGCACAGGGGATTCCCATTGGCGGCGCGCTGGATGTTCTGGATGACGGTACCCTTGCTGCCGCTATGCGGGCAAGGCGGTCTGCATGATCCCTGCTTTTTATCCACGATCAGTAAGGCTCATGCACCATGGCTGACACGCCGATCAAATCCGTATCGACACCATGGCATGATGTTCTGCTGATCTGTGCCAAGTGCAATAAAAAGCTCAAGAAACGTGGTTTTGGAAAAAATGCGCGGGACAGCCTCAGCACAGCGCTGAAAAATGGTTTACGACAACTGGGCCTGCGGCGGACGATCCGCGTAGCCGAAACAGGCTGTTTCGGCGTCTGCCCGAAAAAGGCGATCTGTGCGCTACGGACCGGTATGGCGGAGACGATACTGGTGATCCCCGCCAAAACCGAAACCGTCGCCATTCTGGGCCGGATGGAGCTGCTGCCCGTTCCATGCGTTCTGCCGGACGAACAGGACTGACAAGGCTTAGCCAGACTGGCCTTCATGCCAGACCGCGTCGGCAACCCGGATACGGCCCGGCAGAAGATGCTGATCCGCAAAAGCATCGGCAATGGCCTGCTGTGAGGCGATGACGTCCGGGGTGATCGGGGACAACCCGAAAGGCAGGAGTTTGACCGCACGTTGCACCACCGGCAACGGCAGACGGGTGCCTGCTGAAAGCGTCAGGGCAACCTCTTCCTTATGCGTCTCCGCCCAGCGATCCAGGAGGGCGAGTTGGTCAAGTACCGCCCGCACCAGCCCGGGCGCTTTCTGTGCAAAAGAGCGACCAGCCAGAAAAAATTCCCGATTTTCCACCAGCCCGGCCCCATCGACCAGAACACGTGCATCCGTACGCTCCCGCGCAGAGGAAAGATACGGATCCCAGATCGCCCATGCGTCCAATCGACCGCTGTCAAACGCCGCCGCACCATCCGCCGGGGCAAGATAGGAGACGTGAATGTCCTTCATCATCAGCCCCGCATTCTGCAATGCTTTGAGCAGCAGCCAATGCACATTGGCGCCTTTGTTCAGCCCCACTGTACGGCCTCGTAAATCCGCAACTGACTTTATCGGGCTGTTACCTGGAACCAGTATGGCCTCGCCATGCGGTGCGGGAGGCTCCACCCCCACATACAGAATGCTGTCATTGGCAGCCTGCGCAAAAATGGGCGGTGTCTCACCCGTGCTACCGAAGTCGATCGCCCCCCCGGCCATAGCTTCCAGCAGCTGCGGGCCTGCCGGAAATTCGCTCCACACCACCTGATGGCCGGAGCTTTCGAGCGCTTTCTCCAGCCATCCTTTCTGACGCAACAGAACCAACGTGCCGTATTTCTGAAAACCAATCCTGATGGTGGTTGGGCCATCCGCCGCAGAAGCAGACGCCCCCCCAGCCAGACTACCCATCGCGGATGCCGCCAGAGCGGAAGCGATAAAACCACGCCTTCCCAATGTTAATTTCTGTGCAATAGTCCGATTATTCGGCATATATAGTCTTTCAATAATGTAATTTTCGGTACAACCGCTTGATTGCACGTTATATATGTGAATATAAACCATCAACACGTTTTTAGCGTTTTTTTGATCAGAAATACGTTTTCTGAATGGAGTTTCCTGACCAATGTCTCACTCCAGCCATGCTGCCGAGGCTGCGGATGTTTTGTGGTTCCTGCCCACACATGGTGATGGGCGGTATCTGGCTTCCCAGGTCGGTGCGCGTCATGTCACCCTGAATTATCTCAGCCAGATTGCCCGTGCGGCTGATGAACTCGGCTATTATGGATTGCTGCTGCCGACCGGGAAATCCTGTGAGGATTCGTGGATCATTGCCTCTGCCATGGTTCCCCTGACACAGCGGACACGGTTTCTGGTGGCGGTAAGGCCCGGATTGTCCGAACCTTCCATGACAGCACGCATGGCAGCAACACTGGACCGTCTGTCTGGCGGCCGTCTACTGATCAACGTCGTTGCCGGGGGAGATCCGAAGGAATTGCAGGGGGACGGGGTCTTCCTGGATCACAGCGAACGCTATGAAGCAACTGCTGAATATCTTCAGGTCTGGCGTGCCCTGCTAGAAGGGAAGACAGTGGATTTCGAAGGCAAACATGTACGCTCAAAACAGGGAAAGCTGCTGTATCCGCCGGTCCAGACGCCTTATCCGCCGCTTTATTTCGGCGGGTCTTCCGAAGCCGGTCAGGAGGTCGCGGCCGAGCAGTGCGATGTCTATCTGACCTGGGGTGAGCCACCCGGGGATGTCGCTGAAAAAATCGCCGACATGCGGGCACGGGCTGCAAAACGCGGTCGAAAGCTGAGCTTCGGTATCCGCCTGCATGTCATCGTGCGGGAAACGGCTGAGGAAGCCTGGGCGGCAGCCGATCATTTGATCCAGTATGTCACCGACGAAGCCATTGAGACGGCACAAAAAGCCTTTGCCCATTTCGACAGCGTCGGGCAGCAACGTATGGCCCGGCTTCATAGTGGCCGCCGGGAAAAACTGGAAATCAGCCCTAATCTGTGGGCCGGTGTGGGGCTGGTTCGCGGCGGAGCCGGCACGGCGCTGGTCGGCAGTCCACAACAGGTGGCGGACCGGATGAAAGAATATATGGCGCTGGGCATCGACCGCTTTATCCTCTCCGGCTACCCGCATCTGGAAGAATGCTATCGCTTTGCCGAACTGGTTTTTCCTCTGCTGCCGTTGCGGGAAACAACGGGCAATCGTACTCTTGGTACAGCCCGCAATGCCGGACCCTTCGGCGAGGTCATCGCCAATGTCACAGCCCCCACCCATCGTGTCTCCGCCAGCTGAAACGATTTGCAACGGCCCGTATTTTAAAAAGGGAAAAGCCAAACTGGCTTTTCCCTTTTTTGGTGATATGAAGCGATACTATAAAATAGAAACTTGTCTTTAAAAGCCATCCCAGCAAAATAGCGGGATGGCCATCCATAAAAACAGCACGCTTTATGATGATTATGCTCAGCTTGTCGCTGAAACATGTGGATTGGCGGCTGTTTTTATCGTTCTGCAGGAAAATCATCATTTTTCTTTACTTGGTCACGCATGCGCTGCGGAGGAAAAAATGGTCTTTTTTCCATCCCGGCCACCTGCCAACCACCCGATTCTGGCGCGGCTGATATCACTGGCGGGATCAGAGCCTTCATGGCACCCGCTTGATCAGGAAAATATTTTTCGAAGCCATGCTGGTCGTCCTTTCATGGCCCGTTTCAGCATGTGCTGTGTCATGGCGCTGGACGATTCAGGAGGTTCCCCCACAGGGGCTATCATCGGGTTCAGCAGCACGCTTCGTCCCGACATGCTCTCCGTTACAGAGCAGAATGTTTTGCACCTGACCGTCCGGCTACTGCGCCGTGCCTTGGCTGTACAATCCCAGCTTCCACAAGAACAAGCTACGCTCAACCAGAATACAGCGCATCATATCCCGTCTGACATACAGATTGCTTTTAACAATAATCCATCGGGACTGGTGATTCTGGAAAGAGGATCAGGACGGCTGCTGAGAGCCAACCAAGCGGCTGATAAGCTCTTCGAATTGGGTAGCAGACATTTCTTGCCAGACGCGCCAACCGTATTCAGAAGCCTTGTTCAAAGAGCCATTTTACACGGCGTCGGATGCACACGACAGTGGGTGGAGCATCAATCACATTCTGGAAATCCGATTGCTTTCTTTGTGCTGATCAAAATTCTGCATGATGAAAATAATACCCTCAGCCTTGTCCTGCTGATTGTTGAAAAAGAATTTTCACCGGAGATTTTTCCACAGCAGGATTATTATAAATCGCTTCTGCAACAGCATATGATGGAAATTACGACCCAGCCTGTCTGGATCAGTGATGGCAGCAAGCGCATCATCTATCTGAACAGATTCTGGCAGGATTTTACCGGCATCTCCGTTACCTCCAGTCATGATAAGAAAGATATTGATCTTCGGCCATTATGGGAAATGGCTTTTCATCCCGATTACGTGACGAAAGTCGTGCATCATCGGGAAACTGCTTTCAACGACGGCATGCATTATGACATTGAAGTGCCGATGCGTCGGGTGGATGGGGAATATCGCTGGTTTTTGATTCGCAGCATTTCCCTGAATTCTGATCGGACGCCAAAACTATGGATCGGCATTGGAACAGACATTCATGACCGCATCAAAGCCGATCATGAGCTGCGCACGATCATGGACACAATGCCCCAGATGATCTGGTCGGCCCAGGCTGACGGATACCATGATTTTTTCAATCAAAGATGGATTCAGTTTTCCGGTCTGCCGACCAATCAACTGATCGGGCATGGCTGGACAACATTGCTGCATCCCGATGACCGCGATCATACGCTTGCCCATATGAATAATAGCATTGCAAGCGGTCAATCCTATGAAATCGAACACCGCATGAAACGTGTCGATGGACAGTGGCGGTGGATTTTAACGCAGGCTCATGCCATCAGCAATGAAGAGACCGGTGCTGTTACGCGCTGGTATGGAAGCTGCACGGACATCGAACACTCTGTTCAGGCAAGAGAGATTTTAAAGCGAGATGCATCAGCCCTTGAAACTCTGGTGCAGCAGCGGACATTGGCTTTACAGAAAGCACTGCGTGAAAATACTGAGACCCAGGAACAGCTGCGGCAGGCCCAGAAAATGGAAGCTGTGGGGCAGCTGACAGGCGGGATTGCTCACGATTTCAATAATATCCTGGCCTGCATTATCGGCAATCTTGAGCTGTTGCAGATCAAAACACAGAAAACCGAAAATTCAGAAATTGAGAGATATATCCAGTCCGCACTGAACGCTGCCGACAAGGCATCTTCCCTGATCGATCGATTACTTTCTTTTTCCCGCCGCCAGCCTCTTAATTCTTCCTCCGTCAATATCAACAGCCTGATCGTCGGGTTGGATGATCTTCTCAGTCGTACACTTGGCGCCTCCATTCATGTGGTGACCGAATTGCAGTCTGATCTGTGGCTGACACTGTGCGACCCCCATCAGTTGGACAATGCCATTTTGAATCTGGCGATCAATGCACGGGATGCCATGCCAGACGGAGGATCTTTACAGATTACAACAGGTAATTTCCGGAATGATCCCGATCAGCCGGACAATTATATGTCCATCCTGCCAACCGGCGATTATATCTGCGTGACCGTCAAGGATAGCGGAACGGGTATGCCTCCGGATGTCATGGAACGTGCCTTCGAACCGTTTTTTACCACCAAACGGCTGGTTGGTACCGGGTTAGGCCTGTCTATGGTTTATGGCTTCGTCAAGCAGACAGGCGGCCATATCAGTATCGACAGCAGGCCCGGCGCAGGCACAACGATTTCCATCTACCTGCCCCGCCTGCTTGATCAAGACTGATAGGCTTCTTATCCGGCAGCCGCCCAGGCAGCCTTCCCTTGCTCATCCAAAGCTCTGAAATCGCCTTCATCCAGGTGAATATCGGCGGCCATGACATTATCGTCCAGATGGGAGGGGCTGCCGGTTCCTGGAATGGGCAGCATCACGGGCGACCGCTGCAACAGCCATGCCAGCGCAATCTGCCCGGGCGTCTTACCCATTCCCTGCGCCAACCGATCCAGCAAAGAACCGCTCTGCGCCAGACTTCCCGCAGAGAGCGGTGCCCAGGGGATGAAACCGATGCCATGAGCCTCGCAATGGCGCAGCACATCCTCACTGGTGCGATCCACCAGATTGTAGCGATTCTGCACTGTCGCCACGGGAAAGTAATTCTGTGCCGCCTGAATATCCGCCACCGAGACCTCACTGAGGCCCACATGCCGGATCAGACCCTCCCTGACGAAGCCGGCAATGGCCTCGAACTGCTCGGCACGGTCAACTTTGGGATCAATCCTGTGCAGCTGCCACAGATCAATCCGTTCTACCCGCAGGCGGCGTAAACTCATCAGCACGCATTGACGCAGATATTCGGGCCGCCCCACCGGGCGCCATATATCCGGTCCATGGCGCGTCAGCCCGCCCTTGGTCGCAATTACCAGGCCGGTATAGGGATGCAAAACCTCCGCAATCAGGTCTTCGCTGACAAAAGGTCCGTAACTATCAGCGGTGTCGATCAGGTCGACACCAACATCACGCAGGCGGCTCAGCGTTGCACGGGCGGCATCGGGATTGGCAGGCTCACCCCAGATTCCCTTGCCGGTGATACGCATCGCACCGAAACCCAGTCGATGAACTGGCAGATCCCCACCAATCCTGAAAATCCCGGATCCGGCAGCACTGGGCTGGCTCATGGCTTGCTCCCCTCAGCAACATAGATAGGGCGGGCAAAACCCGCCTTGCCCCATATGGGTGGCCCTGGATGCGTTGCAACCGAGGGTCAGCGTGTCAGCTTCTTGTCCGCCAACCGATGCAGATAAGCCGCCCAGCGCTCGGTCTGTTCCCGACCGAGTCGGCGCAGATAGTCCCACGTGTAAATACCGGTATCATGCCCGTCATCGAAGATGATCCGGACGGCGTAATGCCCGACCGGCTCCAGCCCCCGCATTCCGACATGACGCTTGCCGGAGACAGTACGGCGCTCTGCCGGCGTATGGCCTTGCACCTCAGCACTGGGACTTTCGACACGGAGATACTCGGCAGGCAGGCTGTAGGCGGCGCCATCCTCGAATGTGACGTGCAGCAGTGCCTCACCACGATCCAGCCTGATTTCGGTCGGCGTCACTGCCGCCCCATCCGATGCCTGCCCCAAAGGCGGTATGCCGGTCATTCCGGCAACCGCCTTGCCTCTTCCGGCAGCATAATCGGAATACCATCCCTGATCGGATAGGCCAGACCGGCCTTCCGGCTGATCAGCTCTCCGGCGGCGGCATCATAGACCAGCGTGTCCCTCGTCACCGGACAGACCAGAATTTCCAGCAGCCGTGGATCAACAGTCTCGGCGGCAGACCCGCGCTCCGGAGTCGCCGCGGGATCAGACAGCGAAGGAAGAGTATTGTCAGTCATGATGATCGCTCCAGTCAGGGACAGCCGGATCAGCTGAACAGCAATGCGGAGAGTTTTCGTCTCGCCGCGAGGGTGGCCGGATCGCCCTGTCCCCATGCATCGAAAAAGCGCAACAATTGCAGACGCGCTGCATCCTCGTTCCAGGCGCGATCATGCCGGATGATGTCCAGCAGCAGGCCCGCCGCCTGCTCCCGCTCTCCAGCCGCGGACAACGCCGCAGAGAGATCATAGGCGGCCTGCCGATCATCGGGGTTGGCCTCATGAGCGGCCTGCAGCTCGGCCAGTCTGGCGCGGGCCTGCCGGCCTTCCTCAGCCACTGCAACAGCGGAGCGCGCACCTTCGATGTCTGCATGCGCCGCAATCGCGGGGGGAGCCTGATCCAGCACAGCGGCGGCTTCTTCCGGCTGATCCAGCGCCAGCAGGCTGCGGGCCAGACCGGCCCAGCCTTCCGGCTTTTCCGCATCCTGCTGGATCAAGGCGGAATAGAGCTGGGCCGCCATCTCATGCTCGCCTGCCTCGGTCGCACGTTTGGCTTCGGCCAGAAGATCCGCACCGGGCAGCTCTCCACCCGTCATCTTGAGCAGAGGTTCAACGAAGCGTTTGATTTCCGATTCCGGCACAGCCCCCTGAAACAGGTCGGCAATCTGCCCCTGCCAGAATGCCGCCACGGTCGGGACCGACTGCACCGGCAGACCGAGCTGGGCCAGCTGCTGCACAAGAGAGCGGTTCTGATCGATATCGATCTTCACCAGCTTGATACGCCCCTGTGCCGCACGAACGGCTTTTTCCAGAACCGGGGTTAATTGTTTGCATGGGCCGCACCAGGTGGCCCAGAAATCCACCAGCACAGGGGTGGTGCGCGATGCCTCAATCACGTCTTCCATGAACGTGTCCTGAGAGCCATCGATGATCATCTCCTGCGCCGAGAGGGTCGCGGGATTCTGACTGGACACGTCCTGACCGGCTGCGCCGACCAGACCACTCCCCTGAGCGGAAGGGCCTCTTCGGGATGCGCCTGCCCCTCCGGCAGAATTTCCTCCAGCGCCAATGATCAGGCTCATGATTCACATCCCTCAGCAGCACAACAAGACCGGATTGATAGATGTTTGCGACCGGTTAGGAAACAACCCGGCGCGGGGTGTTTTTCGCGATTGTCGAAATCATGACAAAAAAGGGGCTTGCCAAGCTTTTCATCCCCCTATAGAAGCCCGCCCACCGCTGCTTCGGCACGGTCACGGATGCGGGCGTAGCTCAGGGGTAGAGCACAACCTTGCCAAGGTTGGGGTCGAGGGTTCGAATCCCTTCGCCCGCTCCAGTTTTTTAAAATATTGTCTTGCTGTTGGAACGGTGACCAGCGTGGTCGCCGTTTTGTTTTATGGGCCTTACGATATGAACCGTTCGCTCAGGGTCCTATCTCTGCCGCCGGTAAAACAGGTCAATTCCCAGCCACATCAATAACACAGGCGGCGTTAATGCCGTCACCGCCGGATTGAGATTCAGCAGCACATCCAGATGGCCTGAAATCTGCTGAACAAGTGTGAACACGACACCGATCGCCGCCCCCAGCGCAATGAAGGCTCCTGTATTCTGCACACGGCCACCGCCAAAAACAAAAGGTGTCGCCGCAATCACCATCGCCATCATCGTCAACGGAATACTGATTTTAGCCCACAACTCCTGCTCATAGCGTATAGCCTGCAAGCCCCGCTGCTTCAGACTGTGTACATAGCGCCATAATGCCAGCGGCGGCATTGCATCCGGCCGCAAGCGCAGGAACTGAGTCTGCTGCGGAGTCAGAAAAGGGGTCCAGTCCAGACGGTCCAGATGAGCCTTGCGGAGTTGCCCATCCACAAGAGTTCTGCTCAGTACATCATGCAGAACCCAGCGATCATTCGGCAGAATATCGGCGCTTTGCGCATGCAGATAACGATGCAGTTCTCCATCCGGCGCAAAGGAGAATATGTCGATATTATAAGGTTCATCATGATGTTCGAAATGCTGAATATTGAGAAAATGCCTGTCCCCGTAAGCCCAGAAACTGTCCTGGCTGCGAAGAGCCGTGGTATCCGGCAGCGCGTTGCTGCGCCATGTCTGGGCTTCTCTCTGCGCTGGTGGAATCACAAACTGGGCCATCAGAAACAGAATAACCATCAGCGGTATGGAAAAAGCGATCACCGACAGGATGATCCGTCGCTCTGACATGCCGAGGCCGCGCAACGCCGTCAGCTCCCCATTTCGGGCAAGGCCGCCCAGCCCCAGCAACGTTCCGATCAGCATGGAGACAGGAAAGACCTGCAACAATCGGTAAGGGATGGTCAGGGCAACGTAAATCGCGGCATCGAGCATACCGTAACGCCCCTGTCCGACAGAGGCCAGTTGCTGCACAAATTCCAGCAGGCTGAACAAGGCCGTCAGTGCGATGGCGGAAAGACCGACCGCTTTCAAAGCCGCCATCGCCGCGTAGCGTTCTTTCTTCATCTCCTGACCCGGGCACCGCGGCGGGAAAGTGCAAGTCGCCAGCGTGGCCCATACAGCAGGATCAACAGAACCACACCCAGCAGCGCCGGTACCCACCAGATACCGGGGATGGCGGGCACAACCCCATGTTGCACCCATGTCCGCGCCGAAGTGCACAATAGATAATAGCTGAAATACGCCAGAATCGCGGCTCCAAAACGTGCATAGCGGCTTTGGCGCGGCTTTGAACGGCTCATCGGGATTCCCAGCAGCCCAAGCAGCAAGGTGGAAACAGGGGTCGAAAAACGCCACTGAAGCTCTGCAATATCTGCCGGACTGGGCGATCCAAGCAACAGACGGCTCGCAGTCGCGACAGCGCTGTAAGCGGCGGCATCAGCCTTGTTCGGCTGGATATCGAGAACGGTCTCAGCCGCATCCAGCACCTCATCGTTTCCCTCACCGGAGCGGTTGAAACGATAAATATGAGCATCACTCAACAGGATTTGCGATTTCGCATCCGGTGAGGCCGGCCGCAGGGTCATAGCCTGCCGTGCGGAGATGATCTCCATCCGATCAGGCGACCAGAGCTGCACGAAAACACCGCTGGCCGGTTCTTCAGGCCCTTGGCGATGGGTGAAGAAAATCACCCGATTGCCTTTGGGACCGATATAAAAAGTCCCTGCCTCCATCGCATCGGTATTGAGCGACACATGGGCCTGATCCGACAGGGCATGCAGCCGCGCATAGGCCCATGGTCTGGCAAACAGGGACAAGGCCCCCACCACCACCGCCATAGCCAGACACAGGCTCAGCACGATACGCCATATGCGCTCCGGCTGGACGCGCAGCGCAGCCATGGCGGTTATTTCCTGATCACTGTTCAGCCGCCCGAACGCCAGAAGTACGGACAGATAGAGCGAAATGGGGATCAGCACTTCCAGCGCGATCAAAACTTTCAGGCTGACCATCTGGATGATCGAGCCAGTCGGCAACAGACCATTCACCGCATCAGACAGGAAACCAGCCGCGCTGAAACTGCCGAACAAGCCTGCCAGCACCGCCAGCACCGGCACGAAAGGGCGCATGATCTCACGGATCAGGTAGGTCTGGATAATCAACGGTACAAAAGCCTGATCCAGAAGGCAGCCAAAAGGGCGAAAGCAGCGGGCCAGCGTCACGCGGATCATCGTTGATCGACCGGCCATGATCGCGCCAGCTATAATCCGAAACATCTGCTGCGCAAACGCCGCATTGCAGGGCAGGCCGCCCGGCGGCTATGCCGCTGGATCGTCATCACACGGCCAACGGTCGACCAGCAGCCAGGATGAAAGCGCCGTAGCCGATGAAAATCCTTTTTGCGTTCGAAAATCCCCTGCCCAGCCGGGAAGCCGACGCCGAAGTCTTTACCACCACCGCCCGCTATCTGTCCCGGCACCTCGACCAATGCTGGTTGCATGTTCCCGTCTCTACGCCGGAGGGTTTAAAGGCCAGCGAAACCCTCGCAGGCATGGACGTTATCCGTGCATGGGCACCGCGTGGACCGGGACTGGTCCGGCATCTGGCCTGTGGCCTGACGATCGTGCTGCGCCGGGCTTTCCGGGAAGCGGATCTGGTCTATTCGCGCAATCTGTTCGTCACCTGGATGGCCGTGCTGTGCGGAAAGCGCGTTGCCTTCGATCATTACCGCCCTTGGCCGGACCAGATCCCGCCTTTGCAGAGATGGTTGTTTCGCCTGTTCTCCCACCGCCATGTCCTGATCCATATCTGTCATTCCGAGTATACACGGCAAAAATATCTGGCGCTGGGGATACCCCCCGACAAGCTGCTCTGCGTGCATAACGGGTTCGAGCCTGAGCGGCTGCGCCACCCCGTGCCGGTCGAAGATGCGAAACGCGCGCTCGGCCTCGATCCGACGCAGATCACCGCGATCTATACCGGCCGCATCAATCACAAGAAGGGATTGCCGCTGCTGATCGAGGCCGCACGCCTTCTGCCGCAGATCCGTTTCCTGCTGGTCGGCTCTACGGGCCATGGCCCGATCGAGACCATGGCGGCTGGTCTTGCCAATGTGACATTCATCCCGTGGCAGACCGAAGCGACCCTCTCCCGCTATCTGTTTGCCGCGGATGTGCTGGTGATTCCTCCCTCCTCCAGCCCGCTGATGCAGTTCGGCTCCACGGTACTGCCGCTGAAGCTGTTTCTGTATCTGGCCTCCGGGCGGCCCATTCTGGCGGGCGATACCCCGGATGTCCGGGAATTGCTGGAGCATGACCGCAATGCATGGCTCTGCCGGGCAGACGATATCGAGGCGCTGGTAGAGGGCCTCACGACCCTGATCACCGATCCGGCACGGGCGCACAGGCTGGCACAGACCGCTCAGGCCGATAGTCAGAGCCTGACCTGGGAGGCCCGCGCCAGCCGCATCGCCGCCATCCTGCAAACAAGGATGCAGGCTCCTCCTCCACACGCATCCCGCTGGACAGCCAGGCACTGGCGTCAATGGCTCGGTCAGTCCCGGCAGTGGCTTACGCACCTGCTCAAGACCCGTTCATGGGTGCTGCCGCCACGCCCATCCGCACCCTTTCCTGCCCCGGAAACGCCACCGCATGGATAACCACCGGCAGCATCTGGCCCGTGGCTTCAACTGGCTGGGCGGAGCCGCCATCGCCACCAGAATCATGGATATTGCCAGCACGCTGATCGCCCTGATGTTTCTGACCAAGGAGCAGGTCGGCATCGCCGCCATGGTAATCGCCACCGGCATGGTGATCGAAGCGCTGGACGGAATCGGCACTGCCGAGGCGCTGGTACAGGCCCCCCGTATCAGCCGCACCCAGTATGATAGCCTGTTCTGGTTCATCATGACCGCCGCTGCGGTGATCGGCCTGCTGACATGGCTGCTGGCCATGACTGGTAGTGCGCTGTACGGGATTGGCGGCATAGCGGGATATTTCGTGGCGGTCGCGCTGAAACAGCCTCTGGTGGCCGGAGCGGTCATTCCACTGGCACAGATGAACCGTGCCTTGCAGTATGAACGCATTGCCGTTGTCGGACTGGCAGGCACATTCGGCGGTGCCCTCACCCGCGCCGGGCTGGCGGTCTGCGGGGCGGGAAGCTGGGCGCTGGTGGCGGCCTATACGATCAGCGGCGCATGCATTCTGACGGCCTCCCTGATTGCGCACCCCTTCCGGCCGCGTCTGCGCTTCCGGTTCATCACCATCCGTTTTCTGCTGCGTTTCGGTCTCCGCTCGGCCTCGGCCAGCCTGCTCGATCAGGTGTTCCGCAATATCGATTTCCTGCTGGTGGGCGGATTATATGGCCCGGCATCGCTGGCCCTTTACCGGGTCGCCTTCGATGTGGCGATGGAACCGGCCATGGCCGTCAGCCAGTTGATCAAGCGTGCGACCCTGCCGGTTTTTTCCCGCATGGCGCATACGCCACAAGCGCTTCAGGAAGGGGTCACCTGGGCCCTCCGCCGCCTGTTGATGCTGGTCACACCCGTCACGATCGGACTGATCCTTGCAGCCCATCCGCTGCTGGCGCTGCTGAAAGACGGTCATGGCGGAAGCTATGCCGCCGCCGCTCTGCCCCTTCAGCTTCTGGCCGGTGCCGCCCTGCTGCGTGTGATGCTGGAACTGATGTTTCCGCTGATGCTGGCCACCGGGCAGCCCGGTATGGCGGCAAAACTCTCGGCAACAACCCTGACGCTGCTCAGCCTTGGTATTCTGTGGGCCGGGCTGGTTCTGCCGCCGGAACAGGGTGTGATCGCCGCCGCCGCATCATGGCTTGCGATCTATCCCTTCGCCCTGCTCTGGGCGTCCCGATATGTGCACCGGCGCTGGGGCTGGTCACCATGGATATGGCTGCACACCATACGGGGGTCTGTGGAGCGGGCGACCATTCTGGTGCTGATCGTGATCGGTCTGGAAACACTCGCGGGAACGGTACCTCCCATGCTTCGGCTGGGGATGATTGCCGCCATCATCACGATTGGCTCCCTGCTACCGCTCTCGCAGCGCAAAAAGGCGCCTTCCTCTACCGGATAAATCTACTCAGCTACCGCAGGGACAGGCTCCGGCAAGGTCTGCGCCCCACGGAAGCCGTCGAACATGCTCATCTGATGCACGCAGGATAAAGTGCAGGTCGGCGCGCAGGATTTGGGCGTATGATATTCGCGCCGCAGATCCTCCCGCGTGTATTCCAGCAACGGAATGGCCGGATAGCCCCGCTGCTGTGAACACCAGTGTACCCGTCCGTCCTCGGTCACATACAGGTAACGCGCGCCGGCGCGGCATTTCCATTGATTGGGTTGCCCCTGCATCAGGTTCCGCTGAAACAGCCGGTAATTGAGACCATGCACCAGAGACGGCGAGATTTTCGTGACCGTCGCATAGGCCGCCATCTGCAGCGCACTGAGCGGCTTCAGCGTTCCGGTATGGTCGTGCAGCACGCCGACAGAATGCTGAAGCCCATATTTGGCGGCGGTGCGCGCGACCTCAATCACATCCGGGGTGCGTTCATCACTGATCCCAAGCACCGAATTGACGTTGACCTTGAACTGCGCATGCTCTGCCAGCAATCCGAGTTTCTTTTCCACCGAATGCAGGCTTTTCATCGACACCTCATCCGGTTCCAGATTGTCGATGCTGATCTGCATACCCTGTAATCCGGCCGCATTCAGACGGTCGATCCAGGCTTTGGTCAGACGGAACCCGTTGGTGATCATGGTCACGATCATGCCGTGACGCCGGGCCGCCCGGATCGCCTCATCCAATTGCGGATGCAGCAGCGGCTCGCCTCCGGTAAACGTGATGGAGGCTGTGCGGAGTTTCGCCAGATGATCAATCCGCGCCAGCAATTCCGGCAACGGCACAGGCGGAGAAAACGTATCGTATTCGTTACAGTATCCGCAGGCCAGGTTGCAGCGCCGCGTTACCACCACCTGTGCCAGCAGAGGATTATAACGGGAACTGGCAACAAGACCGAGAAAGCGCAGGCCCGACCGGAGACCTTTGAGTTTCTTCGACAGAGGAAGCTTCGCCATGGAATTCCCGGACTGGTTATGCCTGCCCCGCCACCGGCGGGCGAAACAGGGACGATAAAGGCGGCTGAACCGGCAGAACACGCAGAGCACGGCGCCAGGGTGGCGGCCACAGGCGTAATCCCGCGACATCCAGCAATGCCTCGCCCGCCAGCGTCGAGAGACATCCTTCCGGAGGAACCGAAAACAGCGTCTCCCGCTCCGGCCAGACATGCCAGCGTGTCCAGGTCCAGGCTCCGTGGCGGCGATAAACCCGCATCAGCCCACGCGCAACCCCCGGTGCCGTAGGGACAGTTCTTCGCTGTGCATAACAGGGAGATGCCCCGATCCGGGCTGCGAGGGTCAGGCTGCGTGCATCCACGTAATTGCTGTACCAGACCGTAAAGCCCAGCTCCGCCTGCAACTGCATCACGGCACGGTGAACCTGAAAATGCTCGGCATGGCCGTATTCGCCCCATGGATTATGGGTGCAGACATGCAACGCACCGGTCAGATGCGGCCTCAACGCGGTGAGCACGCGGTCAAAATTGGCCTCGTAGCGCGCCCGCGCCGCTGGCTCGTTGATCGCAATGCCGAACCGGGTCAGTGCGGTGTCGAGATGCTCATCCGCCCAATCAACCTTAAATCCGGCTCCGCTTTCGGGGATCGCCAGATTGACCAGCCCCGGCAGATGCCCCGGGGGATGCCCAGGGGGATGCCCAGGGGGATGCCCAGGGGGATGCAAGGCCGCCACGGCCCGCCGCCGGGCTGCTGCACGCTGTGGACGTGTAAAGGAATCGCCGAATACGAACACCACATGGCGGGCCGTCGGCAGTACGGAACTCAGCCAGAGACATTCATCATCCGGGTGCGCGACGACGATGGTCGCTCCTTCTGGAACCAAACCCGCTTCAGCCCGCATGGTCGAGCACCGAATCATACAGTGTTTCCAGACCAGCCGTCTGACGCTGGCGGTCGAATTCCCGCTCGGCCATGCGCCGGGCAGCATGGCCCATACGCCGGCGAAGCGCGTCGTCATCCAGCAGATCATTCATCCGGCGGGCCAGCGCTTCCACATCCCGCTCCGGCGTCAGGAAACCGGTTTCCCCGTCCCGGACGGCTTCCGGTATCCCGCCGCTGAGCGATCCGATCGCGGGCACACCGCTCGCCGCAGCTTCCAGCAGGACCATGCCCAACCCTTCCTCCCTGCCGCTGCGGGTGCGCACGCTCGGCTGCACCAGCATCGCCGCCTGTCGCATATGGTGCAGGACAGCCTCATGCGGCCATGCACCGAGAAACCGCACCCGCGCTTCTACGCCCAGCGCACGCGCCAGATCACGCAACCCGGGCAGCAACGGCCCCTTCCCGATAATGTCCAGCCTGACATTCTCATGCCGGCCATTCAGGCGGGCAAAAGCGCGGATCAGAGAAGCGGTGCCCTTGACTTCCACCAGCCGGGCGACATGCAGAATGGTTCTGGTTTCCTCCTCCGGCGCACGAGGCGTGATTCCGGCACAATCCACGCCGATATAGTGAACCCGCGTGCGCTCGGCAGGGAAACCCAGCGCCAGCACTTTCCGGCGAATAAACGCGGAGGCACAGAGAAACAACGCGCCCTCCCGCGCCAGCCTGTGCCGCATCAGCGCGTACCAGGCCCAGGGGGGAGAGGTCATCAGCCCGGCCAGAGACAGGGTCGCATCGAAGCCATGAAATGTCGTGACCAGCTTCACACCGAGCCGCCTGGCCAGCGGCAGGGCATAGCTGCCATCAACCCCGAAATGGGCATGGATCAGCGCCGGCCTGCGCTTACCCAACCGCCGCAGATAGGGGCCGGGATCGCGGGACAGCATCTGCCAGCCTACCGCAGCAGAAGGACGCGTCCCGGCACAACGCCCCAGCACAATGGACTCCGCCCCCGACGGAGCCTCCCCATAGCGCAGCCAGCCCATGTAAAGCGGGCGATAGCGCGCCAGCGCTTCAGCCGGTTCGGTGACGAACGGCTCCGAAACACGGAACAGGTTATGGCGGAAAATCAGGATCTGACGCATTTCATGCCGGAGGACGTTTCTCTTCTTCCGCGACTCTCTCCTACGATCGGCTGGCCTACAGTCGGCTGGACTTGACCGTTCCATGCCCGTACAGCCTGCTCACGCAGGAATACCCGGCATGATGGGAGATGGCGATCCGGCAGACCTAACCGGAAGTCGCACTTCATCACAAGACTGACAGGAAGCAGCCGTCATGGATCGGAACAGACCACCCATACTGAAACGGCTTTTTAGTATTATAATCCTGCTGAGTCTGGCAGTCTGGCCTTGCCACGGTCACGCAGGGACCGCTCCGTGTCAGCCGGCTGATCCGCACCAGACCCGCCTGTTGATCTCTGTCCATGGCATGAATTCAGCATCAGGCGTGATCACCATCACCGTCTATCCGGATGAGGCCACGCATTTTCTGGATGGGAAATACAAACTTGCCCGTGTCAGCCTGCCGGTTTCCCTTCCTGTGACACATGCCTGCATCGCATTGCCCGCATCAGGATTTTATGCCGTCGCCCTGTTTCATGACGCCAACCGGAACGGTCATTTCGACACGAGCATGCTGGGCCTGCCTGCCGAAGGGTTTGGTTTCTCCCGCAACCCGGTTCTTCTGCTGGGGCCACCCGACCTGTCGGCTGTCAGATTTGCAACCCACCCCGGCGATAACGTGGTCGATATCAGAATGAAATACTACTAAACCGCGCTTCGGACTTGACGGATTGCCTTCAAACCCCCTGATAGTCCTGCCTTTCATGGGGCTGATCCTGTCACCCCGCCGCCCGACCAACCTGCACCTACCGCCACCGGGAGTGGCGCGTCAGCACTCAAGGATGTGGACCACCCGTGCATCATTCCGTCACCCCCACGCCGTCAGACGCTGGCACTCCCCGTCGGCTTGCTGATTTTCCTACCCTGCCCGATGCGCTGGATTATGCCGCCACCGGTCAGGCCGGGCTGAATTTCTACTCCGGGCGCGGGGTGTTGCAGGAAGCCCTGCCCTATCGGGAACTGCGTCGTCAGGCACAGGATAATGCCCGTCGTCTGCTGGCGCTGGGTCTCAATCCGGGTGAGCGCATCGCGCTGATTGCCGAGAATGATGGCGATTTCGTCCGCCTCTTCTGGGCCTGCCAGTATGCCGGACTGGTGCCAGCCCCCCTGCCGCTGCCGGCTGCCTTTGCCGGACGGGAAGGGTATATCGCCAATATCCGCCGCATGATCGAAAGCGCACAGGCCAGCGCGGCCTTTGCACCCGATCTGCTGAACGAATGGTTGCAGGAAGCGACTGAGGGTCTGAACCTCGTCTTCACCGGCACCGCCACCATGCTGCATACCATGCCGGTCCCAGCTATGGACCTGCCCGTAATTGATCCGGATGCGCTGTCCTATCTGCAATTTTCCTCCGGCAGCACCCGGTTTCCGCTTGGTGTGGCCGTCACACAGCGCGCCGCCATGGCCAATGCCGCCGCCATCAGCCAGCACGGCCTGGCATTCAGGGATGGGGATCGGGGTGTTTCCTGGCTGCCGCTCTATCACGATATGGGGCTGGTCGGCTTTTTGCTGACCCCGCTGACCTGTCAGATTTCAGTCGATTTTCTGCCAACGCGGGAATTCGCACGCCGTCCGCTGGTCTGGCTGGATCTGATCAGCCGCAATCGCGGCACACTCTCCTACAGCCCTTCCTTCGGCTATGAGCTGTGCGCCCGCCGGGCCGAAAGCGCTCCGGAAACGCTTGACCTCTCCAGCTGGCGCATTGCCGGGATTGGCGGGGACATGATTCGACCGCAGGTTCTGCGCGATTTTGCCGCGCGCTTCGCAACCCGCGGTTTCAGTGATCGGGCTTTTGTCCCCAGCTATGGCATGGCCGAAGTCACACTGGCCCTCAGTTTCTCCCCCCATGGTGGAGGGTTGCATACCGATGTCGTGGCGCGCGGACCGCTGGAACATCAGGGTCTCGCCCTTGCCAGCGTGCCGGAGGAGCAGACCGGTCAGAGCCGTGACTTCGTCCTGTGTGGACCGGTTCTGCCGGGCTACGCCATTGAGGTGCGTGGCGAGGATGGAACTGTGCTGCCGGAACGCCGCGTGGGCGTGATCTATGCACGGGGGCCGAGCATCATGACCGGCTACTTCGCCCAGCCGGAAGCAACCTCCGCGGTACTCTCCGCTGATGGATGGCTCAATACCGGTGATCTCGGCTATCTGCTTAACGGGCAGATTGTCGTCACCGGACGCGCCAAGGATCTGATCATCGTCAACGGTCGCAATATCTGGCCGCAGGATCTGGAATGGTCCGCCGAGAGCCATATTCCTGCCCTGCGCAGCCGTGATGTGGTCGTTTTCTCGATCGAGAATGACACGCAGGAGAAAGTTGTGGCGCTGCTGCAATGCAGGCTCAGCGATCCGGCTGCCCGGGAGGCCCTTCAGCAGGAAGCAGCTTCCCTGTTCCTGCGCCAACATGGTGTAGAGGTCTCCGTCATTCTGGTACCGCCGCGCAGCCTGCCGCAGACTTCATCCGGCAAGCTCAGCCGCGCACGGGCAAGGCAGATGCTGCTGACTGGCGCTTTCGAGAGCGATCCTGTCTCCTCCGTCGCCTGAACGAGCTGAATGATGGCCCGAAAACCCATTGCGGCGGTAACAGGGGCCACCGGGTTTTTGGGCTGCCATACCGTGGCTGCCCTGGCAGAGCGCGGATTTCACGTCCGCGCCCTGATCCGCAGACCTGAACCACATCCGCTGTGGCAGGACAGAGGGATCGAAACTGTTCCGGGCGATCTGGCGGATGAAACCGCGCTGCAACGGCTGCTGACGGGCGCTGATGTGGTCCTGCATCTGGCCGGGCTGGTGCGGGCGCGCTCACCCAAGGCATTTCTGGCCGTCAACCGGGATGGCGCTTTCAGGCTAGCCTCCATGCTGCAACGCTGCGCACCGGCGGCACGGTTGATCGGCATCTCCTCCCTTGCCGCACGGGCACCCCATCTATCCGCCTATGCCGCCAGCAAATCCGCCGGAGAACAGGCTTTGAGGGACGGGTTCGGGGGCAAACTGTGCATTGTGCGTCCTCCGGTCATTTATGGTCCGTGGGATACCGCCACCCTGTCCATTTTCAGAAGCGCCGCGGCAAGGATCGTGCCCGTCGCGGGTCATTCCCGCTCCAGAATCGCCATGATCCATGTTGCCGATGCCGCCGATGCGATCGCGGCTCTGGCCGTTCACAAAACGCCACCCTCTCTCTGCACGCTCGCTGATGGCAACCCACAAGGTTATACGCCGCAGGAAATCATGCAGACCGCCGCGCAGGCGCTCGGCCACCATCCCCGCTATGTCCGGCTGCCGGCAGTCTCCATATGGGGGGCCGGGCTGGCGGGCAGCCTTTACAGTCTGCTTTCCCGGCGACCTGCCATTTTCAATGCAGGCAAGGCGCGGGAGATGCTGCATCCCGACTGGTCGGTCTCCCCGGCTGAATTATTGCCCGATGCCATTGCCCGACCCCGTATCACCCTTGATCATGGATTTTCCGGCGCGGTCGCATGGTATCGTGCCGCGGGTTGGCTGGCCCCGGCGCACGCTCCCCGCTAGAGACATGATCCAGATATCAATCCACCCCACTGATCGCCCACGGAGCCTCTCATGAGCACCGATCTGCCCTCCATCAAAGCTCTGATCATTGATACGCTGACTGCCCGCTCCAAGACGGCAAAGCCGGTGAATGGAGAAACGGTGATCGTCGATGATCTCGGGCTGGACTCGCTCGCTGTCATGAATTTCGTCATGGACATCGAAGATCGCCTCGATGTCTCCGTGCCGCTCGACCGGCTGGCAGGGATCCGCACCATCAACGATCTGGCCGCCTGTCTGGCCGAGTTGACTGCCGCGCCTTGAAGACACTCCCCTCTTCCTTATCTCCAGCGTTCCCGGATTTCTTATGAGCTGTTCCATTCTCGCCAAATTTGCTCCCCTCGCCGAAGCGCGGCGCGCCCTGACCTCCGCCGGTCATGATCCGTTCAGCGTGGTGATCGAGCCAGGCCCCTCGGCCAGTGAAGGCATGATCAATGGACAGCCGACCCTGCTGTTCGGAACCAACAACTATCTGGGTCTCAATCTGGACCCGGCCGGGATAAGCGCTTCCGCCGAGGCCGTGCGGGAGCATGGAACCGGCACCACCGGCTCCCGTATCGCCAATGGCACCACAGCACTGCACACCGCCCTGGAACACGAGCTGGCTGCGTTCTATGGTCGCAAACATGCCATGGTGTTCAGCACCGGCTATCAGGCCAATCTCGGCATTCTCTCTACACTGGCCGGCAAGGATGACTATCTGCTGCTGGATGCTGACAGCCATGCCAGCATCTATGATGGCAGCCGCCTTGGTCAGGCGCAGGTGATCCGTTTCCGTCACAACGATCCGGAAGATCTGGCCCGCCGCCTGCGCCGTCTGGATGGCACACCGGGCGCAAAGCTGGTGGTGGTCGAAGGTATTTACTCCATGCTCGGCGACAGCTGTCCCCTTGCCGAGATTGCCGCTGTCAAACGCGAAGCGGGTGCATGGCTGCTGGTGGATGAAGCCCATTCGCTCGGGGTGCTCGGTGCCCGTGGGCGTGGGCTTGCGGAAGCTCAAAACGTAGAGGCCGATACCGATTTCATCGTCGGCACATTTTCGAAAAGTCTCGGCAGTGTCGGCGGTTTCTGCGTGACCGACATAGACGGCTTCGACATTCTGCGCGTTGCCTGCCGCCCTTATATGTTTACCGCTTCACTGCCAGCCTCCGTGATTGCCTCCGTGCAATCCGCTCTACGGCAGATGCAGCAAAGGCCGGACTTGCAGGCAACGCTGCGACACAATGCCGAAGCACTTCATGGCGGGCTGAAACAGGCCGGTTTCACAGTGGGACCACAGGTCAGCCCCATCGTGGCGGTCACGATGCCGGATATTCCCACCGCCATCGCTTTCTGGAATGCGCTGCTGGAGCATGGAGTGTATGTCAATCTGTCCTTACCGCCCGCAACGCCGGATGATCATCCTCTGCTGCGTTCCAGCGTGACGGCCAGCCATACAGAAGGAATGATCAACGACGCTATCGCTCGTTTCAAAGTAGCGGCTTCCGATATCGGTTTTCCGCTCTGAGGGTTCGCGAGGCCTGTCAGGCTGACAGGCTGGAAGAACGGATCATCTCCACGAACGCGGCGCGACGACGACGCTGGGCACGCAGCATCATTGCACAGACCATGCTGAAGCCGATGATCTCCATCAAAAAATAGCCTGCTGGCAGGCCAATCAGACAGAATATAAACAGGCTGATTGTCCGCCAGTTGGCCGACATTACACCCCAGCGGCGTACAGGGGCTGCAAAAATCTCCTGATAGCGGGACTGCAAAAGTGAAGCCTGCGCGGGATCGCAACTTATGGCATCTGCCATAACCCGATCCAGTGCCACGATATCCCCCGCCACCATTAATTGCAGACGCAGATAGGCTGCATATAACCAACCAGCCTCTGACGAAGACATCGTGAAGCGTTTATGGAGCAAACCTTTGCCCCACGCATCATAATCCTGCCGCTGTGCCTCATACGATGCCGCCTGCACGGCATGGGCAATGCCAGCCAGCGCAATCAGCCCCCATATCCAGCCGCCATAAAGCGGTGCCAGCACGTAACCGATCCCGACATAAACTGCGATAAACGTGATATAATCGCAGATTCCATCCAGTAATTTTCCAAGTGCGGACTGTTTCGAGGTCAGGCGAGCAAGCTGCCCGTCTACTCCGTCCAGGATATGCCATGCCCCCATCAGCAAAAAACCACAGATGATGAAAGGCAGGCGCGGATACTGCGCATACGCAAAACCGGCAGTCACACCGCAGATCATGCCACTGAGCGAAACAACATTCGGATGGATGCCAAGGCGCGCACAAATCGGCACCAGTCTTGCGGAAAGAGGATGCACGATCCAACGATTGGTGGCTTCCTCGATCTCGGTCGTCCGGCGCACTGGCTCAGCCTGTGTGTGCGCATAAATCGAGGGGGGTGGTATGGCGTTCAGAGCCGCCCCTCCGCCAGTAACTGTTCCGCCTTTCCGAAAGCCAGCGGGTCATCGACATCAACCCAGACCCGGTCGCCTATATCAAAGACATGCGCCCGGCCCCAGCCGGCCAGAACGTTCATCGCCCCCGAAATACTGTCATCCCCCGCGGCCTGACTTTCTTCCAGCGCAGCGAACATGACCGGTGTACACAGGAAAACGCCTGTATCGTAGGCATTATACGTGCGGATCACCTTGCCGATATGGATGATGCGGCCATCCTCGACCTGAACCCTCGTCACATCGTCGGGATCGTTGAGCGGGCTGTCCAGATTGTAATCGACCGCCAGCGTCACCGTATCCTCCGGCGTGCCATGCGCGATCAGGGCACGGATCAGAGCCGGATCTACCAAATGATCGCACATCACCAACAGAAACGGCTCATCCAGAAACTGCCGGGCCATGGTTACGGAATAACCATTGGCCCGATCCCACTGACGATTGATCACATGCGTGATGCGAACGGTTTCCCGTGCTGCATAGCTGTTAAGGAATGCTCTCAGCTCATCCCCACGATAGCCGCTGACAACAAAAAATTCATCAACGCCCGCCTGCATGGCGCGAGTCATCACAGATTCAATCAGCGGAACTCCGCGAAGCGGGATGAGCGGTTTCAATGCCCCCTTCGCACGCAGTCTAACGCCTTGACCAGCCGCAACAATCAGGCATTTCATGCGACGACAGAGACCTTCACCTTTGCCTTCGCCCCTGCGTAATCCAGAATGAACTGCTCGGTCGCCTGGAAGGCTTCGTCATCGGTCAACTGCACGGGCGGATGTTTGCAGAAATAGGCGCTCGGCCCTTCCAGAACGCCGCCAACCCCGGCGTCCAGCGCCAGCTTGCAGCAGCGGATCATATCGATCACCACACCGGCCGAATTGGGAGAATCCTCGACCGACAAACGCATTTCCAGATTCATCGGCACATCCCCGAACAGATGGCCTTCCATACGGATGAAGCAGACCTTGTTGTCATTCTGCCAGGGCACATAATCGCTCGGGCCAACATGGATGTCGGTATCCTCCATACGCTTCTTGGCCACGGCCTGCACGGCTTCGGTTTTCGATTTCTTCTTCGAGACCAGACGATCCTGATTTTTCATGTTCAGGAAGTCAGTATTGCCGCCGGTATTGAGCTGATACGTCCTCAGCAGCTTGACCCCACGCTTGGCAAACAGATCGGTCAACACACGATGGGAAATCGTGGCTCCCAGCTGGGATTTGATGTCATCGCCGATGATCGGGAGGTTTGCAGCCTTGAAACGCGCCGCGAAAACCGGGTCAGAGGCGATAAAAACCGGCATGTTGTTGATGAAGCCGATCCCGGCCTCCAGCGCGCATTCGGCATAGAACCGTGCCGCCTGCTCCGACCCCACCGGCATGTAGTTGAGCAGCACCTCCGCCCCGCTGCGACGCAGTTCCGCGATAATCTCAGCCTTGCTCAGTTCAGGGACATCGGCGCGCAGGAACGTCCTGTCATCCGCATAATGGGCCATGTGGTCGGAGATTCCATCCAGCACCTGTCCCATCTGCACGATCACGCCGCTATCCGGAATGTCTGCCTGGAAAATGGTGGTACAGTTCGGCTTGGCAAAAATCGCCCGGCTGACATCCTGTCCAACCTTGCGCGCATCAATGTCGAACGCCGCAACGACGTGGATATCACAGGGACGAAACCCGCCGATCTCGGTATGCATCAGGCCGGCAACACCCTGCTCACAACGCTCAGGCGTGTAATAATACAGCCCCTGAATCAGCGCACTGGCACAATTGCCTATCCCTGCGACCGCAATGCGGATGGATTTTTCGGACATAATCGTAAATTCCCTGTTCACGGCTGCAAGTGTAGGAGAAATTGATATGTCCACCCGGCTTGCAGAATTTTAGGCAACCAAGACGGCAACAATACTTCCATCCTATGACCGGATTTATCATGCTGGAAAGCATCGTGGCCTAAAAATATTCTTTAAGTGGCCTGCCGCAGAATTTTCAAAACCCACCTGCTGGCATGCGACATTGTCCGCTTACTCCTCCATAAGCGATTTTCGATAGACACGATAGGTCTTGTAGATCCTGCCGCCCAGTGCTTCGTTCATACGCCGCATGGGATCATTATTTTCCAGAACCCATGAAAGCTCAACCGAACACATTCCCAATTTCGCGGTTTCCCGGCGCACCGCATCAACCAGCAGAAAAGGGATCAGACTGCCCAGCAACCCATGACTGAAGCTGCGCCTGATCCCCATCAAGGGCACACGGGCAGTTTTGACACCGCGTATTTTCAGACGCCACAGCAATCTGACAAGGCCAAAAGGCCATAATTTTCCGCGAAGATCGCGGATTGCCTCGTTCAGATTCGGCAGAGCCACGATAAAAGCAATGGGTTTGCCTTCATACTCTGCAAACCATATCATTTTGGCATGCAGCAGCAGTTTGAGTTGCTGCGCCATGGCATCGGTCTCATCCTCGGTCAGGGGCACGAACCCCCAGTTATCCGACCATGCATCATTGAAGATCGCCGTGATCGAGGCCACTTCCTCCCTGTAACGCGACCAGTCGAGATGCCTGATCGACAGACCCTGTGGCAAAGGCCGGTTCAGCATCCTGCCGGCAAAAGGCGGCAAAGGGGCTGCCGTGTCATAGAGATAAGCCAGCAGATCCCGGGCCTTTTCATAGCCCTGTTCTTCCAGCCTTGATCCCACATAAGGCTGGTCATGGCCCATCATCAGCATGGGCGGCGTCTCAAAACCATCGACCAGAACACCCGCGGTTTCATTGATCGACAGATTGAACGGTCCCTGTATCTCCCGGACACCGCGTTGCCGGTGCCATGCTTCCACCGTTCTGAGCAAAGCTGCAAAAATAGCTGTATCATCTTCGGCAGCCACCATGCCGAAATGCCCAATCCCGTTTGGCTCCAGCGAGTCATGTTGCGCACTGATACGGCCCACATCGCGCCCATGACGGCTGGCCAGCCAGAACGCAGCCTCCGCATGGCGGAAATACGGATTCCGGGACTGCGACAGCAGCGTTTTCTGATCAATCCGGAGTGGCGCAATATAATGGGGATCAGCAGCCGCCAGCCGGTCGGGAAACGCGATGAAACGCTCCCTGTCCGCCTTGCTGCGTACAGGGATAACCTCAATCTCTGAACCCGGATTGATGAAAGGAGAGGTCATACCCGTTTCGCCATCGCCGATGGAGGCGGAGGCCGGTCACGCGGGGGAGCGCCCGTGGCTTGCATCACCCATGGATAGCGGTGTGCCTCCTGCATATCATAACCCAGATTGAACACATGCGGGCTGCGTGGCCGGGCCCGGGTATCCCGGTAATAAGTGCCCGCCAGAATATCCGGCAGAAAGTTGATGATGCCGTAATTGCCGCTTTCATCGTGGAAATGATGCAGCAGATGTACACGCTTCATGTACTGGAGAATACGTGACTTTGGCTTGTAGTTCAGATGCTGGATGCAGTGAAAGAACTCGTAGACACATGTCATCATCATCGCCCCGCCCAAAGCCGAGGCGCCGCCTGCGATACCGCCCAACCATGCGCCGACCGGTACCGTGATCACGGCCATGGTCGGAATGGTATTCAGAGGATCACCGAACAGCACTTCCAGCCGATGCGGATCCTGGTGATGATCGAAATGCACCCGCTTCCAGAGCCGGGCTGTCCAACGCATGCGATAGAGCCAACGGCCATGCAGGATAAAGCGATGAATGCCATACCAGACAAAAGGATAGATCAGGATCGCCGCCATCACGCTCAGCAATATGCCGCCAGCGCCTTGATAAAAGATGGCCGCCAGCAGGGCACAGCCTGCCATCAGGGCGAAGTAAAGCTGTATCGCAGGATAGGTTAAATAGGCGACCCATAATTCAGGCAAGGTCATTTTGCCCAGATCATAGCTTCGCCCGCCCCACAGCCTGCCCCATCCCACCGATCCGTCCCCCTTCAATCCCTGCCTGCCCACATCCGGCCGACAGAATGGCCATCAGCACAACATGCCCTGTTCGCCGAGCAATGCGTTGGCGCTCCATTGCTCTGACCGAGCGGTCAGCAGACAGGTAATAAGCTGTGTCCCTTTCAGATGACAGTCTCGGGTCAATGCATTCTGCGCATATGACATAAGCCTGTCACATGCACCAAAACAGGTTTGACGTACACCAGCCACCAAGTATCCGGACGCAGAAGGTGGAGGAGCAGATGCCCCTGAAAACCCGGGAATGTTCACTCTCGATACCATCTGGCCATACCATCTGCTTCGATAGCGGGGCCGTTTCAGAATCGGTGCTATGGATTTGGCCTCCCGGCCGTACTCCTGTTAATAGTCAGGACATCATGTGCATGATGCGCCCGTAACGGGCGCCTGCCTTTCCCGCCCCCATCCGCGGATAACGTCCGGCGTCAGGAGTCTCTCGCCCGCATGTCCCTTTCCGATCTTTCTCCTCCGCCCAGCGGTCTCAAGCTTGCCAAAGGGGGCGTAGACGATGCCGGGATCATCGCTGCTGCCGATCAGGCTGCCCGGCATTGGGTCAGCCCCTTCAAGGGAAAGCTCACCCCCGGTTCTGAAGCCCATAAACAGGCAACGCTGCGCATGTTTCTGGAGACCTTCAACCCCTACAAACCAACCATCATCGACTGGCCGAAGCTGAGCGATGAGGAACGGGACAGGCTGACCAGCCTGCCGATCTGGGACATCGCCGTTCAGACGGAGGGCAAGGCGCGCATCCGCATGATATCCTATGCCGAGAGCCTCCATGATCCGGCCTGGCGGGAAGCCATCGCCCTGAACGGCTGGGAGGAAGGCCGGCACAAGGTCGTGCTGTCCAACCTGGTGCAGGCATACGGTATCGTGCTGGAGCCGGAGCCGCCCTACCCCCCGCCGAAACATACGGAATGGGCCTATCTGGTCACCGGTTTCAGTGAATGCATCGACAGCTTCTTCGCGTTCGGTCTGTTCGCGGTCGCCCAGCGATCCGGCTTCTTCCCGCCCGAGCTGGTCGATACGTTCGAGCCGGTCATGCAGGAGGAATGCAGACATATCCTGCTGTTCGCCAACTGGTTGGCGGCACATCGCCGTAACCTGCCCATCTGGCGCCGGATATGGTTTGAAATGCAGGTGGCTGCCGTGTGGGTGTTCCTGGGCTGGGAGCGGATCGGACTGGCGCGCGGCATGGATGGTGACGGGAAAGCCAGCAAAGCACAGGATAATAATTTCACCGTCACCGGCACCAAAGCCGTCAGCGACGTCGATGTCAGCGTGCGGGAGCTGATGGAGCTGTGCCTGTCCGAAAATGACCGCCGCTTTGCCGGTTATGACCAGCGCCTGCGCCGCCCCACCACCATGCCAACCCTGACCCGGCTGGCCTGCCGCTTCATACGCAAACCAAAGCAGAAAGCAGCGGCTTAGCCGGACCGCCATGAACATCCCCGTCCTTCTCGGCCTGCTGGCAGGGCTTGCCATCGTTACCCTGCTGGTACTGGAGCAGAATGCAGGCGCGGTCTGGCACAGCCTGACTGCCATCGGCTGGGAAGGCTTCAGCATCATCGTCCTTTATCATCTGAACCTGATCGGTCTGATGGGCCTTGCATGGTGGATGCTGGGGCGGAACAAAGGACGGCCATGGTGGTTCACATGGGGGCGCCTGATCCGCGATTCAGCCGCCGAAACCCTGCCCCTGTCACAGCTGGGCGGCTACGTGCTGGGCGGACGGGCCGCAACACTGGCCGGTATTCCCGGGGCTTTTGCCGCGGCATCCACCGTCGTCGATGTCACGACAGAACTGGTCGCACAGCTGGTCTACACCCTGATCGGCCTCACCCTGCTGTCATGGAACCGCCCCGATAGCGGGCTGGTTACGCCCTTGCTCTACGCCGTATCGGGCATGGGCGTACTGGTATCCCTGTTCATTATTCTGCAAGCCAGAGGATTAAAGGGCACCGATCGGCTCGGGGCATCCCTCTCCCGCCATCTGCTGGGGCAGGCACTGGCCCGCTCCGCCATGGTGCAGGATGATATACGCCGGATTTATGCCACACCTTCCAGCCTGTTTCTGGCCGGAGCACTGCATCTTTTGTGCTGGATCATCAGCGGGCTGGAAACATGGCTGACCATCCGCCTGCTCGGCATTAATCTGCCCGTTACCAGCGCCATTGCCATCGACAGTCTGCTCTATGGCATACGAAGCGTTGCCTTCATGATCCCGAACGCAATTGGCGTGCAGGAGGGTGGCCTGATCTTTTTGGGCGGCCTTTTCGGCCTCGGCGGAGAAGCCGCCCTTGCCATATCGCTGATCAAACGCGGGCGTGATCTGGCCATCGGTATTCCCGCCCTGCTGCTATGGCAATGGGCTGAAGGCCGACGCGCCTTGCTCCAGCGTAACCACCTTCCCCCCGATCAAGGCGCCCCTCCGACCATTCGATCTGCAAAAGACTTGCATTAAGACGATAATCGTTCTGATATCGCGTCGATGATTCTATAGAAGCTCACCAATAGCGTATCGTACATTCAAGTAAACAATTTGCCCTTTCTTAGGTATTTATTCTTATCAAAAAACAAATCATCCTCAATTATAATGACAGTAAAAATAACTTTTGTTCATTGCTTGCGAAGGCAATCTTAAACACGATTTTAGTTACTCATTTGATTACTTTTATGCAGAACTCCATGCGAGCTAAGGAAAAATAACATGCACTGCCTGCAACTATTAATGTCTTGTCATCTGCCTGCCTTGACTTCTCTGCGGAATCATCGCCCCTTTGGCTCTCAGGATAGAAAATTTCACGAGAGCAAAACAGATACAGCCGGACGTATTCCGGCATAAAGGCAACCGACCGACTCTACGTGAGGAAAGCTTCCCACTATGAACGACCGCCGGGATTAGACGAATGAACGCACTCGTTCTTGTTGCTCTTAAACGACCATATACTTTCGTTGTTTTGTCGATTGCCATTGTTTTCTTTGGTATTCTGTCCATCCTCAAAACACCCACCGACGTATTTCCGACCATCCGTATCCCGGTTATCGCCGTCGTATGGACGTATGGGGGCCTGCTCCCTGATGAAGTTGCAGGCCGAATTATCTATAATTTCGAGCAGGGCGTTACCTCGACCGTCGAGGGAATCGAGCATATGCAGTCCGATTCCTACTACGGTCGCGCGGTTGTTAATATTTTCTTCCAGCCCGGAACCGAAATCGGCTCTGCTGAAGCAGACGTGGTCGCTATTTCCCAAACCGTGCTGATACAGCTGCCGGAACATACACCAGCGCCGATGATCATGAAACTGGAAGCCTCCTCGGTTCCGGTGATCACGCTGAAACTGACATCCGACAATATGACGCCCTCGGATCTGTTCAAACTGGCGCAGATCCGTATCCGCCCCATGCTGGTGACCGTTCCAGGCGCAATCGTCCCCCACCCTTACGGTGGTATGGACAGCTTCGTCATGATCAGCCTGAATCAGGAGCAGTTACAGGCGCACCATATCTCGGCCATGGACGTGCAAAAGGTTCTGGATACCCAAAACGTCGTGCGTCCGGCGGGTGACCAGAAAATAGGCCCGACAGACTGGATGGTGCAGACCAACGCAACCCCCAGAACGGTCGAGGAAATCGCCAATATCCCGGTTAAACGTGTCGGCAACGCGGTCGTTTATATTCACGATCTCGGCGAAGTTTATCGTGGCGGCCATCCACAGACCAATCTCGTCCTGGTGCATGGAAGACAAGCCGTTCTGCTGGTCGTCATGAAAAGCGGTGAAGCCTCAACCCTGGACGTGATCAACGGTGTCCGTGGTCTTCTACCGCGTCTGGAAAAAGTCATCCCCGCCAGCAGCCATATCAGCGTGTTCAGTGATGCCGCCGGTTTCGTGAAAGGCGCCATCACGGACGTGTTGCGGGAAATGACTACCGCAGCGGCACTGACCGGTTTCGTGGTCATCATGTTCCTTGGCTCATGGCGTCCTACGGTCATCATCGCGACCTCTATTCCGCTAGCCATTCTCTGCTCCCTGATCGGACTTGGCTGGCTCGGTCAAACCATCAACGTGATGACGCTTGGTGGTTTGGCGCTGGCGGTCGGCATCCTGGTGGACGACGCCACCGTGATGATCGAAAATATCGATACCCATCTTGAAATGGGGAAAGATCTGGAAACAGCTATTGTCGATGCTGCCAACCAGATCGTAATCCCTACCTTCGTCTCTACAACCTGTATCTGCATCGTCTGGCTACCCCTGTTTGCCCTCAGCGGCGTGGCAGGCTGGCTGTTCATGCCGATGGCTGAAGCCATCATTCTGGCTATGGCGGCCTCGTTCATCCTGTCCCGAACACTGGTGCCAACCATGGCAAAGTATCTGCTGGCCGGGCATGGACATCAGGGAAGTCATGGCCATGAAGAAGGCCATGGTCATGCCCATCCGCCCAAACCACCGGGTTTCTTTACCCGCTTCCAGAAAGGCTTCGAGAAAGGGTTCAGCTCTTTCCGGGAAGGATATGGACGATTTCTGGAAGTCGCTATCCGGCGGCGGGGAACAGTCGTTCTCTCTATGCTGGCGTTTTCTGTCGCCTCGCTCGGGCTGTTCGGAATTATGGGCCGAGACTTCTTTCCGGAAGTAAAAGCCGGTCAGTTGCAGATGCATATGCGTGCACCGCTTGGCACACGTATCGAGGTCGCCGGACGCATCGCCGCACTGGTCATCGACCGGATGCATGAACTGCTGCCCGGCCAGGTTGCAGATGCCGTCGCCAACTGTGGTATGGCTGAAGCACCGCATAACCAGGCCTTTATTCCGACCCCCACCATCGGCACTCAGGATTGTGACTTCACAGTCATGCTGAACAATCCTGAATCTCCGGTCTGGGATTATCGCAGACTCCTGCGCAAGGAACTGTCCGCCAGTTTCCCCGGCACGGTCTTTACCTTCCAACCTGCCGAACTGACAGCAAAAATCCTGAACTTTGGTTCTCCTTCTCCGATCGACCTGAAAGTGCAGGGACCGGAACTGGCAAAGAGCTATGAGTACGCCCGAATGCTCGTGAACAAACTCCGTCGCATTCCAGGCGCATCAGATGTGGTTTTGCAGCAGACCATGCGGAATCCTACGCTCTTCGTTCGGAATGACCGAACCTTCGGTAGCGAGACCGATATTACCGCTGGCGATCTTGCCGACAGTGAACTGATGACACTGTCCGGCAGCTCGACGGTCGATCCTCAATACTGGTTCGATCCACATTGGGGTGTCACCTTCACCCTCAACACCTATGTTCCACAGCCGCAGCTGACTCACTTCAACAATCTGCTGACTGTTCCAGTTGGCGGATCGGCAAAAGACCCGCATTCCCAGATCCAGCTGCTGGGTGGCGTCAGCCATGTCGAGCCAATCGGCACGCCCGGAGAAGTGACCCGCTACAACTCGATGCCCAGCTTCGACATCTATGTTTCTACAGAAGGGATCGATCTGGGCACGGTTCTGAAAAATGTTGACAAAATCGTTCAGGAAAATGCCAGCACACTGCCCCGTGGGGCCATTGTGCAGATACAGGGTCAGGCCCCCACAATGCGGGAAGCCTATGCTCAGCTGATCGGTGGCCTGTTCGTCTCGGTTGCCGTGATCTATCTGCTGATCGTGGTCAATTTCCAGTCCTGGATGGACCCGTTCATCATCATCACAGCTTTGCCGGGTGCACTGGCCGGGATTGCATGGAGCCTGTTCCTGACTAAAACCAATATCTCGGTGCCTGCCCTGACAGGAGCGATCATGTGCATGGGCACAGCCACCGCCAACTCTATTCTGGTAGTGTCCTATGCCCGCGAACGCATGGAAATACACGGCAAGGCCCTGACGGCAGCGCTGGAAGCAGGTTACGGGCGTATTCGTCCGGTGATCATGACAGCCAGCGCCATGATCGTGGGTATGATCCCAATGGCAACCAGCAACTCCGAAAATGCTCCGTTGGGTAAAGCCGTGATTGGCGGCCTGATCATGGCCACGATCTCCACCCTTGTGTTTGTCCCCTGCATTTACGCGATTGTTTATAGCCGGCGTTCTGCTTCCAAAGGAGCGGCATAATGAAAATCAGACTTCCCTACGTCATTGTCCTGCTTGGCGGCTGTGCGCTTGGTGTCTATGCGTTCACCCTGTTCAAGGAACAACTGACCAAGGTCTCATCCCTGAAGGATGAGACCGATTATAACGCAGTTCCCGATGTCACAGTGGTCAAGCCGAAACTGGCATCAAACCAGAAAAAACTGACGCTGCCCGGCACTCTGGACGCATGGTATCAGGCCAAGATCTATCCGCAGGCCACCGGCTATGTGAAAATGTGGTACAAGGATTATGGCGCCGTCGTCAAAGCGGGCGATGTGCTGGCCGAGATCAATACCCCCATGCTGGATGCCGAATATAATCAGGCAAAGGCTGATTACGAAGCCAAGGTGGCCAAATACAATCTGGCCAAGATCAGCGCAGAGCGCTGGCACAATATGAAGAAGGCCAATGCCGTCTCCGGCCAGTCCGTCTCGGTTGCTGATGCCAATCTGCAATCCGGTTACGCGGAAATGCAGGCATCCGCACATACTGTTGCCAAGTATGAAGCACTGGAACGGTTCAAGACCATCGTGGCACCGTTTGATGGCATTGTGACCTCCCGTAACATCAATGTCGGCGACTACGTCCGCTCCGGCACCGGTGAACATGGTGAAGAAGACGAAGCGACACAGATGTTCACTGTCTCAGACATGCACAAGATGCGTCTGTTCGTGTCCGTGCCACAGAACTTCGCCGCCATTCTTCAACCTGGCATGACAGCGAACATCACCCTGCCTCAGGATCCGGGCAAGGTATATAAGGCTGACTTCCTGACAATCGCCCGCAGCTTCAATTCCGACACCAGAACGGCGATTACGGAATTCGTACTGGATAATCCTGATCATGCGCTATGGCCGGGTACTTTCGCCTCTGTGAATTTTACAGCTCCCGTGCCTTACAAAAGCTTCGAGATTCCTACGGCAACCCTGGTCTTCCAGGAGCCAGGGCTACAAATTGCGGTGATCGACAAGAACAATCATGTTCATTTCAAAGACATCAAAGTCGGCACGATGGCGGATACATCGACAACCGTGACCGAAGGCGTGAAAGAAGACGATGTGCTGGTCAAAAATCCTCCCTCCGATCTGCTGGAAGGACAGACAGTTCGGATTACCAAGCCTATGAACGGATATGAGGGCAATAACTCCCCGGCGGATGAAGAGGTTTCCGAAGAATGATGCCCTCTCTCCAGACATTGCAGAAGGGACTTCGGTCCCTTCTGAAGGCAAGTAGCGCCTTTATTTGTTCCGGGATCGTCGCGGGCTGTAATCTCGCACCGGATTATAAAGTGCCGAATTTCATCGTTCCGGCTTCCTGGCACGGTCAAGGGCCGTTCAGGGAAGCCACACCAGCCGATACGCAAATTCCACAGAAATGGTGGGTTCTGTTCCAGGATCCAACCTTGAATGATCTGGAGGAGCGCGCCGTCGTCAACAATGCCGATCTTCAGGCGGCAGCCGAACGATTCCTGCAGGCGCGCTCGATGATCATGAAAGTGCGGTCAGAGCTTCTGCCGCATGTCGGGATTCAGGCCGGTGCCTCTAATAACAGACAATCGGCTGACAGCCTGTTCTATGCACCAGGCAGCGCACTCAACCAGAGCGACACGTTCTATGGAGCGGTGGCATCATGGGAACCTGACTTCTGGTCCAGAATCCGCAACCGTATTCGTGCCACAGAAGACTTCGTGCAGCAGCGTGCCGCGGACTATGCCGGGGCAAGACTGAGCATGGAAGCCGAACTGGCGTCAGAATACATTATGCTGCGCGGACTGGACGCGCAGGAAGAAATTCTGAATCAGGCAATCGCCTATTATAATAAAGCGATTGAAGTTACAGGTGCCCAGGTCAGCAATCAGGCAGCGCCACCGCTGGATCTGATCCGTGCCAAAAATCGTCTCTATGTCACGCAGGCTCAGGAACTTGATATTCGTGCAGAGCGGCAAGTGGTGGAACATGCGATCGCAATTCTGACCAATGCCTCACCCAGCACGTTCCACATTCCTGCCAAAGATCATTTTGACTTTCCGAATGTGAATGTGCCGGTCAGCGTACCGTCTGTGCTGTTACAGCGTCGCCCGGATATTGCTTCCTCGGAACGCAAAATGGCTGAAGCCAATCGCATGATCGGTGTGGCGAGGGCTGCCTTCTACCCGGATGTATCCCTGGCGGCCAATGGTGGCTTTGATGCCAGCGGTTTCAATCTTGGGACGCTGCAAAACAGCCTGTGGTCCTATGGTGCAGCCGTGAACATCCCGATTTTCGAAGGTGGCCTGCGGCGGGCCGAGCTGCAAAACTCATGGTCCGTCTATCGCGAAACACGGGATGATTATCGTTCCAAGGTGCTGTCTGCGTTCAAGGAAGTGGAAGACGGTCTTTCCAAAACCACCCTCTACAAACAGGAAGTCGTCAAACTGGAAGAAGCTGTCAAGACAGCTTCACAGATGCAGGCGATCACCATGACACTGTATACGGGTGGTCTATCCAATTATCTGGATGCGATCATCGCCCAGGAAGCAAAGCTTGATGCGCTGATGTCCAAAGTGCAGGTGCATGTGAAGTATGAAAAATCAGTGGTGGAACTGATCAGATCTGTCGGCGGTGGCTGGAGCACGAGCCAGATTCCGCCTAAAGACCAGCTCCAGTCCTTCGATGTTTTCCAATATGACGGGCTGCGTCATCCCAAGGATATTGGCGGCATTCCGGTGGAAGCAAATCCAGAAAAATTTGAAAACCTGACGGCGCCTTATATGCCTTCAGCAAATACACACTGAACAATAAAATCCGCCCGGCCATAAGGTCGGGCGGATTGATATAAATGAACAGAATTTTTATTCTACCAGCAATCTATTTACAGATCATTCTCTTGCAAACCGGCAGACACAAAAGCCGCTTTTATTAAAGCATCGATTCGATCACGCGAGCAGTTTTTCTGAATGTAAGAAAGACAGCGCTCTGAAATTTTAGTGTAAAGTTCGGGATCATTGTGCAGATCGAGTATCACCTTGACGAGGCTTTGCGTATCCCCTGCCAACAGGGCATTCATGGATAATGGCAGGTCCATCCCTTCCGCAGCAATCGGAGTGCAGACGCAGGGAATGCCAGCGGCAAAACTATCGAGAACCTTTCCTTTCAGGCCAGCCCCATAGCGTAAGGGTGCGACTGTCAGCCGCGCAGTCATAAAAACATCCCGAAGATCAGGGACAGGTCCGATAAAATGAACCCGGCCATGGCGTACACCAACCAGATGTTTGGGAAGGCCCGTACCATATATCCGACAATCAATAGTCGGATCGATCGCCCATATCTGTGGCATCACCTCATTGATAAGATACTCTGCGGCATCACGATTGGGCGCATGCTTGTAGTTGCCAATGAAAGCAATGCCCTGGCGCTGGTAAAAGGTAGCGGATACCGGGTCTACATCAACCGCCCACGGAATAACATGAACATTGGCGGCTGGCATATGAGTGCGAAGAAGATCGCGTTCGTAAGAAGAATGCGTGATAACGGTGTCAACCTGCCAGGCTGCTGCCAATTCAGCTTTCTGCGTACGAAAAGCATCCTGCCATAACGGTTCATCCTGTGTCATCTCAGCCTGCCGCATCATGCGTACAGCGTGAAGATCAGCGACCAGATAAACAATGACGGCATGCGGATTCCAGTACCGTATCAACGGAATATATCGTATCGCCATTGAAGTGCGATGGATGTAAACCGCATCGAACTGGCCAACATTTCTACGCAATACATCCTCAATACTGCGAAAAAGTGGCGGTGCATAGAAGTGAACCCCTATACCCGTCAGGAGATCAGGCGCAGCCTCGTATTGTACAGCTGCAAAACTGACTTCCATCCCCAGACGCTGGAGAGATTCAATATGCGATACGATCGCGTTGGAGCCGGCATCACGATTTTTTGCTGGAACCACTTCATCCAAAACAAGCACCCGGCATCCGGTGAAAGGATGAATTTTCTCCACAGGTAAGCGATCCAGAAAATCATCTTCCCGGCAAAGAGAATCCGTTTCAACCATACGCTGGGCAAGCTGCTCTGCCTGATCCAGCAGAAAACCGGCGGCCTGTTCCTGTCCCTCCCTGCTTTCAATACTGCGGAGAAGACCGGACAGGCCGTTTTTGAATTCCTCGTCGAAACAGTTTTCAGCCTCCAGCATATGGGGCGAGTTTTTAAGCTCCTGCCCGCTGGCTTCATCAATCAGGCTGATGACATGTCTTTTGACCGGATCAAGGGCGATGTCCCATTCCAGCTCAAACCCATGATAGCCAGTCCCGATACCGGCCTGCTCAAGATCAGGGCGATAACTGTTGGCAACAATAATGGAAATGAACTCTCCATTGCAGAGACACCGTAATTTTGGCGGCACATGGGGATCATCCGGATTAAAGGCCCAGCCCTTGACCTTCCTTCGGGTCACTGAGTCGACATGGCCGATCATCTTGCTATCCTTCCCACCTGACCCAGACTCAGGCAGTGCCCCCCGGGCTGCGACAAATCAGCAGAATCATATTGCAGATACCGGACGCTGATTCTGGATCGTCAGAGATTACGGCAAGCTTTTTTCCTGATTTCAGATGACCGGCCAACATTTCCACATAGTGTTTGGGAACCACGACAGGGGCATCCCCCTCTTTTGCCAAATACCAGTAACGGTCTTCCTTAAGCATTTCCGGGTTCTGCTCATCAGAATTCTGCAGCAGTATCTTGAACGGCATATCATCAACCCAAGCGGGTGACAGATCCGGACCATCCCCTTCAAGCCGGATACCTTCTCCATCATATAAACTGCCAGTGATCATCAAAAAATCCCTTCAAGTGTAAATTTTATTAATATTACTTGTATTAAAAACACATTCTTTAAAAAAATGCGTGAATATCTCCGGACTATCATGCTCAAGAGTATCATTAAAGCATTTATATTAACTCTGAGGATTAAAGAACGATTAGGGATACAGCTTCTCCTGCCCCCAGTTTTTCCCCTGACGCCTGAACACCAGCCGGTCATGCAGCCGGAACGGCATCTGCTGCCAGAACTCTATCACTGTAGGAGTGACCCGATAGCCAGACCAATAGGCCGGACGGGGAATATCGTCTCCCGGATAGCGCGCCTCTTCCTCCTCCACACGCTTCTGCAATGTCTTGCGATCAGGAAGGGGACGTGACTGATCCGATGCACGTGCACCCAGACGTGAGATGCGAGGGCGCGTATGGAAATAGGACTCTGCTTCCTCCACTGCAACCGGGATGGCCTTGCCCTCGATACGGATCTGCCGCCCCAGAGATTTCCAGTGAAACAGCAGGGCGACCTGCGGATTGGCGGCAATCTCCACTCCTTTCCGGCTTTCCGTATTGGTAAAAAACACGAAGCCGCGCTCTGGATGCTCCGCCGCATCAACACTCCGCAGAAGTACGATACGGGCGGAAGGAACACCAGATGGCGACGCCGTCGCCAGGGTCATGGCATTGGGATCATTCGGCTCGGCCCCTCTGGCGTCCTCCATCCATTGGGAAAAAGCAGCAAAAGGATCGTCAAAAGCCAACTCAGCTGTCTGAAATGGGGATTTTGCGTCACTATCCATGCTCATGAGATCTTTCCTCCCCGCCCATGCCCTTGCCGAAAGCAGCGGCCCTGTGCCACCACCATACGGCGCAGGATCGTACCACACTGTCCTTCCGCCTTGCCCTGCAGTTTCGTCAAGTCCAACCGCCCTGCCCCTATGCCAGACGGTATCAAGATCCGCCTGTTTTTACTAACCATGGCTTCTTTTGCCAGAATTGACCGTCCCATGATGAGGAACCTGACACCATGACACAGAGCGGACCCCGGACTGGAACTTTGATGCAGGGGAAACGCGGTCTTATCATGGGTGTCGCCAATGACCGCTCCATTGCCTGGGCCATCGCGCAAGCCTGTGCCGCACAGGGGGCGCAACTCGCCTTCACCTATCAGGGGGATGCTTTGGCCAAGCGGGTCATTCCGCTTGCGGAAAGTGTTGGCAGCTCTCTGATCGTTCCATGTGATGTTGGTGATGATGCCTCGATGGATCAGGCGTTTGACCAGGTTTCCGATCATTTCGGCGGCAAACTGGATTTCCTGGTCCATGCTATTGGCTGGGCGGACAAGAATTTTCTGCGCGGCCGGTACCTGGATATTCCGCGCGATGCATTTCTGCAGGCGCTGGACATCTCATGCTACAGCTTCACCGCTGTCTGTCGCCGTGCGGCAGAGCTGATGGGCGATGGTGGCTCCATGCTGACGCTGAGCTATCTGGGGGCGGAGCGCTGGATGCCGCATTATAACGTCATGGGCGTGGCCAAGGCAGCACTGGAAGCCAGCGTGCGTTACATGGCCGCCGATCTGGGCGGGAATGGCATCCGGGTGAACAGCCTGTCTGCCGGGCCGATCAAAACACTGGCCGCCAGTGGAATCGGCGATTTCCGCTATATCCTGCGCTGGAACGAACTGAACGCGCCGATGGCCCGCAATGTTACTCTGGCCGAAGTCGGCAGTGCCGGTCTGTATCTGGTATCTGATCTCAGCAGCGGCGTGACAGGGGAAAACCACCATGTCGATTGCGGTTATCACATTGTCGGCATGAAAAATCCTCTCGCCCCCGACATTGCGGTGGTTTCAGACTGAAAGCCTCACGGTCAGCCTCATGTCCCATAACAGTTTCGGCCATCTGTTCCGCGTCACCACCTGGGGGGAAAGCCACGGCCCCGCCATTGGCTGTGTCGTAGATGGCTGCCCCCCAGGCATTCCACTGACTGAAGCCGATATCCAGCCCGCGCTGGACCGCCGCCGGCCCGGCCAGTCACGCTTCACGACCCAGCGCCGGGAAGCCGATCAGGTACGCATTCTTTCCGGTACGTTCGAGGGCGTTACAACCGGCACCCCGATCGCACTGGAAATCCAGAACACTGATCAACGATCGAAGGATTACGGAGACATCGCGCAGCGATACCGCCCCGGCCATGCCGACCTGACCTATGATCTGAAATACGGCATCCGGGACTATCGCGGTGGTGGTCGCAGTTCGGCCCGTGAAACCGCCTGCCGGGTCGCCGCCGGCGAAGTCGCTCGTAAAATCCTTGGTGCAGGAATCACTATTCGGGCGGCTCTGGTCAGGATAGGGCCCCACGGGATCGACCGCTCACGCTGGGACTGGTCCCAGATTGAGGCCAATCCGTTTTTTTGTCCCGATCCGGTCGCCGCTGAGCAATGGGCGGTCTATCTGGATGAGATCCGCAAACGCGGCTCCTCGGTCGGAGCGGTAGTGGAAGTCATTGCCGAAGGGGTGCCGGCCGGTCTCGGCGCGCCGCTTTACGGGAAGCTGGACAGCGATCTGGCCGCAGCCCTGATGAGCATCAATGCCGTCAAAGGCGTGGAAATCGGGGATGGATTCGACGCCGCCACCCTGACGGGTGAAGACAATGCCGATGAAATCCTCGCCGCCCCCAATGAAGCCGGAGGACCCCATATTTTCGGCTCCAACCATGCAGGCGGCATTCTGGGTGGCATTTCCAGCGGACAGCCGGTCGTCGCGCGGTTCGCGGTTAAACCGACCAGCTCCATCCTGATCCCCCGCCGTTCGGTCGGGAGGGATGGACAGCCGGTCGAGGTCATCACCAAGGGCCGCCACGATCCCTGCGTCGGCATCCGCGCAGTGCCGGTTGGTGAAGCCATGGTCGCCTGTGTGCTGGCTGATCATCTGCTGCGTGATCGGGCACAGAACGGTCCGCGATGAACTGAAATCACCTTGACCGGGCACGACACGGGCAAGCCATATCCCGATAAGCACCTGCACTCTTGATTCAGATTTAATATTATTGCTTCAAAACAACATTGCTTCCTGTCATCAGATACCGTGAAATGATCTCAGCTTTCTGCGACAGGTTATCGCTTGCCATTTCATCATACCCAGCCCGCACCGGTCATGATGCCCGGCAGGTACATTATTAAGCACCCGGAGCCTGCGCGGCGGAATGACAAAGTCCACCGCCTGTCCCCGTGTAATGGAGAGTCGGTTTGAACGACATGCGTGATATCCTTGCTCCGGTCACACCGGACCATGGCTCTCTGGCAGATGTTTTCCGTGTTACCGCCGCTCGTTTGCCTGAAAAAATCGCCATCCGCTTTCGCGGGCAAGCCATCAGCTATGCAGAGCTTGACGCACTCAGCAGCCGCTGGGCAGCCGTTCTGGCAGCACGCGGCATCGGGCCGGGTCGTTTTGTCGGCATCTGGATCACACGCTCCATTGCCCTGCATGCCGCCATTCTCGCGGTTCTGAAAACCGGTGCGGCCTATCTGCCTTTTGATCCCGAAGCGCCGCGTGAACGCGTGGATATCAGCGTCGAGGACTGCCAGGCCGCCGCCGTGCTGGTCGATGCCGCCCATCTGACACTGGCCGATGGGCTGAGCGTTCCCGCAATAACGACCGATACGCTGGATGAAACCGCACCCGCCATCGCGCCCGGTGCCGATGCATTTCAACCGCCTGCTTCAAACGATCCGGCTTACGCCATCTACACATCCGGTTCGACCGGCAAGCCGAAAGGCATTGCCGTCTGCCAGAGCAATATCCGCCATCTCCTGCACTCCGAAAACGCCGTTCTGGGCATCCGCGAGGATGATATCGTCTATCAGGGTTTCTCCCCTGCTTTCGACATGTCGCTGGAGGAAGTGTTCATCTCCTATCTCGCCGGCGCGACACTGATCGTCGCACCGCCGGAGCTGGTCCGCGCCTCCGACGCACTGCCGGATGTGCTGACCGAGGAGAACGTGACGGTCCTGCACTGTGTGCCGACCCTGCTGGCCATGCTGGACCGCGATGTTCCCTCCCTGCGTCTGATCAATATGGGGGGTGAGGCCTGTCCGGCCGCACTGGTGGATCGCTGGTGGAAGCCGGGGCGTCGTCTGCTCAACACCTATGGCCCGACTGAAACCACTGTCACCGCTACCGCGGCAGAGCTGGAGCCGGGCGATCCGATCACCATCGGCTATCCGCTGCCCGGCTATACCGCTTATATTCTGGACGAAACGACGCTGGCTCCTGTTCCTGCCGGTGAGGGCGGGGAGTTACTGATCGGTGGCCCCGGTGTGTCCCTCGGCTATATCGGCCGCCCTGAGCTGACCGCTGAAAAATTCATCCGCAATCCTCTGGTGGCTGCGGATGCATCCGATATTCCCGACCCCGTCCTGTATCGCACCGGCGACAAGGCAAGCTTTGATACCGAAGGCCGCATCGTTTTTCATGGCCGTATTGACGATCAGATCAAATTCCGTGGCTACCGCATCGAAACCGGGGAAATAGAGGCCGAACTCGGCAAGCTGGACGCGGTGCGGGCGGCAGCGGTCGTGCTGCGTGAGGACAGCGCCGGCACACAGCATCTGGTGGCCTTCATTTCCTATGCCGAGGGCGCGACACCCGATGCCGGGACGATCCGCACCGCACTCGCGGCCAGATTGCCCGCCTACATGCTGCCGACCGTGTTTCTGGCACTGGATGAAATTCCCCGCCTGCCCAGCGGCAAGATCAACCGCAAGGCACTCCCCGCCGTCATCGAGACCATTGCACCGGAAAAACGCGATATCGTAGCACCGCGCAACCCGGCTGAGGCAGCATTGGTGGAGGCGGCGCAAGCCGTGTTTCCACATATTCAGGTCAGCACCATCGACGATTTCTTTCAGGATCTCGGTGGCCATTCACTCTCGGCAGCCGGGCTGGTCTCGCGGCTGCGACAGGATGAGCGATTCCGCTCTGTCTCCATTCAGGATCTGTACGAGTGCCGCACACTGGACCGGCTGGCAGCCAAATTTGCCGACACGGCAACCGGGGATACAGAAGCCGTACTGCCTCCTTTCCAGACCGTACCGCCATGGCGTCATCGCCTGTGCGGGGCAGCCCAGTCCGTCGCCCTGATCCCGATTTTCGGACTTCAGGCCATTCGGGACATCGTGCCGTACCTGGTCTTCTCCGCCCTGATGGAATTCGACTGGACTCTCCGTCAGGCGATTCTAGGCACATTATTGACCTTCGTGCTGACTCCGCTGGTCATTACCGCCATCGCCATTGCCGCGAAATGGCTGGTGATCGGGCGCTATAAGCCCGGCAGCTATCCGCTATGGGGAAGTTATTATTTCCGCTGGTGGTTCGTATCGCGGATGCTTCAGGTCGTGCCGGCAGCTTTCATGGCCGATACACCTGCCTACAGTATTTATTGCCGTCTGCTCGGGATGAAAGTCGGCAAGGATGCCCATCTCGGCTCAGTCGGATTCGGGGCCGCCGATCTGATCGAAATCGGCGCCGATACCAGCATCGGCAACGAGGTGTTCCTCAACAATGTGTCGATCGAAGGCGGTATGCTTCATATCGGCCACATCCGGATCGGCACGGATTGCTATGTCGGCTCCCGCGCTGTGGTCGAACGCGATGCAGTGATGGAAGACCGGGCCGAATTGGGCAATCTGTCTGCCCTGTCCGCAGACCATACGATCCCGGCCGGCGAGATATGGAACGGCTCCCCCGCCAGCTTCACTGCGAAAGCCGCACCGGAAACACAGCCGGAACACATCACCCCACTGCGTCGCGTGGTATTCGATACCGCGCTGTCACTGGTGATGGCCGTATTCCCGGTTATCGCCTTCGTGCCATTGCTGCCCGGCATGGTGATCTATGATCAGCTCCATGATGGTCGCTGGAGCATTGGCACGGTGCCGCTCTATGCCCTGATCCCGCTGCTGTCGGTCATGTATATCAGCTTCATGCTGGCCGAGATCGTGATCCTCCGCTGGCTGCTGCTCGGGCGGGTCAAGGAAGGCGTGTATGATGTGCGCTCGGCTTTCTTCCTGCGCAAATGGTTCGTCGATCATTTGATGGAGTTGGCGCTGGGGGCCGTCCATGCCATTTACGCAACACTGTATGTTGTACCCTGGATGCGGGCACTGGGCGCCAAAATCGGCGAATATACCGAGATTTCTACAGCGACCTCTGTCACGCATGATTTGCTGGATATCGGGCCGGAAGCTTTCATCGCCGATGGCGTGATGCTGGGGGACGCGGATATCCGCCATGGCAGGCTATACCTGCGCAAGACCGTCATCGGCCGTCGCAGCTTTGTCGGTAACTCGGCTCTGTTGCCGGATGGCACCTCCATCCCCGATGAATGTCTGGTCGGGTGTCTGTCCGTGCCTCCCGCAACCGACAAGGCACCCCTCAAGGACGGTCAGACCTGCCTCGGCAGCCCCTCCTTTATTCTTCCTACACGGCAGAGCTTCACCTGCCATGCCGAGACCCTGACCTTCCGTCCCGGCCCGATCCGCATCGGCATGCGCCTGTTAATCGAAGGTATTCGGGTGCTGCTGCCGCCTGCACTGTTCATCGCCATGCTGGGTCATGCGATGACCTGTTTCGACTGGACCTATGACCATTACGGATTGCTGGCTTCCTACGCAGCGGTGCCGTTTATCTACTTCGCGGTGATGGGTATCCCATCCCTGCTGAGTGTTGCGCTGATGAAATGGGTGCTGATCGGGCGCTATCAATCGGCGGAAGTGCCGATGTGGACGCCGTTCGTGTGGCTCAGCGAGGCGATTACCGCCACCTATGAAGGGCTGGCGGTACCGTTCCTGCTTGATCCATTCCGCGGCACGCCTTTCCTGCCATGGTCATGGAAACTACTGGGCGCGAAGGTCGGACGCCGTATCTGCGCCGACACCACCGACCTGACCGAATTCGATATGGTGGAAATCGGTGACGATGCCGCACTGGATACGAATTGCGGCCCGCAGACCCATCTGTTCGAGGACCGGGTCATGAAAATCGGTCTGGTCCGGCTGGGTGCGCGCACCTCGCTCGGTACCATGTCCATCGCGCTGTATGGCAGCACGGTGAATGAGGATGCCCGGATCGGGCCGCTTTCGCTGGTCATGAAGGGAGAATCCATCCCGGCCGGCACAGTCTGGTCCGGTTCTCCAGCACGGCGGCAAAGCTGACATCCGGGCTGGATCACCAAAAAAAGCCGGGGTGCAGCAGCATCCCGGCTTTTTTTATTCCTTGACGGCCGCAATCAGAAATTCACGATTGCCTTCCGGGCCGGTGATCGGGCTTGGCTCGATCCCGAGCACGCGCCAGTCGGGCAAAGCCTGCCACCAATCCTGGATCATGCCGCAGACGGCCTCATGCACGGCAGGATCGCGCACCACTCCCTTGGCACCGATCGCCTCTCTGCCGGCTTCAAACTGAGGCTTGATCAGAGCAACAGCCCATCCACCGGGAGCAACCATCTCCAGCGAGGCGGGCAGAACCGTCCGCAGGCCGATGAAGCTGGCATCGCACACAACCACTTCAATCCGGTCGCTGCCGAGACTATCCGGTGTCAGATGACGGGCGTTGGTTTTTTCGAGCACGACAACACGGTCATCAGACCGCAATTTCCAGGCCAACTGACCATGGCCCACATCCACAGCATGGACTTTGAGCGCGCCATGGGTCAGCAACACATCGGTAAAACCACCTGTAGAAGCCCCGACATCAAGACAAATACGTCCCTGCGGTGACAGGCCGAAATGCTCAAGACCATGGGCCAGTTTCAGCCCCCCGCGTGAGACCCAGGGATGATCCTGCCCACGCAGTTCCAGCGGCGCCTCTTCCGGCAGCATATCGCCAGCCTTGGCGATCCGACGCTCCTGAGAGAAAACCAGCCCGGCCATGATCACGGCCTGCGCCCTGGACCGGCTTTCCGTCAGACCGCGCTCTACCAGAAGCTGGTCGGCACGCTTCTTCGCCATCAGGCGGGCTGCGCCGCCGTGACACCGACATCAACCAGTTTCAGGACGGTATCTCGAATGGCCTGGTGGTCAAGTCCGGCCTGTCTGATCTGGTTTGGCTGGGTATCATGGTCGATATAGCGATCAGGCAGGATCATGGAACGGAGTTTCAGCGCATGGCCATCGCGCGCATCCAGCAGGCCGGCTTGCGCCAGATGCTGCATCACGTGGCTGGCATAGCCGCCGATCGAGCCTTCCTCAACAACCACAAGAACGTCGTTCTCCCGCGCCAGACGCTCCACCAGCGCCGTGTCCAGCGGCTTCACGAAGCGGCCATCCGCAACCGTCACCGTCAGCCCATGCGCGGCAAGATCATCCGCAGCCAGCAGAGCATCCTGCAACCGGGTTCCAATGCTCAGGATCGCGATCCCGCTCCGGCCCTCCCGCACGATGCGGCCCCGGCCGATCGGCAGAACATCCCCGCGCAGACGGCCTTTCTCATCACGCGGCAGCGCAACGCCTACGCCTTCACCACGCGGATAGCGCACCGCACTCGGCCCAGAATCATAGGCCGCAACCGTCGCCACAGCATGCACAAGCTCCGCCTCATCGGACGGAGACATGATCATCATCCCGGGCAGACAGCCCAGATACGCCATGTCGAAGCTGCCGGCATGCGTTGCGCCATCGGCCCCCACCAGCCCCGCACGGTCAATCGCAAAGCGCACCGGAAGGTGCTGGATCGCAACGTCATGCACCAGCTGGTCATAACCGCGCTGCAGGAAGGTCGAATACAGCGCGCAGAACGGAACCATTCCCTCCACCGCCAGACCAGCCGCAAACGTCACCGCATGCTGCTCCGCGATCCCTACATCAAAGCAACGATCCGGGAAGCGCTTCTCGAACGCGTCCAGACCCGTGCCGGACGGCATCGCCGCATTGATCGCCACAACACGAGGATTCTCCTCCGCCGCGGCAATCAGCGCCTCCGCAAACACTTTCGTGTAGGTCGGCGGGGCGGGCTTCGCCCCCGGAACAGGCGCAGGCTTGATCTGCTCGCCCGTCACCACGTTGAAACGGCTCACCGCGTGATATTTGTCCGCAGATGCCTCCGCCGGCGCATAGCCATGACCCTTCCGCGTGATCGCATGCACCAGAATCGGACCCGTCTCCTCCGCATCCCGCACATTGCGCAGAACCGGCAGAAGATGATCCAGATTATGACCGTCAATCGGACCCACGTAATAGAAGCCAAGCTCCTCAAACAGCGTCCCGCCCGTCAGGATGCCGCGGGCATATTCCTCCGCTCGACGGGCCGTCCGCTCGATCCCGCGCGGGAAATGGCGCGCCATCTTCCCCGCCAGATCCCGCAGGTTCAGGAAGCTCCGCGAGGACAGCAGACGAGACAGATACGCCGACATCGCCCCAACAGGAGGCGCGATTGACATGTCATTGTCGTTCAGGATCACCACCAGGCGCGACTTCAGGCTGCCGGCATTGTTCATCGCCTCATACACCATCCCGGCGCTCATCGCACCGTCGCCGATCACCGCGATCACATGCTCCGGTCCCGCACCGACCTCGCCCGCCGCACGACGCAGATCGCGCGCCACCGCCATCCCGAGACCAGCCGAGATCGAGGTCGAGCTATGGCCCGCGCCGAACGGGTCGTATTCACTCTCCGAACGCTTCGTGAAGCCGGACAGACCGCCTCCCATCCGCAAGGTCCGGATACGATCACGACGGCCCGTCAGGATCTTGTGAGGATAAGCCTGATGACCGACATCCCAGATCAGACGGTCGGACGGCGTGTCGAACACCGCATGGATCGCAACCGTCAGCTCGATCACCCCAAGCGCCGCGCCAAGATGCCCGCCCGTTACCGAAACAGCGTCCACCGTCTCCGCTCGAAGCTCATCCGCAACCGCGCGCAGTTGCTCCGATGACATGTTCCGTAAGTCAGACGGGTAACGTACTCGGTCCAGTGTCGGAGTCTCATGGCAACGGACAGGGGTTGTTTCAGTCATAAAGTCAGTCTCACTCACACCGACGCGTCTATTCCGGCAGGCCGGAACGGCGCCTCATCAAAAAGCGCTTCAGCTACGGCGCGCCAGAACATAATCGACCAGAGCGGTCAGAATCGCCGCCCGGCCCCCGAACACGGACAAAGCCGCCTTCGCACGGTCGGCCAGAGCCTGCGCCTCGCGCTTTGCACCCTCGATGCCAAGCACGGCAACGAACGTCGCCTTGCCCGCGGCTGCATCCTTACCGGCGGTCTTACCGAGCTCTTCCGCCGTACCTTCGGTATCCAGAATATCGTCGACAATCTGGAAAGCAGCCCCAAGATCACGCCCGTAAGAGGCCAAAGCTTCCTGCTGGGCCGGCGTAGCCGCGCCGAGAATACCCCCGGCCTCGGCACTGTACTGAATCAGCCGTCCGGTTTTCAGGGCGTGCAGACGCCCCACCTGCTCCGCCGTCAGTGCCCGCCCTTCCGATGCCATATCGATCATCTGGCCACCGACCATGCCATCTGCGCCCACAGCCCGGGCCAGAGCCAGCACCAGCGCACAGCGTGCGGCAGGATCGGGATGCGTGGCCGCATCCGCCAGCAATTCGAACGCGCTGGTCTGAAGGGCATCACCGGCCAGAATCGCGGTTGCCTCATCAAAGGCACGATGGGCAGAGGGTTTACCCCGACGCAGATCGTCATCATCCATCGCCGGAAGATCGTCATGCACCAGAGAATACGCATGCAACATTTCGACCGAGGCCGCGGCACGCACACCGGATTCAGCGGCTGCGCCATCGAACAGGGCCGCACTTTCCAGCACCAGAAACGCGCGCAGACGCTTGCCGCCATTCAGAACCGCGTAGCGCATCGCCTCCACCACCCGCGACTCCGGACCGGGGGGAACAGGCAGCAGGCGATCCAGCGCCGCTTCGACCTCATGGGCGCGACGGGTCAGGGCCTCCTTTAAGGCTGAGGCCGGCAGCGTATGGGCAAGCTCAGGCGTCGCCACAATCATATCCGCTTCATTCCCATATGGATAATGGTCATCACAATCCGTTTCCGGCTGTTTCCGGTCGAACTCTCAATCGCTCAGAGGACGGGTACCGGTGACGCCATCCGCTGATTCCACAATCGCCGCCACCCGCGCCTCGACATCTGCAAGCTTCGTCTCGCAGTGGCGACGTAGTGCATTGCCCCGCTCATACGCGGCAATAGCGTGTTCCAGTTTCTGCTGGCCGCCTTCAAGGGCACGCACAATCTGCTCCAGCTCGGCCAGCGCATCCTCGAAAGACAAGGACTCGATGGGAGCGGAAGACACAGATGACGGTCCGCTTTTCGCGTCGCTCATGCCAATTCCTGCCTCTATCCTGCCGCGGGCATTGAAGGGCCAGTCTCGTAGCGGCTGTACGGCGTTTTGGATAGAGCCTTCAGCCCCCGCCGCATGCGTCTCTGATCAGCCGGAAACGATGTCCTGCCCCTCGGCCCGATCCGTGGATGATCCGGGAGGAGAAGGATCGCCGCGGCGTCTGATCACAAAACTGAACACGCCGCCTTCCTCGCTCCAGGCTACCAGAGCATGGCCGGTCTCTCGACAGAAAGCATGGAAATCCGCCACAGAGGCACGATCGGTCGCCTGCACGCGCAGACGTTCCCCCGCCGCCATGCCGCGTAGGGCACGGTTGGCACGGAGCACGGGCAGCGGGCAACTGAGGCCCCTGACATCCAGAACAGTTTCGGCCATGACCCAATTCTCCGCTCTTCTGTCCAACAGGACAAGCCCGCAAACAGGATTGGCGCTTGAGCATGGCCGATAGCTGCGGCATCACGTGATCATGGCGCATGGCATTCCTGATTTCCGCATCGGCATTGATCTCGGCGGCACCAAGACGGAGATCGTCGCTCTGGGACGGGATGGCGATATCCTGTACCGTCTTCGCGCCACAACCCCATCATTTTATGGCTCTTCACTGCAACAGATTGCCTCCATGGTCGAGGCGGCAGAACAGGCGTTGGGCGGGCATGGCAGTGTCGGCATGGGCATTCCCGGCACGATCGACGCCCGGACCGGACTGGTGAAGAACGCCAACTCTACCTATCTGATCGGTCATGCTCTGGATCGTGATCTGGCAGAGCTTCTCCATCGCCCGATCAGGGTGGAAAATGATGCCAACTGCTTTGCACTCAGCGAGGCCTCAGATGGGGCGGCTGCCGGAATGAGCGTCGTGTTCGGCGTGATTCTGGGCACGGGTTGTGGTGGCGGAATTGTGGTCAATGGCCACGCCCTGACCGGACGCCACCGTATTGCCGGAGAATGGGGGCATAATCCGCTGCCATGGCCCGATGCAGAGGATTTGCCCATGCCTGCCTGCTGGTGCGGGCAACATGGTTGCCTGGAAACCTATCTCAGCGGACCGGCTCTGGCCGCCTCCTGCGATGGTCCCGGCTCCCATGATGCTCATGCCCTGCCCGAGCGTGCGCAGACGGGCGATTTCGCTGCGCAACAGGCACTGGATAAACATGCCGATCGGCTGGCCCGCGGGCTGGCGGCGATCGTCAATGTGCTGGACCCGGATGCCATCGTGCTGGGCGGGGGATTATCGGCCATGGACCACCTCTATAGCGCTCTGCCCGGCCTGATGGCCCGCCATGTGTTCAATGACGGTTGCGATACGCCCGTGCTGAAAAATCGCCACGGCGACAGCTCCGGCGTGCGCGGTGCGGCATGGTTATGGCCTGCGCCAGAACCTCTGCCGGGATGACGGCAGCAGAGACCTCGTTGTGCCGGGACTGTCTGGCTGCGCCGGAAGGGTCGCGCTGCGCCTGTGGCTCCCGCAGGATCGTCCGTCATCCGCAACTTCATCAACTGACCGTAGCCCATGTCGATTGCGATGCTTTTTATGCCAGTGTCGAGAAACATGACCGCCCGGAACTGGCAGCGAAGCCCGTTCTGGTCGGCGGAGGCAAACGAGGCGTCGTTGCAGCCGCCTGCTATATCGCCCGGATGCAGGGGGTGCGCAGCGCCATGCCGATGTTTCAGGCCCTGAAAGCCTGCCCGGACGCGGTTGTTCTGCCACCTGATTTTCCGAAATATCGTGCCGCCGCGCATCGTATCCGGGAGATGATGCTGGCCCTGACACCGCTGGTGCAGCCTTTATCCATTGATGAAGCCGCCCTCGACCTGTCAGGCACAGAGGCGCTTCACGGCATGTCTCCGGCCCGTGTGCTCGCACGGTTCGCTCAACAGGTGGAAGCGGCTTTGGGCGTAACAGTCTCCATCGGACTGGCCGCCAACCGGTTGATGGCCAAGATCGCTGCCGGTCGGGACAAGCCACGCGGCTTCAGCGTCATTGGGGCAGACGCCGCGCAGATTCTGGCATCGGAACCCGTCCGCCTGCTGCCCGGGATCGGGGCCGCACAGGCCAGTCGTCTGGCTGCTCAGGGCATCGTGCTGCTGGGGCAGTTGCAGGCACTGGATGACCGGGAAGCACGACGACGCCTCGGCGATGACGGGCCAGCCTTGGTACGAAGGGCACGCGGAGAAGATTCCCGTCGCATCTCCCCTGAGCACGACACGAAATCCATCAGTGCCGAAACCACCTTTGAAGCCGATATCAGCGACCGGGAGACATTGGAACGGCATCTCTGGCGCATGGCTGAAAAACTGGCACGCCGCCTGCGGGAGCAGGATCTGGCTGCATCCGGGATCGTGCTGAAGCTGAAAACCGCCGGTTTCACCCAGCGCACCCGCAGTCGTCGGCTGCACAGGCCGACCGGCCTGCCGGAAACTTTGTTCGAATCCGCACGCAACCTGTTGGAAAAAGAAACCGACGGCACCTGTTTTCGCCTGATCGGGCTGGGGGCTGCACCGCTGGTCAGTGCTGCATTGGCCGATCCCGGTGATTTAATGGACCAGACCAGCACCAGACGCGCCGCCGCCCGGAAAGCGCTGGATCAGCTGCGTGATAAATTCGGAGACCGTGTTATTCAGCACGGACGTGGAATGATATTACCCCCGCCAGTTCCAGGGAGACGATCCTGATACCTTTTTCATCCGAGACGGCTGCCAGAAACCGCCTCAGTTATCTATGGGGACTTCTGATCGGCATCCTGCTGACCAGCACCCTGTTCCCGCTCTCCGCTTTTCTGGGACACTATCAGTCGCCCGCACCGACATCGGCCGATGTAGCCCAGCATATTGTCGGCCAGTGGTATTTTCTGGCTGAGCCCTGGAACTGGCCTCCTCTGGTCTCTCACAGAATGGCCGATACGGCTGTCAGCCTGACCGACAGTATTCCTCTGACCATTTTACTGGCCAAACTGTTTCAACCATGGCTGCCGAAAGGATTTGAGACCGTCACAATCTGGCTGACGCTGTGCTGGATCCTGCAACCGGTTGCCGCCATATATGCCCTGCGCGGTCTGGGGGAAAAGCGGCTGCTGCCTGCGCTTGCCATCGCGGTGATGGCGGTTTCCATGCCGACCTTCATCTTCCGCATCGGACATGCCGCCCTGTGCGGGCATTTTCTGATCCTGCTGATGGTCGGACTGTATTTCAGACTCTGTACCGGACCGCGCCTGTCGCTCCTGGTCGCAGGCTGTGTGCTGACCGTGCTGAGCCTGCTGATCCATCCTTATCTGATGGTCATGGTGGCAAGCCTGTTTCTGGCGGTTCCCGTCACACTCAAGCTGCGTGGAGACAAAGGCTGGCGCCAATGCGCCGCTGCCGTCGCGCTGACAGGTGGACTTGTTGTTTTGACCGGATATGGGGCCAGTCTGTGGGGAGCCAAGTCAGACGGGGGATACGGGTTATACTCCATGAACTGGCTGGCACCTTTCTACCCCACAGGCTCCGCCCTTTTTCCCAACCATGAGATGGCCACCATTGATGGAACAGGTGGTCAATATGAAGGCTTTCAGTATCTGGGCGCAGGTCTGTTGCTGCTGCTGTTTTTCACAATCCTTCCACGGCTCGCTCCATCCTGCCTGCGGCGCCTTGTACGGGGTGGGTGGCGCCGGCATGGTGGCCTGATCGCTGCCTGCCTTGCCCTGACGATCCTCGCCCTATCCCATGAATGGTATGTTGGGCACCATCGGATCGCCATATTGCTGCCCCATCCGCCCGCAGTCCTTCAACAGATCAGGGCCAGCGGACGCCTGTTCTGGCCGGTGAGCTACACCTTGCTGCCGGTCAGCATCGCAGCCATTGCAGCATGGAAAGGCACCTGTCGGCCTATGTTCGGCATGGCTCTGATCGTACTGGCGGCCGGACTTCAGTTTCTGGATACCACCCAGTTGCGAGCAGGTGTGCGTGCCGAATCGCACCAGCAAGTGGCCTCACCGTTTGACAGTACGAAACTGCGCACCATTCTGGCCGGGCAGAGCAGGCTCAATATCTATATGCCTGCCCGTTGCTGGAACAACGACATCAGTGATCTGATGCAGGTTCTGTGGGTTGCCGCCCAAACCCCCATTGCCGTGAACACGATGTATACGGCCCGCACCAACACTGCCGCCGGATGTTCACTGGACGCTGCCGGGGGAAGCACGCTGGCACGGGGTGAGGTCAAGCTGTTCCTGCCCCATCATCAGGCGGCTGCGTTTCTGGTCGATCACGCGGCGGAGCAATGCAGGGCCCTGGGTACACTCGGGGTCTGCACTGCCGATACAGCAAGGATAGAGGGGCTGCCTGCCATCGAGTTGCCTCATGCCACCAGTGGAGAGCGCCTGCCTGCCAGCGCCGGGCATATGCTATCCACTCTGCTGGTCCAGGGCTGGCTTGAACCGGCCGGATGGGGAACATGGAGCGTCGGCCCGCAAGCCGATCTCCTTCTTCCCGCCATCGGTGATGGCGCCCTGCATCTGGTTGTTCAGGCTCAGGGCTTTGCCCCCGTCAGTGGAGGCAGCCAGCATGTCACCGTTTTACAAAACGGTGCGTCTGTCGCGGAATGGGATCTGACCGATATGCAGATCAAAACCTATCAGGCAGAGTTGCCACCCGTCACCGGCCTGCGCCGCCTGACCTTCCGGATTGCCCACCCGATCTCGCCCACGGAACGCAAATCCTGGCCTTTTGACAGTCAGATCGGGTTTGGACTGGAAGCGGTGACCGTTTCAGAAAGATAATAAAAAATTTTCTCTCCATAAAATATCAGGGATATCCTTATAAGATTATGATATTTTATAAGGATATTTTCCTTGATCTTGAATGAAGAACTGGAATTAAGAAAAAACTTCACCGTATAATAGAACGATGAAGGCACGTATCATCCAAAAATCGCTTACAGATTTTCTGGAGTTGTCAATTGCAGCGTTGATATCGCTTTTTTTGACTGTCTCCATTGCCATTTATGTCCGCCTGATCCCGCTCAGCCGATGGCAGGCTGATGAATTCATTACATTTGCTCATAATCGGGATACAGGTCTGCCGTTTATTCTGGATCGTTTTTTCCACTGGAGTCCCAGGCCGGTCTCCGAGTCGATTCTCTGGCTGTATTATCTTGCATCAACTGCTTTGCATCGCCCCCTGATCACCGCGATCATCGGCAGCTTATGGGCGGTTCTGATCATCAGCGGGCTATCCATCCTGAGACACCGCAGCAACAAAAAGCTGCTCCAACTTTGTTTGTGTCTGGCACTGCCCGCCTTCTATCTGCTCGATACCGATCCGACCGAGGTATTTTTCTGGCCTCAATCAGCCGTTGCTTATGTCACGACACTGGCAGCCATCACCTTGCTATTCTGGGAGATCGCCAGCAACACACCTGTTACCTCCACCCGATCCATCGTTCTGTTGATCATTGCCGCATGGAGCAGTGAAACCGGCGCGTTTTTCGTCTTCCTCTTCACCCTCCTGAACGTTCCATCCGCCTTTTCCGAGCAACCGCTGCTGCCCGCATTTTTTCGCTGGAGTCTGCCTCTGCTGGGATCAGGAGTGATCCTCTTTCTACTATTGCTGGGAAGGGTTGGTACTCCCGAACTTCCTATCCAGACAGGTCACTATATTCACCATGTTCTTCCCAGCGCACAGGCAGCTACAGGCGTAATGATGGATGAGCTTGGCTTTTCAACACAGAACCAAATGCCGCTTGGCTGGATTCATCTGCTGTTTTTTCTGGGAGCACGCTGGTGCTGGCGCAGTATTCACCGCGATGGAACCCGGATTCGAGCCGGGCTTCTGACAGGGTTTGCACTTGCCCTTTTATCAGCCGCTTATATCTCCATTCTTGCGGCCTATTATCAATTTGATTACGTCTGCTGCGCCCGGCATGGCACGATCCGTGAGAGCTATATTCTGCTGGCGGTCATGGCCCTCGGATTTGCGTCAGCCCGCTGGCCCCTGATCGACACACGATATTTACGGGCCGTGTCAGCATTGCCATTCGCATTAGCGCTTCTGCTCGCTCTGCCTGTTCGCCTGCCAGCGCTCCAGCATGATCATGCCCTCATTGATCAAGTCACTGCGGCGAAAGCAGCGACATGGGCATCCGGCACAGCCCACGCTGAAGCGATGACTTTCTATCAACAGCCGGATGGCATGATCGTCCATAATGGCTATCTGCCAGCAGGCGATTACGTAATGGGGCAAACGCGGAACTGGATTCCGGTCGGGATCATGCAGTTCTTTCACAAGCAGAAGCTGAGCGTCACTACCGCACCACCGCCATAAGCGATGGACAAATCAGCATTTATGCGGGAGTGACTTGAAGGATGCGATGCCGCCCTTCAGCTTGAAATCGCCGAAATTCATGGTGAGATCATCCGCCACGCCATTCAGCCAGTATCGCATACCGGCCTGATAAGCAGGCTCTATCCTCGCCTTGTCGGTGTCGAAGAACGACACCAGCACTTTGGCGCTCGGCATGTCCTTCAGCAGGTCAATCTTGACCGGAACCGATTTTTTCCAGTCGAGCGCTACGACAAATGTATCCTGCACGCCATCCGCCGATGTTCCATCAAACAGGGGCAGGGCCGAAAATTTGATCCCGTCCTCCGCTGCGGCCAACAATGCCGCCGTATGCATCATCGGGAAGAACGTACCGGCCTGGATCGGCTTGGTCATCGGACGCGGCAGATCGTAACGGATCGTCCCGCTGTGGCCGAAACCATCCATAGAGGCTTCACCCGCCGTTTCCTGCGACACGGCGGTATCAGTCGTCTGTCGCATGTGAAAGCGCATGCGGGTGCCGTCTTTGGATTCCCAGGTGGTGTAATCCGAAACCATCTGGATATCCTGACCATCCCGATTGGAAATGGTCATCTCCAGACGCTGCCGTGTGGCCCAGCCGTCACAGGCATCAATGACCTCGTAATCCATACCACCGCGAGCGCCAATTACATCCCCGGTCGGCGTACCATCCAGCGTCAGATCGTAATGGATGCGATGCGCCGCCATCCCGGAGGCAATCTTGAGAATCTGCGCCTGATCCGGGCGGGCTGTTGACGTCATGGAGGAGGCGGACTGGGCCACCTGCACGATATCGTGAGAAGCAGGTTTTTCTGTTGCATGCTCTCCGCCGGCTGCCAAGGCAGGGAGGACGGAGAGTGAGACGCTGCTGACCCCGCCGAGCATCAACCCGGCCAGCGCCAGAGAAAAGCGCGTGATTGAGGGCGCTTCCCGGATAGACCCGGTCCCTTGATCTACATGGATACGAGAAGGAACAAGAAAATCGCGGATACGTGCCATGCGGGAAGGATAAGAGCCTCCCCCCATGCTCGCCAACCCCCGCCAGAGCGGAAAATGCTGCTCAGGCAGAGGGGAAGGCCGATATTACCCCTTTTTAACCACAGGCGGTTTCTCGATCCGTAAGGACAGTTCTTTCAAACGGGCAGGCTCGACCTCGGCCGGGGCACCCATCATCAGATCCTCGCCTTGCTGATTGAGCGGGAACAGGATCACCTCGCGGATATTCGGCTCATCCGCCAGTAACATCACCATGCGGTCAATGCCCGGCGCGGCACCACCGTGTGGGGGTGCGCCGTAGCGAAACGCATTCAGCATGCCGCCGAACCGTGCCTCCACCTCGCTGGCCGGATAGCCCGCGATCTCAAACGCACGGATCATCAGATCGGGACGATGGTTACGAATAGCCCCCGATGAAAGCTCAATCCCGTTGCACACGATGTCGTACTGATACGCCTTGATCGTCAGCGGATCCTGATTGTCGAGCGCATCCAGCCCACCCTGCGGCATGCTGAACGGGTTATGACTGAAATCGATCTGGCCGGTTTCCTCGTTCAACTCATACATCGGGAAGTCGATGATCCAGCAGAAGCGGAACTCGTTCTGAGCGATCAGGTTCAGCTCCTGACCCAGCCGTGTCCGGACGGCGCCCGCGAATTTGGCCGCTTCCAGCTTTTGTCCTGCCGCAAAGAACACCGCATCTCCCGCCTGCAATCCGCAAGCCTGACGGATGGCTTCCGCACGCTCCGGCTCCAGATTGCGGGCAATGGGGCCTTTCGGACCCTCCGCATCGAAAATGATGTAGCCGAGGCCACCGGCCCCTTCCGCACGCGCCCAATCATTCAGCTTGTCGAAGAAGCTGCGCGGGTTTCCAGCAGCGCCCGGTGCCGGAATAGCACGGACGATCCCGCCCGAAGCCGCGATCTTGGCAAACAGCCCGAAACCGGAACCGTCGAACTGAGCCGTCACATCGGTGATCCGCAGCGGATTGCGCAGGTCCGGCTTGTCGGAGCCGTATTCCAGCATCGCGGTTTCATAGGGAATGCGCGGGAAAGGCGGCTTGGTCACCTCACGACCGTTGGAGAACTCCTCGAACACCTGCGCCATCACCGGTTCCAGTGCAGCAAACACGTCTTCCTGCGTGGCGAAGCTCATCTCGAAATCGAGCTGATAGAATTCACCGGGGGAACGGTCAGCGCGGCTGGCCTCATCACGGAAACAGGGGGCGATCTGAAAATAGCGATCAAAGCCCGCTACCATCGCCAGCTGCTTGAATTGTTGCGGCGCCTGCGGCAACGCGTAGAACTTGCCCGGATGCAGACGGGCCGGCACCAGAAAGTCGCGCGCACCTTCAGGGGAGGATGCCGTCAGGATCGGGGTCTGAAATTCGGTAAAGCCCTGCTCAATCATACGGCGACGCAGGCTGGCGATGACCTGGGCACGCAGCATCATGTTCCGATGCACGCGCTCCCGCCGCAGGTCGATATAGCGGTATTTCAGCCGCAATTCATCGGGATAGGATTCAGTGCCCGCCACCTGCAGAGGCAGCACCTCGGCCGAGGACTGAACATCCAGCGCAGTTACCCGGAGTTCGATCTCACCGGTCGGCAGTTTCGGGTTCACCGTCCCTGTTTCACGTGCAACAACCTGCCCGGTCACGGTGATGACGCTTTCGGGGCGCAACTTTTCAACCGTCGCGAATATGTCAGTGCCGGAGGCGAACACACACTGCGTCAAGCCGTAATGATCACGCAGATCAATGAACAGCAGACCGCCATGATCGCGCTTGCTGTGAATCCAGCCGGACAGACGGGCTTCCGTTCCGGTATCGGCGGCGCGCAGGGCGCCACAATCATGGCTGCGATAGGCGTGCATCGGGTCAATCCTCGCGGCGTCCACCTCCGCCGGCCAGGCGGAAGCGGCACATCTTTTCAGGCAATCCCCGAAAAAGCCGGGGCGCGACTGAGTAGCCGATGGCCGCCATCAGGCAAAGCCCATAATGCCGCGAAAAACCGCTTCAGAACCATCCCCGTATCCGGAACCACGCTATCGTCAGCAGGATACTCAGCACCATCAGCCCGAGACTCATCGGATAGCCGTAATGCCAGTCCAGCTCCGGCATCAGCTTGAAATTCATCCCATAAATGCCGGCAATCAGCACTGGCGGGATACCAGCGACCGACACGATCGTCAGCACCTTCACGATCCCGCTCTGCTCGATATTAATAAACCCGAGTGTCGCATCGAGCAGGAAATTGAGCTTCATGTTCAGATGATTCTCATAGTCGTTCAGAGATGCGATATCGGCTTTCAGCGACTCCAAACGTGCCGTGAGCGTGTCCGACAACCAGTCCTGCGCGTTCGTGATCACATAGGGCACAATCCGCCCTACCCCAAGCAAAGTGTCGCGAATCTTGCCCAGCCTGTCGCCCAGCTGGCCGATCCTGCGCAGAGATGCCTGCAACATACGATCCGCACGGGCCGGCCTGCGGGACGTCTGACGGCTTTCCCTGAAAATTGTGCCGGAGACACGATCAATATCGGTCGCCGTCATTTCCAGCACATCGGCCAGCCGATCAACCAGCGCCTCGATCAGGGCGACCATCAAGCGGAAACCGGAACTGCCGCCCGCCTGTCTGGCCGCGAGCGCTTCATGCAGTCGATCAAAAACCTGCGCTTCCTGAAACCGGATCGTGATCAGGCGCTCCCGGTTCACCACCATACCCAACGGTCCTATGACCGGTTCCTCACTCGACCGGCTGACCAGCGGCATGCTGAGATACAGGGTTTCCTCATGCAGGCGCAGACGGCTGGAATTTTCAATCTCCTCCAGCGCCTGACGTGAAGGAATAGACTGCCCGGTTTCCTGAGACACCAGACGGATTTCCTCTTCCGTCGGATTATGCAGATCAATCCAGCCAGCCTGCGCCAAACAGTCAGGGGCAATATGTCCCGCCTGGTCTTCCGCCTCATGGGCCGCCGGGAATACCCTCAACATGGCAGCATGCCTTCCAGCCTCTCAGTTCCATCGTATTCCGGCTCATCAATCACGCCATTGGTCCTTCCGCCCCCGCACACACGGGTATAAAAGCAGCCCTATGTCCCGCCAGTCCCGCTCCAGATTTCCCAGCCCCACCTTGATTACAAAAAGCGAAGACCTCGCAGCGTTATGCACGACGCTGCGCAGGGAGCCATACGTCACCATTGATACCGAGTTCATGCGAGAACGCACATACTGGCCGGAACTTTGCGTCGTGCAGCTTGGCGGGGCGGATTGCGTCGCCGTGATCGATACGCTGGCACCGGAACTGGACCTCGCCCCGGTGGGAGAATTGCTGGCTGATCCGGCGGTGATCAAAGTGTTTCATGCCTGCCGGCAGGATATTGAAATTTTCCTGCTGCGCTTCGGCTCCATCCCGCAACCGATGTTCGACACACAGGTCGCCGCCATGGTGGCGGGGTTTGGCGATCAGGTCGGCTATGACACGCTCGTTTCCTCCCTGACCGGAGGACATATCGACAAGGCACACCGGTTCAGTGACTGGTCCCGCCGTCCCCTGTCTCAGGCCCAGATCGACTATGCCGCCGCCGACGTCACCCATCTGCGTGGCGTGTATGAGACCCTCCGTGACCGGCTGGAAAAAGAAGGCCGTCTGGCCTGGGTGTCCGAGGAAATGGCGGTGCTGAACGATCCCGCAACCTATCGCACCGATCCGGTCACGATGTGGGAAAGGCTGCGCCCCCGCACCAATAACCGGCGCTATCTGGGGTTGCTGCGGGCTATCTGTGCATGGCGTGAGGTTGAGGCACAGCGCCTGAACATTCCACGGCAGCGTCTGATCAAGGATGAAAGCCTGCTGGAAATCGCCGCGACCTCCCCTGCCGATGCAGAGTCTCTGGCGCAGGCCCGTGGAGTCGGGCGCGGCTTTGCGGAAGGCCGGTCAGGCGCCACCCTGCTGGCGGCCATTGCCGAGGCCAGGGGCCTGCCCGACGCTGATCTTCCCGCGATTCCACGCAGCCGGGAGAGTGGGGCGCGCCCTTCTCCCGCTCTCGTTTCATTGCTGAAAGTGCTGCTGGCGGCCAAAAGCGAACAGCATAACGTCGCTCCGAAACTGCTGGCTTCCTCGGAGGATCTGGACCGGCTGGCGACCGAGGCGGAACCAGACGTGCCCGCTTTGACCGGATGGAGGCGGGATGTCTTCGGTCAGGATGCTCTCGCCCTGAAAAATGGGGAGATCTGTCTTGGGGTGGATGGGAAACAGATCAAACTGATCACCACAGGCTGACCAGACAGCCCAGTCGCTTACCCCTCCGTAATCATAGGTCGCAGGCCCATGATCTGGGCCAGTTGCTCCAGCCTGCGCACCACGCTTTCACCGGCAAAAACACCCCCACCGCGATGCAGCCGCAGTTCCAGTGCTCCATCCCGGGCGTCCAGACCCGCCAGTGCCAGCAGCGCCGGCGTGCCACCGGATAATGTATAGGCCAGCCGAAGGGCATGCCCCAAAATGTCTGCCCGAAGTGCGGCAGCACTATCCAGCAGCAAACGCGCCGGCAGCAGCCAGGGGGAAGCCGGATCGGCCTCATATCGCATGGCAATCGTCAAACCCAGAAAAGCCCGGCCATGATGATCGAGGCCGCTGCCCGGCTGACGCAGCAGATAATGAAACGCCTGCTCTGCCCTGAATTCCGGGTGATCGTGATGCCCGATATCGGACATCAGACAGCAGGCTTCGCGCAGGCGCCTTTGTTCCTCGGTCTCATCGGGGAATAATCCATCCGTCCAGGCGCACAGACGGCCAGGCAGAGCAGGATCACGGCTATAAAGCCGCGCATCTTCCTCGGCGACCGCCCGCAATGGATCACGTGCGGCGATCTCCGGCGGGATCATGCGCATATACCAGCCCTCGCGCAGTCCATTGGCAGAGAATACAACACGACGGCAGCCGGTAGCGCGCAGCAACCGACGCAGTACCAGAGCCGCATAGGGCAGATCTTCCATGCGGCGGCGCGGAACGGCAGGAAGCCGCTCCAGCCCTTTCGGACTGGCGGAAGCGATGACACCGGTCAGATCCCGCGCCTCATCCCGGCTGATCGTGTAATGGTGCACCATATTCAGCGGATAACCGGTTTGAGCCATATGGATACGCGCCATTGCGCGCCATGCCCCGCCCACCAGCAGCAGATCCTGGCCCGGCTCCTGCCCCAGCCACGGTACGGAAGCAAGGTCAGTATCGACCAGTGTCCGCGCCTTGGCCGGATCGCCCCCGGCACGATCCGCCAGCCGGATGACCCCAAGCCGCAGGGTAGCGGCATCTTGGGCCTGCCCCCCATCCAGCCGTACGACTTCCAGCGAGCCACCACCAATATCGGCCAGAATACCTCTTGCCTGCGGCATACCGCACAGCACACCCTGTGCCGACAGCGCGGCTTCTTCATGCCCTGACAGCACCAGAATCGGCACGCCCGGCATGATCCGTTCCAGTGCCGCTACAAAATCAGGACCGTTTTCGGCATCCCTTACCGCGGCAGTCGCCAATACTTCGAACGGATCGGCATGCATCGCGCGGGCCAGCGCGTAATACCGCGCCATGACAACCAGCGCCTGCCCGACCCCTTCATCGTTCAGACGTCCTGTGGTCTGCAATCCGCGCCCGAGCCGGAGCACCGCTTTTTCGTTGAAAATCGGTAACGGATTCCGTGACTGCCCCTCAAACACCACGAGGCGGACCGAATTGGACCCCAGATCAACGACCGCAGCACGTTTTCTGTCAGTCGGAAGAGGAAGAAGCATTCAGCACGTCTCTTCTTTGATGATGATAGGCGTCTTGAATTATGCCGCAGAGACCGCTTTTTCCAAAGAGGCCACCGGACGCTTGTGCAGGATCAGCGTCATCCAGTGTCCCTGCGGAATCGCTTTCCACAGCACCAGCCCCTGGCGGCGATAGGCTGCCAACACCATCCGCATCTGGGTTGCCAGCAATCCGGCCAGAATCACATGCCCACCCGGTTCCAGAGACTGCGCCAGAGGATAGGCCATACCACAGAGCGGGCGCGCCAGAATATTGGCAAAAATCAGATCATAAGGTGCCCTGGCCCGGATCGGACGTCGCTTCCATCCATCCGAGACAAGACAGTCGAGCTGCCTTGATACCCGGTTCAGCACTGCATTCTGCTGTGCGGTACGTACCGACCATGGTTCGATATCCGCCGCCATCACCCGCACCGGATGCGGCTTGATCAGCCGTGCCGCCGCCATGGCAAGAATGCCGGAGCCTGTTCCCAGATCAATCACCCGCCGCTTTGGCGAGGCTTTTGCAGCCAGTTGCTCCAACGCCAGCAGACAGCCACGGGTCGAGCCATGCTCGCCAGAGCCGAACGCAACCCCCGCATCCAGACGCAACGTGATCCGGCCCGGCGTATCGGGGCCATTCAGATGTGTGCCGCGCACCGCAAAACGGCGACCTACGAGCTGTTCGGGGAATGATTCATAGGTGCGGGCAAGCCAGCCATCGGCAGGCGTTTCGGTGCGGATGATCTCCGCATCCGTACCGCTGGCAAGGCGGGCCAGCGCCAGAGCCTGATCGAGGCCCGGTGTGCCACGCTCCCTGACCCCCTCGATATGCCAGAGGCCGGTATCCTCATCCAGCCAGAGACCGACATTGCCGCACACGGTCTGAAACGCCGCTTCATAAGCGTAGACGGCTTCATCGGGAACGATGACGCGCACCGTCTCCAGAGCGGTGGCATGGCGGCTCATTGATCTGTCTTCCTCATCGCGGTTCCACGAAACTGTCGAGAATGCGTTTCGTGCCTGCCTTGTCGAATGTCACGTCCAGACGGTCATCAATCACCGCCGTCACGGTTCCATAGCCGAATTTGTCATGAAAAACCCGGCTGCCGACCGAAAACCGCCCTGCCTGAGATGCCCGGCCCGGCTGTTCCCATGCTTCCCGCACCCGTGGTGCTGCCGCCCGGGGTGCATGACGGGTCGCCAGCATCGGGAACTGAACGCCAGCGCCGAATCCACCCCGCAACCGCTGCTCCCGCTCCATCACTGCCGACCCCTGCGACTGGATGCAGTCCGGCGGCAGTTCCTCGATAAAGCGGCTGGGAATGGCGCTCTGCCAGTTGGCGTAAATGCGCCGGTTGGCGGCATGGCTGATCACGGCTTTTTGTCGCGCGCGCGTGAGGCCCACATAGGCCAGCCGCCGCTCCTCCTCCAGGCTTTTCAGGCCGCCTTCATCCAGCGCCCGTTGATGGGGAAACAGGCCTTCCTCCCAACCCGGCAGGAAAACCATGTCGAATTCCAGTCCCTTGGCGGCGTGCAGGCTCATCAGACTGACCTTGTCGTCGCCCGCATCCTGTTCATTCTCCATCACCAGCGAGACGTGATCGAGAAAACCGGGCAGAGCATCGAACTCGGCCATGGCCCGCAGCAATTCCTTGAGATTTTCCAGCCGGCCCGGCGCCTCGGGTGATTTATCCTGCTTCCACATCTCCGTGTAGCCGCTCTCATCCAGCATGGTGGCCATGGTGGCGACATGGCCTTCGCTGCCCAGCATGCGCCGCCAACTCTCCAGACCCTGCAGGAAGGCAGCGATGCCCTCTTTCACTTTCCCGCGCAATTTACCATCGGCCAGTTGCCGTGAAGCGGCTTCCAGCAGCGGGACAGAATCAGCCCTGGCCCGTTCATGCAGGCCACGCAACGCGACCTCTCCCACGCCACGACGCGGCACATTCACGATCCGCTCGAACGCCAGATCATCGGAAGGTTGGGCCAATAACCGCGCATAAGCGATCGCATCGCGAATTTCGGCCCGCTCATAGAACCTCAACCCACCAATGACACGATAGGGCACGCCCAGGGTAATCAGCCTTTCCTCGAAGGAGCGGGTCTGAAAGCCGGCCCTGACCAGCACCGCGATCTCCGATAACGGGTGACGGTTACGACGCGCCGTTTCGATGCGATCCCCCACCATGCGGGCTTCCTCATCGGAATCCCACAGAGAGATGACATCGACCTTCTCACCTTCCGCATTGGCCCGGCCAGGACGCAGCGTTTTGCCGAGCCGCCCTTCATTATGCGCAATCAGCCCGGCCGCAGCGCCAAGAATGGGGGCGGTCGAGCGATAATTACTCTCCAGCCGCACCACATGCGCGCCGGGGAAATCCTTTTCGAAGCGTAGGATGTTTTCCACCTCCGCCCCGCGCCAGGAATAGATGCTCTGATCGTCATCCCCGACGCAGCAGATGTTCTGGTCCCCGTTCTGCCTTCCCTGCGCCAGCAGACGCAGCCAGAGATACTGGACCAGATTCGTATCCTGATACTCATCGACCAGAATGTAACGGAAAGCCCGATGATACTGGCTCAGCACTTCCGGCCGGGAGCGGAGAATTTCCGTCATGAAAAGCAGCAGATCACCGAAATCAGCCGCATTGAGTGCCCGCAGTCGCTCCTGATAGGCCCGATAGATCGCGACAGCATGGCCGGAGGCATAATCCGTATCCTCAGCCGGGGTCACACGCTCGGGCGTCAGGCCACGATCTTTCCAGCGCTGGATGGCGGCCATCAGGCCGGGCAGCGGCCATCGTTTGGTATCGACCCGAAACGTCTCCGCCACCTGCTTAAGCAGGCGCATCTGGTCATCACTGTCGAGAATCGAGAAATTCGAGGAGAGGCCGACATACTCCGCATGCCGCCGCAGCATACGGGCGCAGAGCGCATGGAATGTGCCGAGCCACAGCCCCTCCACCTTCTCGCCGAGGATCGCCCCGACCCTCTCCCGCATTTCCCGGGCAGCCTTGTTGGTGAAGGTGACGGCCAGAACCTGATTGGGAAAAGCACGCCCGCTTTTCAGAATATGGGCAAAGCGGGTGGTCAGCACCCGTGTCTTGCCCGTGCCCGCCCCGGCCAGCACCAGCAGCGGCCCATCAATCGTCTCCACCGCCGCCCGCTGTTCGGGGTTCAGGCGCGCCAGATATGCCTCCCCCCCCTCAGACGGGACAGACGCAGCAGCAGGAGGAAACGGCGATGAAGGATGATCGGTCACGAAATCCGATATATGTTGTCAGACTACATCCGTGCAGGGCCAGATCCGTGCAGGGGCAGTCCGAGGGTGGAAGCTCACACCTACTCAGGCGATTGGTGCGGCAGGGGGATGAACACCCAGAATACGGGCAATCGCATAGACCAGATCAGGACGGTTCAACGTATAGAAGTGAAATTCGTCAATCCCGTTGGCCTGCAACAGCCTGACCTGCTCTGCCGCGACCACCGCCGCGACCATACGGCGGGTTTCCACATCGTCTTCCAGCCCGTCGAACAGGCGGCCCAGCCAGTCCGGCACGCTGGTACCGATCGCCGTGCTGAAGCGAACCGCCTGCGCATAGTTGGAGACGGGCATGATACCGGGCACGATCGGCGCGGTAATACCCGCGACAAGGCAGCGATCCAGAAAACGCAGGAAGGTATCCGTGTCGAAAAAATACTGGGTGATCGCCCGTGTCGCCCCGGCATCGAGCTTGCGTTTCAGATTGTCCAGATCAAACCCGGCATCCGGTGCAGCCGGGTGAGTCTCGGGATAGGCCGCCACTGAAATCTCGAAATCTCCGATCCGTTTCAGTCCGGCCACCAGATCGGAAGCATAGGCGTATCCGCCCGGATGGGGCTGATACGGGGCACCCCCCGGCATATCCCCCCGCAAGGCGACGATATGCCTCACCCCAGCCTCCCAGTAATGGCGGGCGACCTCATCGACCTCATCGCGTGTGGCACCCACACAGGTCAGATGCGCAGCGGGGGTCAGGCTGGTTTCACGGACAATACGGGCAACGGTCTCATGCGTACGGGCCTGAGTCGAGCCGCCTGCGCCGTAAGTCACGGACACGAAACGCGGCCCCAGCGGCTCCAGACGTCTGATGCAGGCCCAGAGCTGACGTTCCAGGGCTTCCGTTTTCGGCGGGAAGAATTCAAACGACAGCAGCGGCACAGGATGTTCCGCATCCATGGCCGGCAGCCCGGTCACGCGCGGGCCGGTCAGCCAGCGCCGCAATGTCGCGCTTTCACCCTGCTGTTCCTGACCCGCCAGACGATTCATATCCCTCTGTCTCCATCCATCCCCTCGCGCCGGAAGGGAAAAGCCGGTCGGTGTTGTCACCTGACGGCCACAGTGATGGCTAGCTCTTGCCTGATAGCGCCATGATGCACAACCTCATACATCCGGATGCGTTGCAGCCCCGTAACTGCATGCTACAACAGTTCGCAGAGACAGGCTGTCTGGCCATACACCCCCGACCATCGCGGCGGGGCTTAATTCTTCAAGGACCTGCCGCCCATGCGCGCTGATTGTTCTGACACAGTTCCAACCATGCGTCCGTTCGGGCTTTCGTTACGCCGGCTTGCGGCTGCCCTGCTGCTGCCCGGCCTGATAGCCGCATGTGCGACCAAACCACCTGCCAGCGACAAGGAAGCTGTCGCGGAATACCAGCAGGCCAACGATCCGCTGGAACCCACCAACCGGGTCATGTACCAGGTGAACGATGCCATCGATGCGGTGGTGCTGAAACCGGTGGCCCTTGCCTATCATTATGTTGTCCCCTCCCCGGTCCGCACCGGGTTCCGCAACGCGATTACCAATATCCAGACCCCGGTGATCCTGGCCAATGACGTTCTGCAGTGGAACGGAAAGCGCGCCGGCGACACACTGTCCCGCTTCGCTATCAACAGCACGCTTGGCATTGGCGGCCTGTTCGATGTGGCCGGCAATATGGGCATCAAACGCCACGATACCGATTTCGGCGTTACCATGGCGCTGTGGGGCGTACCGGAAGGCCCGTTCCTGTTCCTGCCGATTCTGGGGCCCAGCAATCCGCGCGATGCCTCCGGCTATGGCGTCGATGTTGCCATGTCCCCCACCACATGGTTTGGGCAGGGAGCCACAGTCAACAAGCTGCTCTGGGCACAGTACAGCGTCTCCGCTGCCGACATGCGCGATCAGGCCAATGATGTTCTGAACTCGATCCAGGAAACGTCGTTAGACCCTTACGCCACGTTCCGCAGCCTGTTCCGTCAGCACCGCGCCAGCGTGATCGAAGATGCCCGCAACAAAGGGACGGTAAAGGACGAAGACCTGTTCCCCGCTTCCGGACCGGGACAACCCTGATCCGGACCTGGTTTTCACACCGGCCGCTCCCGCGTGAATGGTAAAACTGAACCTCATGGATGCCATTGTGTTGAATCGACGACTGTTTCTGGCCGCCGCCCTTGCCGGTGCCACATTTCTGCCTCTGCCCACCCATGCCCAGAGCAACGTAGCGGCCGACTTCATCCGTCGTGCCGGGAATGAACTGGTGGCTGCGGTCAATAATTCTCCCAACGAAGCCAGGAAAAAAGCCGAACTGACCCGTATCGTCGACAGCTATATCGATGTCGATAATGTGGGACGTTTCTGCCTTGGCCGTTACTGGACGAGTGCCTCACAGCAACAGCGGCAGCAATATCTGAACCTGTTTCACAAGGTTCTCGTCCGTAACGTCACAAGCAAGATCGGCGAAGCAAAAGGCATGAGCTACACGCTTGGCCGCGTGACGCCACAAGGCGAAAATACGCTGGTTCAAACCATCATTCATCGCCCCGGAAATGCCCCGGCCAACGTCCAGTGGGTTGTGGCGACACAGGGCGGTCCCCCCCGTATTGTGGATGTGCTGGCGGAAGGCACCAGCCTGCGGCTGACCCAACGGCAGGATTATGCCAGCTTCCTGCAACATCATAACCAGGATCTCGATACCCTGATCTCCGCCATCAGCCGGCAGGCCGGGGAATAAACAGAGCGTTTTTTCAGTGCCATCACTGGCGCTGAAAAAACCGATCAAACTGAACCTCGAATTTAAGACTTTTTCTTCTTCATGCGCTTGTTCTGCGGAAAAGAGCGGGCAATATTTGCCGCCCCAACGGGAGATTGTCATGCTTCTTCACTGGCTTACCCCTGCCCGCGCAGCCATGCTGGCTGTTCCGGTTCTTGTATCCTCCTTTGCCGCTTCACAGGCCTCCGCCCATGGCCCGACCCGTCAGAAGGTCGAGGAATCCGTGACGGTCAACGCAACCCCGGACAAAGTCTGGGCCGTCATCGGCAATTTCCACGACATGAGCTGGAATCCCGCCGTGGCAAGCGCCACCGGTGATGGCGGTAACAAGGTTACCTCCCTGCGTACCCTGACGCTGAAAGCATCCGGGAAGCCGATCACCGAGTCTCTGGATAAATACGATGCCACCGAGCATCTGTACAAAACCTTCCTCACCAAGCCCAATCCGGATGCCCTGCCCGCGAACGACCTGTCTACGGAGCTGTCCGTCTCTCCGGCGGCTGGTGGCAAATCCACCGTCGAATGGAACGCGGCTTTCTATCGCGGCTACATGAACAATGATCCGCCGCCGAACCTGAACGATGAAGCGTCCAAAAAGGCGGTCGCCGACTACATGAAAGCCGGCCTCGCCGCCTTGAAGGCCAAATTCGGCGGTTAACCCATGATAAAGACCCTGCTGAGCGCGTTATCAGCCGCTTTCCTTTTCCTTACCCCGCTGACAGGCCGGGCGGAGGAAGCTTTCGTGACCGATCAGCAGGGTCACATGGTCACCATCATTGATCTGGAGAGCACAAAACCGGTCGCCTCCATTCCAATGACGGGGGATGTCGCCGGAATTGCCATAAGCCGGGATGGCAGCCGTGCCTATGTTACTGCCCCTGAAGATCACAGCCTCACCATTCTCGATGCTGTGCAGCGCAGGGTGATCAAGCGCATTACAGTTGGCGGCGCACCGCTGGGTGTCGCTGTTTCACCCGACGGCGGCACTGTGTTTGTGGCGGACTGGTTTGCCAATCATGTCACCGCTCTGGACAGCGTAAGCGGTGCTGTCAAAGCTGTCATTGAAACCGGGAAATCTCCCTCCGGGCTGGCTTTCACACCCGATGGCAAAAACCTGATTTGTGCGGACCGGGAAGATAATCAGATTTCCATCCTTGATCCTGTGCATTTCAAACATCTGGCCTCCATCAAGACCGGGCAGCATCCGTTTGGCGTCATGGTTTCCTCGGATGGTAGACGCGCCTATGCCGCCGATGTCGAATCCAATGATGTCGCCGTCATCGACCTGCCATCACGCACCCTGCTGGCCCGGATTCCGACCGGGCATCGCCCCTACGTCGTCACCGTGCATGGGCAGCGCGGCTATGTGACCAACGAGATGTCTGATTCCGTCACCGTATTCGATACGGTGAGCCTCAAGCCGATCACCAGTTTCGGTGTCGGCTCCTACCCTGAAGGCATCCAGACCAGTGCGGACGGCAAGACCCTGTACGTCGTCAACTGGATGGACGATACGCTGTCTATTCTGGATGCCGAAAACGGCCATCAGAAGGCGCTGGTGAAAGCGGGGAACAGCCCGCGCTCCTTCGGCACGTTCCTGCGCTGACCTATGCTGGCGGACGGCCCATCCGCCAGCTTTCGTAAACCAGCATCCGGTATCCATCCCGCATAAAACTGTCGGCATGCCGCATACCGATACTGCCCAGCACCATGCGGGAACCCCAGTTTTCCTCCCGCGCAACGCCGATGACACGTTCCACCCCTGCAACATCATGGGCATAGCGCAAGGCGGCTCCCGCCGCTTCGCGGGCATAACCACGGCCCCGCGCCTCCGGCCAAAATGCGAAACGAATCGACATGCCACGCCCATCCGGGCGGCCCATCAAACCAGTCAGCCCCTCGAAATGGCCGGTATGGGCATCCCGCACCACCCACATCCCGACATTATGCTGACCCCAGAAGGCAATATCAGCGGCCAGTTCCTCCGCTGCCTGCAAGGAATTACGAACCCCGCCCAGCATGATCGCGAAGACCCCGGGATCAGCCTTGATCCGGCATAGGTCGGGCAGATCGGCATAGGTGACAGGGTACAGCAGCAGACGCCCCGTGCGCAGAATGCGCCCGGCCGGGATCAGATCCGCCAGAAGAGCAGCCGTGGCAAGGGCGGGGGAGCGCCCCGCCCCGTCCTCAACGCTCCAGCGGGCGGTACTTAATACGATGTGGCTCGGTGGCCTCGGCGCCAAGTCGGCGTCGCTTATCCTCTTCATAGGCCTGGAAGTTACCTTCGAACCACTCGACATGGCTATCGCCTTCGAAAGCGAGGATATGCGTTGCAAGACGATCGAGGAACCATCGGTCATGGCTGATGATCACGGCACAGCCTGCGAAATCCGCCAGAGCGTCTTCCAGGGCCCGCAATGTATCGACATCCAGATCATTGGTCGGCTCGTCGAGCAGGATCACATTGGCCTCGCTCTTGAGCATTTTAGCGAGATGCACGCGGTTACGTTCGCCGCCTGACAGCACGCCGACTCTTTTCTGCTGATCGGGCCCTTTGAAATTGAAGGCCCCGACATAGGCCCGGCTGGCCACTGTGCGCTTGCCCAGATGAATCACATCCGTGCCGCCGCTGATTTCTTCCCAGACGGTCTTGTTGTCGTCCAGACTGTCGCGGTTCTGATCCACATAACCCAGCTTCACGGTGTCACCCACGGTCAGGGAACCGGAATCGGGCTGCTCCACCCCGGTAATCATACGGAACAGTGTCGTCTTGCCTGCGCCGTTGGGACCAATGACGCCGACGATACCACCCGGCGGCAGCTTGAAGTTAAGCCCGTCGATCAGCAGACGATTGCCGAAGGATTTACGCAGATCTTCCGCCTCGATCACCGTACCGCCCAGACGGGGGCCGGGCGGAATCACGATATCCGCTACGCCACCGGCCTGTTCCTGCGACTTGTTCAGCAATTCCTCATAACGCTGGATACGGGCCTTGCTCTTGGCCTGACGGGCACGAGGGCTGGACTGAATCCATTCCTGCTCCGCCGCCAGGGCGCGCTGACGGTTGCTCTCTTCCTTTTCTTCCTGGGCCAGACGCTTGCGCTTCTGCTCCAGCCAGGAGGAGTAGTTGCCCTCGAACGGATAGCCACGGCCCCGCTCGATCTCCAGAATCCAGTTGGTCACGTTGTCCAGGAAGTAACGGTCATGGGTGACGACCATCACCGTGCCCGCATAATCGCGCAGCGTGCGTTCCAGCCAGGACACGCTTTCCGCATCCAGATGGTTGGTCGGTTCGTCCAGCAGCAGCAGATCGGGCTTTTCCAGCAGCAGCCGGCACAGTGCGACGCGGCGGCGCTCACCGCCCGACAACCGCTCCACCAACGCCTCCGGTGGCGGGCAGCGCAACGCGTCCAGTGCGATTTCAACGCGGCGGTCCAGATCCCAACCATCCTCGGCGTCGATCTTTTCCTGCAACATGGCCTGCTCGGCCAGCAATTCGTTCATCTTGTCGTCATCCATGGGTTCGGCGAACGCCATGGAAATTTCATTGAAGCGGTCGATCGCCGCTTTCAGCTCCGCAAACGCCTCGCCGACGTTTTCCGCCACCGTTTTGGTGGGGTCGAGCTGTGGCTCCTGAGACAGATAACCGACCCGGGCACCTTCCGCGGCCCAGGCCTCGCCGCCATATTCTTTCTCAATGCCGGCCATGATTTTCATCAGGGTCGATTTACCGGCCCCGTTGACACCCAGTACGCCGATCTTCACGCCCGGCAGGAAGGACAGGGTAATGCCCTTGAAGACTTCCCGGCCGCCCGGATAAGCCTTCGTCACATCCTTCATCACATAAACATACTGGTAGCTGGCCATATCTGGCTCCCGGCGGTTGACCGGTCGGCCGCGTCTGACAAAGCCGCGGCCGACGGAGATCGAAATATGCGCCCGGCAGGACTCGAACCCGCAACCAAACCGTTATGAGCGGTCCGCTCTAACCATTGAGCTACAGGCGCATGAGAGTAGCGCGCCGCCGCCGCCAGTCGGAGAATAACGCCCCCCACCCGGTACGACACGGTGCGAAGGGAGGGGAACCACAACTACGCCATGTTGGCAAGGACAACTCTGGCCGTTACGGTGCGCCGACCTTTTTCTTTAACGAGACGAGTATCCTCTCATGGACGTCAGCAAGCTGGCCATTGGCAAGCAGCCCCCCAGTGACATCAATGTCGTGATCGAAATTCCGCAAGGTTCTGCGGTGAAATACGAAGTGGACAAGGACTCCGGCGCCGTGATCGTGGACCGTTTCCTGTTCACACCCATGGCCTACCCGGCTTCATACGGTTTTATTCCCGGCACGCTGGCCGATGATGGCGATCCGGCGGATGCGCTGGTCCTGACCCCTGCCCCCGTGGTGCCGGGTGCCGTGATTCGCGCCCGCCCGATCGGCGTGCTGAACATGGAAGACGAAAGCGGGATCGACGAAAAGATCATCTGCGTCCCGCATGACAAGGTGCATCCGCAATTCAGCACGGTGGAAAAAATCGAGGATCTGCCGGAAATCACCCGCAAGGCGATCGAGCATTTCTTCACGCGCTACAAGGATCTGGAACCCAATAAATGGGTGAAGGTCACCGGCTGGGGCGACAAGGCTGCGGCCGAGGCTGCCATCACCGCCTCCATCCAGCGCGCAGCGAAATAAAAAAACGGGGCGGACAGGAAAAACGCCTGCCGCCCCTTTTTATATCACGCCTGTTTATATCATGCCTGACAGGGCCTGACGGGTTACAGTTTCTGCCCCGTCATCTCGGAGATCAGCGCGCGGAAATTGGCCAGATGGTCCTCCATACGGAGATGCTTCTCCGCATAGCGCCGGGCATTCCGGCGCAGTTTTTTCTCGAGCTTTTCATCTGACAGCAGACGCAGGACGGAATCCGCCAGCTTGTCAGGATCGAGGCATGGTGTGATCAACGCATTTTCCTCATGCGTCAGAAATTCCAGCACCGGCGCGGTATCGCTGCCGATAATGGCGCAGCCCGTCGCCAGAGCCTCCCTGAGCGACCAGGACAGCACGAAGGGATAGGTCAGATAGACATGTGCGTTCGACCGTTGGAGCAATTTTAAAAATTCCTCATAGTCGATACGCCCCGGCAAACAGACCCGACTCATATCCAGCCGCCCGGCCTGTTCGTTCAGGAAATGCTCTTTCCATGTAGTGTTGACGGGCCGTGCGCCATAGCTGACCCCGTCCCTGCCGACGAGAATCGCTTTCACATCGGGGCGAGCTTCCAAAATCTTCGGCAAGGCGCGTACCATGACGTGATAGCCGCGATAAGGCTCCAGATCACGGGATACGAAGGTGATCAGCTTCTCATCCGGCGCAACATGGAAATCACCTAGCTGATAAGGTTGCTTACGGATCGCCGGATCAGGCGTACAGGCTTCCAGATCAGCGCCTTCAGGAATAACCCGAATCCGCTCCCTGGCCCATTCCGGATATGTCTCCAACTGGAATCGTGTCGGGGTCTGCCCCATGCCCTCCAGCTGCAACGCCAGAAAGTTGACGACATTCTTGTTGCGCACATTGGGCAGGAAATCAGGCCCGCTCGGGAATTCCGGATCGAAATTCACATCCGTACCATAGGTGCGATAAAAAAATTCGAAATACCCAAGCAAGGGGACACCCGGCCAGATATCCTGAAGGTTCAGCAACTCCCCCCAGCCATGGTGGCCGATAATAATATCGGGCCTGAATCCAAGCAGCAGCAGATTACGTGCTGCCGATGCCACCGCCTCGGCCCGGACCGCTGCCAGTTCCATATCTCTGGCATGGAGATGAACATTGGGCTCGGGCTGACGTAGCATCCGGTAGACCATTTTCCGGACACCCCCCAAAAAATTAGGGTTTTCTTCCGTCAAAAAGATAATTTCATGCCGGTTTTCTTCCGCCAGTGAGCGGACGATATGCAAAAATTGTCCCGGAAAATTCTGATGGACAAACAGGAATTTCACATCAAATCCATATCAGGTAATCGCCCGAAAAGGGCAGTACCCTTTTGAGATGGTGCTGCCCCTTTCTATTTCAAATAACGTATACCGGCGTCATACGTTGCGGCGTGCCCCTGTCCGGGCCGAAGAGGCTGCTTTACGGGTTGATGCCTTGGGAGCAGATTTGGGGACAGTGGCTTTTGCTTTTGGGCGCAGAATGATCCGGAATGCTTCCAGAGGAGCCATATTGGTCGCTTCCAGCGTCTCCCCGCCGGCCAACGGTCCAATAGCCGTCCCATCCACGAAACTGCCCTCGTAGCTCAGATCGAAAGCTTCGGCGGCCCTGTTCCGCAACCGCGCCTTCAGTCCCAGCAACGGCAATGCCATGCCCCGGCTGCCGCAAAGCTGGCCGCCTTCCATCCACGGCGACAACCAGCCGCGGCCAAGAACACCCTGATATTCGATATCTTTCGGATCGATCAGGCTTTGCGGCATGATCATAAAGCCCTCGATCCAGCGGGTACTGCCTCGCTCGCCAATCCATTCACCCAGCTGGTCGCCGACATCCCCCTGCATACGGATATGAGCAATAATATCGGGAATAGCACCGGATTGCGTTCTGACCGGTTCAAATGACTGAGCCGGCCCATGGGATGCACCCTGTTGCATACCTTGCGGAATGCCTTGAGGAACGCCCTGTGGTGGTGGCATCGGAGGAACCCCCACCTGCGGCATCACACCCGGCGGCGGCACTGCTCCCGGCTGCATGAAACCGGGCTGAAGAGGAGGGGCTGAGGGAACACCGCCAAAAGGCACCCCATCAGCCAGACGCAGCACCTGTAACCGGGGTGCGGAATCCTGCTGGCCGGGCTGTTGGTAAATTGTGACCAGCACCTGAGCCTGCGGCTGCATGACCCGCACCAGCGCGGCATCGGCGGGGCCGTACAACCAGCCATCTTCCCGGAAAGATGTCACCGAAATGGCATGGGGCCGATGTTCATGTCCCGGCGGCAGGGAAACCCGGATCGCTGGCAGTCCGCTATTGTCCAACGGACGATTTGGGCTTGGCGTCTGGACAAAGCAGAACAGCCCGGGATCCAGCTTCATGACATGCGCGGAAACCTGAATTTCGCTCATGATACGGGAGGCTGTGTTCTGTGCAGCAGCCTGCTGATCCGCACCCGATGGTGCGGCCACATTTCCGGGAGCACCTTGCCCCAGTCGTGACTGGGCCGGATTTTGCCCGGCAAACAAGCCTTCAGACATGCGTAATCTCGCTCTCCATGATGCAAAAGAAACTGGTTTTTATTCGGCTGCTTCTTTTGGCTGTCAGAACCGATTTCACCGTATTCAGCAAAACTGAATCCTGTTTACCCGATTTGCAGAGGGTGCAAAGCCTGTTCTATCCATATTACGTGACAGAAATGTATCGTTTATAATTTCAACAGGCATGCCAAGCGGCATCACAAAGCCGGCATGGCTCTGATGCACCTGAGCTTTTTTAATACGCTCTGCCACCGTACCGAGGTCAAAGGCAACCACGGGAAGCCCCGCCCGCCATGCCTCGCTGAGCGTGAAACACCATGTTTCAGGCCAGATTGAGGGAATCCATGCCATTTTCGCCTTCTGGGCCACAATAAGAGCGGGTAAATCATCATCGCTGTAACGGCCGGTGATTCGGACATAACCTGTCTCCAGCAAGGCTGGATCATCAACACTATGACCGACCAGCACGAAACGAAGCGGGAGGGAACGCGCTGCCGCATCCCTTGCAGCCTCCAGCAGACAGTCGAAACCTTTTTCAGCGCCGATCGCGCCGATAACACAGATCACGCAAATATGATCCGCCAAAGGCCCCCATGCCGCCATATCACTCTCCATTCCGGGGGGCATGGAGACGACATCGGCACCCTCTTCCCATGGGACAATGATGGGGCGAAGGGCCGGGAAATGGCGTTGCATCCGCCGTGCCACATCCTGTGAGGGAGTAACGACCTGCGCAGCCTCCATCAGATCGCGCTGCGAACGGTGGCGCAAGGCTGCAACACTGATTGGCTCCTCCAGATGACTGCCTCCCTCAGCGATGCAGCGTTCACATTGGTCGATCTCCGGCTCCCCGCAATAGCGCCTGGCGGGACTCATCAGGGCGATACGGGGGCAGAACGCGGCATAATCATGCACGTGTATATCCTGCGGCACACCCAGCGCTGCAGCCAGACCGGCCACGGCGTGGTTATGGCCAAGCAGATGATGCAGTTCCACCCGCTCCACCTTGATCTGGCGCAACAATCGCAGCAAGGCGACCCTGTCCCTAGGCATACGGTGCCGCAAATGGGGATACTGATCGGCAAACCCGGTGTCGAGGACGGTCCAGCCCTCATAAGAGGCTGTCTCCTCCATCATGACCGGACGCAGGATAACGACATTGCGGCCTGCCTGATGAAAAAGGGCCATCCGGGTCTCAATCTGTCGCTGCACCCCTCCCCCCCGATCATGGGTAATCATCAGGATGGAAGGCCTGTCAGGCAGGGCAGCCCGGAAACGCAGACCATCCATCGCCCGGCGGCTGGCATGCAGCGGGTTGCGGGCACGCCAGGCCGCCACCATGCCGTGATAGCCCGGATGCAGCGCAGAGAGGATCGATTCATTCCGGGCTGCCAGACGCGACCGGCCTTCTCCGAAGCTGCCGCCCCCCACATGTGCGACGAAAGCACCCGTTGCAACCACATGGCGCCAGCCCAACGCACGGGCACGCAGGCAGAAATCATTCTCCTCGCCATAGCCCTGCGCAAAGACATCATCCCGGAAAACACCAACCTCATCGAGGCAATCCCGGCGGATATACATGCAGAACCCGACCGCAACGGGAATATCAACCACCCGGTTCTTGTTGGCCTGACGAGCAAACCGGGCGAACTGCTCTGTTTCAGCACGATCCGGCAGAGGCCAGCGTCCATCCTCCTGCGGATAGCTCAGGATTGAGGCATCATTCGAAAAAGGCGTGGCCGTCCCGATATTCGTCGCCGCGCAGGCGGCTTTCTGTAATCGCTCCAGCCAGCCTTCCGGCACCAGCGTATCACTGTTCAGCAACACCACGTCCCGCCCGGCCCCAGCCGCCCGCATGCCAAGATTGACCGAGGATGGAAATCCGCGATTGCGGGCCTGGTGCAGCAAATTGATACGCCCCTGCCCGGCAAGAGCCTGCAAATGCACCAGAAGTACGGGGTCGTAACCGGCATCGTCCACGATGATGATCTCGGTCGATTCAGGGACCGTGGCCAGCACAGACTCCAGACAGGCTCGGACAACGTCTCCGCCACCATAAACCGGCATCACGATGGAAACGGGCTGCCCTGTCTCAACAGGGGAGGCGGTCGACAGGCTCTCCGCTACAGGCAAGCAGCGCAACGGGACCAGAGGCTTCATCGCCGGCAGGATATCCGCAGGACAGGGAATGGCCGGTTCAGAAACCGGTAATGCACGGGCCAGAGCACGCACCGATCTGATCGCGCGGGCAAAACCCTCGCCACCGGTCGCATCCTGCCGCTTCAGTTTCAACAGAGGGCTCAGACGGGGATCAAGCGGACTACCCAAAAGATCATTGCCTCGCACATCGCGAACCGAAATCAGCCCGGTGCCATCCCATTCCCCCGCCGGAACATGAATACGCCGGGGACGGGCAAAGGGTGTATCGAGACCCACTTTCTCCGCCGGTTCATGCGCCTTGAACGGACCATACAAGTGTCCGTCAGCAGAAATGACCGACAGCAGCGGATCAGCGTCAGGGCAGCCCGGATGCCAGGCCCAGCCCTGCACATCCCCGTCTTCATTCCAGTCAATCCAGCCCTGCACACGATACATCGCCACCAGATCAAACGGCGACCCCAGCAAAGGCCGGTTCCCGCTGCACACATCCAGAAAACGACCCGCAACCAGCTCCTGTGCGGAAGGCGCCGTTTCCAGCGTTATCCCATCAAGGGTGAAACTGAGACTGGCGGGGTTTACATCACCCGTCCCGACTTCATAGGCGTGAACATGTCCATCGGCTGACAGGCGGCACCAGCCCGGCAATCCTGCTGCCCTGCTCACCGTCATCAACAATTCATGCGCTATCGGCCAGACATCATGCCGGATACGTGAGAGAAGTCGTTGAACGGTAACGGTCGCATGCGTCAGATCACCGCCCAGCACCTGCAAAGTCGCCAAACCGGACAGGATCTCGGTCGTTTCATACTGGCGTGCAAGGGATTCAAAATCGGCCCTTGCAGTCGGATCACCCCGCCGCAGCTTCAGAAGTGCCGATAGCAGCCGGATCGTGTCCTGACGCGGAGACAGACGCGTGGCCCGGGCCAGCCAGAACGCAGCTTCGTGCCACTGCGACTGCTCCATGGCCCGTTCGCCAAGCTTGTAGGCATCTTCAGCCAGCTGACGCCAATATTCCCGCAGTCTCTGTCGCTCAGCCGCAACGGCAGCGCTGCCTAATGCTGCCATCTCGCACCCTGCAACATATCCGGCACGTCAGGAATGATCCGTCAAAGCCGGATTCTGGACTGAAGACGGTTCATGCTCTGCCAAATGTGGGACAGGCTCTTCGGGGAGATTGTCCACTCTGACTGCCTCATAAGGATATGGCATCGTCAGAATCTCCGGGGGCAGAGCCTGAAGATCGCCCTGTGCTTCTGTCAGACCCTGCGACAGGGCCTTTTCCAACCAGAAGCGCCCCTGAAGCTCGTCCTTTTCTCCGGCCAATCCCCGCGCCAGAAACCGGCCCAACATCAGCTGTGCATGAGCATGACCACGCTCTGCTGCCGCACGATACCAGATGATCGCCTTCTCCCGATCCGTCGGCACTTCGTGACCACCGCCCATCATCGCACCAATCGCGAACATGGCACCGATATGGCCCCGCCCGGCAGCACGTTCGAAATAGACCAGCGCCTCCGGATGGTCCTTCGCGCCACCGCGCCCGGTCACCAGCAGTTCTGCAAAGGCAACCTCGGCCTCCACCATGCCGGTAGAAGCAGCCCGTTCGATCCAGGAGCGCCCGGCTTCGGCGTCCACATCGAGACCGCGCCCTTCCAGCAGCATACGCCCATACCAGTACTGGGCATTCACCACCCCATCCGCAGCCTTGCGCAGCCATTGCGCGGCGCTGCGCTCGTCTTTCTCGATTCCCACCCCTTCGGCAAGGCAAACGCCGAAATTGAAAGCCGCGACCAGATCCCCATTCGCAGCGGCCTGTTCAAAAATCTTGCGGGTTCTGATGCTCTCTTCTTCCGCAGCCAGACCAGCCTGCACCAGACTGGCAAGGTCGGACACGGCTTCCTGATCACCACGCTCGGCCGAAATACGGAACCAGCGAGCCGCTTCTTCCGGGTCGCGGCTCATCCCGGCCCCCGTCAGACACATCAGACCCAGCGTACGGGCCGCCTTGCTGTGCCCTGCATCGGAAGCACGGCGAAACCACAGGGCGGCCTCGGCATAATTAGGAGGGACATCCCCACCCCGTGCGTAAAGGTCACCCACCAGTGCCGCCGCCTCGGCATCGCCCTGAAGGGCTGCACGACGCAGCCATGATTCACCCTCCAGCAGATTACGTTTGACGCCTCGTCCTTCGAGCAGCGCCAGACCCCAGCGTGCCTGGGCGGAAACCAGCCCTTTCTCTGCGGCTGTCTTGTAGTAACCGGCGGCCGCTGCCAGATCATGGGGCACACCGGCGGCACGCTCATGCATCACGCCCAGCAGATAGAGCGCCGTCGGCAGGCCACCATTGGCTGCCACCTGCAACTGCTCGGCTGCTGCCTGAGTGGCTTCCGGCGTCACTGCATCCTTGAGCAGGGCCAACCCCACTCCCAGCGCCCCCTGCGGACAGCCGGAAGCGGCTGCTTTCTGATACCATACCAGCGCCTGTTCCAGATCACGCACAGAGTCCGGCCCGGTCGTCAGGATATATCCGACCAGCGCCTGCCCGTCAGAGGAACCAGCTTCCGCCGCCTTGCTCGCCCAGCCCAGTGCCTTGAGCGGATCGGCCTGAATCGTGGAAGCAGAGGTAAACAAGCCTGATCCGACACGGGAGGCAGCTGTTCCGGCTCCCCCGGATCGCGCCTCCAGAGAGGCTTCCACCCCACCCAGCACATCTTCCGATGCAGCCTTTGCGGGATCGGCAGTGGCTGGTTCCCCCTGCTCCCCGACGCCACGCAGATACAGGGTTGCCAACAATGTCTGCGCTTCCACGAAGCCCTGACTGGCAGCCCTTTCCAACCAGCGTTCCCCTTCCCGGGGACTGAAAGGAACACCTGCAGCCTCCAGATAGCAACGCCCAACCCGATATTGCGCTTCGGCCACGCCTTTTTCGGCCACTTTGGCAAAAAGCGGAAACGCTTTGGGCCATTCCCCCGCTTCCGCAAGTGCTGTGGCCTCCTGCATTCTGGCAGCAGGAGAAAACAGGCCGGTTACCCGGTTTATCAGACGTGCCACGGCTGCGTCATACCCCTCTGATCATGATCCCCGTTATTGATCAATCACGGATCAAGGCTCCCGCATGCCTTCTGAAAACGCCGGCAAGACCTTGCCCAGAAGATATTTCAGGATTGTACGCTGCCCAACCTTGATGTCAGCGGTGACAGGCATGCCCGGAACAATGTGAAATCCTTCCGGCGTGTCGTGCAACGTGACCTTATCAATCGTCACCCGCGCTTTGTAGAAGGTCTTCTCGGCTGCCATGGAGGATTGCTGGGTATCTTTCAGCTGCCCATCCCGCGAATCATTCTGGCTGTAGCTGTCCGGGCTCGTCACCCGGACTATTCCCTGTGCTCCGCCATATTGCGTAAACGGAAACGTATCGAACTTGACCGTCACCGTATCGCCAACATGCACGAAACCGGCATCCTCGCCCGGCACATCGGCCTCAACTTCCAGAGGAGCATCCAGCGGGACAATGGTGATGAACTGGGCACCCGACTGAAGAACCGACCCCACGGATACCTTGGCAATGCTCTGGATCACCGCGTCACCGCTGGCCTGCAATTCAACCAGTTTGTGGCGCAGCTGGGCTTTTTTCAGATTTTCGCTTTGCTCGCTATATTTGCGGCCTTCATCCTGAATATCCTGACCGATCTTGGCAGCCCATTCCTTGATGAAACCATCCCTCTCCGCCACCAGTGCCTGCATGTCACGGCGAGCCGTTTCCGCGGTGGAGGTCGCAGTTGCCAGATCGCGGGACATCTCAAGGCGGTTATCAACCGCCGCCAGTGAGTTCAGCTTGCTGCCGACCTGCAATCGCTCCAGCTCATGGCGCATGCTCTCTACGTTCGTTGCAATGGCCAGACGCTGACGATAGTAATTCGCCTCGGCCAGGCTTTTGGCGACCGTATTCTGCAAGCCGCTGATTTTCTGATTGTAATTCTCGACCTTGAATTTCCACTCGGCCTGACGCTGAGCGTAGATCGCCGCCTGCAGCCTGCTGTCCGGATTATCCGCCTGGGTAATATAGGGCTTGCCATCAGCCTCTGCATGCAGCCGCGCCAGTTCCGCCTCCAGACTGCGCACCTGATCACGCAGCTGCCCCATATCTGCGCTGGCAAAGGTCGGATCGAGTTGAGCCAGAAGCTCCCCTTTATGAACCACCTGGCCTTCCGTCACATTGATCGAACGGACGATGGCCGTATCAAGAGGTTGCACAACCTGGATCGGAACCCTTGAAATCACCTTGCCACGGGCGGTCACCACCTTGTCGACCGGCACCAGACCCGCTGCCAGCAGGAGTGTCGTGACCAGCCCGAACACGATGAGGGTGTTATGACGGGCTGTCGGCAGAACCGGGGTGGCAATGACGGCAGAGCTGGGAGATTCAAACTCCAGAAGCTCCGCCGTATCCTTGGCCTGCGCCAATTTAAGCTGTTTGCTGGCCATTGGCCTGCTCCCTTAACGCATTCAAGCGGTGCCACTGCCTTGTTTTTCGCAGTGAATGCCGCCCTGAGACTGAGATGCCTTCCCGCAGTGAAGGCAGCCTGTAACAGGCAGGATCACAGAATCCTGCCTGAATTTCTGTCGTTTCAGTCGCCCTGCGCGAGCATGGACGCAACCGGACCCTGCTTCTGCGCTGCTTCCATATGACGGTTCTGCTGGTTCCACAGCTGGCGATAAATGGTGCACCGTTCCAGCAGCACCTTATGTGGTGCCATATCCTCGACCCGCCCCTGATCCATCACCACGATCAGATCGCACTCTGTCAGGGATGCCAGACGGTGGGACACGATCACCATGGTGCGCCCCTTGCCGATACGCACCAGATTGGCATTGACCAGCGCCTCACTTTCCGGATCAAGCGCGCTGGTGGCTTCATCCAGAATCATCAGACGCGGATCGGAAATCAGGGCGCGGGCAATGGCCAGACGCTGACGCTGGCCACCGGACAGGTTGGCGGAGCCTTCCTGAATGAAGGTTTCATAGCCTTGCGGCATCCGTTCAATAAATTCCTCGGCCCCTGCCAGCCGCGCGGCCCGCACCACGTCTTCCAGTGTCAGGCCGGGCCGCCCGGCGATGATATTTTCGCGAATTGTGCCGCGGAACAGGAAATTATCCTGCAATACCACACCGAAACTGCGACGCAGATGATGCAGATTGATTTCCCGCAGATCAGAACCGTCAATTTTCACGTAGCCTTCATAGTCCCGGTTGATCCCCTGCAATAATCGGGTGATCGTGGACTTGCCCGAGCCACTACGCCCCACCAGCCCAAGCATGGTGCCGGCCGGAACGCTGAATGTGACTCCACATAGAGCAGGGGTTTTGGAACCGGGATACGTAAACTGCACATTGTCGAAGCTGATGGCACCGGCAAATTTGGGGCGCAGGCCATTCTGAAGGGCATTGCTTTCATTCGGATTATTAAGCACGGCGCCCACCTCGCCAACGGATGTCCGCACTTCCTCGAAATCTTCCAGCAGACGCGCCATGCCCACCAACGGAGCAGCCACACGTCCACCCAGCATCATGAAAGCCACCAGCGAACCAACAGCTACGCCACTGTCAGGGTGGGTCAGCGCAAGATAGGCACCAATCAGCAGTACACCCCGGTCAATGAACCGCTCCAGCGGTGTGACAATGGTATTCGGCCAGTTGGACAGCCGCCCGGCTGCAAGCCTCGCCCGTGCCGAAACCGCAGCCCGCACATCCCAGGCCTCTTTCTGCTGCGGCTCCAGTCCCATCGACTTGACCGTCCGGATTCCGTGGACGGTTTCCACCATGACGGTATTCTTGGCAATTTCCGCCACCACAACCTTACCGACAGCGCGCCGCATCGGATTGAGGAAAGTGACAATCGTCAGAGTAATCAGCACCGAGATGCCGATCACCATCCAGGTCAGAGTGGCGCTGAGGTAAAACAGAAAAGGCAGCAGGACAATCAGCGTGAAAAAGTCAAGAAATGTCTGAAGCAGCTTGCCTGTCATGAAGTCCCGGATGCGGAACACCTGATAGAGGCGCTGCGTGGTCTCACCCGCAGGGTGCTGCTCGAAATATTCCAGGGGCAGAGCCAGCAGACGGTTGAAAATATGCAAAGCCAGCTTGGCATCCAGCCGTGCCGCCACGATTTGGGTGATCTCACGCCTCGTATAGCCCAGCACGGTCTCGAACACGACACAGACCAGCAGGATCAGGGACACCAGCAGCAGGGTGGACATGCTCTGATGAGCAATGACCTTGTCGATAACGGTCATCACCAGCATGGGTGGAATAATGGTCAGCACACTCAGAGTGATTGATGCCACTCCGATATCCACCAGATTGCGCTTTTCCTTGAGAACCATCCCCAGCAGCCAGCTGAAATTGAATGGTGCATCTTCCTCTGCCACGCCACGCTGGGAGCGGATCAGCAACGTATCGCCATCCCATGCTTGCGACAGACGCAGTTCATCAATGGCAATCGGATCATCGCTGCGGGGGGCCAGCGGGTCTTTCATGAAGACGATCTTGCGCTGGGGATCGACCCCCACCATCAGCCCGGCACCGCCATCCTTGAACAGCATGACCAAGGGGCTTGTGCCCTTCATTTTCATGAGCTGCCCCCAGCTCAGCCGCAACCCGCGCGCCGCCAGGCCGCAATCCTTGGCCCATTGCCCGAGCATCGCCGCCGAAGGCGTTTCTCCGCTGACGATACGCAGCATGCCCCGGTCCAGGGTTATGCCATGGAAACGGCCAGCTTCCTCAACCGCAGCCAGACGGGCTTCGACCGCCGGAGGCAGGGCCTCGTTCTCGACATCGACAAGAGCCGCTTCCTGTTGCGGTCCCTGCGCTGAGGAGGGCAAAGCATCGCTGTTATTCTGCAAAAGCGTATCCTTTAAGCGAAATCAGCCCCATCACCTGGCACGATGAGGTATATATTATCCAGATCAGATGCCTGTGCCAGCTTGGCGCAGAGCTAAAATAAAAATACCATACTGGCTGTTACAATATCGTGACTGATCCATAACATGCCGTGATCATAAAAGTCACCTCAAAACAACTCATGGTTTACAATGACACCATGACCACTACTCTGAAATTTCAGTAATAGACCCCGATAACATCAAGATCGCTCATCATGACATACCGCCTTCCCGATTTCCGCCCGGCACAGCGTGAGGACAGTGCCTTCATCCAAAGCATTTACGCCCATCACGTGCTCCACGGAACAGGCACTTTTGAGGAAACACCCCCTACCGTTGAGCAGATGGAGCGCCTGGTCCACACCATCAAGAGCGAGGCCTGGCCATTTATCGTCGCCGAAGACCGCACCGGTATCATCGGCTATGCCTATGCAGCACAGTTCCGGGACCGCTCCGCCTACCGTTACTGCGCCGAGGACAGTGTTTACGTGCGTGAGGATGTACGAGGACAGGGCGTTGGCAAGGCACTCCTGACCCTTCTGCTGCATGAAAGCGCCCGGGCCGGTTTCAGACAGATGGTCGCGCTGATCGGGGATGCGGAGAATATTGGCTCGATCGGCGTCCATGCCACGCTGGGCTTCAAATCCGTCGGACGCCTGCGGGAAGTCGGGGTAAAGCTGGAGCGCACACTGGATGTCGTGCTGATGCAGCGCGCCCTGACCGATCTCGATACAGGATCAGGACGGGAGAGTATCCAGTCGCTCTGACCCATCATCATCCCGCCTCTGCTTCTTCATCATCCATCCAGCCGGGGCACGTCAGGAGCGGTGCGGGCCACTGCGGCGGCCATGGCATCGGCCATCTCTGCCAGAGTCGCACTCAGGGCCGCGACCAGAGACGCCGTCTCAGTCGCTGATCCTCCGCCTGCTGTCGAATGACTGATCCGCACTGGCTGGGCCATCAAGGCGGTATGAGAGCGGGAGGAACGGATCGCAAATTGCGCCAACAGCAGCACAGAGCCATCGCCGGGAGATTCAAAACGCTGGAGATCGGCTTCAACAATGACGGTCGGATCGGCAGAAATAGCCCCCGATTCCGAAAAGACCGTCGATCCCGGCAGACGCAGCGACAAATCCTGGCGTAAAACCCGGTCCACCATATCGGTCAGAGGCTCTGCCCAACGCTGGTTGGAGGCCAGAAACACCCTGTACCCATCGCTTGATCGCACGATTTCAGGCCGATCCAGATAGGCCGGCAGACCAACCCGGCGCAGCTCCACCAGCCAGTCACCCTGATAGACACGGGCCGGTGGCACGGTCGCCAGCGTGAAAAGCTGCGGATCGGGGGATGCACAGCCACTCAACCCTGCCAGTCCTGCGGCCAGACCGCCCAGCACGGCGCGGCGTTTCACAATTCCTGCACAGGCATGCCCGGAGCTGAGCATGGCCGGTTGCTTGAATACCATGGATCAGCGCTCTCCTGCTTTGGCACGACCGAGAATCAGGGCCTCCGGGTGACGATCCAGCAGATCGGCCAGAATCCGGATGGAACGGGCCGTATCGTTCAGCTGGGCCATCAGGCGGTCCAGCTCCCTGTTGAAATGAGAATTGGCCCCGTACCCGTTATCCAGCGAGCCGACCAGCGTATTGGCCCGGCTCAATGTCGCCTGCAGATCCTGACTGATTTGAGGCAGGCGACGCAGCAAAGGGGTTGCCCCTTTATTGGCATTGTCCGCCAGTTCCCGCACGCTGGCCATCGTTTTCGAGACATCGCGCAGCGTGTTACGAAGCTGCTCCCCTTTGGCGATTGCGGCCACCCCTTCCAGAGTCTGGTTCAGATTGGCGCCGATCTCTGCGAAAGGAATGGCGTTCAACTTGGCAGCAATCGCCCCGACAGAGGCTGTCAGCCCGGCGAAATCCGTGCCGGTGGCCTGTTGCAGCACGACGGCATCGCCTTCGCGCGTCAGGACGCTATCCTGGCCGTTTTCATCCATCACCAGCTCGATCGCCTGCGCGCCTGTGATATAGCTGGTCGTCGCCAGCCTGGCACGCAGGCCGCGCCTGACCAGTGCCGCCAGCCGCGCCTCGCTTTCCTCCTTGGAAACAGGCGGCCCCTTTATTTTCAGCCGCTCGGGCTGGACGACAAAATGAACCGGGACAATGACCGTATTCGATTTGCTGTCGAATCCGAGATGAACATCGGTCACAAAGCCGACACGGATGCCGTAAATCAGCACCGGAGCATATTTGTCCAGGCCGCTGAGATCGCCCTTGAGATAGGTCACGAATTGCAGCTGCTCATGGTAATGGGAGGAGGAGGCGGTATCCCGATCACGGAACAGGAAGAAATTGGTTTTGTCGGTGGCTTCCGGGGTTTCCAGCGCCTCATTAGGCGTATCAAACGCAACCGCGCCGGACAGAAGGGCCTGAAGGCTTTCGATTTCCACCCGGAAATCCCCCCCGGAGGTGGAAACGCTCATGCCTGAAGCACTCCAGAAAAAGGAGCCTTCATGCACATATTTATCAAACGGAGCGCGGATGAAGATGGTCATGGTCCCCGATTCACCGGGTTTTCCTACATCCAGACTCAGAACTTCTCCCACGGGCCGGTCACGGAAAAAAACCGGGGCGCCGGTGCCGATCTGCCCGACCCTGAACGCCTTCAACGTGAAGGTCTTCCCCGGCTCATCCGACCGCACTGCCGGCGGCGCCTCAAGCCCCGTGAACTGATAACGATAATTCCCGCCGGGCCGGCCCGGATCGAGTTCGATAAAGGCCCCCGAAACAATGGTCTCCAGTCCCGAGATATCCCCTGCCGACAGACGCGGGCGCACCACCCAGAAACGGGCGTGATCGGTCAGAACGTTCTCCGCCTCCTGCCGCATGGCGATCGTGACCACGACATGAGACATATCATTGCTCAGATTGATCGACTGGACCGTGCCAAGATCGACCGCCTTGTGCCGCACCTTGGTCTGGCCCGCGACCAGCCCTTCACCGGTCTGAAAAGTCAGGGTGATGGTCGGACCTTCCTGACTGATGGTGCGGTAACCGATCCAGATCACGCAGATCGCCGCCAGAATCGGCACCAGCCAGATCAGGGAAAATCGACGGCGCGGCAAGCCCTGCGGATAATCCAGCCCGTCATCATCCTCGGGCGGCAAAGGCGGGCGTTCATTATTGCTCATCGGGACAGACCGCCTTGCACGGAAACACCAGAGGATGACACCAGCCTGACTCTGTCAGGACCCTCCTCAGCAGCCTGATCACGGGAACGCCGCGTGCTCCTTTGCTGGTCAATCGCCGCATCCCACATCAGGCGCGGGTCGAAAGTCTCCGCCGCCAGCATTGTTATAATGACCACGCCGGCAAAGGCCAAAGCCCCCGGACCAGGCTGAATAGTCGCAATGAACCCCATATGCACCAGTGCTATCAGAATCGTCACCACGAAAACATCAATCATCGACCAGCGGCCAATCATTTCGATGACATGAAAAATCCTGGTACGCGTTTTCAAACCCTCCACGCTGGGTCTGCGCACCCGCAGGATCATCCAGACCAGCCCGATGACTTTCAGCACCGGCACCATCACGCTGGCAAAAAACACCAGCGCCGCCAGCGGCCACATATCGGCTTCGATCAATTCCTTCACCCCGCCGACAATCGTGTGGGGAGAGGTATCGCCTAATGAAGTGATGATCATGACCGGATAGATATTGGCCGGGATGTATAAAAGCACCGCTGCCACCACCAGCGCGATCGTTCTGGTCACGCTGTCCGGCTTCCGGCGATGGAGGAAACTGCCGCAGCGTGGGCAGGAGGCATCATGATCCGCCCCCTCCACGACCAGCCCGCAGCCATGGCAGCTGATAGCGTGCCGTTCATCGAAACGCGTTGTGGCCGCATTTCGGCGGGCCTCCCCCATCATCACCGGATCGGCGACCAGACCACGCGCCTCCAGCTTGTTCCAGGCATCACGGGGATCAAGCGCCCAATCCATCGCCGCCATCACCAGCATCAGGCCACCCAGAGCGTACAGCGCCACCCCGAACCGCACATGCGCCAGTGCCTCAAGACGGGAATAGGCGACCAGCATGCCGAGCATGAAAACTTCGATCATGGACCATGGCCGAACCCATTGGGCGACACGCAGCAGAATATACAACTCCCGGGGGGGCTTGCGCATTCGAGGTGCCGTAACGGCCGCCAACAGCCCGACAAGACGGAGAAACGGCGCAATCAGGGTCGTGAACATCACGATCAGCCCCAGCACCCACAGACCATATTCCCAAAAGGCCAGTGCTCCCCCCAGCATGGTGCCGACATTTTCCCGGCCCCGCATATCGAAGGTGATATACGGCATCAGGCCGACCAGAATGAACAGCGCCAGCCCGGTTCCGGCCAGCGCCACCGTATCGCGTTCAGGAGAGCGTGTCGTGCGGCGCAGCACGGTGTGGCAACGCGTGCAGTGCACTTCCAGCTGGGATCGCGGTGGTTGACGGTAAAACGCACCACAGCCGGGGCATTCCAGCGCATGACGGTGCACCACGATGGAAGAGGCGGTCCGGGAACGGCCACCATCGACCGCCCCATCAGTCTGCGAGTCTTGCTGCTCGGCATGAACCATACTGGTCGCAGACCCCTTTCACTGAATGCCCTTTACCGGTCTTTAGCGTGTTCCGGTCAGGTGTTCTATAAGAGTTCCGGACATGTATGGTTGCCAAGGCTGACGACCATGCCATTGCAATCATCCGGGCCGCCACGATGGGGAGTGACAGGCGATGACAGTGACGATCTACCACAATCCTGGCTGCGGGACGTCCCGGGCCGTTCTCGCCATGATCGAGGAAGCAGGGCATAAGCCGGTGGTCATCGAATATATGAAAACGCCGCTGACCCGTCCCCAGCTTAGCGGATTACTGCACCGGATGAATGGCACCGCACATGATCTGCTGCGCCGCAAAGGGCCGGTCTATGAACAATCCGGCCTCGACCGTCCCGACCTGACGGAGGAGGATATTCTGACCGCCATTCTGGCGGAACCCGCCCTGCTCAACCGGCCCATCGTCGATACGCCACTGGGTGTCAAACTCTGCCGCCCTGCAGAAACGGTCATGACCATTCTGCCGCCCGCACCGGCCGCAGAGAGCAAAAACTGATCTTTCCGGCTCAGGATGCGGGATATAAGGCCGCTTCTTCTCTTGCCGCCTGCGCCGGCTTTCTGTATATCGGCGCCGCTCAAGGATACACACGACCCGTCACAGGGTCGCAGCCTCGTATGCCTTATGCCGACATAGCTCAGGGGTAGAGCAACTGATTCGTAATCAGTAGGTCCTCGGTTCAATTCCGAGTGTCGGCACCATTTTCCGCCCGATAAGATCGAATTTTTATCGTCAGGCATGCCCCGCATCCGAGCCGGACAGGCATAGCATGCCTCCGGCCAGTGCCATGCCCAGCCCCAGCAGATAGGCCGGGATCAGCGGCTCATGCAGAAATACCACCAGCCATATCGTCGATAAAGCGGGCGCTGCAAAGGCCAGCGCTGTCAGACGGGCGGCATGGACCGATGACATCGCGTAGATCCACAGGATGTAAGAGACCCCGTTGATCAACACTCCGTTCAGCAACAAGGCTGGCCATGCCGAGCGGGGTGGCAGGGTCAATCGGCTGAACAGAAGCAGCGGCACCAGCGAGCATAAAAGCGAGAACAGAAAAACCCAGACCGTGCCGGCAAACGCATCCAACCGCAGAAAACGGGACAAGACTGAAAAAAGCGTAAAGCTGAACGCTCCCAGCAGCACGACGCACAGTGTCGCGAAACCGGCTCCTGCCGTGCTCGCATCCGTCTCTGACCCCGCTGGCAGCACGGCATGCCCCGCGGCAGACGCTGTGACCAGCAGAGCCGCAAAACCCAGCGCCATTCCAACCCAGCGTCGGAGACTCATTCGCTCGCTGAACACTGCCATGCCGAGCAATACGATCATCAGCGGCCAGCTCGATTGTGTGACCAGCACCGCCACACCATTGGCATGACCGTAGCCGTAATAAACCGCCAGATAGAAGAAACAATCGAGCATACCAAGTAACGCAGGCAGCATCAGCAGCCTGACCCGGCTGATATCTGCGCGTTTCGGCAGCAGATTGCGCCAGGCCCGACCACTCAGACGATGCACCACCAGCACGGCCAGCAAAGACAGCAGGTTGGACCAGCTCATCATCTGGTAAAAATCGATCTGCGCCTGGGTGAGCTTCGAGACAGTTCCGATCAGGCTCCACAACAGCACGCAGGCCGTGACAGCCAGCAAAGGACCAGTCCGGGATCCTCGAATAACCGTCCCTGGCGGCCCCGCAGACGGCAAAGCATTGTCAGGAGAAACAGAAGGGGCCGTATACTTTGTCACGGGTCAGAACAATTGCTGCAAAAACCAGAGAAGAGGGATGCCTTTACCTGCCCATATCATCCGCTTCTACCAAGCGATAGCCAATACCAGTCTCGGTGACGATATAGCGGGGCTGTTCCGGATTGGATTCCAGTTTCTGCCTGATCTGCCGGATATAGACGCGCAGTTGCTGCACATCGCCCTGCGCGCCCCATAGTTTAGACATGATATGCTGATGGGTCAGCACTTTTCCGGCATGCTGCACCAGCATCCTCAGAATATCCCATTCCCGCGGAGAGAGTTTGATCTCGTCCCCACCCTTGAAGACATGACGCCGCACAAGATCGACCGATAAATCGCCGGAGACGAACACCGGCAGAGTGCCTTCCGTTTGCAGGGAATGGCGCAGCGCCGTGCGCAGACGGGCCACCAGCTCCGCCATGCCGAACGGCTTGGTGACGTAATCATCCGCCCCCATTTCGAACGCCGCCACCTTGCCGCGTTCATTATCCCGCGCCGAGAGGATCACCACCGGCAGAGTGGGAGCCGTTTTCCTGATGTGCTGCAGCACCTCCAGCCCATCCATATCCGGCAGACCGAGATCGAGCAGCACGAGATCGGGCTTTTGCTCGGCCAAAGCCTGCATTGCCCCGGCACCGCTGGCCGCTTCCGTGATCCGCCATGACTGTGTTCCCAACGTGGTGCGCAGCAAACGACGAATGGCCGGCTCGTCATCCACGATCAGCACGCAGGGATCGCTCATCGGTTTTCCGCCTCCACTGGAAGAGTGATCGTGAATTCAGCACCGGAACGATCACTCCGGTTACGGGCCGCGATCCCTCCCCCCATGGCTTCGATGAAACCCCGCGCAATGGCAAGCCCCAACCCGGTACCCGGGCGGGAACGGTCAGCCGCACGGAAGCGCGTGAATTTCTCAAACACGCTCTCCGTGTCCTGCGTGGCGAGGCCGGCCCCCTCATCCAGCACGCGAATCGTCAGAACACCCGGGCCTTGCCCGATCACAATGCTGATCGGCGTGCCCGGCGGCGTGTATTTGGCCGCGTTATCGAGCAGATTGAACAGAACCTGCTCCAGCAGGACATCATCCAGCAAGGGCATGGGCAGGTCGGGCGCGACCTCCAGCCGCACCGGATGATCCGACAAAATGCGGGCCGCACGGGACAATGCGCTGGCCGCCACCTCCGCAAGGTCCACCCGCTCCCGTCGTGGTTGCAATGCCCCGGCCTCCAGCCGGATCATGTCGAGCAGGTTGGCAACGAAACGATTCAGCCGCTCGGCCTCCTCACGGATGGTCAGCAGCAATTCCCGCCGGTCCTGCTCCGTCAGCAGCGCATCATACTCATGCAGGCTGGAGGCAGCCCCGAGAATAGAGGCAAGCGGCGTACGCAGATCATGCGAGAGCGAGGTCAGCAACGCACCACGCAGTTTCTCCGTCTCAGCCGTAAGCCGTGCCTCATCCAGATCTTTCGCCAGACCGATCCGCTCGATCGCCAGCGCTGCCTGATCGCCCAGCGCATCCAGAAGCTGTTGCTGCTCGGGATATAACAGATGGTCCTCGGCATGGGCATCCAGACCGATCACCGCGACCGGCCCGCGACCCGTGCGCAGCGGGATGAACAGCCAGCCCACGCCCGGCAAGGTATCGGAGCCGCGACCGGCCATACGATCATTTTTCCAGGCCCAGCTTGCCGCCGCCAGGTCATCGGCATCAATCTGCTCATCCGGAGTGTAGGATGCGCGCAGAATCAGCCGATCACCCTCCGGCATCAGGATCACGGCATTGCGTTCCAGCGCGGTGGCAATCTGATGGCACGCCGTCCACAGCAGATCGTCCAGCGTGACAATTCCCGACAGACGACGACTGAACTGATAAAGCGATTGCGTGATATCCGCCCTGTGACGCGCCACCACCGCCTGATTGCGGACCCTCGCCCCCAGATGGCTGGCGATCAGGGCGGTGGTCAGAAAAAAGAACATCGCCACCACGTTCTCCGGGGCGGCAATGGTGAAAGTGTAAAGCGGGGGCAGGAAAAAGAAATTGAAACACAGCATCCCCAGCACGGATGCCCACAGGGAAGGCCATAAACCGTACGCCACCGCCACCCACAGAATGGCGGTCAAAAATGTCAGCGATACATTACCGACTTCCAGAATCTGCCGCAGAAGCATGGCAGCCCCGGTTGCCACGCCGATGATCAGCGTGCTGCTGACATAGGGCATGGCCTGACGCGGTTCCGGGGCGAACGGTGTCACCACGTCCTGATCATCATCGCGGGATCGCGCCACGATATGGATTGGAAAACTGCCGCCCGCCCTGATCAGCCGGTTCGTCATCGAACGGCTGAACCAGCGCGCCACACGTTGATACCAGTGCATCCGCCCTGCATGACCATCCGGATGGGCCGCCACAATCTGCGTCACATTATGGGCCCGGGCATAGGCCAGCGCATCCAACGCCTCATCCTGTCCGGGAATGGTGACGGTCTCCGCCCCCAGCGACTGGGCCAGATGCATCTGGCCTGCCATACGTGCCCTTGCATCTTCCGTGATATCGCGCCCCGTCTCGACATGCAGGACAATCCATGGCGCATGCAGATGATCGGCCAACCGCCTGCCATAGCGCAGAAGACTGACATCCCGATCCTGCAATGTCAGCCAGACCATGATGCGCTCCCCCGCCGCCCATGGGCCGGAAATGGCATTGGCCTTCATGTGATCGAGCAGCTGGGCATCCACCTGCTGCGCCGTCTGACGCAGGGCCAGCTCCCGTAACGCGGTCAGATTGCCGGGCGAGAAATAATGCAGCATCGCCCGACCCGCCGCTTGTGGGGCGTAGATTTTACCATCGCGCATCCGCTGCAACAGATCATTCGGGGTCAGATCGACCAGTTCGATCTCATCCGCTTCACTCAGCACGCGATCCGGCACCGTTTCCCGCACACGGATGCGAGTAATGCTGGCAACGATATCGTTGAGACTTTCCAGATGCTGGATATTGACGGTGGTCATAACGTCGATCCCGGCGGAGATCAGTTCCTCCACATCCATCCAGCGTTTCGGATGCCGTGAGCCAGGCACGTTTCCATGAGCCAGCTCATCCACCAGCACCATCTGCGGCGCACGATTCAGGATTGCATCCAGATCCATCTCCGTCATCGTGCGATCACGATACGGAACAGAGCGAAGGGGAATGATTTCCAACCCCTCAACCAAGGCCGCAGTACCGGCACGGCCATGCGTTTCCACAACGCCGATGACGAGATCAACACCATCGCGCAGAAGATGATGCGCGGTGGTCAGCATCTCGCATGTTTTACCAACCCCCGGCGCCGCACCGAGGAAAATCTTCAGCCGCCCGCGACGACCTTCCTGCCCTTCTTTTTCCGCCTGACGAAGCAAGGCATCGGGATCAGGCCGTTCCGGGCGGATGTCCTGCATTTATTTCAGCGTATCCAGAGCCATGTTGAGTTGCAGGACATTGACCCTCGGCTCCCCCAGCCAGCCCAGAAAAGGCTGTTCCGTCATCTGATTCACAAGCGTAACAATAAGATTTTCCGGCAATTTGCGCACACGTGCAATGCGCTTCACCTGAAACATCGCCGCCTGCGGAGAAATATCGGGATCCAATCCACTGCCGGAGCCTGTCACCAGATCCACAGGAATCGGTAAACCTGCCGCCAATGCCTCTGGATTTTCAGCTTTCAGTGCCGCCGCAGAAGCCGCCACACGATCAATCAACGCTTTGGAGGTCGGGCCGAGATTGGAGGCCGCCGAGGCCGCTGCGTTATAAGGCGCGGATATTGTCACAGCTGCATTGGCTGGATCAGGCCCCATCGTTGCCGACAGGCGTGGATGAAAATAGCCGGGCTGTATGAAATTCTGGCCGATCAGACGGGAGCCGACCAGTTTTCCATGGTCGTACACCAGACTGCCCCCTGCTTTTCCGGGCATCACCAGCGCGGATACTCCGGTGATGGCAAGCGGATAGAGAATACCCGTGATCAGGGACAGAAACAGAAAAACCATGATCGCGGGACGAAGGTGACGCATGATGATCATAACGTGCGCTCTCAAGCGAGGCCGAGGCTGACGACGATCATGTCGATCAGCTTGATGCCGATGAAAGGAACGACCATTCCGCCCAGCCCGTAGACCAGCAGATTGCGCCGCAGCAAGGAGGCCGCCCCGACAGGACGATACCGAACGCCCTTCAGGGCCAGCGGTATCAGCGCAACGATAATTAGAGCGTTAAAGATCACTGCCGACAGAACCGCACTCTCCGGGGTGCCGAGATGCATCACGTTCAATGCGCCGAGCTGCGGATAAAAGCCGATGAACATGGCGGGTATAATGGCAAAATACTTGGCGACGTCATTGGCGATGGAAAACGTCGTCAAAGCGCCGCGTGTCATCAGAAGCTGTTTGCCGATCCCGACGATTTCGATCAATTTGGTTGGATCGCTGTCCAGATCAACCATATTGCCGGCCTCACGCGCCGCCACAGTGCCCGTGTTCATGGCGACACCGACATCCGCCTGGGCCAGTGCAGGGGCATCATTGGTGCCGTCACCGCACATGGCCACCAACTTGCCCGCCGCCTGTTCCTTGCGGATCAAGGCAAGCTTGGCTTCCGGGGTTGCCTGCGCCAGAAAATCATCCACCCCACTCTCCGCCGCAATGGCAGCAGCGGTCAGGGGATTGTCGCCGGTGATCATCACCGTGCGGATACCCATGCTGCGCAGTTCCGCAAAACGTTCCCGGATACCGCCTTTCACCACATCCTTCAGATGAATCACACCTAACAGACGGCCACTATCAATCACCGCCAGGGGCGTCCCACCGGAACGGGCAATCTCATCCGCACTGTTCCGAACAGCCTGACGGGATGAATCGGAGGACGCCGCCTCCAACACACTGTCGACTGCTCCCTTGCGTATGCTGCGGCTGCCAATGTCGACCCCGCTCATCCGTGTCTGCGCCGTGAAGGGCACAAAACGGGCCTCCAGTGTTTGCATCTCCCGTCCGCGCAGCGCGAATTTTTCCTTGGCCAGAACGACGATGGAGCGACCCTCCGGCGTTTCATCGGCCAGAGAAGCCAGCTGTGCCGCATCGGCCAGCTCTTCTTCCGTCACCCCGGGAACAGGAATGAACGCCGCCGCCTGACGATCCCCGATGGTGATTGTACCGGTCTTGTCCAGCAGCAGCGTATCGACATCTCCGGCAGCCTCTACAGCACGGCCAGACATGGCCAGCACATTGAAACGGATCAGCCGATCCATACCGGCAATGCCGATCGAGGATAGCAATCCACCGATCGTGGTCGGAATCAACGTGACGAACAGTGCCACCAGAATGAACACCGAAATATGACCGCCCGCATAAGCGGCAAAGCTGGGAATCGTAGCAACGGCCAGAATGAAAATCAGCGTCATGCCTGCCAGCAGAATGGTCAACGCAATTTCATTCGGCGTTTTCTGACGTTGCGCCCCTTCCACCAGAGAGATCATGCGATCCAGAAACGTCTCCCCCTGCGCAGAAGTAATGCGGACAATGATCCAGTCAGACAATACCCGCGTGCCACCCGTCACCGCCGAACGGTCACCACCGCTTTCACGAATCACAGGAGCCGATTCACCAGTGATGGCGGACTCATCGACGGAGGCAATGCCTTCGATCACTTCACCATCACTGGGGATGAAATCCCCTGCCTCGACCAGCACGACATCGCCGACTTTCAGTTCAGGCGCAGCAGCACCCTGATACATACCGGTCGCCGAATAACGGCCATCACTGTCGGCAATCAGGCGTTTCGCCATCGTATCCGTTTTAGTACGGCGCAAACTGTCTGCCTGTGCCTTGCCGCGTCCCTCGGCAATGGCTTCAGCAAAATTGGCAAAGAGCAGCGTAAACCAGAGCCAGAGATTGATCTGAACCGCAAAACCGACATGGCTTTCGCCAGAGAAGATATCCCTGATCAAAAGAACTGTGGTCAGCAGGGTGACACTCTCAACCACAAACATGACGGGGTTATGCCACATCACACGCGGGTCAAGCTTACGAAAACTGTCGCCAATCGCCGGCAGTATCAGGTCACCCCGCAGAAGCTGGCTGCCACGCGGATGGACCCGCTCCGATGCGGCGGGCGCATGGGATGATAGAAAGGTCATGGACAAAAACGCCTTTCAATACAGGGTGCCGCGGAGCATCGACAGATGCTCGACGATCGGCCCCAGAGCGAGAGCGGGCAGGAAAGTCAGTCCGCCGACGATGATGATCACGCCAGCCACCAAACCGATGAACAGACCGGTATCGGTCGGGAATGTTCCGGATGAAGGGGGAACGATTTTCTTGGCGGCCATGGATCCGGCAATGGCGAGAGCAGGCACGATCACAAAAAACCGCCCGATCATCATGCCGATCCCGAGTGTGATGTTCCAGTATGGATTGGCCGTCAGACCTGCAAAGGCACTTCCGTTATTCGCAGCCGCCGAGGTGTAGGCATAAAGCGCTTCGGTAAATCCATGCGGACCAGTGGCAGACAACGCCGCCAGACCCGGTTTGACCACCACTGCCACAGCCGTAAATCCAAGCATCACAAGCGGCAGACACAACACTGCCAGCATCGTCATCTTGATCTCACGCGCTTCTATTTTCTTGCCGAGATATTCCGGCGTACGCCCGACCATGAGGCCCGCCATGAACACTGCAATGATGGCGAACAGGATGAAGCCATACAACCCGGCACCGACACCACCGATGATCACTTCACCCAGCATCATGTTGATCAAGGGCACCATGCCACCCAGCGGCAGAAAACTTTCATGCATCGCATTGACGGCCCCGCAGGATGCATCGGTTGTGACGGCGGCAAACAACGCTGAAGCCGCAACGCCAAAGCGGGTTTCCTTACCCTCCATATTGCCCAGCGACTGGTCGATCCCGAAAGCGGAAAAAGCCGGGTTTCCGTGCGCTTCCGCCCAGTAGACAGCGGTCACACCCACAAAGAACAGAACGGACATAGCCGAGAACACCGCCCAGCCCTGGCGTTCATTGCCGACCATACGACCGAACACGTTGGTCAGACCGGCACCAATGGCAAAAATGCTGATCATTTCGACGAAATTCGTCAGCGCATCAGGATTTTCGAATGGATGGGCGGAATTCACATTGAAGAAACCACCGCCATTGGTCCCCAGCATCTTGATGGCTTCCTGCGATGCCACCGGTCCCAGCGCAATGGTCTGGTGGATGCCTTCATAGGTAGTAGCAACCACACTGCCCGAAAATGTCTGAGGAATACCTTCGAAAACATAAAACAGACTGAGCACGACAGAAATCGGCAGCAACACATATAATGTTGCCCGCACCATATCGACCCAGAAATTGCCAATGGCTTTTGATTCCCGCCGGGCAAACCCCCTGATGATAGCGGCAGCCACAGCAATACCCGCAGCTGCGGATACAAAATTCTGTACTGTCAGGCCGAGCATCTGGCTGAGATAACTCATGGTCGTCTCACCGCCATAGCTCTGCCAGTTTGTATTGGTAACGAAACTGACAGCGGTATTGTAGGCCAGATCGGGCGCTACGCTCCCCTGTCCCGCCGGATTCAACGGCAGGTAAGCCTGCAAACGAAGAATAGCATAGACGGCCACGAAGCAGACGATTTTAAAGCTGAGCAGCGCCAGCGCATAGTGCGACCAGGACTGCTCCTCCTCCGGTCTCACCCCTGAAAACCGGTACAATGCCCGCTCCACCGGCCCCAGAATGGGCGACAGAAAGGTCCGCCTGCCCTCCAGTACAGAGACCAGAAATCCGCCCAGCGGCCTGGTGAGTGCCAGAACGCAAAGAAAGAAAATGCCGATTGTGATCCATCCTGCCATGGACATGGTTCAGAACCTTTCCGGCCGGATCAGGACGGCGGCAATATAGACCAGCAAAAAAATGGTCACACCACCCGCCAGAACGAAATCGAAGCTCATGGCTCATATCCTCGTGCATGCCGTCACGAAGCCGATACAGACGATAAAGCCTACCAGTCCAAGGCCGACATAAAATCCGTCGAGCATTTCATACTCCTCTGCACATCAGGTTTATCGCGCGACCGGGATAGGAATGAGAGAGGGAGAAACCTACTGCCGGTATAGGAATCTCATAGGCACCGAAAGAAAAGCCTTTTTTGAAAAAGAAATGTTGTTATGCAGCTTCTCCGGATCGGGACGGCCCATCCGGAGATAACTGTTCATCAGGACGAAATTTTTTGATACGGGTTTTCAGTAATAATAAAAGGGTGCCCAAGGCCCCCATGCAGACCATTCCATGGCGTAATCCTGATCCATGGATGCTGTTGCCTGCTGCTCATCCGCCAGGTGCTGCTCAAACACTTCATGCCGATAGTTGCTGTAAGCCTTCTGGTCCCCGACATAGACACAACCGCATAGGGTCGGATCGGAATAGACATACAACATCTGGCCATTCCGTACCTGCCGGACAAATTTATGGGGCGGCAAGGTTTTCATGGATGCAAGCCTGGCAGGGGTATCAGGCAGATGAGGAACGAAACCGGCCGCTGCCAGCTTGTTTTCCTTCTGGGTCACGTTCTGGCCGCATCCTGTAGCAGCAAACAGAATGGCAACCATCGGCAGAACACGGGCTACAAAATTTTTACAAGACATCGCTGATCCCTGTTTTTAAATCAAACTCAGTATAGTGCATTATAAAAAATCTTCATCAAGAGAAATTTGTTAGTTGCAATAAAAAACATTTCTTGAAAAAATATCAAATTATAGAGGTTTTATATAAAAAATATTTATTAAAAAAAGGTATTACAACAATAGAAAAATTAGATTATTTTTTATTTGCTATTTTTCTGATGATCGTTTTTTGTACATTATATTTTAGTACAATATCAAATTTCTTTACGACTCATCAGAATATGGTTCTATATTCTGCTTAAAAGGATTTTCTCTGTAGCATGAACAAAAAAATTACCTCCCAGACATCTGACAGGCAGCCTCCTGCATCTGTCGATGTGCCTTTGATTACCGGCTCCAATGCCCCCCCTGTCAGAACGGAGGCGCCGCCTGCTTCGCTGGAGGCCGCTATTGGCGCGAAAGTGCGCCGCCTGCGCCAGCGTCTTGGCATTACGGCGGCCGATCTTGCGGTGGAAGCGGATTTATCGGCCGGGATGCTCTCGAAAATCGAAAACGGCTCTACGTCTCCGTCACTCGCCACGCTTCAGGCATTGTCCCGCGCTTTGAATACGCCGATCTCAAGCTTCTTCAGCGATTTCGATGAACGACGCGATTGCAGTTATGTGCCAGCCGGCATGGGCCTGAGCATTGAACGGCGCGGCACCAAAGCAGGACATAAATACGAGCTGCTCGGGCATTCTCTAGGCTCCGGCCTGGCAGTGGAGCCATATCTGATCACCCTCAGCAAGGATGCCGCCCCCTACACGCAGTTTCAGCACAAGGGAACAGAGCTGATTTATATGTTGTCGGGCAGCATTCGCTACCGCCACGGGGATGGGCTTTATGCCTTGAATCCCGGTGATATGCTGTCTTTTGATTCGGCAGCGCTGCATGGACCGGAGGAGCTGACAGAACTGCCAGCCCAATTCCTGTCGATCATCGTTTATAACCGGGAATGATCGGGAGCGGATACTGGGTCGCAATCAGAAGAGGCTGGTCCTGGAACCCCTGCCCTACGGACACAGGCGCGGTGGTCCAAGGGGCTGCAAACGCAGCTGCCGGAGCACTCATCAGAAATGCAGCAGACAGGATCTTCATAAAACGGAACGACATCCTGGCATTGATATGTCTCAATCACCCATCCCGTGATCGGCATTGGGGCCGGTCATGGATGATAAGGGTGGCAGCAGCTCCGTTTTTCCTTCACAAACCCAGCCCATAGAACGGCGCAGCCACGGCATGGCCTCAGCCTCCAGCGCCTTGCGCACCCCCTGTGCCAGGGAACGCGGCACTGTTCCAAGCTCCCTCCGCCGCGCGACCAGGGTCAGCTGACGCCGCAGGGATGGTCCCGGCAAAGGCAGGCAGCGTATGCGGCTCAAATCCGTACGTGCCTCATAGAGACAGAGCGGCGTGGTAATCCCCCAGGCAATCCCCTGCTCCACCATCGCCATAACGCCATAAGGCGTATCGAATTCCTGATGACGTGGCAGATCCAGTTGCAGACGGCGCAGATGCCGCTCTATGTCGATCCCCGTGCGGGAACGGGCACTATACCGGGCCAATGGCAGCCGTTCAGACAACGCGGTCAGAGAGGCAGCAGCGGACAATCCTTCCGGCAGATCAATCCCGGCTGGAAGCGCCAGAATATAAGGCTCGTCGAACAGATTCCAGCGTTCCAGCCCGTCCAGATCCTGCAACGCATCCGTGCCGAGGCAGATATCCAGATGCCGCGTCAGCAATGCACTGGCATGGCTGGCGGTCAGGCCGGACAAAAACATGACCTGATCAGCCATCGTCTCCAACTGTTGCGCCAGAGGCCCCAGCACGGCGCGGGACAGGGAATCGACCATCCCGATCCGCAGCAGCGCCAGACGCCGCTGGCGAACCTGACGCAGCAGCGGGGCAATCTGCCGCGCCTCATCCAACAATGCAGCGCCGCGCTGCCGCAACAGCACCCCTGCCGGCGTGGGTGAAAGCGGTCTGACGCCACGATCCAGCAACGCGACACCGCTGCGTTTCTCGATCTCGGCAATGGCCTGCGAGACAGCCGGCTGCGACAAACCCAGCCTGCGCGCCGCACCAGCCATACCGCCAGCATCACAGACCGCCAGAAAAATCTCCAGCACTCTCAGATCAAATGGCAGTCCGGGGCTATGCAGCATGCGCGATCTCCTCAGAGGCAGGAGTATAAGAAAAAATTATACCCTGTCCCATCGCCTCCACCGCTACGTTTTCCCTCATGCGCCCCATGCGCCTGCCGGAGAAGCATTGCCGTGTTGTCAGACCGCTATTCCATTCTGTCCGTGATCTCACAGGCATTGCGTGGACATAAGGGTTGGAAACCCGCCTGGCGTGATGCCGCACCCGCCCCATCCTATGATGTCGTGATCGTGGGAGGCGGCGGACATGGATTGGCCACAGCCTATTATCTTGCCAGCCGTTACGGTATCCGCAACGTCGCTGTGTTGGAAAAAGGCTGGATCGGCGGCGGGAATGTCGGCCGTAACACCACCATTATCCGCTCCAATTACGGGCTGCCGGGTAACATCCCGTTCTACGAACTGTCCATGAAATTGTGGGAGAGTCTGGAACAGGACATCAACTACAACGCCATGGTCAGCCAGCGCGGTGTGCTGAACCTGATCCATTCCGATGGCCAGCGCGACGCCTATGCACGGCGCGGAAACGCCATGCGACTGCACGGGGTGGATGCGGAGCTGCTGGACCGCGAGGCAGTGCGTGCGATGTATCCATTCCTGAATTTCGATCATGCACGCTTTCCCATCAAGGGCGGTCTTCTGCACAGACGCGGCGGCACGGTCCGGCATGATGCGGTGGCATGGGGCTATGCCCGCGCCGCCGACCGTCTGGGGGTAGACATCATTCAAAACTGTGAAGTCACCGGGCTGAAAATCGAACATGGCCGGATTCTCGGGGTCGACACAAAACGGGGCTTTATCGGTGCGAAAACGGTGGCGCTGTCAGTGGCCGGCTCTTCCAGCAAAGTCGCGGCCATGGCGGGTATGCGGTTACCGATCGAAAGCCATGTGTTGCAGGCTTTCGTCAGTGAAGGTTTGAAACCGGTCATTCCCGGCGTCATCACCTTCGGCGCGGGGCATTTCTATATCAGCCAGTCGGATAAAGGCGGCCTTGTGTTTGGCGGCGATATTGACGGCTACAACTCCTATGCCCAGCGCGGCAATCTGCCGACCATCGAGGATGTATGTGAAGGCGGCGTCGCGCTGATGCCCGCCATTGGCCGGGCCAGATTACTGCGGCACTGGGCCGGGCTGATGGACATGTCGATGGATGGCAGCCCGATCATCGACCGTACCCCTGTTGAGGGGCTGTATCTGAATGCAGGCTGGTGTTACGGCGGCTTCAAGGCGGTTCCCGCGGCAGGGCTGTGTCTGGCCCATCTGGTCGCCACCGGCGCGCCGCATGAGGTTGCCACAGCCTATCGCCTGGACCGTTTCGCCACCGGTCATGTGATTGATGAAAAAGGCATGGGCGCACAGCCCAACCTGCACTGACGCGGTTTCAGAACCGGCCTGATTTGAACGACGATCAACGACACTGAAAAGGACCAGGATATGCGCATCGCCTGTCCCTGTTGCGGCCCGCGCGGCCTGGAGGAATTCCTGTATCGTGGCGATGCCACCCGCACTCTTCCGGCGGCCTCGGCCAGCACGGAGGCATGGGCCGATTACACCTATCTGCGCGACAATCCGGCAGGGGTGCATGAGGAATACTGGTTCCATACCGCCGGTTGTCAGAACTGGCTGCGTGTCAGGCGCGATACGCGCGACCACGGCATCGTCAGCGTCATGCTGGCCCGCGATCCATCCTCCTCTGCAACAGGAGAGGCATGATGAGTGCCCCCCTTACCCAAAGCTGCCGTCTACCCTCCGGCGGCATGATCGATCGCACCAGCCCGCTGCATTTCCATTTCGACGGGCGCGCCTATACCGGTCATGCGGGTGATACGCTGGCCTCCGCCCTTCTGGCCAACGGAGTGAAGCTGGTCGGGCGTTCGTTCAAATATCATCGTCCGCGCGGTATTCTTTCAGCGGGCGAGGAAGAGCCGAACGCGCTGGTGCATCTGCGCAGCGGCGCAAGGCAGGAACCGAATACCCGTGCGACGACAATCGAGTTGTTCGACGGGCTGACCGCCACCAGCCAGAACCGCTTCCCCTCGCTGCGTTTCGATCTGCTGTCGGTCAATCAGTTGATCTCACCGTTTCTGACGGCGGGGTTCTACTACAAGACCTTCATGTGGCCTGCCGCGTTCTGGGAAAAGCTGTACGAACCGGCCATTCGCCGCGCCGCCGGTCTCGGTGCCCTGTCGGGCGAGGCCGATCCTGATCGCTATGAAAAAGCGACGGCTTTTTGTGACGTTCTGGTGATCGGCTCCGGCCCTGCCGGGCTGGCGGCGGCGGTCGCGGCGGCACGGACGGGGGCGCGTGTCATTTTGGCCGAACAGGATAGTCGTTTGGGCGGCCGCACCCTGACCGAGCGCCGCGACATCGACGGCCAGCCCGCCGCGCAATGGGCCGCAATGATGGAAGCCGAGCTTGCCGCCTGTGCGGAAGCCCGCATCTTCCGCCGCACCACCGTGTTCGGAGTGTATGATGGCGGCACGTACGGCGCGCTGGAACGCGTGGCCGATCATCTGCCAGTGACTCCGGATCATCTGCCGCGCCAGCGCCTGTGGCGCTTCATGGCCCGTCGCTGCATTCTGGCCACCGGCAGCATCGAACGCCCGCTGGTTTTCGACGGCAATGACCGCCCCGGCGTGATGCTGGCAGGCAGCGTCAGAAGCTATGTCAACCGCTTTGCCGTGCGGCCCGGTCAGCGCGCCGTGATCGCCCTGAATAATGATGATGCCGCCCGCACCGCGGCCGATCTGGCGGCAGCCGGACTCTCCGTCGCCGCCCTGATCGACCAGCGGACGGAAACCTCGCAGGCCGTACGCGACATCGCCCACCGCACCGGTGCAAGGCTGTTTGCCGGTGCCCACATCAAAAAAGCACATGGCGGTGCGAGTGGCATACGCAGCGTCAGCATCGCGGGTACCGATGGCGGAGTCGCCACACTCCGCGCCGATCTGCTGGCCATGTCGGGCGGCTGGACACCGGCCCTGCATCTGACCACCCATCTCGGCGGCAAGCCGCGCTGGGACGATACGGCCAGCACATTCCTGCCCGATACCGACAGATTACCGCCCGGTATGAGCGTGGTGGGGGCTGCTTCGGGCTGTTTCGGCCTCGGTGCGGGGATTGCCGAAGGAATGCATGCAGGGCTGGAAGCGGCCGAATCCTGTGGTTTTTCGGTCCCTTCAGCCCCGGCACTTCCGACCACGGATGATCTCGATGCCGATCCGGCCCAGCCGCTGGGTCAGATCCGCAGCGTCAAGGGTAAGGCTTTTATCGACTTCCAGAACGATGTGACCGCGAAGGATGTGGCGCTCGCGCATCAGGAAGGCTTTGTTTCGGTCGAGCATCTGAAGCGCTACACCACGCTGGGCATGGCCACTGATCAGGGCAAAACGGCCAATATCAACGGGCTGGCCCTGATGGCGGGGATCACCGGCGCGGGCATCCCCGCCACCGGCACCACCGGCTTCCGTCCCCCCTATACACCGGTTTCGATCGGTGCGCTGGGGGGAGCGCATCGCGGGCCGCATTATCGTCCGCGCCGCCTCACCCCGCTGCATCGCTGGGCTGAAGCACGCGGCGGCGTGTTCACCGAGGTCGGACAATGGATGCGCGCCCAGTATTTCCCGCGTCCGGGAGAATCCGACTGGCTGGCCACCGCCACCCGTGAGGTCAATGCAGTGCGGAACGGGGTAGGGTTCTGCGATGTCTCCACGCTGGGCAAGATTGATATACAGGGCGCGGATGTAGCCGAATTTCTCGACCGGGTCTGCGTCAATCGCCTCTCACGCATTCGCAGCGGTCGCGCCGGATATCTGGTGATGCTGCGCGAGGACGGGTTCGTGCTGGATGACGGCACCGCCGCACGGCTCGGAGAAGATCATTATCTGCTGAGCGCTTCCACCGCCCATGCCGGGCAGGTGTTCCAGCACCTCCTCTACTGCCATCAATGTCTGTGGCCGGAGCTGGACGTGCAGATTGCCTCCGTCACCGAGCAATGGGCGCAGATCGCTATTGCAGGTCCACGATCACGCGATGTTCTGCACCGTCTGATCGACCCTGCGTTCGATCTGTCCCGCGAGGCATTCCCGCGCATGAGCGTGGCCGAAACCATGCTCACGGATGGAACGCCTGTACGGTTGTTCGGCCTCTCCTTCTCCGGTGAGCTGGCTTATGAACTGGCCGTCCCCGCCCGTCGCGCAGCCGAAATTGCCGACCGGCTGATGGAGGCCGGGGCCGAGTTCGGCATCACCCCCTACGGCACCGAAGCCATGGGGATCATGCGGGTGGAAAAAGCCTATCCGGCTGGCAGCGAGTTAAACGGGCAGGTCACGCTGCATGATCTGAACGCCGGAGGATTGATGGCCGACAAGGAATGCCTCGGTCGTGCTATGGCTCTGCGCCCGGCCTTGACGGATCCTGGCCGTCCACGCCTGATCGGCCTGCGCCCGGTCGATGCCGGCTTCCAGATCGACCCCGGCATCAGGATGCGGGCAGGCGCCCATCTGCTGCCCCGCGGCGCCGAAGCCAGTTCCGCCCATGATCAGGGATCCATCACCTCTGCCGTCTATTCTCCCACTCTTGGCCATTGGATTGCGCTGGCACTGCTGTGTCGGGGGCCTGAAAGGGCGGGTGAAATCATCCGCGTCTACGATCCCGTGCGCGGAGAAGATTATCTGGCCGAAATCGTTTCCTCCGCCTTCGTCGATCCTGCCGGAGACCGCTCCAATGTCTGAAACACCTTTTGTGATGACGGAACAGAGCCGGGCCATCGCGCTGGTCAACACCAGACGGAATGGCCATTCCGCCCTGCGGGATGTCTTCCTCATCGGGTACGGCATCCCCCTGCCGGAGACCGGAAAGCGCAGCGCCGTACCCGGTATGGAGGTACTATGGAACGGCAACGGACAGTATCTGGTCATCGGTCATGATCCTGGCCTTGCATCGGACATACGGGCTGCCGCCGGTAGCAATGCCTCGGTCACGGAACAGGGGGATGGACGGGTGATCCTCCATCTCTGCGGTACTGCTGTCAGGGATGTGCTGGCGAAACTGATCCCGATTGATCTGCATCCACGCAGTTTCGGTCCGGAGGATACGGCCATCACCACCATGGCCCACGTCACCGTGCAGATATGGCATCCCGACCGGGAAAACGGTTTCCATCTTGCCATACCCCGCAGCTATGCCGAGTACGCCATCGCCATGATCACCGAGGCCGCCCGTGAGTGGCAGGCCGGTTAACCACAACTGAATAATCGGCCATCATCATAATCTCCGTAAAGCGTTGCCATTTAGCAACGCTTTACGATGAACTTTAAATGAGAACGATTATTATAATCATTACCTCTTCCAAAAGGGGAAGCGTTTCCGGTAAGCGCCCTTGCCACGTGAGCCGGAGACTTCAGATGACATTCAAAGCCCTTCTTCTTGCCAATGCCGCCATGACGGCGGGCATGCTGGCTGTCATGCCGCAGGCACAGGCCGACAGCGCGGCACAGAAAATTTCGCAGGCCGAAACATCGGCCTTACCCACCCTGTCCGTACAGGGGCAGAAAACGACCGCCAGCACACCGGTACAGGGATTTCTGGCAACCCGCGATACCAGCGCCACGAAAACCGACACGCCTATTCTGGAAACCCCGCAAGCCGTGACGGTCATTACCCAGGACCGCATGCAGGTCCTCAATACACGCAGTATCAGTGAAGCGCTTCGCTATACGGCAGGCGTCAATGCGGATTCATATGGCGCCGACGTGCGGGGCTTCTATGGCTCCATTCGTGCCTTTACCCCGGATGTCTATCTGGACGGTACGCGCACACCCATTACCACCACCTCTCAGGCATTCCAGATCGAGCCATGGGGTATGGAACGCATCGAGGTGCTGCGTGGAGCGGTCTCTCCCCTGTATGGTTCAGGTAATCTCGGCGGTCTGATCAATGCCGTCAGCAAAACACCCAGGCTGAACCAGCAAAACCAGATGCAGATTCAGGGTGGCTCCTTCGGTCGTATTCAGGGTGCGGTGGATGTAGGGGGAAAACTCAACAAGAGCGGAACATTGCTGTGGCGTTTCAATGCCTTGTTGCGCGATTCAGGCACTGGTTACAAAAATATCAAAAACAATCGCATTTATGTTGCCCCGTCCATCGCGTGGAAACCGGATGCCGATACCAGTGTGACCCTGCTGGCCAGCTACATGCAGGATGATGCAGGATCATCCGCCCAGTTCCTGCCCGCCAAAGGCACAGTCCTGCCCAATCCCAATGGCCGGATTCCGCGTGACTTCCTGAATGGCGATGAACAGTTCGACGTTTATTCCAAGCGCCAGATCGCTGTCGGATATGCAGCGGAACATCATATTCTGTCGAACTGGGTGGTACGCCAGAACATGCGCTTTGCCCATATCGACCTGAATTATCGTTCCATCTACGGAAATGGATATGCCGGCCAAAGCCTGCGTACGCTGAATCGCGTCGCGATGTGGCAACAGCCCATCATGAACACGGTGACGCTGGATACAAATACGGAATACAAGGCCGCCACAGGCCCGATCGGTCATGACATTCTGTTGGGTGTCGATTTCCGTAGCAATGCCAACCAGCAACGTAACGCGAGCCTCAACGGTCCTACGCTGGACGTTTTTGCACCTGTCTATCGCAGCTTCACATGGCCGACTTTCGCAGGCCCGCGCGGTGTCACACTCACCAGCACCAACCAGACACAGACACAGACCGGTGTCTATCTGCAGGATCAGCTCTCCTACCAGAACTGGCACCTGACACTGACCGGACGGCAGGATTTTGCCTCCACCTCCACGGTGAACAATCTGAAAAAATCTACAGCTTCCCAGGATAATCAGGCTTTCACCGGTCGTGCCGCCCTGCTTTATGCATTCCCGAGCGGTGTCTCACCCTACGCAGCCTATTCCACATCGTTCCTGCCACAGGCTGGCACAGATATGCAGGGCAATGGCTTCCAGCCTCTGACCGGAGATCAGGTCGAAGTCGGCATCAAGTATCAGCCGCCCTCGACCAACGTTCTGTTCACGGCGGCGGCCTATGATCTGCACCAACAGAACGTGCTGACTCCGAACCCGATTGCACCCACATTCAGCGTACAGACGGGCGAAATCCGCAGCCGCGGCATCGAACTGGAAGCAACCGGCAAAATCACCCGGAACCTTTCCCTGATCAGTGCCTTCACCTATCAGGAGCCGCTGATTACAAAGAGCAATGTGGCCGGTGCAACCGGATCGCGGCCCGTCGCACAGGCGAGCCATATGGCATCCGTGTTTCTGGATTATACTTATCCGATCAGCGAGGATCTCAGCGTAGGGCTTGGCGCCGGTACCCGCTATACCGGTGAAACAGCCGGTGCCGTACCCAACACCTTCACGGTACCGAGTTTCCTGCTGTTCGATCTGGTAGCACACGCGGATTACAAACAGTGGCGCCTGCAGGTGAATGCCACCAATCTGACCGATAAAACATTTGTCGCCGCATGCAGCAGCCTCAGTGCTTGCGGGTATGGTCAGGGCCGTGCCGTGTTCGCCTCTCTCGGATACCGTTGGTAATCAACAGCCCTTGGCGAAACCGATATAAAAATAGCGCCCGGTCATAAACCGGGCGCTATTTTTTTGGGGCTGCGATATTCAGACAATAAAAAGCGCCTATTCCTGCCGTGAAAAATCAATCCAGGCGGCAAAGCCGGTTGTAGTGCCGAATGCAAGATGACGCCCATCCGGGCTCCATCGCAGCACCGTGATCTCTCCACGACCCGGTGCACAGATCGGCAGAATACGACCGGACTCAATATCGGCCATGACAGCCAGCCCATCGGAATATCCTGCCGCGACCGCCTCATGACGCGGGTGGCAGGCTACGGCCGTGCACAAACCATCCGGGATCGGAGCCAGTTCCATGGGCTGTTTGCCCATCGGCCCTCCACCGAAAAACGGCCACAGCACAATGGCTTCGGCCCCGGAACTCGCCAGCCATTTACCGCTTCTGGAAAAAGACAGCGAGCGTGTTTTGGCGGGATAGCCGCTCATACGCATGTGATGCCCGTCACTCAGCCGCCAGCCATGCAGAGAGTTTTCCTGCATGGATGTCACCACCGCTTCCGCTGCCGGATGCACGGCCACACCGGTATGGCTCCCTTTCCATGCGAGAACACGAGGGTTATCGGTTTTGGACGCCACATACCAGATGCTGACGCCATTATAGTGGGAGGCAAACAAACGCTTGCCCTTCGCATCAAAAGCAAGCCCGGTGACCGTGGACGCATGCTCAAGAGTTTTCAGCAATTTACCCTGTGCATTGAAAACATGCACCGCCCGGCCTGCCGTACAGGCAATCACTCCGAGTTTACGGTCCGGATGCACGGCGATGGTCTCTACCCATTTGCCCTTGAAACCGGCCACTGTCTCCACCGTCCCGTCAGACCGGATCAGACGCAAATGGCCGTCATCGCCGCCAGACAGAAAACCATCCGCCGCAGGAGAAGCACAGAAAGAAAGTAGTCCGTCCTCATGCGTCCTGATCTGATTTGTTTCAGTCGGATCGGACAAAGACAGCACGTGGACACAGCCATCCGCTGCCGCAAAGGCCACATGCGACTGGCTGAATGCCACACCGATTGCGTAGGCTCCAAGCTGTACCTGCCGCCCGCGGGACGTCAGCAGGAAGTCCTCATCCATCTCCCCGCTCATGATACCGCCGCACGGCATGCCTCAAAACCGCGTCGCAATTGCGGGCGGTTCAGATCACGCCCGATAAACACGATCCGGCTGCGCTGCCCCGGCTCTGCCGGGCCAATGTAATCGCCATCCGCCAGCATATGCACGGCTTGAAACGCAAAGCGCTTGTCTTCACCAGCATAGTGTAAAATTCCTTTGGTACGCAGCAGATCCTGCCCTTTGGTCTGAAGCAGCTCGGCAATCCACGCATTGAACTTTTGTGGATCAAGCGGACCATTCACTTCCAGGCTGATGCTTGTCACCCCCTCCGAATGATCATGCGAGTCATGATCGAGGAAATCAGGGTCGTTTGCCAGAATGCGATCCAGACTGAATGCGTCCAGCCCCAGTAATTCCGTGACCGGCACATCGGCGCGATGGGCACGACGGATCACGGTATGCGGGTTGATGGCCTTTATTCTTGCCTCCAGCGCATCCAGTTCTTCCGGCGTGGCCAGATCGGTCTTGTTGAGGATGATGACATCCGCGAACGCGATCTGGGTCATGGCTTCGGTGCTTTCTTCCAGCTGACGCGGCAAATGCCGGGAATCCACCACCGTCACGATCGCATCCAGCCGGGCATTGCGCCGCACATCTTCATCCATGAAGAAAGTCTGTGCGACCGGGGCGGGATTAGCGAGGCCGGTGGTCTCGACAATAATGCCATCGAAACGCCCACGCCGCTTCATCAGCCCGGAGATGATGCGAATCAGATCACCACGCACTGTGCAGCAGACACAGCCATTGTTCATTTCGAACACTTCCTCGTCCGCATCGACGACGAGGTCGTTATCCACGCCCAGCTCACCGAATTCATTGATCACCACGGCAAATTTCTTGCCATGCGGCTCCGTGAGGATGCGGTTGAGCAATGTCGTTTTGCCGGCCCCCAGAAAGCCGGTCAGCACAGTGACGGGAATGTGTGGCGGAGCGGAAGCAGCTGTGTCTGTCATGGTCGTTGTCTTTCCTGTCATGCGGCTTGCACCGGTGCCGTTTTCTATGAAGCAGAGATAACGCGTTCCTTGTCTGATCCAAGAGCCAGCCTTGCCTCCGCCAGACCGAAGCCAAGCAGCAGGAAGAACCAGCCGGAAAGAGGCATGGATGTCACGCTGCTGGCGGAGGCGAGCGGCCATTCCTGAATCACCACCGCTGCCAGCAAACCGACCCGCAGCGGCGTGGGGTGGCGATAAAGCCCTCGCGCCAGTGCCACCACCCATGCGATCACCAGTGCCGAAAACAGCAGCAGCCCCGGATAACCGGCATCCGTCAGCGCCTGCAGATAATGATTGTGCGGATGCTGCACGCAGATATCGGCGCCTCCACCATCGGTTGAGCGATCTCCCAATGCCCGCCCAACAGAGCGCACGCCGAAATAATGCGGATCGTCACAGCCAGTGCGGAATCCGTCAAAACCCCTTCCAGTCAGCGGATTATCCCCCGCCATCACCAGAGAGCGGCTGAGAATCTGCCCATAATGACTGCCGCCAAACGCTCCCATCTGCTGACTGAACTTTTCTACCAGCCGATGGTGCACCTGAGGTGAAATCACCGGAGAAGCCGCCACCAGACATCCGGCCAGCACCACCAGCGCCGCCAGCGGAAGACGCAAACGCCGCAGATAGATGAATGCCACACCAAGCCCCGGCCCCAGAACCAGCAGCAGCGGCATCCGCTCCCCCATCAACACCAGCAAACCGACCGAGCCGGCAGCCAGTACAATGCGCAAAACACCAGCCTTCTGCCACGGTGCGCGCAACGCCTGCATCAGCATCGGCAACAGCACGGGAAACAACAGACGGGAGTAAGGAGGGGCCGCTCGTGGATGCTGATAAGGGCCAGTCAACTCTCCATCGGGGCCACGCGGCCAGCCGAACATGTTATGGCCGGTTACGAACTGAAAAGCCGTCTGGGCGGCCATATAGAAAAACGTGATTTCCAACAGCCGCCGCAGCCACAGCCTCGCCTGCTCCCCACGCAGCAGCAGATGCTCCAGCGCCGCCACGAAAATCAGAACTCTGACTGTCAGCACCGCCTGCAACAGGGAGGAAAATCCCCCCTGCCCCAGACTGCCGATCGGCAGGGAACACAGCACCAGCCATCCCCACCACAAGAGACCGATCTTCAGCCAGCCGGTACGGAACCATCCCCATTCATGGACCAGCGCCGAGCGGATCAGGAACAGGGCTGCAATGCCTGACATCAGACATTCCGCGATCCCGCGCCCATGCGTCAGAAAAATCGGCAGCAGCAGCAACGCCACCACCGAGACACGTTCAATACCGGCGCTGACCGCCGCACGGGAAGCAATGCTCACGGGGATCAGACGATCTGCTCATATTTCGGCAGATGCCAGGATTCAGGTTCGGCCTCTGCCGCCGCATACCATTGCTGCATCAGCGGATGCGCCCGCACTGCGTCCCGGTAAGAGGCAGCCGCTTCGGAAAGTGGCACATTATAAGTCAGAAAGCGTGCCACCACCGGCGCATACATGATGTCGGCGACCGTCAATGCCGCACCGTAAAGATAGGGGCCACCTGCCCCGAACCGCGCCCGCGTTTCGCTCCAGACCTGATCGATACGCGCAAGATCGGCCAACACCGCCTCATTGAACATCAGCCCCGGAAAATGGCGGCAGACATTCATCGGCATGGCGATGCGCAATTCCCGGAAGCCTGCATGCATTTCTGCCGCCACGCTGCGCGCATGGGCACGGATCATGAACTCGGACGGCCACAACGCAGGCTGGATCTCGGCACAATATTCGCAGATCGCCAGACTGTCCCAGATTGGCTGCCCCTCCACTTCCAGCACCGGCACAAAGCCACTGGGAGAAGCCTGCTTCACCTCCGGTGTATGCCCTCCCGCCAGTTTATAGACCACTTCCTCCACCTCGATCCCAGCCAGCTTCACCGCCAGCCAGCCCCTCAACGACCAGGAGGAATAGCGGCGGGTGCCAAGTAACAAACGGGCGCGCGTGGAAGCAGAAAGAGCGGTCATGCTCTGCAATCCCTAAAAACTTAAAAAAGCCATTGAAGCAAACGGGCCTGAAACGATCAGGCATGCTCAGCCGATCTGGCGGCGGAAACGCTCCACCGCTGCCACCAGTGCACGCCTGATCCCGGGTTCCAGCGCGGAATGTCCGGCATCGGGAATCACGGTCAATTTCGCGGCCGGCCAGCATGCGGCAAGGTCAAAGGCGGAATAGGCCGGGCAGATCATGTCGTAGCGGCCCTGCACGATCTCGGCGGGGAGGGTGGCGATACGGTCCATATGACCCAGCAAACCCTCCGGCGGCAGAAACAGCCGGTTGGCAAAATAATGCGCCTCGATCCGCGCCAGCCCTAACGCGCCCCGATCCCGCGCAAACAAGCCGACCGTATCCGGATTCGGCAGCAATGTGCTGCACGACCCTTCATACAAAGACCATGCCTGTGCCGCCGGCATATGAACTGCAGGATCGGTATCATTCAACCGGCTTATATAGCCGGCCAGCAGATCATGTCGCTCTTCAGGAGGCAGGAAATTGGCGAAAGCGGCGTGGGCCTCCGGAAATATCTGGCGAAGACCATAGAGAAACCATGCGACCTCCTGCTCACGGCCCAGAAAAATGCCGCGCAGCACACAGCCCAGCACCCTGTCCGGATGTGCCTGAGCATAGGCCAGCGCCAGGGTCGATCCCCAGGAACCGCCGAACAGCAGCCAGCGTTCGACGCCGAGATGCACGCGCAGCAGTTCTATGTCTTCGATCAGATCCTGCGTGGTATTGCGTGCCAAACTACCCAGCGGGCGGGACCGGCCCGCTCCGCGCTGATCGAAAATGACGGCCCGCCAGTAGACAGGATCAAAGAAACGGCGATGGACCGTACCCGCCCCCGCCCCCGGACCACCATGCAGGAACAGCACCGGGACGCCGTAGGGATTTCCCACCTGCTCCCAATACATCACATGACCACCTGACAACGGCAGGTAGCCGGTTTCGTTCGGACCTATATCCGGAAAGAGATCGCCACGGGGCATGAAGGTATTTTACAGATGTAAGCCCGCGCATGAAATAGGGGTGCTTTCAGGAGGATCGCATAGATGGCCCGCGTTCTGCTCACCCTTGGCGGATTATCCGGCTGCATGGCAGTTGCCATGGCCGCCATCGCTGCCCATGCCTTGCCCGATCCCGATACAATCCGGCTGGTGCAGACGGCGGTGCAGATGCAGGGCTGGCACGCCATCATGATGATCATCTCGGCGCTGCTTGCCACGCATCTGCATACGAAGGCAGGCCGGAAAATCGCTCTGGCTGCCGGAGGCGCTTTTTTTGTGGGCACAGTTCTGTTCTGCGGCGATCTGTATGTCCTGGCCCTGCAGGGAATCAGCCTCAGCCCGCTGGCACCTATTGGAGGTGTAACCCTGATGCTGGGCTGGTTTGGTGTGGCAGCAGCCGGGGCAATCGGACAAAACACCTCTTTCACACCCTGAAACAAAACGGTTTTGGTGCGTGGAAAGCATTGCTCTCATGCCGTGTTTGGCGTTGTTCCCCGCCAAAATCATTCCCATCCTCATAGTTGCAAACCGGACCAAAACAAAACCAGATCCGGTCGCCATTGAGGAAAGCGAATATCATGCACAATACACACGGACCATGTCGGCAGCGAATATCCGGGCGCGCGATCCCGGTGATTCTGGCGCTGGGCCTGCCGTTGCTGATGGCAGCCTGTGCCGGCCAAGTCCCGGAAACCGGCACAACCCATGCCCGGCTGATGAACAACCAGGATCAGACGGCCTGGCTGGGCAGCGGCAAAATCGCCTCGGAGAGTTACGACTTCAACAAGAGCGTCGCGGCACATAACGTTTTGTGCAGCTGGGAGCCAACCTTCAATCCCGATAACTGCCGCTGATCAGCATCCTGATCATCCTCGGTGAGGTCAGGCCAATGAAGCCAGAATCGCATCACACACGCGATGGGCCTGCGTCTCACTGAGATCAGGGTGGATCGGCAATGCCAGAATACGCGTGGCGAGATCCTCGGAAACAGGCAGCGCCGTTCCATCGTGAGAGGGAGCGTAGGCAGGCTGCACATGCAGCGGTCGCGGGTAATAGATGGCTGTCGGCACGCCCCGATCTTTCAGACTGGCCTGCAAGCCGTCGCGTTGGGCCGCATCCTTGAGCAGGATGGCATAGATCGCCCAGGCAGAGCGACTGTCCGGCACACGGGCCGGAGTGGTCAGCCCAGCGACCCCCGCCAGCCTTGCATCGTACAGCGACGCGATTGCTTCCCGCGCTTCCAGTTCCTCCCCGAACACCGTCAACTTGCTGAGCAGCACTGCTGCCTGAAGCGTGTCGAGTCGGCCATTCATGCCGGTACGCAAAACCTCGTATCGTGTCGTGCCCTCGCCATGGGTGCGCAGGCTGCGATACAGCGCGGCACGCTCCGCATCCTCGGTGAACAGAGCACCACCATCGCCATAGGCCCCCAGCGGTTTGGAGGGGAAAAAGCTGGTGGCCGTTGCAACGGCTTCCTGCCCAAGTCTGCGCTCACCCAGGCTCGCCCCGAAACTCTGGGCACAATCATCAAGTGTGAACAGGCCGTGGCGCTCGGCAATGGCGCGGAGCGCGGCCCATGGCGCGGGCTGGCCGAACAGATCCACGCCGATCACCGCACGCGGACGCAATACGCCTGCACGTTTCACGTCCTCAATCCGGCGTTCCAGCGCCACCGGATCAATCTGGAACGTCGCCGGATCAATATCCACGAAAACCGGCACCGCGCCCAGCACCAGAGGTACTTCCGCCGTCGCCGTATAGGTGAAGGCAGGCAGGAACACGGCGTCTCCACGACCGATTCCCTCCGCCATCAGTGCAATCTGCAACGCATCCGTACCGGAACTGACCGAGACGCAATGTGTGGCCCCGCAGAACGCTGCCAGCTCTTCCTCCAGCGCCCGCACCTCCGGCCCCAGCACGAACTGGCAATGCGCGAACACCGCCTCGACACGGGGGCGCAGATCCTCCGCGATGCGGCGCTGCTGCGCTTTCAGGTCAAGGAAAGCGATCGGGGCTGCTGTCTCTGTCATGGGTCTCACTCAGCTGGAAGCCGTTTGTAGCAAAGCCGTCCTGTCATGATTGGGCTGATGCACGAATTCCGGCACCATCTGTGCCAGCACCGCCAGCGCCGCCGCATGGTCGCCACGTCGACAGGCAGCCGCCAGGATGTCGATCGCATCGGCCGCCATCTCCGCCTCCACCACACGCGGACGGGCCATCAGCAGGCCGGGATAGATGGTAGCCTCCGGCGGTTCCTTGCCGTGGAACAGTTCTTCATACAATTTTTCGCCGGGGCGCAGACCGGTGAACCGGATGGCGACATCCTCATCCGGCCTCAGCCCGGCCAGACGGATCAGTTGGCGCGCCAGATCGACGATCTTCACCGGCTCCCCCATATCCAGCACGAAAATGCCGCCTTCGGGCACAGCAGAGGAGGCCGCCCCGGCACTGACACCGACAACCGTGGCCTGCAAGACCAGTCCCACCGCTTCGCGCACCGTCATGAAATAGCGGCGCATATCCGGATGGGTCACGGTCAGCGGGCCGCCGCGTTCCAACTGCCTCCGGAACAACGGCACCACCGATCCGGTGCTGCCCAGCACATTGCCGAACCGCACCGTGACGCAGCGCATGCCGTTTCCATGGCGCTGGGCGAGACGATCCAGAGCCTGACAGTACATCTCGGCCAGACGCTTGGAGGCGCCCATGACGCTGGTCGGATTGACCGCCTTGTCGGTGGAAATCAGCACCATGCCCAGCGCTCCGGCAGCCGCTGCCGCATCCGCCACGATCCTTGTGCCGACTGCATTGGTCAGCAGGCCCTCCAGCGGATTGGCCTCCACCATGGGGACATGTTTCAGCGCCGCGGCATGAAACACCAGCTCCGGTTTCTCCACCTGCATGATCGCATGCAGTCGGCCGGCATCCCGAATATCGGCCACAATCGGCTGACGCGGAACAGCAGGGAAAGATTCTCCCAGCTCCAGATCGATCTGCCACAGCGCATATTCACCGTTATCCAGCAGCAGCAGGCGGGAGGGGCCGAAAGCCGCCACCTGACGACTGAGCTCACTGCCGATCGTGCCACCGGCACCGGTCACCAGAACACGCCGGCCCTGAATCAGTCGGGCCATGCCTTCCCGATCCAGTCTTGCCTGCGGGCGGTTGAGCAGATCCTCAATCGCCACCGGCTTCAGGGTGGCCCGCGCGGAATCCGCATCGGCTGCGGCACTGGTCAGCAATGTGGGATCGGCGGCACGGCGGAGTTGCATACCCTGCTTTTCCGCCACATCCATCAGCATACGCATCCGCTCCCCGCCTAACTCCGACGCGGTGATGACGATCTGCCCCGGCAACTGGCCTTCTGTCCGCAGACGCTCCAGCACTTCATCGGCCTGATCGACCGTGCCGAGAATCGGCTGCCCGTGAATACGCCGCCCTGTCTGGCGGGAGGACAGCGCCAGCAATCCGATCACACGCAGCGAGGCACGGCGATCCTTGGCCGTCGCACGGAGAAACAGATCGGCACCCTCGCCCGCACCGACCAGAAGCACGGTCTGCACCGGCGGGGCTGCTTCCGACGCCTCCGTGCGCGCCCCGAAACGGATATTGCCTTGCGTCAACCGATAGGCCACCCGTGGCGTCCCCAGCACCAGCAGCAAGGTCATGGCGAAAATGACCGGAAAACTTTTGCTGGGCAGCGGCGTGTGCGCCATGACCAGAGCAAGCGTGAACAGGACGGCTCCGCTGATACTGCATGCAGCGACACCGACCAGATCGCCGATTCCTGCAAAGCGCCAGTATTGGGTAGGCAGGCGGAACGGAATGCCCCCCAGCACCACGCTCAACGCACTGAGTAACAGCCACCATGAGGCCGGAACCGGATCAGTCCCCGGCCGGGCAAGCCAGTGCGCCACCGGAACGGCCAGAGCCGCCAGAGAACCATCCAGCAGGATGTTCAGCACGATACGGGAATAAACGCGTCCGGACGCCATGAGCGACCTATAAACAGCTCCAGCCCTCTTGCCGAGGGGGGAGACGGGTGAATTACCGTGTGCCCCGCACGCTTGATACAGGCTGGTGTTGCGGTTCCACGCGGCATCGGCCATGGTCCGCCGCCTTTTCCGGCCCGTTGCGGGAGCCTTGCATGACGTTCACGGCCTTTCTTCACCATCTGCTGTTCTGTGCCGCGCTGGCAGGGCTTTCAGCCATGATCGTGCGGATCATGATCACCGTGCGGGTCATGGATCAGCCCGATTTGCGCAAGGCCCACAGCATCGCCACCCCGAAAGGGGGGGGAGTGGGAATCGTCGCCGCTTTTCTGGCCGGATTGCTGGCCCTGTATATCTGGGCCGATTTTTCCCGGATTGCCGATCCTTATTTCCGGGGGGTCATAATCGCCTCCGTCGCCATCGCGGCCGTGTCGATGATCGACGATATTCGCAGCCGCTCCTTTACCGTCAAGCTCGGCACCCAGATCCTCGCCGCCCTGACCGTCGTCGCCAGCGGGCTGAGCCTGCGCGATCCGAACCTTCCGTTCATCGGCCCGGTTTCGCTGGGATGGATTGCACCGATTGCCAGCATGATGTGGCTGATCTTCGCCACCAATGCGATGAATTTCATCGACGGGCTGAACGGGCTGGCCTCCGGCGTCTCCCTGATCGCCTGCCTGTTTCTGGCCTGGATTGCACAGGAACAGGGCGGATATTTCATTTATTTTGCCGCCCTGCTGCTGGCCTCGGGAATTGCGGGATTTCTGCCTTTCAACTTTCCCAAAGCCCGGATTTTCATGGGGGATGTCGGCAGCCAGTTCTGTGGGTTCGTGCTCGCCATGCTCGGTATTGCCGCCAGCCGGTTCGACAATGTGGACATGTCGTTCCTGCTGGTGCCGATGCTGTTATCCGGCGTGCTGTTCGATGTCGCTTTTACCCTGGTCCGGCGCGGCCTTAATGGCGAAAACGTCACTGCCGCCCATCGTGGACACCTGTATCAGGTCGCCTCCCGCAGCGGTTTCAGCCGGGAAGCCGTCACCCTGATCCATTGGGGTTTCACAGTACTGGGAGGCTGTGCCTGCCTGCTGTTCATGCAGGCAGGGCCGAGCGGAAAACTGCTGATCCCGACGCTGCTGCTGGTGCCGCAGTTGATCTGGCTCGGCTGCGTCGTGCTGGCGGCCAGAAAACACGGAACGTCGTGGCGATAAGCGAAATCAGGATTCCAGCATCCGGCGCAACAGCTCGACATCTTCGGCAAAAGCCGCATCCCGCTCCATCAGCTCGGTGACACGGCTGATGGCATGCATCACGGTGGTATGGTCGCGATTGCCGAATTTACGGCCGATTTCCGGCAGGGAGCGGCTGGTCAACTGCTTGGCGAGGAACATCGCCACCTGGCGCGGCCGGGCCACTGCCCGCGCCCGGCGGGCAGAGGACATGTCCGTCAGCCGGATATTCCAGTGCTCCGCGACGCGGCGCTGGATTTCCTCAATGGTGATGCGACGGTCATGCGCCTTCAGAATATCGTGCAGCACTTCCTGCGCGGTTTCCAGCGTCAGCGCCCGGCCAAACAGATTGGCATGGGCGATCAGCCGGTTCAGCGCGCCTTCCAGCTCCCGCACGTTCGAGGTGATCTTGTGCGCAAGGAATTCTAGCACTTTGGGCGAGACCTCGACGCCGGCTTTCTGCACCTTGGCTTCGAGAATCGAGATACGCAGCTCAAAGGTAGTGGCATGCAGATCGGCCACCATGCCGCAGCCGAGACGGGTCCGCAGACGATCTTCCAGCCCTGACAGATCGGAAGGTGATTTGTCAGCCGACACAACAATCTGCTTGCCCGCATCCACCAGCGCATTGAACGTATGGAAGAATTCTTCCTGCGTATTGTCCTTGCCGATCAGGAACTGAAGGTCATCCACCATCAGCACATCGACGCTGCGCAACTCTTCCTTGAACTCCATGGTGGATTGGCTGCGAATGGCGGCGATAAAGCGATACATGAACTTCTCCGCCGACATATAGGCGACGGAAACCGGGGGCCGTCCCGGACGGTTCAGCTCCCACGCGATGGCATGCATCAGATGCGTCTTGCCGAGACCAACACCGCCATACAGAAAGAGCGGATTGAAGCCCGGGCTGGCCGGGCTTTCCGCCACGCGGCGCGCGCAGGCATAGGCGAATTCATTGGGTTTACCAACCACGAAGGTCTCGAAGCTGAAGCGCCGATCCAGCGCATGCATATCGCCGGCGCGTCCGGCCTCATCCAACGCAGGGCCAGCCAGAGAAGAAGGGGCCAGAGTGTCTGCTTCCGGAAGACTGGCCTGATCCGCGACCGATGAGACCGGCGCTACACGCTCTGCCGGAGCAGATGCTTTCTGGACGATACCGCTTTCGTACAGGCTTTCGGTCAGACCATGGCCACTCTCCGTCACGGAGCCGAGGCGGATATCCACCCGCCTGACCGCAGGATTTTCCGCCTGCCACAGCGTATTCAGGCGATCGGAGTAATGGGAACGCACCCAGTCACGCAGAAAACGGGTCGGCAGGTGAATGGCAACCTCATCAGCCTCCAACCCGGCCAGCGTCATTTGCCGCAGCCAGGTCCGGTATTCAACTTCCCCGACCTCAGCCCGCAGCCTCTGACGTACGCGATTCCATTGCTCGGCCAGCAGGCCAGCCGAAACCGGCCGCCCGGTTGCTGGCGTAACATCGGCAAAGTCATCGCGTTTTTTTGCAGCGTGAACGGAGATATCCTGTTCCGCGCTGCCGCCGTGTTCTGACACTGCCCGCACCTACCCGGATCAAGCGGTCCTGAAGAGAGGACCGATATTCAAACGACATGTTGCTTCGTCTGCCTGAACAGGAACCATGCACGTCCTGTCAGGCCTTCCTCACCACAAACAGGAAGTCGATATCTTAGGTTGCATCGGGGATGATCCGGAAGCAATCCAAAAGTCATGCCCTGTGGTCAGAAAGATTTGAACGATCACGGCACTGAGAACCAAAGTCCCGGAGAAAGGACAACGGCCTTAGACAGCAAAAATACTGCCATCCGTCAAATGGACAGCAGTATTCGTGCAGATTGAGAGTGCCGAAAATCAAAACACTGACTAAAGCCAGCTGTTTGATAACAGAATTACGCAACCAATATTAAAAATATACCGGCTCTGTAATCCGGTCAGGCTCAGGCGGTGGCCAGAGCCTTGATCCGTGCCGTCAGGCGGGACAGACGACGGGCCACCGTGTTGCGATGGATCACGCCCTTGCCAGCGGCGCGCTGCATTTCCGGCTGAGCCTCACGCAGGGCTTCGTTTGCGGCAGTGTGATTGCCGGACGCGATCGCGGTTTCGACCTTCTTGACGAAGGTACGCATGCGGGACTTGCGCGCAGCGTTACGCTCCGTGCGAACCTTGATCTGCCGGATGCGCTTGCGCGCTGAAGCGGTATTAGCCATCGATCTTCAAACCATTCGGTAATGCTAAGGACGGGTCCGGCGGAGTGGCCCGCCTGTGAGGGGCGGATATCTACGCAGCAGCCCGCAGAGAGTCAAGGAAACTTGCACACCCCGCCATTCGGCGCCGGCAACCCTGCCCCCTTCATCCCGCCTGTTTCCCCGCCTGTTGCTGGGTACAGGGACAGAAATACGTGCTTCGACCGCCCTGCACGATCTGGACGATCCCCTGACAGCCGGCGGACAGGCCGGGACAATGTTCGCAAGGCTGCCCCGCACGGCCATAGACTTTCCATGCATGCTGGAAATAGCCCAGTTCACCATCCGGCTGCACATAGTCACGCAGGGAGGAGCCACCTGCGGCAATCGCTTCCGTCAACGTCTCGCGAATCGCGGGGATCAACCGCCGGAGTTCAGCCCGGGAGAGGTCCCCCGCGGCCCGCAGCGGATTGATCCCGGCCCGGAACAGGGCCTCCGAAACATAGATATTGCCCAGCCCGGCCACGATCCGTTGATCCAGCAGAGCCAGTTTCACCGCCGTGCGGCGACCGGCAAATGCCTTTTCCAGACCAGAGAGACAAAATGCATCTTCCAGCGGCTCAGGCCCCATGGAGGAGAGCAGACGATGCGCATCCTCCGCCGCAGTCGGCACCAGATCCATCATGCCGAACCGCCTCGGGTCGACCAGCGCCGCGATCCAGCCATCCTCAGCCATCATGGAGACGTGTTCATGCCGCTCCGGTTCATGCCCCTCCGGCAAGGTCGTGTCGGCGGGTGCACGCAGCACGAAACGACCGGACATGCCCAGGTGAATCAACAGGCTGTCACCGCCATCCAGACGCATCAGGATGTATTTTCCACGCCGACGGAAATCCCGCACATACGCACCCGTCAGCCGGGCCGCCAGACCGGGTGGCAGAGGAAAGCGCAGATCAGGCCGCCTGACCTCCGCCCGCACGATACGACGCCCCTCCAGACGCGCACGCAGGCCACGCATCACCGTTTCAACTTCCGGCAGTTCCGGCATGAAGCGCATTCCTTGTTTCAAGCATCACGCAATCGTTTTACTTCGCCGCGTGACCTCCTATACAGCCTGCATGACAGAGTCACACGGCACCGTCCCCCCGATGAATGATCAGGCAGCTGGAAATGATCAGACAGCTGGCGAAACCGATTTCGGCTTTCGCGCCGTCCCGCGTGGTCAGAAAAAAACGCTGGTGCGCGAGGTCTTCGCCAGCGTCGCCCCCAAATACGATCTGATGAATGATGTGATGTCCCTCGGCATCCATCGCCTGTGGAAGCGCGTGTTCAACACCGTGCTGGACCCGCGCCCCGGCCAGACATTGCTGGATCTGGCAGGCGGCACCGGGGATATCAGCTTCAACTGGCTGCGTTCCGGTGGTGGCGATGCGATTCTGTCGGATATCAACCCGGCCATGCTGGGGGTCGGGCGAGACCGCGCCGCCAGCCGTGGATTGCTGGGCAGTCTGCGTTTTCTGGTGGCCGATGCCGAAACGCTGCCGCTGCCGGACCGCAGCGTGGACCGGGTCTCCATGGCGTTCGGCCTGCGCAACTGCACGGACAAGCTGGCCGTGCTGAAAGAAGCCCGCCGCGTGCTGAAAACAGGCGGCCGGTTCCATTGTCTGGAATTCAGTCGCGTGACCGTCGCCGCGCTGGAACCTGTCTATGATGCCTGGTCATTTCAGGTGCTGCCCCGGCTGGGTCAGGCCATTGCCGGGGATCGGGACAGCTATCAGTATCTCGCCGAAAGCATCCGCATGTTCCCCGATCAGGAAACTCTGGCCGATATGATGCGGGAGGCCGGATTCTCCCGTGTGTCCGTGCGCAACCTGTCTGGCGGAATCGCCGCCATCCACAGCGGCTGGCGGCTGTGACGGACGCCGCCCTGCCTCAGCGCCTGGCCGGAAAAACCGTCCTGCTGATCGTGGGCGGTGGCATTGCCGCCTATAAAACCCTGCCCCTGATCCGCCTGCTGCGCGCCGAAGGATGCAGCGTCTCCACCATTCTGACCAAAGCGGGGAGTGCTTTCGTCACACCGCTCTCCCTTCAGGCACTGACCGAGCAGCCCGTACACATGGACCTGCTTTCCCTGACCGAGGAAAGCATGATGGGTCATATCCAGCTCTCCCGTGCCGCCGATCTGCTGGTCATCGCGCCTGCCACTGCCGATCTGCTGGCGCGCATGAGCGCGGGGATGGCTGATGATCTGGCCGCCACCGTCTTGCTGGCCACCGACAAACCCGTGCTGGCCGCCCCGGCGATGAATGTCCGCATGTGGCAACATCAGGCGACACAGGCCAATATCGACACACTGACCGCACGCGGCCTCACGCTGGTCGGGCCGGAAGAAGGGCCGATGGCCTGTCACGAATACGGACCCGGCCGCATGGCGGAGCCGGAGACGATCCGTGATGCGATCCTCTCCCTTCTGGTCCCCTCCTCTGTCTCCTCCAATGTCCCCTCATCTGCCGACACCGTACCGCAGGATCTGCGTGGGCATCACGCGCTGGTGACATCCGGCCCGACGCATGAGCCGCTGGACCCGGTGCGCTATCTGGCCAATCGCAGCTCCGGGCGGCAGGGTCATGCGATCGCGGCGGCTCTGGCGCGCCGGGGAGCACGGGTCACGCTGGTCAGCGGGCCGGTCTCCATTCCCGATCCGCAAGGTGTCACGACGATCCATGTGGAAACCGGACGGCAGATGATGGCCGCCTGCGAATCTGCCCTGCCAGCCGATATCGCGGTCTGCGTCGCTGCCGTCGCCGACTGGCATGTCGAAGCCGCCGAGCAGAAACTCAAGAAAACCGGCGGCACACCTCACCTCACGCTGCTGCCGAACCCCGATATTCTGGCGACCCTGTCCGCGCCCGGCCCAAGACGCCCGGCTCTGGTGATCGGCTTTGCCGCCGAAACGGAAGCCGTGCATCAGCACGCCCGCGACAAGCGCCTGCGCAAAGGGTGCGACTGGCTGCTGGCCAATGACGTCTCACCCAACACCGGCATCATGGGCGGAGTCGATAACGCCATCCGCCTGATCACCGCCGATGGGGAAGAAGACTGGCCCCGCACCTCCAAAACGGAGGTCGCAGACCATCTCGCCGCCCGCATCGCAGCCTTTATGAACGCATCCTGAGGATCGAGACCGTCATGAATATCCTGATTCAGGTCCTTCCGCATGCGGAAGGACTGTCCCTTCCCGCCTATGCCACTCCCGGTGCCGCCGGGATGGATTTACTGGCCGCCGTCACGGAATCGGTCACCATCCCGCCCGGCGGCCGGGCCCTGATCCCGACCGGACTGCGTATGGCGCTGCCGCCGGGACATGAACTCCAGATCCGCCCCCGGTCCGGTCTGGCCCTGAAACACGGGATCACCCTGCCCAATACCCCCGGCACGATCGACGAGGATTATCGCGGCGAAGTAGGCATCATCGTGCTCAATACGGGTACGGAACCGTTTATCGTCGAACGCGGGATGCGAATCGCCCAAGGGGTGCTGGCCCCTGTTATCCGCGGCACGTTTCAGACAGTTGATTCGCTGGATGACACGGAACGCGGCACGGGTGGCTTCGGCAGCACCGGCTGATCCCGGTCCGTTTATTTCTCTGCCGTCACCAAAACGCAACCAAACAGCGGGGTGACGGCTCCGGCATCATGCTCTAGGAGGCGGGAAGCAGGATATTCCACTGCATCCTGCCGCTTTCAGGCCGCTTTCGCGCGAGGAAGAAACGATGTCCGAAACTGTTTTCCCCGCTCTGGCATCGCGACGCCGTCTTCCGAACCTGTTCGATCTGGTTTCGATTGCCGTGGTGTTCGCCGCCCTGGTGGCCGTCGTGCATGTGACGCGTGGCACGCTGGTGCCGCTGGATGATCGCTACGCGCATGCCGTTTCGCTCGATCCATGGAACCTGCCCGCCTATGCGTTCCGAACCACGTTGCGCATGCTGCTGGCCCTCGCCGCCGCGTTGTTTTTCACTTTCACCTACGCGACCTGGGCCGCCAAAAGCCGCCGGGCGGCCATGCTGCTGATCCCGATGCTCGATATCCTGCAATCGGTGCCGATCCTGGGGTTTCTGACCTTTACCGTCGTGTTCTTCATGAACCTGTTTCCAGGACAGGTGCTGGGGGCGGAGCTTGCCTCCATCTTCGCGATCTTCACCAGCCAGGCCTGGAATATGGCGTTCAGCTTCTATCAGTCCCTGACCACCCTGCCGGGTGATCTGGTGGAAGCGACTCGGGCGTTCCGCCTGTCTCCATGGCAGCGTTTCTGGAAGCTGGAAGTGCCATTCGCCATGCCAGGGCTGGTCTGGAACGCCATGATGTCCATGTCCGGCGGCTGGTTTTTCGTGGTGGCGTCGGAAGCGGTCTCGGTCGGCGACAATACCTGGATGCTGCCGGGAATCGGCTCCTACGTCGCATTGGCCCTTCGTCAGCAGGATATGGCCGCAATCGGCTATGCTATTCTCGCCATGGCGGTGGTGATCCTGCTGTACGATCAGCTTCTGTTCCGTCCGCTGGTGGCGTGGTCGGAAAAATTCCGCTTCGAAACAACGCAGGGTTCAACCTCCGAGGAACCGTGGCTGCTGCGCCTGCTGCGCCGCACTGCCTGGCTGCGTGCCGGAAGCGAGCTGCTGGCGAGCGGTTTCAACGCTTTCACCAATCTGCGAATCGGCTTCCGTCTGCCGCGCCTGATCCGGGCCTCAAACCAGCCTTCCCGTATTGTCGATATGCTGTGGGGTCTGATCGTCTTCGCCATGCTGGTCTGGTGCGCCTGGCATATCTACGCTTTCCTGTCGGGACGCATCGCGCCTTCGGATGTACTGCAAGCCGTGCTGATGGGGTGCATCACCATGCTGCGCGTCATCGTGCTGATGATCGTTGCCACGTTGATCTGGGTGCCGATCGGGGTGGCTATCGGTCTGCGCCCGCACGTGGCGCGTTTTGTACAGCCGTTGGTGCAGTTTCTGGCAGCCTTCCCGGCCAATCTGTTCTTTCCGCTTTTCGTGTTGGTGATCGCCCGTTTTTCGTTGAACCCGGATATCTGGCTGACGCCGCTGATGATTCTCGGTGCACAGTGGTACATCATGTTCAACGTCATCGCGGGGGCCGCCGCTTTCCCCGGCGACATGCAGGAAGCCGCACGTGGATTTCATATCCGTGGCTTTCTGTGGTGGCGGCGGGTGATCCTGCCCGGCATTTTCCCCTATTATATCACCGGTGCGATCACCGCCTCCGGCGGTGCGTGGAACGCGGCCATCGTCTCTGAAGTCGTGACCTGGGGACCGAATACGCTGCAAGCGCACGGGCTGGGCCGCTTCATCGCCGATGCCTCGGCCGATGGAAACTGGCCGCGCACCATACTGGGCGTGGCCGTGATGTCGGCCTTCGTGGTCGGCTTCAACCGTGCCCTGTGGAAACCGCTTTTCAACTTCGCCACACGTCGCCTGACCTACTGATCGAAGGAACGGATCTCATGGCCATGGACACAGCCCTCGCCGCCCCAGCCCTTCTGGAAGTCAAGAACGTCCGGCAGGCTTATCACAAGGACAGCAACGCCGATTTCGTGGTGCTGGACGATGTCGACCTGACGCTGCGGGAAGGCGAGATCGTCGGATTGCTGGGCCGCTCCGGCTCCGGCAAATCGACCCTTCTGCGGATCGTCTCCGGCCTGCTGCCCCCCACATCAGGTCAGGTGACGTGGAAAGGGCGCCCGGTCAATGGCCCCGCCCGCGGGGTCGCCATGGTGTTCCAGAGCTTCGCACTGTTTCCCTGGCTGACCGTGCAGGAAAATGTCGAGCTGGGTCTGGAAGCACAGGGCGTCAACCGGGCCGAGCGGGAACGCCGCGCCGAAATCGCCATCGATCTGATCGGTCTCGGCGGCTATGAAAGCGCCTATCCCAAGGAACTGTCCGGCGGCATGCGGCAACGTGTAGGGCTGGCCCGCGCCCTGGTGGTCCATCCTGATCTGCTGCTGATGGATGAGCCGTTCAGTGCGCTGGACGTGCTGACCGCCGAAACGCTGCGCACCGATCTGATCGACCTGTGGAGCGATGGCAAGCTGCCGCTGAAATCGGTGCTGATGGTCACGCACAACATCGAGGAAGCGGTGCTGATGTGCGACCGTATCCTCGTTTTCTCCTCCAATCCCGGGCGGGTGGCGCAGGAACTGCGCGTGCCGTTCCCTCATCCACGCGATCGGCACGACATCGCCTTCCGCCAGATGGTGGACGATATCTATGCGATCATGACCCGCCGCCCGCTGCCGACCAAGCATGCCGCCGTCACACCGCAGGGCATTGGTCAGGCCCTGCACCCCGTTTCCACCAACCTCATGGCCGGTCTGCTGGAAACGCTGGAGGCACAGCCTTACAACGGCCGCGCCGACCTTCCGCCGCTTGCCGCCGCGCTGCAACTGGACGTGGACGAATTGCTGCCGCTGGGCGAAACCCTGCAAATGCTGCGTCTGGCCGAGCTGGAAGAAGGCGATATCCGGCTGCTGGATGCCGGGCGGGCCTATGTCGAAGCCGAAACCGACACCAGAAAAGAAATTTTCGCGAACGCTCTGCGCTCTCATGTGCCGCTGGTGGCGACGATCTGTCAGGTTCTGGCCAGCCGCCCCAACCATCGCGCCGCCGCCGTGCGCTTCCGCGACGAGCTGGAAGACCATATGAGCGAGGATTACGCCCGTTCCACCCTTCGCACCGCGATTGCATGGGGCCGTTACGGAGAGCTGTTCGAATATGACGAGGAGGAAGACCAGTTCAGCCTCATCGTCGAGGAAAACGAGCCGGAAACAGTCTAGACCTCGATCCCGTCCTGCTTCTCCTCCGGGGGCGCAGGGCGGAACCGGGCAGCCAGTAACGGATCGTTCCTGAGCGTCTCTATCGCCTGTTCTGCCGCTTCCGGACTACCCACGATCACGACAACGCTGTTAAAAGCCGCCTGACCACGCACACGATCCAGAAACAGGACGGATAACGCCTCCGCCAGCGGTGAGCGCAGCGTGCAACAGGCGCAATCGGTGCCATGCCGCCTGTCCTGCGGCGCTGCCGGTTGAAAGATCCGGGTGTCAGCGGAACGATGGTCTGCCGCGATCCCTGCTTCCATCAGCACGGCTATGCCGTCCGCGACCGGTGCCTGCATGACAGCGGTACGAATATCGACGGGAATACGGGCATCCAGAAACCAGGCCATAGTGGACATAAAGATATCTTTATGTCATTTGTCCAGTATGGAGTTGATGCTCACCCAGTTGCGCGCCTGCGCCGAACCGACCCGCCTGCGTCTTCTGGCGCTGATGGCGCTCGGGGATTTCTGCGTGGTGGAGCTGACCGACATTCTCGGCCAGTCCCAGCCACGCCTGTCACGCCATCTGCGCCTGCTGGTGGAGGCCGGATTGCTGGAGCGTACGCGGGAAGGCTCCAATGCGTGGTTCAGCCTGGCCCAGACCGGGCTGGGCCGCGATCTGCCCGCCAAGCTGCCCGCTATCGACGCAACCCTGCAAGCCGACCGCCGTCAGGCTGAGCGTGTGCTGGCGGAGCGTGCCCGCGCCGCGACCGAGCGATTCCGTCGGGACGGTGCGGAATGGGATGAAATGCGCGCGCTCGGCCTGCCCGCTGAAACCGTCGAAGCCGCGCTGGTGGCGGATGTGGAAACGCTGTCTCTGCCTGAGGGCGCCACCCTGCTGGATATCGGCACCGGCACCGGACGAATTCTGGAATTGCTTGCCCCCTTCATCGGCTCCGGACTTGGTATCGATGCCAGCCGCACCATGCTGGCGCTGGCGCGGTCCCGCCTGTCCCGCGCCCGGCTGCGTCATTGCAGCGTCCGTCAGGCGGACATGATGCGCCTGCCACTGCCCGATGCCAGTTTCGACCTGACGATCCTGCATATGGTGCTCCATCACAGCGAAACACCCGGTGCAGTCATCACCGAGGCCGCCCGCATGCTGAAGCCCGGAGGCACGTTGCTGATCGTCGATCTGGCCGCGCATGAACGACAGGATCTGACCCGCGCCCTGCATCACCGCTGGCCCGGCTTTTCCGATGCCGAGATGCGCCGTGCCCTGACCTCTGCCGGATTGCAGGCCATACCTGCCGCCACGATATCCGGACCCATCGACATTGCCATCTGGCGCGCCATCCGCCCTGCCGGTACCACACCGGCCGCATTCACCCTGAAAGCGGCTTCCATCCATGACTGAGCCGCTGCCCGGTCTGCTCCCCTCACGATTCCAAAGCTGGAGACTCTCATGAGCCGCCCCCATCTGCTCGATGCCCTGCGCGATCAGGTTCTGCTGTGCGACGGCGGCATGGGCAGCCGCGTGCAGGCGCTGGATCTCGATGTCGAGCGGGACTATCTCGGCAAAGAGAACTGTACCGAGATCCTGAACCTCTCCCGCCCCGATCTGGTCCGTGAAATCCATCGCGGCTACTATGAGGCCGGGGCGGATATGGTGGAGACGAACAGCTTCGGCGGCTCCCCCGTCACCCTTGGCGAGTTCGAACTGGGCGATCGCGCGCGGGAGATCAACCGGATCGCCGCCGAACTGGCCCGCGAAGCTGCCGACAGCTTCAGCGATGGCCGGCACCGCTATGTGGTGGGCAGCATCGGGCCGGGCACCAAGCTGCCCTCGCTCGGCAATATCGACTATGATCCGCTAGAAGCCGGGCTGGCGGAACAATGCCGGGGCCTGATTGATGGCGGTGTCGATGCGTTTCTGATCGAGACCTGTCAGGACACGCTCCAGATCAAGGCCGCCGTCAACGGGGCCAAAAAAGCGCGGGCTGAGATGGGTGTCGATACGCCGATCTTCGTGCAGGTCACGGTGGAAACCACCGGTACGCTGCTGGTCGGGCCGGACATTGCCGCCGCCGCGACCGTGATCCACGCGATGGACGTGCCGCTGATCGGGCTGAACTGCGCCACCGGGCCGCAGGAAATGGCCGAGCATGTCAAATGGCTGGCCGCAAACTGGACCGGTCTGATCTCCATGCAGCCCAATGCCGGGCTGCCGGAACTGGTGGATGGCCAGACCCACTACCCGCTCTCGCCCGAGGAAATGGCGAGCTGGGTCGAACGCTATATCAGCGAGGATGGCGTCAATCTCATCGGCGGCTGCTGCGGCACCAATGTTCCGCATATCCGCGCGCTGGATGCCATGCTGCGCCGCCGGGCCGGTGCGCGTCTGCGGCCCGAGCCGATCAAACGAAACTCAATCTGGGTTCCCTCCGTCGCCAGCCTGTATGGCCAGACATCTCTGCGGCAGGAAAATTCCTATTTCTCTATCGGCGAACGCTGCAACGCCAACGGATCGAAGAAATGGCGCGAGGCGCAGGAACAGCATGACTGGGACACCTGCATCTCCATGGGGCGGGAGCAGGTCGGCGAAGGCTCCAACGCGCTGGATATCTGCACCGCTTTCGTTGGTCGCAATGAAGGGCTGGAAATGAATGAGGTGATCCGTCGCTTCACCAGCAGCGTGAATGCGCCTCTGGTGATCGACAGCACTGAAACGCCGGTGATCGAGGCCGCACTGAAACTGCATGGCGGCAAGCCGATCATCAACTCGATCAATTTCGAGGACGGGGAACATGCTGCCGAAGAACGCATGATTCTGGCACGCAAGTTCGGTGCCGCCGTCATCGCCCTGACCATCGATGAAGAAGGCATGGCCAAGACGCCGGAACGCAAGCTCGCTATCGCCGAGCGTCTGGTTCGGTTCGCCTGCGAAAAACACGGCCTGCCGCAATCCGATCTGCTGATCGACCCGCTGACCTTCACCATCGCCACCGGCAATGAAGATGATCGGAAGCTGGGCGAATGGACTCTGGAAGGCATCCGCATGATCCGGGAGAAATTCCCGGAGATTCAGATTATTCTCGGCCTGTCCAATATCAGCTTCGGCCTCAATCCGGCGGCCCGTGCAGTGCTGAACTCGGTGTTTCTCGATCATGCGGTCCGGGCGGGTATGACGGGCGCAATCGTGCATGTCAGCAAGATCCGTCCACTGCACCAGATTCCGGCAGAGGAAGCGAAGGTCATGGAAGACCTGATCTTCGACCGCCGCACGGAGGATTACGATCCCCTGCAACGTCTGCTGGAAATGTTTGCGGATCGTAAAGCCGCTGATGCCGTCAAGAAAACCCGCGCCGCCACAGTGGAAGGCCGTCTGAAAGACCGCATCGTCGATGGCGACCGCAAGGGCCTGACCGACGAACTGGACGAGGCGCTGAAAACCCATGCGCCGCTGGACATCATCAACACCATCCTGCTGGACGGCATGAAGGTGGTGGGAGAGCTGTTCGGCGCCGGCAAGATGCAGCTTCCCTTCGTACTCCAGTCGGCGGAAACCATGAAAGCCGCCGTCGCCTATCTGGAACCGATGATGGAGCGCGTGGAAGGCCAGCAGAAGGGCACCATCGTCCTGGCGACCGTCAAGGGCGACGTGCATGACATCGGCAAGAACCTCGTCGACATCATCCTGACCAATAACGGCTATCGCGTCGTCAATCTCGGCATCAAGGTGCCGCTGGCGGATATGGTGGCAGCGGTGAAGGAACATCGCGCCCATGCTATCGGCATGTCCGGCCTGCTGGTGAAATCCACCGTCATCATGCGCGAAAATCTGGAAGAAATGTCCCGTCAGGGCGTCGATGTGCCGGTCCTGCTCGGCGGTGCGGCCCTGACACGGAATTACGTCGAGGATGATTGCGTGGCGGCCTATGCCTCCGGCCGCGTTGCCTATGCGCGTGATGCGTTCGACGGGCTGCATCTGATGGACAAGGTGACGGGCAATGCCTTCGACGATTACCTGTCCGCCATTCAGCAGAAACGCAAAGGCAAGTCACGCAACCAGAGCCGAACGCTGGGCAAGGCCGATGCACGCGCTTTCCAGCCGGTGGATATCAATGCCACGCGGGCGCGGCGTCATCGTCTGACAAACAACGTTCCGGCCATCGAACCGCCTTTCTGGGGGGCGCGCGTGGTGGAAGCCACACCGAAAGCGATCATCCCCTTCCTCAATGAACGCAGCCTGTATCAGTTTCAGTGGGGCTTCCGGAAACAGGGCCGCTCGCTGGACGATTTTCTGGGCTGGGCCAAGCAGGAACTGCGCCCGGTGATGAAGCGGATGCTCGCCCTGTGCGAGGAGCAGGACATCCTGAAACCGCAGGCCGCCTACGGCTACTGGAAAGCAGCGGGGCAGGGCAATGAGCTGATCCTGTTCGAACAGGATGGCAGCACGGAACTGTGCCGCTTTTCCCTGCCCCGTCAGCCGAAGGAAGATGGGGAGTGCATCGCCGATTTTTTCCGCGATGTGGACGATGCGGAACGCGACGTGATCGGGTTGCAGGTGGTGACGGTCGGGCAGAAAGCCTCCGACATGGCACGCATCTGGTTCGAGGAAGACCGGTATCAGGATTACCTCTATCTCCACGGCCTCTCGGTAGAGATGGCGGAAGCCATGGCGGAATACGTGCACAAGCGCATCCGCGCCGAATGCGGTTTCGCAGCGGAAGATGAGCGGGACATGGAAAAGATGCTGGCGCAGGGTTATCGCGGCAGTCGCTATTCCTTCGGTTATCCGGCCTGTCCGAAGCTGGAGGATCAGGAGCCGATCCTGAAACTGCTTCAGGCCGAACGGATCGGTGTCGATCTGTCGGATGAATATCAGCTGCATCCTGAACAGAGCACCTCCGCGCTGGTCGTGCTCAACCCACATGCGAAATATTTCTCCGTCTGAGCAGGAACAGACCCGCTCACACATTCCCGTTGCGCGGGCCTGATGCGCAGGGGCCAGTACGGCCCTTGCGTTCAGACGGCAAACAGACGATCTACTCCGGTAACAGGACTGAAAAAGTCCATATTCCTGACGTCCGGAGATCTGCATGTTCATCGAAACCGAGGGCACGCCCAATCCCGCCACCCTGAAATTCCTGCCCGGCCGGGATGTCATGCCGGGTGGAACGGCGGATTTTGCCTCTGCTGCCACCGCCCAGCGCAGCCCGCTCGCGCTGGCGTTGTTCGAACTGCCGGGCATTGCACGCGTTTTTCTCGGCGCGGATTTCGTCACCGTGACCAAATCCTCCGATGTCGAATGGCCGGAACTGAAGCCGCAGGTCCTGGCCGCGCTGATGGATCATTTCGTCACAGGCCGTCCGGTGCTGAATGATACCCCCTCCGACGTGCTGGAGGAGGATATCCGCCCGGAAGATCGCGAAATCGTCGATCAGATCAAGGAATTGCTGGATACCCGGGTCCGCCCGGCCGTCGCCGGAGATGGCGGAGACATCGTATTCCGCGGCTATCGCGACGGCGTTGTGCTGCTGCATATGCAGGGTGCATGCAGCGGATGCCCTTCCTCCCGCGCGACTCTCAAGCACGGGATCGAGAATATGCTGCGGCATTACGTGCCGGAAGTTCTGGCGGTGGAGCAGGTGGAAGCCTGATCTTCGGCTCAGCGCCGGAAAACGTTACCGCGCCCTGACGGCGTTGATGACGATTTCCGGCGTCAGAAGCTGCGGAAGGGTTACGGGATCACCGCCACCCGCCGGATAGAACAGATAAAGCGGCACACCATCCCGTCCATGGTCGCGCAGAAACGCCGTCAATTTACGGTCCTGACGGGTCCAGTCACCCAGCAGATAGGCGACGCCGCCATTCCGGAACGCTTCCTTGACTGTATGATTACTGAGAGCAACCTGCTCATTCACCAGGCAAGTAACGCACCATGCGGCGGTCAGGTTGACGAAAACCGGCCTCCCTTCCGCCCGTAATGCATCCAGACGCGCCCTTGAAAAAGGCTCGGCCCCCTGCCGCTCTGCCATCGTGGTGCCGGCCACATCGGCTACAGCCAATCCGGACGCCTGATGCAGGCGTTGTAACAGAAGCAGGCTGATTCCAATCGCCAATATCGCCAGCCCACGTCCGACCAGGCTGCGCACGCCACTCCCGAATTGTGCGACTCCCCAGACCCAGGCGGCAAAAGCGATGGCGGTCAGCCCTTCCCCCACAATCAGCACCCCGTTGGCCCCAGCTTCCTGCGCGATCACCCAGACCAGCCAGCAGACCGAGGCATAGACCGGAAAAGCCAGCGCCTGCTTCAAAACCTCCATCCAGCGACCGGGCTTCGGCATGGCGGCAACCAGCTGCGGAAAAATCGCCACCAGCAGGTAAGGCAGGGCCAGCCCCAGCCCCATGGCCAGCAGGATCGTCAGCATGGTCACAGCCGGCGCGTTCAATGCCACGGCCAGAGCCAACCCCATGAACGGAGCCGTGCAGGGCGTGGCCACCACAACCGCCAACAGGCCCGTGAAGAAGCTCCCGGACAGGCCATCCCGGCTGCTCAGTGTATGACCTGTGCCGACCATCCGTGCGCCAATCTGATAAACCCCGGACAGATTCAGCCCCACCGCCATCAGCAGCCACGCCATCCCTGTCACGAAAACCGGTGAGGCGAACTGGAACCCCCACCCCACCGCCGCCCCGGCATGGCGCAGGCCGATCGCCATCATCCCCAGCGCCAGAAAAGCCAGCAGAACACCCGCCGTATAAGCCACAGCATGGCTGCGTACGGCCGCTCTCTCACCGCTGCCAAGGCGGGCCAGAGCCAGCGCTTTCATGGCCAGCACCGGAAAGACACAGGGCATCAGATTGAGGATCAGCCCACCCAGTACCGCAAACAACAGCACCATCGGCAGGGAAGATGTATCACTGGGCTGCGGCTGAGATACCTGTCCGGAAAGGGGACTGGCAGAAGAACCTTCCCCTCCCTGGCCTTCCAGTAAAGTCAGGTGAAAATGGCCCTCTTCCGGCACACAGATGGTCTGACAGATCAGCCAGTTGGCCTGAAGATCAATCTCGATCGGGCCACGCGCTCCGTGCGGATCAATCGTGACCGGCAGCACGACCGTTCCCTGATAAGCATTGACCCTGAGAGGGCCTTCTTTCAACTGCATGGTCGGCGGCCAGTCGACAGGCCCGGCCGTGACGCCGGATGGCAGGGTAAAGGTCAGTTCCGGCGGCAGTCCCGAATCGCCGGGATCCTTGCCATAAATATGCCAGCCGGGAGCCATCCTGAATTGCAGCCCGAGCCGAAATGGATGACCGGACGTGTAGCTGTCCGCATCGCTCATCAGCGTCACCGTCGCATGAGGACTGCTGACCGGCGCGCTTTCCAGCGCATAAGCCGGAGAACTCCCATAAAGCAGCGACAGACAGACACCCAGCACAGACAGAAGAAAGCGCATGATCAGGCCCGGATAACATGTTTTCATGATGCGACCGGGGCTTTGTTTCCCGGCACGCCGTGATATGGGGCGGACCATGAGCGTCTCCGATCTTCCGGTCAAACATGTCCTGCCCGCGTTGCGCGAAACCCTGATCCGGGGCAACGCGGTTCTGGTCGCACCGCCGGGTGCGGGCAAGACCACGACCGTTCCGCTGTTTCTGCTCGGCGAGGAAGGGCCTTTCCAACGCATCGTGATGCTGGAGCCACGTCGTCTGGCCGCCCGCGCCGCTGCTGCACGCATGGCGTCACTGATCGGGCAGAAACCGGGAGAGTTGGTCGGCTACCGCACACGGACCGACAGCGCCGTCTCCGATGCCACAAGGATCGAGGTGATAACGGAAGGGCTGCTGGTCCGCCGTCTGCAATCCGATCCGGGGCTGGAGGGGGTGGATCTGGTCATCCTCGACGAAATCCACGAACGCAGTCTGGATGCGGATATCGCCCTCGCCTTCTGTCTGGACCTGCAACGCGCCTTGCGGCCCGAATTGCGGCTGCTGGCTATGTCGGCCACCGCGGATGGTGCACGCCTTTCGACCCTGATGCAGGCCGGCATCGTCGAAAGCGCCGGACAGGCCCATCCGGTCGGCATCACCCATAGCGCGCGCGACCTGACCCATTTGCGCGACATCCCCGAGGCCACGGCGCGCGCGGTCAGGGTGGCTCTGTCCGATCATCAGGGTGATCTGCTGGCCTTCCTGCCCGGGATGGGAGAAATCCGCCGCGTGCAATCCATGCTGGATGGGTGTGGCGCCACCGTGCTGCCGCTGCATGGCGATCTGCCACCTGCCGAGCAGGATCGCGCCCTTCGTCCACTGGAAAATGGGGGACGGCGCGTTGTGCTGGCGACCTCGATTGCCGAAACCTCCCTCACTGTTCCGGGTGTACGGATCGTGGTGGATAGCGGCTGGCGTCGTGCGCCGCGTCTCGACACTTCGACCGGTCTGACCCGGCTGGCAACCCTGCGCATCAGCCGTGCCGCCGCCGCCCAGCGATCGGGACGCGCCGGTCGTGAAGCGCCGGGTATCGCGATCCGGCTCTGGAGTCAGGCTATGGAGCGGGGCATGGCACCCTTCGACCGGCCTGAAATTCTGGAGGCCGAACTGTCCGGGCTGGTGCTGGATTGCGCGGGCTGGGGCGCATCACCCTCCGACCTGCCGTTTCCGGATGCTCCCCCTGATGGCGCGGTGGCGGCGGCACGGTCGCTGTTGGGTGATCTCGGTGCCCTCGATCCTGAAGGCCGCATCACGGAAGCGGGTCGGCAGATGGCCCGGATCGGCGCTCATCCCAGGCTGGCTGCCATGATGCTGGCTGCCCGCACCCTTCCAGAGCGCCTGCTGGCCGCCGATATTGCCGCCTTGCTGGAGGAACGGGACCCGTTCCGCAACCCGGATGCCCCCGCCGACCTCATGCTGCGGCTGGAGGCCCTGCGCCATGAGGATCCTGCGGCCGATCGCGGAGCGCTGGCCCGTATCCGCCAGACGGCGGCCCAGTATCGCCGCCGTCTGAAAACCGCCAGCCCCGCTATCGCCAGCCCCGCTCCGGCGGAAGCCAGCGAGGCAGGGCCTGATGCCGTGGCCAGGCTGATTGTAGCCGCTTTCCCGGACCGGGTCGCACAGGCACGGGGAGAGGCAGGCAGCTTCCGTTTCTCCGGCGGAGGCGGAGCAAAAATAGCCGTGAATGATCCCCTTGCCCGATGCCGATTACTCGCTGTCGCCTCGCTGGAAGTGAAAACAGCACCGCGTATCCGGCTGGCCGTGCCGGTCGAGGTCGAAACCCTGCGCGACCTTGCCCATGAAACGACCGAAACGATGCATGATTCCACCAGCGGCACGGTCTATATCCGCCGCAAGCTGCGTCTGGGCGCGCTGGTGCTGGAAGATCGTCTGGAGAAAGCCGATCCTGCCGCCCATCCCGGTGCCTCCGACGCTATGGCACAGGCCGCCTTCGCCGCTCTGGTCTGGAGCGATACCGCCCGGCAGCTACGCGCCCGGGTAGAGCTGATGCGCACATTGGAACCGGACAAAGACTGGCCGGACTGGTCCGATGATGCTCTGACCGCCACCGCCCCGGACTGGCTCGGCGGATGGCTGGGACAAGGCGTTAAACCAGCCTCCCTCGATGTAGCCGCCATGCTGCGGGCCGTCATGCCATGGCAACTGGCCCAGCGTCTGGACAAGGAGATGCCCACCCATCTTGCCCTGGCCGGGAATGCCCGCGCAGGCGTGGATTATCTGCAGCCTGTACCGGTTGCCTCCGCCCGGGCGCAGGCTTTCTACGGGTTGCAGCACACGCCGCAACTGGCCGGTGGACGTATTCCGCTGCGACTGGCATTGCTCTCACCCGCCGGCAGGCCGGTGGCCATTACCGCCGACCTGGCCGGTTTCTGGCAGGGAGGCTGGGCCGATGTCCGCCGCGACATGCGCGGGCGCTATCCCCGGCATCGCTGGCCGGAAAATCCGGCAGAAGGTTGAATTTCACCCCCTCCGCTGCAGAGGGAGCGGCAAAACCGATCATAAAAATTTCAGGAAAAATTTTGTCCTGGCGCTGAAGGCTTGACGCCAGGGGATCGAATGTGGGTTACGCTTAGGATGACAGATTCTTAAGGTTTCTGATTGCATGCCGTTTTCCAAGCCTGACCGGTCACGGCTATCTCATAGCCGCCTCAATGGCCGCTCAAATCGCCGCCGTGCTTTCTGCACCGTCATACTGGCGGCAATGCTGCTGTCCACCAGCGCCTGTCAGGCTCGCACGGCACCGGACAGCTTTGCCCCGCTGGTCAAGAAAATCATGCCGGCCGTGGTGAATATCGCCGTTACCGAATCGCTCTCGCCACAGGAAGCACTGGCGCAGATGCCGCCAGAGCTGAAAGGCACCCCGTTCGAAAAGCAGTTTCGCGACAAACTGCGTGGACGGAGGGAACAGGTCATGGGGGCGGGATCGGGCTTCATCCTTGATCCATCGGGCATCATCATCACCAACAACCATGTGGTCGGACATGCCGACCGCATCATTGTTTCCCTCTCCGACGGTTCGGAACTTCCGGCCCGCGTGCTGGGGATTGACGATCTGACCGATATTGCCGTCATCAAGGTGAATACCAGCCGCCCGCTGCCCTATGTCACATGGGGCGACAGCCATGTGGTGGAGGTCGGGGACTGGATTCTCGCCGCCGGGAATCCTTTCGGGCTGGGCGGGTCCGTCACGGCGGGGATCGTATCCGCTCGCGGGCGCGACATCGGGGCAGGCCCGTTCGACGATTTTCTGCAGCTTGATGCGCCCATCAATCCCGGCAATTCCGGCGGCCCGACTTTCAATATGGCCGGGCAGGTGGTCGGGCTGAACACCGCCATCGTCTCCCCTACTGGCGGCTCGGTCGGAATCGGCTTCGCCATCCCTGCCGAGTTGGCCGCCCATGTGGTGGAAATCCTGCGCAGCAAAGGCCATATCGACCGCGGCTGGCTGGGGGTCGCCGTTGAGGATTCCAGCCAGACCGATATGGCAGGCGTGCTGATCGCCAGTGTCGACAAAAATGGACCGGCGGCGCGGAGTGGGCTTCGTGCCGGCGATCTGGTAGAGGCTGTCAACGGTGCTGCCGTGCAGAGCGCCCGCAGTCTGATCCGCGCCATTGCCGCCATCCCCCCCGGCAGCACTGCCCGCCTGACAGTACAGCGTCAGGGACGTGACGTCGACATCGAGATCACCGTCGGTCGCCGACCGGCAGAACACGCAGGCTGAAGAATGCGCATTTTACTTGTTGAAGACGATAAGGACGTAGCCGGCTTCATCGTGAAAGGACTGCGCGAGGCAGGCCATACGGTAGAGCACCGGGATAACGGACGGGACGGGCTGTTCATGGCCGCCAGCGAGAATTTCGACGCCATCGTGCTGGATCGCATGCTGCCGGGCGGCATCGATGGTCTGCGCCTGCTGGAAACCCTGCGCAGCCAGGATGTCAATACACCGGTTCTGTTTCTCTCCGCGCTCAGCGGTGTGGATGAGAGGGTAAAAGGGTTGAAAGCGGGTGGCGATGACTACCTTTCAAAACCCTTCGCCTTTTCGGAGCTGCTGGCCCGCGTGGAAGCACTGACCCGACGCGGCAAGACCGACGCCCCGACCACCAAGCTGGTGGTTGCCGATCTGGAAATGGATCTGCTGTCCCGTGGCGTGAAGCGCGGCGGCCAGAAAATAGACCTTCAGCCACGGGAGTTTCGTCTGCTGGAATTCCTGATGCGCCATGCCGATCAGGTCGTGACCCGCACCATGCTGCTGGAAGGCGTATGGGATTATCATTTCGACCCACAGACCAACGTGATCGACGTCCATGTCTCTCGCCTGCGGCAGAAAGTGGACAAGCCCTTTACCGTCAGCCTGATCCATACCGTGCGCAACGCCGGCTATATGCTCCGGGCGGATGGCTGAAAGGGGGCATTTGCCCCCCATTCCCCGGCGGTCCCTGCTGCGCCGCTGGAGTCTGTGGCTGCGGGCCTTCCGGCGCAATCTCTCGCTGGTGCCCTCCGCCAGCGTGCGCTTCGCCATGCTCTATGCGGGGCTGTTCGCCATCAGCGCCCTGGCTCTGGCGGTTTTTCTCTGGTGGACCACAGCCGGTCTGCTGAACCGCCAGACCGAGACAGCCATTCTCACCGATGCACAGGGGCTGGCGGAACGCTGGAACGATGGTGGACTGCCTGCCCTTGTGCAGGGGATTCAGGAACGTCTCAGTGAAAATCTGGATGATGATGCGATCTATCTGCTAACCGATCCCGAGCAGAGGCGAATCGCGGGTAATCTGGCGCATTGGCCAAGCCAGATGAACACGACCAATACCTGGTTCGAATTATCGATCCAGCGGGCTGGAACCAAATCTCTGGCGCGCATCCGCCGCTTCGACCTGCCCAGCGGCTTTCATCTTCTGGTCGGTCGCGATGTACAGGCGCGGGCACGGCTGCGGGATCTGCTGACCGGGTCTCTGGTCTGGGCCATGGTGGTCGTGGTCGCCCTGAGCGTTGCAGGGGCTTTGGTGGTCAGGGGACTGTTCCGGCGGTCACTGGCCGATATCTCCTCTGTTGCCGCCGCCATCGGGGCCGGGAACTTGACCCGCCGTGTCAAACTCTCCGGGCGGGGGGACGAGTTTGATCGTCTGGCCGAAACCGTCAATGATATGCTGGACCGGATCGGTCGTCTTATGGAGGGTGTGAAGCAGGTCTCCAACGCCATCGCCCACGATCTGCGCACCCCCATTGCCCGGGTTCGCGCCCGTCTGGAAGATGCGCTGACCCATAGCGAGGAAGACACCCAACTGGCAGCCGCGGTCGAGCGCGCCATTGCCGATCTGGATGGTGTCACCGCAATTTTTCAGGGCCTGTTGCGGATCGCGGAAATTGAAAGCGGCGCGCGACGATCAGCCTTTGCCAGCACGGACCTTCAACCCATTCTGGCCGATCTCTGTGAGCTGTACGAACCGCTGGCCGAAGAGAAAAACCTGCTGTTCGTGTTCGACTGCCCCGACCCGCTGCCGATTTTCGGTGATCGCAGCCTGCTGCAACAGGCTTTGGCGAATATGCTCGACAATGCCATCAAATTCCTTCCCACCGGCGGCACACTCCATCTGAGCGGCTGGCGTAATGGAGCAGATATTTTTGCACTGGTTGCAGATAACGGCCCCGGTATTCCGGAAGCCGACCGCAACCGGGCGACAGAGCGTTTTTTCCGCGGCGAAACAGCGCGCAGCACGCCCGGATCAGGTCTTGGTCTCGCTCTGGTGCAGGCAGTGGCTCAACTGCATGGTGGTGTCCTGCGCCTTGAAGATAACAACCCCGGCCTGCGCGCCGTGCTCATCCTGCATGCGGCCACCCCAAAGGTTCTATCGGATGCTGAGCAGATCGTTCTTCTACCGCCTCAAGGGCCATAAAGCTGACAGGGCAGCCCCCCCTGTTCAGACATCATAAAGCCCTGGCATCGTCCCGGCTGAACCTTTTCAGTGTTCATGCGTCATGATCGGTCTGGAGACCTGCATCAAAGGCGCACCGCAATGTTTTCACTTCTATGGACTATTCTCATCGGCCTGATCGTCGGGGCGGTGGCCAAGCTGATCATGCCGGGACGTGATCCGGGTGGTATCATCGTCACCATTCTGCTGGGCATTGGCGGCTCTCTGGTTGCCACCTGGCTCGGCCGCGCCCTGCATTGGTATGGTCCCGAGGATGGGGCCCGCTTTATCGGCTCGGTCGTAGGCGCCATCATCATTCTGGCAATCTACCGCTTCATCGTCGGTCGTTCATCAAATACGGTGTGACCGCTCCTGCCCCGGCCAGCATTTCAAGCCCCGGTCTGTCAGGCCGGGGTTTTTTCATGCCTTGCGCAGCATGAACAGGCCCTGTTCTCCGAACAGATTGGCAAGCCTTGCCGAGCGCCGCCACGGAGAACGCTGACCGGCCTCCCCCGCCGCCAGCCATTGCTCGACCTGATAACCTTCCTGCGCGCACAACTCGAAGAAATCGCGGATGGTGCAGGGATGGATATTGGGGGTCTCATGCCATACGCGGTTCCATGCCCCGGTCATCGGCATTCTGCCCAATGCCAGCAGCTGAAGCCGCACTTGCCAGTGTCCGAAATTGGGGAAGCTGACCAGCGCCCGGCTGCCGATGCGCAACATCTGACGCAACACTTCACGGGGGCGTTCGACGGCCTGAAGGGTGCGGGACAATACGACGTAATCAAACGCATCATCCGGGTAATGCGCCAGATCCTCATCGGCATCACCATGCATCACCGAAAGGCCATGGGCGACCGCCCGCGTTGCCTCCGCCATGTCGATCTCGATCCCGCGTGCATCACAGCCACGGGTGCGCATCAGATGCTCGATCAAGGCACCGTCACCACAGCCAATATCCAGCACACGGCTGCGCGGCTCGATCATCTCCGCGATCAGACGCAGATCAAGCCGCATGTTCCGCCCGCTATGCCGCATGGCGTGCGAAGGCTCGGGCGGAGAGGACAGGTTGTTCATGATGCCTCCACCCGCAGCAATGCGGAGCCACCGCCAAAGCCATTGAACGCCAGCCCGGCATGATCGGCACATCCCTCAAGAAAACCATTCAGCACCCGATGGAAATCCGGTTCATCCAGCAGAAACGCATCATGTCCCTTGTCGGAGGTCACTTCCACGAAGCTCACATTCGCCGCCACCCGGTTCAGGGCGCGGGCGATATGGCGGCTCTCGGCCGTGGGATAAAGCCAGTCGGAACTGAAGGAGATCACGCAGAACCGTGTTTTCGTGCCGGCAAACGCCGCCGCAAGATCCCCACCATATTCTTCCGCCAGATCAAAATGATCCGCAGCCCGGGTAATGGTCAGATAGGAATTGGCATCGAACCGCTTTACGAACGCACCACCCTGATAGCGCAGATAGCTTTCGACCTCGAACATCTCCCCGAACAGATTGGCGGCGGTCTCCCCCCCCATCCCGTCACGACGTACCCGCCGTCCGAATTTCCGCGCCAGAGCCTGCTCACTGAGATAGGTGATATGGGCCACCATCCGGGCCACCGCCAGACCGCGCTCCGGCATGTGTCCGGTGCGCCAGTAGCCCCCCCCGTTCCAGTTCGGGTCACCGAAAATCGCCTGCCGCCCGACCTCGTTGAAGGCAATGTTCTGTGCCGAATGGAAAGACGCCGTGGCAATCGGGATCGCCGCGAATACCGCATCCGGATAGCTCGCCGCCCATTGCAGCGCCTGCATCCCACCGAAAGAACCGCCAATCACCGCAAACAGGCGCGCAATGCCGAGATGCTCGATCAGTTTTTTCTGGGCGCGCACCATGTCCCGGATGGTCAGGCTGGGGAAATCGGTACCCCACAACTCCACACCGGCTGCATCATCCGGCAAGGCCGGATCACGGGGGCTGCGCGGCCCGGTGCTGCCCATACAACCGCCAATCACGTTGGAGCAGATGACGAAATAACGGTTGGTATCAATCGGGCAGCCCGGTCCTACTACACCGTACCACCATCCAGGCTTGCCAGTGACGGGATTGGGATCAGCCACATATTGATCACCCGTCAACGCATGGCACACCAGAATCGCGTTGCTGGCCTCTGCATTCAGCGCGCCATAGGTACGATAGGCAATGCGAATCCCGTCCAGGCTGCCGCCATTATCCAGCGGCAGGCCATCCCGAAAGACGAAAACATCTTTTTGTGGCGCTGTATTCACAGATCGCTTCACCGGTCATGACTCCGGGGGCAGATCCCGGAAAAGGGTGACTATGCCCTCTCATGCCCGTCGTGCAACCACCCTGCCCATGCTCAACCACCATGGCTGATACTGCGATGCTTTGCAGCGAGGCATGCTTCGGCTATCAGGTCGATCTTCATAAGGATTTGGCCCCTGCACAGCAGGCGCCCGAATATTGGCCCGATATCGTCATGCGCCCCATTCTGTCTGGTCTTGCCTCGCCTGTTCTGTCTGCACCGGATGCATCGTCTCCCGCTTCCACCGACGGGGCCGAAGCAGCGCTCGGCATGCTGCGCGCAAAACTGGATATGATCGACGATGCCCTGCACGATCTGCTGATCCAGCGGGCGGAAACAGTCCGTTCCATTGCCACAACAAAGAGCGGTGTCTCGATCCGACCGGGACGGGAAGCAGCGATCATTCGCCGTCTGCTCGGACGCCATCGGGGCCAGTTCCCGGAACAGACCATTATCCGTATCTGGCGGGAGCTATTCGCCGGATCGAACAGCATGCAGCGCAATTTTACCATCTCGGTCTGCGACAGCGATGACGGCTCCGCCGCCATGACCCAGATCGCACGGGAGCATTTCGGAGCCCTGACACCATTGCGCATCTATGGCAGCCCGGCCCAGGCCATTGCCGATGTCAGCAGCGGACAGACCATGGTGGCGGTAGTCCCGGCCCCGGTCGATGACGAATCGCCCCGCGCCGCATGGTGGACCGCCCTGTTGCACCACGATGCCCCCCGCATCCATATCGTCGCCCGCCTGCCAGTCTGGAGCACCCGGCCCGAAGGCGCCCCCCGTACCGATGCCATGGCGGTGGCAGCCATCGCACCCGATCCGTCCGGCGATGACCGCGCTTTGCTGGGTCTTGAAATCGCTTCCGACATCAGCCGGGCAAGGCTGACACAAATGCTGATTAATGCCGGTTTTTCAGTCGGCAATACGATCCTGCGTCGCATACCGGGGGCGGATGACGCCCATGTGCTGGCGGATGTCGCCGGATTTGTTGAGGATTCCGATCCCCGGCTGGCAGCCCTGACCCCCCTTCTGCGTCCACCTGTCGTGCTGGGATGCTATGCGGTTCCTGTCCGTTCCTCACAGGCAGGAAACGCAGCATGAGCAATCCCCGTCCCAATCCCGGTATCGAGGCCATTCACCCCTATATCGGCGGTGAATCAAAGCTGCCCGGCGTCGAGCAGGTGATCAAACTCTCCTCGAATGAAGGCGCATTCGGGCCGCCTCCTGCCGCACAGCAGGCCTATCTGAAGGCCGTGTCCAGCCTGCACCGTTATCCTGATGGCGGCTCCCACGCGTTACGGGAAGCCATCGGGCGTTATTTCGGTCTCGATCCGGCCCGCATCGTCTGCGGTGTCGGATCAGATGAAATGATCGCGCATCTCTGCATGGCCTACAGCAATCCGGATTCGGAGCTGATCATGAGCGTGCACGGATTCAGCGTGTACGAGATGTATGGCCATTATGCCGGGGCCAAAGTGGTGAAAGTGCCGGAGCAGGCCCTGACCACCGATGTCGATGCGCTGCTGGATGCGATAACACCCCGGACCAAAGTGGTCTGCATCGCCAATCCAAACAATCCTACCGGCACCATGCTTCCCACCGCCGAAATCGCACGTCTGCGGGCGAGCCTGCCGTCGGATGTGCTGCTGGTGCTGGATGCGGCCTATGCCGAATATGTCGATGATCCCGATTATGACCCAGGCGTGAAGCTGGTCGATGCGGGCGACAATACCGTCATGACCCGCACTTTCAGCAAGATTTTCGGGCTGGGTGGGCTGCGCCTCGGCTGGGCCTATGCACCGCCTGCCATCGTGGATGTGTTGAACAGGGTGCGCGGGCCTTTCACCGTCAACGCCGCCGTGCAGGAAGCTGCGATCGGGGCGCTGGAGGAACCGGGCTGGGTCGAACGCAGCCGCGCCCATAACAGCGCCGCCCGTGCAAAACTGGCCACAGCCCTGTTCGATATCGGCATTCCCACCCTGCCGAGCGTCACCAATTTCCTGCTGGCGGATTTCGGCAGCGAAGCACGCGCGGGCGCTGCCGATCGCTGGCTGCGCACGCGGGGGCTGATTGTACGCCGCGTCGCCAGTTACGGCTTGCCCGCCTATCTGCGTATCACCATCGGCACAAACGAGGAATGCGATCTGGTAGCCGAAGCCCTGCGGGCTTTCATGGCGCAGGCACCAGCCGACAGCGATGCCGCATCATGACGGAAGCCGCTCCGGTCTTTCGCCGTCTGACCCTGATCGGTCTGGGCCTTATCGGCAGTTCTCTGGCCCGGGCGGTGCGGGAAAACCGGCTGGCCGATGAAATCGTTGCCTGTGACCGGGCCGATATCCTGGAACGTGTTGCCCGACTGGGAATTGCCGATCACTGCGAGGCCGATCCGGCACAGGCTGTGCAGAATGCAGATGCCGTGATTCTCTGCGTCCCGGTCGGCGCCTTTGCCGATATGGCTGAAAAAATCGCCCCTCATCTGGCACCGGGTTGCATCCTGACCGATGTCGGCTCCACCAAGCAATCCGTGATCCGGGATGTCGGCCCCCTGCTGCCCCCCCATGTGCATTTCGTGCCCGGCCATCCGCTGGCGGGCACCGAATATTCCGGCCCGGAATCAGGTTTTTCCACCCTGTTCCGGGATCGCTGGACCTTGCTGACCCCTCCCCCCGATACTGCTGAAGAAGCCATCGAAGCGGTCTCCGCCCTCTGGCGTGGCTGTGGGGCGCAGGTCGAGATCATGGAGCCAGCCCATCATGACCGCGTGCTGGCCATCGTCAGCCATCTGCCGCATCTGATCGCCTTCACTATCTGCGGCACCGCCGACGATCTGGCTGATGAAAGCCGCCAGCAGGTTTTGAAATTCGCGGCTTCCGGGTTCCGGGATTTCACCCGGATCGCGGCTTCGGACCCGACCATGTGGCGGGATATTTTCCTCAATAACCGGGACGCCCTGCTGGAGATGCTGGCCCGCTTTACGGAAGATGCTCAGGCCATGGCACGTGCTGTGCGCTGGGGCGATGAGGATTACATCGTCGATAAAATCGAACGTGGCCGCCGTATCCGGCGCAATCTGATCGAAATCAATCAGGCCTGACGACAGCAGAAAGGGGCACCATGGCCGTGCCCCTTTTGCCATTCTAGCCCGTCATGGTGTGGCGGATCACCCAGTGCAGAAGCTCCGCCACCCCTCCCACGGCCACTACGCCAGCCACCCACAAGCCGGCGAACCAGGCCAGTCGGCGCAGGCTGCTCCGCATCAGTGGTAGCCCTCACCGTGCCGGACTTTCCCTCGGAAAATCCAGTAGGAATAGGCGTTATAGCCCAGCACCATCGGAATCAGCACAACCGCCCCGACCAGCAGGAACATCTGGCTGGCCGCAGGCGCCGCAGCATCAACCAGCGAAAGCGGTGTCGTACCATGGGCTGGTGGAACGATATTGGGAAACAGGCTGATCCCCAGCCCGACATAGCACAGCAAAAACATCCCCATCGCATAGAGCAACGGGGCAGCATGCCGTTTATGTTGCAAGGACCGCCAGAATCCCAGTGCCATCGCCGCCACCAGCAATGGAACAGGGGCCGTCAGAACAATGCCGGGCCAGGAGAACCAGCGTAGCCGATAGGTTTCGTTCAACAACGGAGTCCAAAGGCTCACAGCGGCAATCAGTAACAGAAGAAGAATGAAAAGCGGTTTCGCATAATGGCGGGCACGCACATGCAGCCCGTTCTCGGTTTTCAGGATCAGCCAGCAGGCTCCCAGCAGCGTGTATCCCACAACAACCGCCACCCCGCACAACACGGTGAAAGGGGTCAGCCAGTCGAACCAGCCTCCCGTATAAGCGAAACCATTATGGTGCACGCCCTGCAGGATGCCACCCAGCGTCATGCCCTGACACAGTGCCGCCACCAGTGAGCCGAGGCAGAAAGCCCGGTCCCACCACCTGCGCCCGCGCAGGGTATGGGCCTTGAAACGGAACTCGAACGCGACGCCGCGAAACACCAACGCCAGCAACATAGCGATAATGGTAGGATAGAAAGCGGAAAACAGAATTGCATAGGCAACGGGGAACACAGCCAGCAATCCCCCGCCCCCCATGACCAGCCAGGTTTCGTTGCCATCCCAGACCGGCGCAATGGAATTCACCATCACATCCCGGTCCTCCTCCTCGCGCTCCGCCAGAAACAGGATGCCGCATCCCAGATCGAACCCGTCCAGCAGCACATAGGCCAGCACCGCTACGGCTATGATCATGCCCCAGATATAGGGAAGGTTTTCGGTGATCATACGACACTCCCCGGACGGATGGTGTGGTTATCACGATGCAGATCATCAACGGCACCGGCAGGCCCCGGCACGATACCGGCCGCCCGGATCGGCTCGGGCGCGGGCGGTGTCTCCCCGTGTTCAGGCGGCCTGCCCATCATACGCAGCAGAATGCCGATCCCGGCAGCATAGACGATCAGATAGACGATCACGAACGCGCTCAGTGAAATCGCCATACCGGGCAGGCCGATAGGGGAGGAACTCTCTGCCGTGCGCAACAGCCCGTATACGGTGTAAGGCTGCCGCCCGACTTCCGTGACCACCCAGCCCGCAAGAAGCGCCACAAATCCGGCAGGCCCCAGCGTCAGCACCGCGCGATGCAGCCAGACTGTGTCGAACAGCCGCCCGCGCCAGCGCTCATACAGGCTCCACACCCCTACAGCGAGCATCAGCATACCCAGCGCGACCATAATGCGGAACGCAAAGAACACCACGATCACAGGCGGCTGGTTTTCAGGCGGCACATCGGTCAAGGCCGGAATGGTACCCGTCCAGTCATGCTTCAGATACAGAGAGGCGACATGCGGAATGGCGATCTCGAACCGGTTCTCCTGCGCTTTCTGATCCGGCAGGGCAAACAGGACCATCGGCACACCGGCCCCCGGAGCACCATTGCGCCAATATCCTTCCATCGCCGCGATTTTTATCGGCTGGTGCTTTAACGTATTCCCACCCTGTGCATCACCGACCAGCACCTGAAGCGGCGTGACCAGTGCAGCCATCCACATCGCCATGGAAAACATCGTCCGCACGGCCTCATTGCGACGTCCGCGCAGCAGATGCCAGGCCCCGGTACCACCGACCACGAAAGACACGCTGAGAAAGGCCGCCAGCACCATATGGGCAAAACGGAAAGGAAAGGAGGGGTTGAAAATGACCGCCATCCAGTCCGCAGGCAGGAAACGCCCCGTTGCCGCGTCGATCGTATAGCCGGCAGGGGTCTGCATCCATGAATTCACCGCCAGAATCCAGGTGGCACTGATCAGCGTGCCAAGGGCGACCAGACAGGTGGCGAGGAAATGCAGTTTCCGCCCCACTTTCTCCATGCCGAACAGCATGATGCCCAGAAAACCGGCTTCCAGAAAGAAGGCCGTGAGCACTTCGTAGCCCATCAGGGGACCAATGACGGGACCCGCCTTGGCCGCGAAAGCACCCCAGTTCGTCCCGAATTCATAGGACATCACCAGACCGGAGACGACACCCATGCCGAAACCGACGGCAAAGATTTTCGACCAGTAGCGGAACAGATCCAGATAAACAGGCCGGCCTGTTTTCAGCCACAGCCCTTCCAGCACCGCCAGATAACTGGCCAACCCGATGGAGAAAGCGGGGAAAACAATATGGAAGCCGACCGTAAAAGCGAACTGGAGCCGCGCCAGGAAAATAGCGTCCATACCGGGCATCATGTTTGTCCTTCAACGCTGGGCGAAAGCCGCTACCGTTGGCTATCCGCCCAAGGGGGAGGTGATATTTTCAGAACCGGAACCTGTCCGATCATCAAGACAGTGCCGGCCAGCCGGACAGGCACGGAAACATAAGCAGGATGGCTCCGGGCCGTATCGGCATGATCGACACTGTTCCTTTGTGTCGCACGCCCCGGAGCATCTGTCGCTTGGACAAACAGGCCCAGCATGGTTTTGGCAGCCATATATAATCCGGACGCGATCCAGCCCTGATCACGCAATGATGTGATTGTCTCCTCGGGTGATGCCATCGTCACTACGCCCTGCATGACCGGCTGCAGAAAGTCATCCAGCCCTCCCTGTCCTGCCATACTCGCACGCAGGCTGCCCCATGTCAGAGTGGCATCCAATATTCTGAACACACCGGACGCAGCGCGCCACGCTCTGATTTTTTCCTGGGGCTGAACGTTCGAAAAAGGAAATGGATCAATTCTGGCAGCCACATTTACATGCTGTACCGTTTTTCCGAACGGCCACTGGCGGACAGATGGCAACACGGCATCATCAAGACTGCACTGCACGGCCAAAGCCTGATCCAATCGCAGATGCATCTCCACCCTGCTGATGGTGATGATATCGTATCCTGCAGGCAGTCCCGTATCAGGGTGCGGGGCGGGATCAGCGCTTGTCCAGCCGGAACCATTGGGCCGCAGACGCACATCCTGAGCGGTCACATGAAGATCGAGGGTATGTATGGACGGGTCCGTATCCGGCACCAGTGCAACCGGCCACCACCCATCCCAGGCAAGCCTGACCGGCAAGGTGACACTGGCACTGGCGGGTTGCATCATGATCTTCCAGGGTGATTCGGGAAAAGCAGCCTGCGGTCCCCGTGGCCTCATGAGCAGTTGCAGGGGATGCCACGGCGATACCTCCACTTCCAGCGCCTGTCCCTGCCAGACAGGATATCCGCCGACAAACAGCTCCGGCTCCGGCAGGGTAATCCGCGCCGCCAGCGGCCAGCCGCCGGGTAACGCCGCCGCCCGGGATTTCAGCACCACCCCATCAGGCCGTTGATGTACCCAGAGCAGCGATTGCTCCACCAGACGGTTCACGGTCCACTGCCATATCCCATAATCAGCCGCCGCCAGAACAACGGCAAGAAGGACAAGACGGAACCAGAGACGTCTCATGGTAAGGCTCCGTTTTGCTGGACGGGTGACCAAATCGTTCATCCAAAGCAGTCTAAGGGGATTCCGGATCGCCGTCGCGTCACCATTCATCCCCATCATGCCGCGAATCAGTCAGACCTTGTCTATCAACATAATTTTTTATTTTAAATCAATATCTTATATAATTCAGTTCGATTTTTTCCTGACGATTCCTTCAGACTAAACCACAGACTTATCCACAGCCCTTTCCGAGGTGTGGACAAATGTTGCTATGTCATTGCCAGCACGATGATACAGGCTGCGGAGAGCCTCCATGGTTACGGCCCGGCTGCCAGGGGAGAGGGGCGGATGAATATCGACATTGATCGTGCCCGGATATTTACGAAATGCACGGCGTCCCCAGAAAAGGCCGGAATTGGTCGTAACCGGCACGATCGGCAGCCCCGTTTTCGAGGCCACCGCATAAATACCGGGATGCAGCGGCACCTCCACACCCGGATCCGTGCGGGTGCCTTCCGGGAAGATCACAATCTGCCGGTTCAAGGAAGCTGCCTCCATCGATGCACTGACCAGATTACGCAAAGAGGTCACGCCCCCCTCCCGATCCACCGGAATCATCCCCGTCAGTGGCAGCAACGGCCCGAAAACAGGGATTTTCAGCAGTTGCTTTTTCAGAACATAGACCGGGTAGGAGGCAAGCCCGAACCATACCATGGTATCGAACGCGGATTGATGCTGGGAAGCGATCAGCACCGGCTGCCCGGGCGGCAGGTTCTCCAGACCGCGCACACGGACATGAATACCGCAGATCAACCGGGCCGACGCGATCATGATACGCGACCATAGACGGGCATCGTCGATCAAACGATGCGGGGCGACAAAGCGCAGCACAAATCCATACAGACTCAGCACCAGCGTGACGGCAAAAAACACTGCGTTAAACAGCAGTGAACGAAGAAAAATCATTCCCTTGCAGATCCTGTCAGCTCATCACGTTTCACGGACCGGCGTCAGGCTGGACAGATGCAGCTCTGCACCCAACCATTTCAAATATTCAGACGACAGCAGTTTCAAAATATTGAGCAGACTGCCCCCCTGATCCGGGTGCACTGTCTCCGGATATAGTATCACATCGGGCATGGCGCGCCGCAGCTCGGCCAATGCGCGGGGCATATGATACCCCGCCGTGACGACGATGACGCTTCTCAGGTGTCGCTCATGCGCCCAGTCGGCTGTTTCCAGCGCATTACCGCGTGTGGTGGCGGCCTCATATCCCAGCATGACGCGCCCCTCCAAAGGGGTCGGATCAATTCCCGCCACACGGGCGAGCGTGCCCAGCGAGGCACCCTTGGCCACGCCTGAAATCAACAATACGCTGCCTCGCCCAGCCGCGAGCAACTTCAATCCGGTCGCAACACGCTCCGCCCCGCCGGTCAGAACCACGATACCATCCGCATGGGATGGTGCCCGGAGAACATGCTGGCTTTGCCATGCAAACCATAAAAATCCGCCGGACAGGACCAGCAGAGCAAAACCACCGAGCAGGCCGAACCCGTTCAGCACGCTCACCATGGCCCGGCCCATCCGTCTCGACAGGGGGGAAGCGGTATATCCCATCGCTACGGCAGGCGCCTCAACCAACGGCGAACAGTCATCTGGGTGGTCAGCCAGCCGATACAGGCAGCCCCCATCGGCATAGAGGGTATCGTCATCCAAAGCGCCGGAGGCAACCAGGAGATAATCCCGGCCAAACCACCCTGCACAGGCTCCACCTCATTCAGTCCGCCAAATGGCGCTGTCAGCCGCCCCATGAAGATCAACACCGGCAGAGCCAGCACCCCGCCTGCCAATCCCCCGGCAGCGGCCAGGGCTGTGGTACGCCCCGCAAAACGCCGTGCGATATAACCATCCGTAGCACCCAGCCCATGCACGATTTCAATTGCCTCCCGTCGGGCCATCAGCCCCGCCCGTGTCGCCACCGCAATGACACAGACCGCAACCAGTGTCACGACGATCAAGACCAGACCAGCGCAGAGCTGAAGACTGTGTGCCAGCGCGGTCAGACGGCCCAGCCAGACACCGTGGCTTTCCACAGCGGTGCCAGGGGCAACCCGCTCCAGCGCCGCCGCCAGCGCAGTCATATCCAGCGTCGCACCACCCCCCTGGCCACCCCCCGGACTTCCGGCCGCATTCTGACGCACACGGATTACAGCCGGGAGCGGCAGGGATAATGTTTCGGCATCCGAGCCGAGCCAGGGACGCAGGAGCATGGTCAGTTCCTGATCCGACATCGGCTCGGCCGAAGCGATACCCCGCGTGGCACGCAGCACGGCCAGCACGGCATCACGCCGCGTATCCGCCTGATTCCTTCCAGCCTCCGGCGTAGCTTTATCATCGGCACTGGCTGTCGGCCGTGGCACCTGCACGGTCATGGAGGCCGCAGCGCCTTCCTGCCAATGGCGACCCAAAGCATCAGCCGCAACATAGCCTGCGAATGCCAGAGCCGCCAGAAACGCCATGGCTGCCACCAGCAAAGGCAGCAGCCGGTCCGACAGGGCACGACGCAGCCCCAGATCGTCGAAACGCATCGGGCGCAGCCGGCGGGTGCGGCGTTCCTCTGCCCGACGGCGTTGTCTTTCCTGACGGGTGCTCATGGGCGGCGGGCATCATAACGCATCAGAGAAAACGGCTCCCGGCTGGCCTGTTTCTGAAGGAGCGCTCGACAGCCGCGCCGTTTCTTACCGGTTGCAGCGGTGCAGACCCATGCAGCCCGGCCGGAGCAACCGAAGCATGAGGGTAGGCTACTTCCTCATCCGGTGCTGCGAGACCGTAGGAAAAGCCGGATTCCCGCCCGATCATACCCTGCGTCCATCCGGTATCCTCAGCCAACACATGGCCATGGGCCAGACGCAAGGCGGGTGCGGGATGACGGGCCACCAGCCCGTCATTATGCGTCGCCACCACGATCGTCGTTCCCAACCGGTTCAACTCCTTCAGAAGCTGCATCAGCCGTTCCGCCTGAGCTTCATCCAGATTGCCGGTCGGCTCATCCGCCAGAATCAAGGCGGGACGTCCAATCACAGCCCTTGCAATGGCTACACGCTGCTGCTCGCCACCCGATAACTCAGCAGGGCGGGCGTTCATCTTGCGGGCCAGACCGACCCAGCGCAGCAACTCCGCCACATCGGCCCTGATCTGGCCCTCCGGGCGGCCCGCAATCCGCAAGGGCAAGGCGACATTGTCGAACGCGTTCAGATGCGGCAAAAGGCGAAAATCCTGAAACACCACCCCGATCCGCCGACGCAGGACAGGCAATGCCGCCCGCGGTGTCACAGCCAGATCAGCCCCCAGCAACATAATGCGGCCACGGGTCGGACGGATCGCCGCGTACATCAACCGCAGCAGACTGCTTTTCCCCGCACCGGAAGGACCGAGCAGCCAGCGGAAGCTACCATCGGGCACTGTCAGGGAAACATCACGCAGCACTTCCCCCGGCTCAGCAAGACCGGGCTGATCAGTATCACGCAGAATCGTGCTGCCCGTTGCCCCACGCAATGGTTCATAGCGCAGTCCAACCTGCTCAAACCGGATCATGTCAGCACCCTTGCCTCCACCGCATCCTGCCGACTGAAAAACGATTTTGCCATGATGGGGAGAAGTCTGAAATGCATCGATAACTGTGGATCAAAACTGCTGCAACAACCGGTCGATATAATCCAGTTCCTCCTGCGGGCGGTTACGCTCGGCACCGCGGCGGCGCAATTCCTGCTGCACATCCCGGCTGCGCATCGGCTCCATCTGCCCGGGCAGGCGGACATCGTCGCCATTCTCATCCCCCGCAGCCGATCCCACGGAGCGGCTGCGTCCGAATGGATCGCGCCGATCATGCTGATCACCCGCCCCATCACTGTCATTGTCACCGGCCTGTTCGCCGGGCGTTTGCCCGCCATCCGACTCCCGGCGCTGGCCTTGAGAGGGGGCGCCGAGCGTCACCCCATCCTCATCGCCATCCTCCTGTTCCTCTCCGCCCTGATCCTGACCGGGTCGGCCACCTTTATTGGCCTGCTGCTGGCGATTGATGTCCTGCTGGCCCTCCGCCAGTTTCTGGAGCGCCCGCCGTTCCGCATCGACCGTCTGATCGTCACGGCCACGGCGCATTGCTTCGATCGCCTCGCGCATCGCAGCATCAGCCTGCGCCATCCCGCGTGGAATCTGCCCACCTTTTTCACTCAGCTGCTGCATCAGATCGGCCAGTTTGTGGCGCACATCCTGCTGGGTGGTCTCATCCGCTTTTCGCAAGGCCTCTGCCGGATCAGCCCGTCCGCCCTGCTGGCCCGGTTGTCCTGAGGGAGGTTGTCCCGATTGAGATTGACTGCCTCCCTGCCCCTGCTGATCGGGCGGCCCGTCATCAGGATCATTCTCCGGGCCGAAATCCGGAAAGCGCGGGGCATCCTGCTGAGCCGCCTCAGCACGCTTCTGTGCATTATCCAGTAATCCGGCCTGCCGGCGGGTCAGATCCTGCAACGCTTTCATCTGTTCCTGCGCCTGCCGTCTGGCCTGCTGCTGCTTCGCCCGGCGCGCCTTCTGTTCAGCCGTTAACGGCTTTGCATGCTGCAACCGGTCCAGAGCGCGATCCAGCGACGCCATGGCGCGGCGGGCATCCTCCATCCGGCCCTCTTTCAAAGCCTGCCGCATCTGCTCGTCCAGTTTGCGCAGACGGTCCATCAGGGAGGCGTTCCGGTCCTCCGGGACGGGTGTTGCCGCTTCCCGGCTCGCCTGCTCCGCCATCTGCTTCAGATGATCGGACAGGGCGCGTTCAAGCTGGCTCATCAGCCGCTGCATCTCACGCTGATCCGGGGGCGCGCCGTTTTTTTGCTGATTCAGCGCCTCCCGCAGTTCCTGGCGGGCCGCGGACAGAGCGCGGGCCGTACGCTCGGCGCCCCCTTCCTCGATATGCAGGGCCAGCAGCCACAACCGGTTAAGCGCATCGTTGATCGCAGAGGCGGAAATGTTGCGGGCCAGCTCCGACGTAATGGCGCGCAGATTGAGGTATCCTCCTGGATCATCAGCCAGAATATCGGGCTGAGCCCCCAGCTCCGCCAGCGCACCAACGGCGTTACGCCGGTCTTCCGGCCGGCGTGCCAGAGACTGACGGATCGACAGCAATGCTCTTGCCAGCGGATGACGGAACGGCTTCTGCGGCAAAATCAATGACACAGGCTCCGACTGACCGGTCTGTCCCGCCGTATCATTTGCCGTCAGAGTCAGGGTCACCGGCAGCCCGGCCCATGGATTGGCAGTCAGATCGCTCTCCGTCGCGCCTCCCGCTACACGCGGATGTCCGGCTGGAACCGGCAACGGCACAGTCACCGGAGGCAGATCAGGCCGTTCAGTCAGACGCAGAACCGCGCTCACTCCGGCGATGCCGTAATCGTCCCGTGCCTGCCACGGAATACGCACCGCATAGCCATGCACCGCCTTTTCCGGCAGCGCGGTAAAAGTGACTTGCGGGGGCGCATCGGCCACCATTCTGATGCGCCATGTAGCAAGCACAGCCCCGCCGCCCGCTCGCAATGTCAGAGGTGCATCAGGGCGGACAGCCTGCTGCCCCAACGGAATGCTGGCCTGAAAACTGCCCTTGGCCAGACGGGGCAGAAGGGTCCTGTGACCATCCAGTTCCAGCCCCGGCGGCGTATCGAGACCGGAGACGGTCAGAGACAGCACTGAACTGATCGGAACCACGTAAGGATGATGCGCCGCATCGGTTTCGCCATGCAGGAAGATCGGAGGTAGTCCGGTATAGGCGGGCGGCGTAATCCATGCCTGCACCACTGGCCCCGGAACGGATGGCGCAGGGGGCAGAACCGGCCAGAGTGCATGCGCCAGCCGAGTGGAAAAATCTCCCCCGGCACTGACCCCCAATGCCGCCAATACAATCACCGACAAGGCCCGCAGGGCGAAACAATCCCTGCCAGCAATGCCGGGACGTAGCACCGCCGGGCGGAGTGTCCGCACCTGATCCAGCACAAAGTGTGTATGGGCCTGCCATAAAGCCTGCGCCATGGGGGAACTGCCCCGGGCAGGCCGGTCATCCAGCGTGGCTAAAGGGCGATGGACCAGTCCGGCATCCTGCTCCAGCCGCCGGTCGGCATCGGTCCGGAGCGGCTTCGGCAGAACCCGCCACCGCCATACAATCCAGATGCCAAGCCCGGCCCAGAATACGATCAGCAGAATCAGATGCGGCCATGGCGGCAGCCACGTCCAGACATCCAGCAAAACAAGGCTGATAAATAAGCCGGTGGCAGGCAGAAGCGGCCAGGCGGCACGGCAGAACCGCTCCAGGCGCAGCACGCGCAATGCCTGCCGCCGCCGCTGCGCAAGTATTGGAGGAAGCGTGGAAGGATTCTCCGCCGTCATCCGGCCCGATACTCCATACGGCTGCCCCTCCGTTGCCTGTTGCGGGTTGCTGTCAGCCCTGCCGGGTGAGATGCGGTGGAATCACCTCATCACGCCACAACGCATCGACCGTCTGACGCGGGCGGATCACCGCCCAGTGCCCATCATCAACCAGCACCTGAGCCGCCAGTGGTCTGGCATTATATGTGGAGCTCATCACCGCACCGTAAGCCCCCGCCTCCAGAATTGCGACCCGGCTGCCGCCCTGAAGCGGCGGCAGCGACCGCGACCGCGCAAAGGTATCACCGGTTTCACAGACCGGACCCACCACATCGCAGTCGATCGGCATATGCGCGGCCTCAACCGCGGATAAGGGCACGATTCCGTGCCATGCCTCATACAGGGAGGGCCGCAGCAGATCGTTCATCGCCGCATCCAGCACCACGAAAGGACGCGGACGGGACTGCTTCACCAGGACGACGCTGGACAGCAGCACACCGGCAGGACCGGCCAGCCAGCGCCCCGGCTCCAGCACCAGCTGCACGTCCAGACCGCCCAGCTCTGCCTTCATCGCCCCAGCCAGCGCCGCCGGGGTGGAGGTGACATCGCCGCGATAATCGATCCCCAGACCACCCCCACAATCCACCAGCCTGACTGTCAATCCCTGATCCCGCAGCGCCTGCACCAGAATCGCCATACGGCGGAATGCGGCCAGGAAGGGGGTCATGACATTGATCTGGCTGCCGATATGCATAGCGAGGCCGACCGGTTCGATCCCAGGCAGGGACGCAGCCCGCGCATACAGGGCAGGCACATCCCCGGCCTGAATGCCGAATTTGTTATCGGCCAGACCTGTCGTAATCTTGGGGTGCGTACCGGCATCCACATCCGGATTGACCCGCAGCGCGATCCGCGCCGTGCGGCCCATACCGCAGGCAATGGCGGAGAGCATCTCCAGCTCCTCCGCGCTCTCCACATTGATCTGGGCGATCCCTTCGGACAGAGCCAGTGTCAGCTCTGCCGCGGTCTTGCCAACACCGGAGAACACGATCCGCTCCCCCGGAATGCCAGCGGCCCGCGCACGGCTGAGTTCGCCGCCACTGACCACATCCGCGCCCGCCCCCTCATTGCCGAGCAGACGCAGCACGGCAAGATGGTCATTGGCCTTCACGGCGAAATGGATATGCGGCGCGATCCCTGCCTCCGCCAGCGCATCACGCAACAGCCGGTAACGCCGGCGGAACGTCCCCGCCGAGTAGACCCAGCACGGCGTGCCCTGAGCATCGGCAATGGCATTCAGCGGCACATCATCCAGCAGCAATCCATCCATCGCATGCATGGAAAGGCTCGGGCGTGCGGCAATGAGTTCCATCACCGAAGGGTCCGGTCGGTCCGTATCCGTCACATGCATGTCCATCACAGCAATTCCCTGGTCAGCGGCTCGGGTAGGTATGGGGATATGTAATCTGGTCCGGCGGCCCGGGTGGGGACGGAGCACCACGCTTGCCGCAGGCCGTCAGGCCGAACCCCAGACCCAGCAGCAGTACCATCAGGGAAAATGCCCGCAAACAGGTCATCAAGCCGTCTCCTTCAACTGATCCCGCCACCATGCGGCCTGCTGCGCGACATTTTCCGGTGCGGTGCCGCCTTCGCTTCGACGCGAAGCAATGGAGGCATCGACCGTCAGCACGGAAAACACATCCTCGCCGATGGCTGGTTCTTCTTCCCGCATCTCTTCCAGTGACAGCTCGGCAAGGTCGATTCCCTTTGCCTCCGCTTTCGCCACCAGACGCCCGGTGACGTGATGCGCGGTACGGAACGGCAGATGCAGCGCCCGCACGAGGTAATCGGCCAGATCGGTCGCAGTGGCAAAGCCGCTGCCGGCGAAGAAACGCATGCGATCAGTATTCGGGGTCATGTCCCGCACCATCCCGGCCATGGCGGCAAGGGATAATGTCCAGGCTTCCGCCGCATCGAACACCGGCTCCTTATCCTCCTGCGTGTCCTTGGCATAGGCCAACGGCAGGCCCTTCATCACCGTCATCAGGCCGATCAGATCACCCATCACACGGCCGACCTTGGCGCGGACCAGCTCCGCCGCATCCGGATTGCGCTTTTGCGGCATGATGGAACTGCCCGTAGTATACGCATCGGACAGAGAGACGAACCGCCAGGGCGCACTGCACCAGATGACGATTTCCTCGGCCAGACGCGACAGATGCATCGAGGAAATGGAGGCTGCCGATAAAAACTCCAGCGCGAAATCACGATCCGACACCGCATCCAGCGAATTGCGCGTCGGCCGGTCGAAGCCCAGCGCCGCGGCAGTCATGCGGCGGTCGATCGGGAAGGACGTTCCCGCCAGCGCCGCCGAGCCGAGCGGACATTCATTCAGGCGTTTACGTGCATCGGCCAGACGACCGCGATCCCGTGCCAGCATTTCGACATAGGCCAGCAGGTGATGGCCGAACGTCACCGGCTGTGCGGTCTGAAGATGGGTGAAGCCCGGCATCGGGTCCGCCGCATGGTCGGTGGCGCGTGCGACCAGCGCCCGCATCAGATCGGCCAGCTGCGCATCCAGCCCGTCAATCGCATCCCTGATCCAAAGACGAAAATCGGTCGCAACCTGATCATTACGGCTGCGTGCGGTGTGCAGGCGCTTCCCGGCCTCACCGATCCGCTCGGTCAACCGGGCTTCGATATTCATGTGAATATCTTCCAGTGCGACGGAAAAAGTGAATTGTCCTTCCTCGATCTCGGCAGCGATTCGCTCAAGACCTGAGCGGATGACCTGCGCGTCTTCCCCGGATATGATACCCACATGAGCGAGCATCGCCGCATGCGCCATGGAGCCGCGAATATCCTGCCGCCACAATTTCTGATCGAAACCGATCGACGCATTGATCTCTTGCATGATCGCGGCAGGACCGGCAGCAAAGCGTCCGCCCCATTGCATATTGGCTGATCTCTGCCCTGAATCGCCGGTGGTGGTCGTCTGATCGTTCGTCATGAAGGAAGGCCTGTCGTCATGCCTGTCAGCAAGCATTTAAAAACCCGCCGCACGATGCTGGCGGCCATTGGCGGCACCCTAGCGGGCGGCGTCATGGGGCGCAAACTGGCTCTGTCACAAGCCAGCGGCGCAACAATAGGGGAACTGCCGCACGGGCTGAAACCGGTCGACCCGCCTGCCAGGCTGCCCGCCTTCCGCTTTACCGACGCCATGGGTGATACACGCAGCATGGCCTATTTCAGCGGCAAGGGCGTAGTGCTGAATTTGTGGGCCACATGGTGTGCGCCCTGCGTTGCGGAAATGCCCTCGCTGGATCAGCTTGCCGCCGCAGTGAAAGATGAGGGGATCGTCGTGCTGCCGCTCTCCGCCGATCAGGGCGGCGTGCAGGCGGTGGATAGTTTCTACCGCAAGCACGGCATCGTCCATCTCGGCACATGGCTGGATCATGATGGGGAAGCCCAGACCGCACTGAAGCTGCGCGGAATCCCCACCACACTGATCATCGACCGGCAGGGCCGGGAGCGCGCCCGGCTGGAGGGGGGAACGAACTGGGCCGCCCCCGCCTACCACGATGCCATCCGGGCGCTGGTCGGCTGAGGGAGGGCGTTACGGCCCGTCCAGCCCGACCACGGAAATCGCATTGAAGGGCGATCCTTTCACCAGTTTCGTACTGACCACGGTATAAACCAGCACCGGCCGGTCAGGATCGACCAGCCTGATGATCTGGAACGATTTGAAAAACAGGGAGGAGGAGACGAACGCCACCGTCTCCTGCTTCGGAAGATCCGGCGGCAGCGTGACATGGCCGGTGCGCTGGCAGGCGACCGAAAAACGGCTGGGATCCTCGGCCAACCCGACCCAGCCTTTCATCCCGCCAGTCGCTGCACGTGACAGATAGCAGGAAACGCCCTGCACTTTCGGATCATCGAAACGCTCGACAATGATCCTGTCATCCGGCCCCAGCCAGCGAAAGCTCGTATTGATCGACCCGATCCGCGTCTGGGCCGAAACGGCACTTGCCACAAGGGTGGCAGCCGCCACGACCAATCCGCTGAAAACATAGGCACCACGTATCATCCGGTTTCTCCGTTCAGGCATCCTGTCAGCCCTCAACCACATAGACATGCATGAAGTTCACCGGCGTCACCACCGGATCGGTGAACAGGGCCTCTGCCCCCTGAATACGGGCCGTATGCGGCACGAAAAACAGCGGATTATAAAGCGGCACCCAGGGCTGATCGGCCAGAATGGCCGCCTGAATCGCCTGCCATCTTTTCAGCCTTGCCGCAGCTTGCAATGGGGCCGCCATGGCATCCGCCTCCGCCGCGAGAGCGTCAATGCCGGCATTGCGATATCTGGCCCAGTTCCATCCACCCGGTGCAAAGGCCGCCACCGACAGGATCGGCCCATAAAAATCCGATGGATCAGGAAAATCGGCACTCCATCCGGTATCACCCGACCAGATCAGCGGTGCACCGGTCCCGGAACAGGCGGCCTCGATCATCGCGGGACGGGCCAGCACGCGCAGGGAAGCCCGGATACCAATGGCCTCCAGATCCTGTTGCAGGGCCTGCGCAATACGCGGGTTGGGATCGGTGGCGGCGGTCATGAGGTCCGTCTGAAATCCATCCTTCCAGCCCGCTTCCCGCAACAGGCTCCGCGCCCGCGCCGGATCGTAAGCAGGCCCGGAGAATGAGGGATCATATCCGGGCAGACCACGCGGGAAAATCTGGTCGGTCGGCGCGCCACGACCATTGATCAGCCGCACGATGCGGCTCTTGTCGATCGCATGGGCCACGGCCTGGCGGACCCGCAGCGTATCGAAAGGCGGCCTGGTCACATTCATGGCCAGATAGGTCGTCGCCAGTCTCGGCCGGATGCCGATCAGCCCCTGAAAACGCGGATCACGCCGGATCGCATTCAGCCTGGCCGGGGGAATACCGTCGCCCACCACGTCGATCTCGCCGCGTTCCAGCCGCAGCATGGCCGTCAGAGGCTCCTGCCCTATTTCGGCGATGATCCGGTCGAGATAGGGCAGACCCGGTTCGTAATACGCCTCGTAACGGCGCAGCACGACGCTCTGGCCAATGCGCCATGTGTCGAAACGAAAAGCGCCGCAGCCCACGGGATGACGGCCGAAATCCGCACCGTACCGCTCCACCATGTCCCGTGGCACCACCGAAGCAAAATTCAGCGCCAACGCATGCAGGAACGGCGCATAAGGTCGGGAGAGCCGGATCACCACCGTATGCGGATCAGGTGCGGAGAGACCGGGTAGTTCCTGCGTTTCTCCGGCAACGAAGGGGCCGAAACCTTCGATAGCGGCGTAGAAACTCTGACCCGGGCTTTGCGTCGCCGGATGGATGGTGCGGCGAAGCGAGTAGACGACATCCGCCGCCGTGACCTCCCGGCCATGGTGAAACCGCAACCCCCGCCGCAGGGTAAAACGATAGACCCGCGCATCCGGCGACAGGGAAACAGTCTCTGCCAGACCAGGACGCAGTGTGGTGGTGCCCGGCTCGTAATCCATCAGGCCGCAGAACAGGGCACGAATCAGGGCCCAGTTCTGGAAATCATAGCCGATGGCCGGATCCAGCGTGGCAATATCATCGCGAAACGCGATGGTCAGCGTTCCCCCATGGCGGGGAGAAGCAGCCGCATAGGGCCGGTCCGGCCCGACCAGAGCGGCCGTACCGGCCAGACCGGTGACCGACAGGCAGGCACGGCGGGTCAGCATCATCGCGGCAGCCCTATGCGCGGATCGATCAGCGGGGCCAGAAGATCGACCAGCAGGCTGGTCAGCACCACTCCGGCCGCCGCCACCATCGTCACCCCCAGAATCACCGGAACATCCAGCAACGGGATTGCCTGCCACACCAGTTGCCCCATGCCCGGCCAGCCAAACACGCTTTCCACCACCACCGCCCCGGACAGGAACCCTGCGATATCGGTCCCCGCCAGCGCCAATATCGGCAAAGCGGCATTCCGCAGCACATGATGGATCATGATCCGGGTTTCTCCCGCCCCTTTGGCACGGGCCGTGCGGATGTAATCAGCGGCGACCACATTCAACGCGGCAGCCCGGACCATCCGGGCATACCACCCCGCCCCCAGCAGGCCGAGCGTCACGGAGGGCAGCACCCAGTGCCGTACACCCCCATACCCACCGATCGGAAACCAGCCGAGCCAGACCGAGAACAACATCAACATCCCCAGCGCCACAACGAAAGGCGGCAGCGAAACGCCGATCACCGATCCACCCATCACCATCCGGTCCAGCCACCGGCCCGGAGCGCGAGCCGCCAGCAGACCGGCAGGAAGGCCGATCGCAATCTCCGCCAGCACGGCCCCCACCAGCAGAGAAAAAGTGGCCGGCAGGCGCTCCCCGATCAGCAGCGCCACCGGGACACGCTGCACCAGCGACTGCCCCAGATCACCCTTTACCAACCCGCCGATCCAGCCGGAGAATTGCGCCATCAGCGACCGGTCCAACCCCATGGCGTGACGGATCCTCGCCACCTGCTCCAGCGTTGCCGAGCGTCCGGCCACGCTGCGGGCCTGATCCGCCGGCATCAGATGGATCAGCAGGAAGGCCAGCGCCGCCACCCCCAGCAAGGTCAACGCGGCCTGTACCAGCCGCCGGAGGATGAACAGGCTCACAGGGTATCCTGCTCCGTCCCACCCGGCATCCAGCGGCGCTTCAGCGCGGAGCCGGTCAAATTCGCCCCTGCCGCCAGCAGCAGGATCGCTCCACCCGGTGCAAAGACCAGCCATGGCGCAATCAGCAGATAGGCCTGATTTTCATTGATGATGCTGCCCCAGGATGCTTCAGGCGGCTGCACGCCGGCCCCGAGATAGGATAATGTCGCTTCCAGCAATACCGAGCCTGCGATCCCGAGCGTACCCCAGACCACAATCACCGGCCCGAGCAACGGCAGGATATGCCGCAGCACGATCCTTCCCCAGCCCACCCCCAAAGCACGGGCCGCCCGCACATGCAGGCGCGCGGACAGGCCGGAGGTTTCAACATAAATCACCCTTGCGACCGGCGCCCATCCTGCCAGCGCCACCACCAGCATCACCACCCAGATAGAGGGGCGCAGCACCGCCGAAACCGTTACCGCCAGCAGCAGCACAGGGATCGAGGCCACCAGATCGGTCAGCCGCATCAGCCCGGCCCCGATCCAGCCCCCCACACGTCCTGTCGCCATGGCGGCACACATCCCGATGAGGGTTCCGGTCATGACAGCAACGGTATTGGCCACCCCACCGATCAGCAGCGCATCCCGCCCGCCCCATAACAGCCGGGACAGCACATCCCGCCCCAGCAGATCCGTCCCCAACGGAAAGCGCCAGCAGGGCGGCAGCGGCGCCCCATCAGCATCCAGCCCGTCGGAAAGCTGCAATTCAGGCGGATAAGGGGATAACCAGGGCGCGAAAACAGCCGACAGCACGATCGCCCCCAGCAGGATCAACCCGATCCAGCCCGTTTTATCCAGACGACCCGGATGTCGGGGGGACATGCCCGTCACGGCAGACCGAAAACCGTCAGAACACCGCCAAGCCTTGTATAATTGTTCAGGGCACGGTTCAGCACGGCAGCCCCGGTGCCTTCGCTATCCTCCGTCCCCAGCCCCTCAGCCAGACCGATGCCGGCCCAGCCGCCGACACCGGACAGCACCGCGACATACTGACGACCGTGATGGCGATAGGTCATGACGTTGCCGATAATCCCGGACGGGGTTTTATATTGCCAGAGCAAAGAACCATCCTTCACATCCACCGCCTTGAGCCAGCCTTCCAGCGTTCCGTAAAACGCCACGCCTCCCGCCGTCGCCAGCGCCCCGGACCAGACGGAGAAAGGCTCCGCATCCGTCCAGACGATCCGGCCCTGACCGGCATCATAGCCGATGAACGCGCCGAGATCTTTCGTCCCCAGCGGGGAAGAAGGTGGGGGATACAGGGTCAGGTTTGCCCCTACATAAGGCTGCCCGGCCTGATAGGAGACGCGAAACGGTTCCTCATCCATACAGATGCGGTTGACCGGTACCAGAAACAGCCCAGCCTGCGGTGAGAAAGCAGCCGGCTGTTCGTTTTTCGCGCCCAGAGAACTGGGACAGATGCCTTTGGTCGCTTTATCTTCCTCCTTCGGCTCATAGCGGGGGTTACGCACCGGCTTTCCGGTTGAGAGGTCGATTTCTTTCGCCCAGTTCAGCGATGGATCGAACGGCTTTGCCTGAAGCAGCATGCCGCTGACCCGATCCAGCACATAGGCAAAGCCGTTACGATCGAAATGCACCAGCGCCTTTGTCTGCCGCCCGTTCACGGGAATATCGGCGAGGATCATCTCGTTGATCCCGTCATAATCCCAGGCATCATGCGGGGTGAACTGATAGACCCATTTCGCGATCCCGGTTTTGCGATCCCGCGCAAAGACACTCATGGCCCAGCGATTGTCGCCCGGCCGTTGCAGCGGATTCCACACCCCCGGATTGCCGGTGCCGTAATAGATCAGGTCCAGCGCCGGATCGTAGGAAATCCAGCCCCAGGACGGGCCGCCTCCCAGTTTCCATGCATCCCCGCTCCATGACGACAGCGAAGAATTTGCACCGACCGGCTGGCCCATCTGCGTGGTGTGCAGAGGATCCATCAGCGTGTCGCTATCCGGCCCCACCGCGTAGGCGCGCCAGACGCGATGCCCATCCTTGACCGCATAGGCCGTCATATGGCCGCGCACGCCGAACTCGCCCCCGCTATTGCCGACCAGCACCAGATCACCGGCCACGAGGGGGGCGGACGTGCCGGTTTCCCCTTTGGCCGGATCACCGTCCCTGATCTTCCACAACTCCTTGCCGGTCCGGGCATCCAGCGCCACCAGACTCGTATCCGCCAGATGCAGGAACAGGCGGCCATCCGCATAGGCAGGGCCGCGATTGACCGTGTCGCAGCACATGATCCCGATCACGGCCGGATCCTGCACCGGCGTGTAGCTCCAGCGGATGCGCCCGTCATCGTTCAGATCCAGCGCGAACAGCCGGTTTGGAAAGGGGGTGTGGACATACATCGTATCCCCCACCACCAACGGCCCGCCCTCATGACCCCGCAGCACACCGGTCGAAAAGCTCCAGACCGGGCGCAGACGCTTCACGGTCTGCCGGTTGATCTGTGTCAGTGCGCTGTATCGCCGGGCATGATCGCCACCCAGAGGATGCGGCCAGTCCGTATCCTTGCCGCCCCCCTCCGCCGCCTGTGCTGGCAGGGCCACCCCTATCAACAGAGCAATGCCCGCAAGCCACAGACCCATCCGCCTCAAGACTGTCACCACCGTCGATCCGGTCCCGTTTGCTGTACCGGGACAGTGTAGGCCGGATCGACAGAAGGCGGAATCAGGCTGGCCGTTCTATCATCCAGATTGCTGCCGGTCAGAACGAGTCGTCAGCGCATCGGGATCAGTAATCGAACCCGTAGGACAGACCGACCGCATTGGCTCCCGGCCCCGAACCGGCATCGGCCTTCAGCTTCAATCTGCGGGTCAGGTCGATCTGCACCTCTGCCGCGCTGACGCTGTTTGGGCCACCCACACTCTGCTTGGCACCGACATAAATGCCCCGCGCAACGTATTTACCCGCCTCGACCGAGGGTCCCTGATTGGTACGGCTATTCGGCGTGGTGGCCCCGTTCTGAGAGCCTCCGCCGACCGACAGCCGGTCCAGCCCCAGCGCACTGCGCACCGAGTTCAACGGATCACCACCCCCCGTCGCACCGCTCAACTGTGCCAGCGCCGCCGCGATTTCCGCCATCTGGAACGGGGACAGGCTGGCCATGCTGGATTGGAACAGCAGCCGGGCCAGGACTTCATCCTGCGGCAGTTCGGGCTGGCTGGAGAGGGTGATTTTCGGATCGCTGGCATGACCGCCCACATGCAGGCTGGCCGTCACGCTGCCGGAGGTGGAGCTGGCCGTGAAATCCAGCGCCGGGTCGGTCGTGCTGCCATCGAAGGTCACACGGCCCTCGGTGAAATTCAGCGTCGTACCGGCGACGCTGAACTGGCCGCGCCGCAATTCAAAACCGCCATCGGTCTGCGGATTGCTCGCCGTACCATGCAGATGCAACCGCCCGGCCAGCTCCGCATCCAGACCACGGCCACGCACGAAGATCTGCTCCGGCGCATCGAGCGTCACATCCAGACGAATCACGGGACCGGATGGGGTGGGTGGCGGTGGCGGTTTCTGGCCGGGTTTGATCACATCAAGCACGGCAACGCTGGAGGGCATATGCTCCGGCACCCTGATATCGGCGCGCAGGATTTTGATATGACCACTGGCTGTCAGTTCCTTTGTCATCTGGCCGCGCAGGGTGAGATCGGCATCCAACCGCTCCGTCATCAGATCGCTGGCGATCAGCGTGGCGTTGCTGGCCTTCACCGTAAGATCGACCGGCATCGGCGGCTTGATCCCGACCGAGCCGCCAAGGCTGAGCGTGCCTTGTCCGGCCCCCGCGCTGAACTGATCGATGCGCAGCGTATCCCCTGCCGCACTGATAAGGGCCTCGATCCGGGCAAGGTGCAGACCCAGTGTGACATCCTGCACATCGCCACCCGTCAGCCGTACCGTGCCGGAGGCATTGGGGGCGGCAATGGTGCCACCCACCCTTGCATCGACGATCATCATGCCCTGCACACGCCGCCCCTGCGCCGACAGGATCGGATCGAGAATCCGCAGATCGGCCCTCCCCCGCGCCGCGATATTCAACGGGCCGGAGGCCGCTTCCGGCACCGTGCCCGCGATCGTCAGGGTCGTGGAACCAGCATTCAGACGTGTATCGATCCGGGCCGTGCGGCCATCCATATCGGCTTTCACCACGATCTCAGCCGGCGGCAGAGCACGGGCATCCCCGGTCAACATGCGCAGACCGCGTGCGGTGATGGAGGCGGAGCCGGCCGGATGCGCGGGTTCTCCCTTCAGAACCGCCTGCATATCCAGCCGCCCGGCCGCCTTCACATCCGGTGCTACGACCCGGGCCAAATCGGCGGTCAGATTGGTCAGGGCCACCCGCAGATCGAGCTTCGGCGTCGCCCGGCCCGCTACATCCAGCACGGCCTGCGCCACGCCCAGCCGCAGCCGGTCCATCGTCACGCCATCCTTGTAGCCGATGCGAACCGGGGCCAGCAGCCGCGCCGTCTGACCTTTCCAGCCGGCCTGCAATGCCGAGAGGGCCACTTGTCCGGCCGGCACATCCAGCAGCGCCGCCAGGCTGGCCTGAAGCGGTGCCCCCACCACGCCGTTAAGCGCCGTGTTCAATCTTATAGCCAGTGCACTCTGCCGACCCTGTGCAGAAAGGCTGGCATTACCGGTTATGCCACTGGCCGCGATACCGCGCACCTCCAGCCTGGCATTCACATCGGGATCAGCGACAGGCGATTTGACGGTCGCATCCAGATCGGCCTTTGCGACAGCAGCCTTTCCGGGCAGACCGGCACGCGTGGCAGTCAGATGAAGCGTGGCCAGCGCATCTGAAAAATCCGCCTTCGCCGCGACAGAGCCACTGATCGGCTGACCGAGCAGAGGTCGAAGATCATCAAGCCTGGCAAAATTCAACACCAGCGCGCCATGGGGAATTTTCGCCCCCGCCGCCAGCGCCATGGCCCCATCCAGATGGAGAGATTTCCAGTCTGCCTTGCCGATAGACGCCTGCATCGCTCCATCGGGTCGACGGCCGGCTTTGATATCCAGCGCCAACGGTCCCCTGTCCAGCGTACCGGTGGCGATCAGATGTGCCTCCGGTGCCGAAGGCAGATGCACCGCGTCCAGAGCGAGATGCAATGGACCGGACTTCACCTCCTGCCCCGATTGATGCGCCTCCACGATTCCATCCACGGTGGCATGGGCGGTCAGATCGGTGGTCGGACCGGTCACGCTGCCAGCCGCCTGCATATTCCCCTTGAGCGTCGCCGCCAGTGCATGCAGATCGCTCAGCCCGAGGGTCCAGTCGAGTGCCGCAGTCTGACCGTTCAGGCCGCCTTTCGCCCCGACAGACAAGGTCCTGCCATTGAGAGCAAGGTTGGAGAGAGTGACACGTCGCCCTTCCCCATCCCCTTGCCCCTCCATATGGGCAGACAGGGCCACGCGCGCTTTCTCGCCCAGTAACGCGGGAATGGGGGCCATGCCACCCGTGACCGATACGGTACCATTCAGATCGGCATCAGCCTTGTCCCCCTCCATCGCCGCCTGAAGTTGCAGCGCGGCATCGCCCTTCAGATCGACCCCGCCAATCGCCGCCAACGGTGTCAGATCGGGCAGGGACAAGGCGGCATGGACGGTCATCTTTCCCGCAGTACGTGCATCGCCTTTCAAAGCGAGCAGCGCGTGCGACAGTGCGAACGTCACGGGACGGGATGGATCATCCAGACGCACCGACGCATCCAGCAACAGAGGGGCGGCCTCCAACAGATCCGGTTTCGGGCCGGGAATCCTCAGATCATCCACCCGGCTGCGCAAGGTGACATATCCGGCATTGCCATCGGCATCCGCCGTCAGCACGGAAAACGAGGCTCCGGCCGCACTCAAACCCTTCAAAACGATATGCGCTTTCGCATCGGGCTTGAGAAACGGACCGGCCACATGCGCCGTCAGCGTCACAGAGCGCCATTGCACATCCGGGCGAGGCTCCATGGCCCCTGCATGAGCGTCTACATCCAGCAGCGCGGAACGACCGAGCGTATCGACCGTCCCCTTGACCTCCGCCTGTAACGGCAGGGCCGAGACAGTGGCGGCAACATGGGCCGCCTGCCACGGACCATCGAGTTTGATATCGGCGTTGATCCCCTGAACACCCGGCAGGGCCGCCATGGTGGCGATGAGGCCATGCACTGCCTCCTGCGCGGTGACATGGGCGGCGATACGGGTCTGATCGACCGCCGCATCCAGATGATAATGGTCGGCTCCCTGATCCGGTCCATCCAGACGATGGACATCGAGCGCCAGATCCGCCTGTGCGATTTTGTCGGGTGTTGTGGCGGCCAGATCAAGCTTGCGGATTACTGCCCGCCCTTCCAGCATGGCCACCAGAGCCGTGCCCGCGACCGGTTTGCCAACCTCCAGCCTGCCGATCCGCAGATGATTCAGCACAACCTGCACCGGCAGCGAAAAACCTTGCCCCGATGAGGCAGGCGTCGCTTCCCCGCCCGATGCGGCCTCCGCCAGACGGGGAATGGCGATGCGGTCGGCAGTCAGGACGTCAATCCGGACCTCCCGCCCCAGCAACCTCAAAATCCGCCAGTCCAGCACCAGCCGGTCGATCTCCAGCCAGGTTCCTTTCGCGTCATGTAGTTCCAGACGGGCTATACGCAGACCATCCGGAAAACTGCCGCCAAACCCCTGCATCACGACCATACCGCCAGTCATGGAGTTTGCCAGCCGATCCACCTGTCTCTGTCCGATCCCGGTATTCAACCCGGCCACCAACAACACCAGCGCCAGCACCGGCAGAGCCAGCAGCGTCAGAACGATCCCGAGAAGCCATTTGAGGACACGGCGCATCTCAAAAAGCCTCCCCGATGCCGATATAGGCCTGGAAGCTGCTGTTGCCCCGCTGCTTCATCAGCGGCAGGGCAAAATCCACCCGAATTGGTCCGATCGCAGTATAATAACGTGCGCCGATACCCGCACCGACCCGCAGATCACCCGAAAACGGGCCGCCATTCTGGCTGACCTGACCCGCATCGACGAACAGCGCTACGCCATAGCTGGAGCCGAAACGCTGCCTCAACTCCACCGTCGCCGCATCCACGGCAGTACCGCCCGTCGGGTCATTGTTCGGAAAAGTCGGCCCGACGAACTGGTATTTATAGCCGCGGATCGTATCGCTGCCACCGGCATAGAAACGCTGATCAGGCGGCAGATCCATCAGCGACACGCCCGGCGCCGCCCCCACCAGGGCACGCAGCGCCAGAACACTGCGCCCTTCCCGCCGGGACAGATTGATATAAGTCGATCCCTGCGCCTTCATCAGAACAAAGGTCTTCGAGGTTCCATTGCCGCCGGAAGCCAGACTTTCCGTCGGTGTGGCGCTGATGATGGCGCGATAGCCATGGGTCGGCTCGAACAGGCTGCCGGTATCGTCGTATTTGATCGTCACCGGCACCTGCACCAGCGTGTAATTGGTCCTGACGCCTTGCTGCCCGACCCTTTCCTGAATGCCGGTCAGGCCGATGCTGCCATTCCAGTGATCGCTCAGTTTCCGTGTCAGTGTCGCCCCGACGATAATCGCAGTGCGGTCATAGGAATAAAAGTACTCCCGCACACCGGTGGCATAGAATTGGAGCGACTGATTGCGCCGTAACCAGTCGGGAATCGTATAGACCGCTCCGATATTGTAACCGGGCTGGGAAGCCACCTGCGCTGCAACTTCGGTGGCTGCCGCCGACAGGGCAAGGGTTTCACCGTTGCCGAAAATATTGCGATAGGTCCAGGTCCCGGTCAGGCTGCCGCCGAGATCGGTCGAATACAGCCCATCCAGAGACACGCCATGGCGCGGCCTTTCGGTAAACTCGATCCGCAGCGGCAGGCGCCCCTCGGTATTCAGCCGATCAGCCGCCCGCATACGGACAGAGCTGAAAATTCCGGCCGCCAACAAATCCTGACGCGCCCTGGCGATTTTATCGGCCTGATATTCCTGCCCGGACTTCAGCAGCAAGCGCCGCTCCACATAGGACGCGTTGGTATGCTTCAGACCCGAGAACGTAATCGGCCCCAGATCGACCCGCGGCCCCGGCGTCACCTTGTAGACAACATCAAGCACATTCTGATCCGGACGCTCGAACGCCTCCGGCGCCTGCACTTTCGCAAGGGCATAGCCATTATTCTGCAAGACATTGAGCAAAGCCGACTGCCCCGCCAAAACATTGGCCGCAATAGCAATATCGCCGGTTTTGACCGGCAGCACATTGCGGGCCATATCCGGCAGCGTGGTACCGGGCGGTGTTTCCACGCGAACATGCCGAAGGTGAAACAGAGGCCCTTTCTCAATGGTAATGGTCACCGTCAAAGGCGGCTGTTTCGGCGCCCGTTCGATCAGGGTCGGCAGATCGGGGTCATCAAGGGTTTTTCCGGCGATCCGGATCGTCACCTTGCCTTTGTAATAACCGAAACTGTTCAGGGCCGTCTGCAACCGGTCCAGATCGGATTGCGCCCGCGCGACCAGCGCAAATCCGCCGACCGGAGAGGACGTGCGCAAGCTGATCAGGGTCGCACTGTCCGTCAGGGCCTGATCAATGGCGGCATCACCGGTTTTGGCCAGCTCTACCGTATAGGGTTGCGGGTCGGCCGCCCATGCGGAGGAGACCAGCCTCAAATCCGCTCCATGCATGAAAAGCGCCGGCATTCCGACCCCGGCCATGGCGATCCGGATCAGTAAACGGAAAACCGTTTCCGGGCGAGAAACGGAACCACAGCGGATCGCCGGGCACAGAAGGGCTGGCGCGTCAGAGGGGGCGCGTCTGGTCATCCTTTCTCCCTACCAGCCTGACCGGCTTTGAAAACCCCCAAAAATCTTCAGGAACCAAATGATAACAGGCTCGTGAACAATCATTACCAACCCGACACCGTATGGATGAATGATCATAAGCTTATGCAACGCACCGGGATGACGCCGGTATTCCGATGACAAGCGCGATTTGACGATTTAATGGCAACAGGATGACGCCGTTGCGGTGGAGCCTCTGGGCATATACGTCTGGCTGTGTAATGAATCGCGTGTGATGATTGTGCTTCATGACAGCTGACCAGACGATCCCGACCCGTCCCCTGCTCATCCCGTTTGAGCCGCCAGGCGACAGCCGGACCGCATCCGAACCGGATGAATGGCAGGGTGTTTTCCGGCCCCATGGCCGGATTCTGCGCCGGGTTCGTGCCATTCGCCGGACCGTTTTCCTGATTCTGTGGACGCTGACGGCCATTACCATCCAGTCCGTGCTTGTGGTGTTACCCGGCCCGGCCAAAGTGCGCTTCGCCCGGATTTTCTGGTGGATGTTCGGTCGTCTGATGGGGCTGAAAGTCCGCTGTATCGGGCAGAAGGCCAAACGCGGCCGATTGAAGGACGGCACCAGGGCACGGCCCGTTCTGTTCGTGTCCAACCATTCCTCATGGCTGGATATCGTCTGCCTCGGCTCCACCCTGCATGCCTGTTTCGTTTCCAAGGACGATGTTGCGGACTGGCCGGTGGTCAAGACCGTGGCCCGGCTGGGACGAACCATCTTCGTCAGTCGCCAGCGCGGCTCCACCCTGAAGGAGCGGGATGCCATGACATCCCGCCTCGAAAACGGCGATAATCTGGTGCTGTTTCCGGAAGGCACGACCTCCGATGGCTCCCGCGTATTGCCATTCCGGTCTGCCTTCCTGTCGCTGGCGGTCGGACCCAATCCGCCGCTGGTGCAGCCTGTCTCCATCGTTTACGACCGGCTGGCTTCCATGCCGACCGGACGCTCTACCCGGGCTATATTCGCCTATTATGGTGCGACCTCGATCGGGGCGCATTTCTGGCGGCTTGCGCAATGGAAAGGGCTACGGGCCTCCGTCATGCTGCATCCGCCCCTGGAACCCGCCGATTTTCCGGATCGCAAGGCCCTGACCAATGCGGTTTATGCCGCCGTCACCGCCGGGACCGATGCGTTGAAACAGGGCCGTGTGCCCGATCCACCTCGACCTGAAAAACGCAGTACGCCCTAAAAAATGCGATTGCCATCAGATCGCGCTTGACAGAAATCCCCCTCCCGAGCCGACACTGCGATTATTGCAGGGAGACCTATTCGGCCATTGCGCTTGACCCGACCGCGCCCTGAGGCAATTGCTGTTTTTTCTCGTGCCGGAGCCTTCCGCACCGGGAGGATGGAGAATTGCCCATGACTGGCCTGTTACAGACCACCCTATCCACCGCCGATCAGGACCGGTCCGGACCCGCGGCTACAACCGGGGATACGCCCGCACGCGCCAATACAAAGCGTCTGCACGTCATTACCTGGGGTTGCCAGATGAATGTGTATGACAGCGCCCGGATGACGGATGTGCTGTCTCCGCTGGGCTATACCGCGCATGCCGAGCCGGAAGGCGCGGATATGATCGTGCTCAATACCTGTCATATCCGTGACAAAGCCACGGAAAAGGTTTTCTCGGAACTGGGACGTCTGCGCCTGCTGAAAGAAGCCCGCGCCCGCGAGGGGCAGCCCATGCTGCTGGCCGTAGCCGGATGCGTGGCACAGGCGGAGGGGGAACAGATCCTCGCCCGCGCACCCTATGTCGATATCGTGCTTGGGCCGCAGACCTATCACCGGCTCGGTGGCATGGTGCGGCGAGCCATGAACGGGGAGCGGGTGATCGAGACCGATTTCCCGCCGGAGGATAAATTCGATTACCTGCCCGAGGCCGCCGCCCCTCAGCACGGGCCGGGTCTGGCGGGTGGACGGACGGCTTTTTTGACCATTCAGGAAGGATGCGACAAATTCTGCTCCTTCTGCGTTGTACCCTATACACGCGGTGCGGAGGTGAGCCGTCCGGCCAGCTCCGTGCTGGCGGAAGCGCGGCGCATGGTGCGCGGCGGGGCGCGGGAGATCACCTTGCTGGGCCAGAACGTCAATGCCTATCACGGGCTGGGAGAGGACGGTGAGGTCTGGACACTGGCCCGATTGATCCGGGCGCTGGCGGACATTCCGGACCTGCTGCGCATCCGCTACACGACCTCCCATCCCCGCGATGTCAGCGATGATCTGATCGCCGCGCATCGGGATATTCCGCAGTTGATGCCGTTCCTGCATCTTCCGGTTCAGTCCGGCTCCGACCGTATCCTCGCCGCCATGAACCGGCGCCACACGGCTGAGGATTACTTCCGGGTCGTCGACCGTCTGCGGGAGGCACGGCCCGATCTGGCCCTGTCCTCCGACTTCATCGTCGGCCATCCGGGTGAAACCGATGAAGATTTCGAGGATACGATGCGCCTGATCGAGCGTGTCGGCTTCGCACAGGCCTACAGCTTCAAATATTCTCCCCGCCCCGGCACCCCGGCGGCGGAGCGTGACAACCACGTGCCGGAGCCCGTGATGGATGAGCGTCTGCAACGGTTGCAGGCCCTGCTCCGCACCCAGCAGGAAGCCTTCAATACCGCCTGCATCGGCAAGACCGTCAATGTGCTGCTGGTCACCCCCGGACGGCATCCGGGGCAGATCGGCGGCCGCTCCCCTTGGTTGCAGGCAGTGCATCTTGATGCCCCTGCAACCCTGATCGGACAGGAGGTGCCGGTGACAATCACCGCCGCGCACACCAACTCCCTGTCCGCCACTCTCCCGGATTGCGCACCCCATCCAAAGGAGCTCACCTGCGCGTGACCCAACTTTCCCCGGCTCTCGCCTCCTCCCTGCCGAAAGCAGGGGCTTCCTCCGCCCTTCCACAGGCGGCGCTTGCGCCGGGAAAGACCAGTCCGTATCGCCCGGGTGACCGAGAGCGGGACCACAGAACCGTCACGGTGCAATTCGCCAATAATCTGTTACTGCCGCAGCTTCTGGGCGATCATGACCGTCATCTGGTACGGCTGGAACAGGGGCTGGGAGTGCGGATATCCTGTCGTGGCAACAAAATTGCCATCGCGGGCGAATCCGATCTGGTCGAAGCGGTGAAACTGGCGCTTGCTGCCTTGTGGCAGAAGCTCGAACGGGGCGAGGACGTGACCATGGGTGACGTAGATGCAGCAGTGCGCCTGACCAAAAGCCGTTTCGAGGAAGGAGATCGCTCGCCGCGCCTGCCGCTGGCCGATCTGCCCTCCATCCGCACGCGACGCGGGGCGCTCAGCCCGCGCAGCGCGGGGCAGGCTGCCTATATTGAAATGCTCAGCACCAAGGAAATGGTGTTCGGCATCGGCCCTGCCGGGACCGGCAAAACCTATCTCGCCGTGGCTCAGGCCGTGGCCATGCTTCAGGCTGGGCGCGTGGACCGGATCGTGCTGTCCCGCCCGGCGGTCGAGGCCGGGGAACGGCTCGGCTTCCTGCCCGGCGACATGAAGGAGAAGGTCGATCCCTATCTGCGCCCGCTCTATGACGCGCTGCACGACATGATGCCGGGCGATCAGGCCGCACGGCGCATGGCCACCGGCGAAATCGAAGTCGCACCGCTGGCCTTCATGCGAGGCCGGACCCTGGCCCATTCCTTCGTCATTCTGGACGAGGCCCAGAATACCACCCCGGTACAGATGAAGATGTTCCTGACCCGCATGGGCGAGGGCACACGCATGGTCATCACCGGTGATCTCAGCCAGATTGATCTTCCGGCCGGGCAGCGCTCCGGCCTGCGGGACGCGCTTGACACGCTGGAGGGCATTCCCGCCCTCGGCATCTGCCGTTTCGACAAGCGGGATGTGGTGCGCCACCCGCTGGTCGCGGCCATTGTAGACGCTTACGACCAGCGCTCGGCTGCCCAGCAGGACCGAAGCCGTGATGCGGACACACATGGCCAGACGGAACAGCGCACACGATCAGGAGCACGGTCAGAAATCAATGGACCCGGCAAGTAGTCCCAACCCCGCGAGTGCCTCTTTTGCGCCCGCGGGGTTCCCTTCGGATACGGATGAGGACGGGGTCTCACCCGGTTACATCGTGCCCGAGATCATCGTCACGGAACCGGCCTGGCGGCGGCATATCCCGCATGCCGACAGGCTGATCCGCCGGGTCGCCAGAGCAGCCGGCAGCACGGCCGACTGTGTGGTACTGAGTTGCGACCGTGATGTGCGCCGCCTGAATGCACGGCATCGCGGCAAGGACAAACCAACCAATGTGCTGACTTTCGAACCGGTCGGAATGCCCGGCGCGGAAGGGGGCGAAATCGTTCTCGCGCTCGGCGTCGTGCTGCGGGAGGCAAAGGCCGCCCGCAAACGCCCGGTGCATCATCTGGCCCATCTGCTGGTGCATGGCGTGCTGCATCTGCACGGGCATGATCACCATCACGCCGGAGACGCCAGACGCATGGAAGCGGAAGAAGCCCGTATCATGCGCAGTCTGGGCATGCCCAATCCGTGGAAACGGTCATGAACGACGAGGAACCTTTCCCCATTCGCCTGCCGATCCCACGCGGTAGCGTCATGGCCCGGCTGCGGCAACGCCTGCTGCACAAAGCCGTCGAGCACAGCGTGCGCGACAGCATCGCCGAGCTGGTGCAGGAAGCCGCCAGTCACGCCCAGTTACCGGGAGAACTGCCGGAGCTGGACCGGCAGGAACGCGCCCTGATCGGCAATGTGCTGCGCCTGCGCGGCACCACGGCGGACGACGTCATGGTCCCGCGCGCCGATATCGTCGCCATTCGCGCCGACACCGCGTTCGAGGACGTGCTGGCACTGATCCGGCAGGAAGGCCATTCACGGCTGCCGGTTTACAATGAGGAGCTGGATGACGCGATCGGCATGATCCATATCAAGGACGTGTTCGGTTATGTCGGTGATCCGGCGGAATTCCGGCTGACGGATATTCTGCGCAAACCTTTGCTGGTCGGCCCCCATATGCCGGTTCTGGAACTGCTGTTGCAGATGCGGCAGCACCATATGCATCTGGCACTGGTGATCGACGAATATGGCGGTGTCGACGGGCTGGTGACGATCGAGGATCTCGTCGAAACCATCGTCGGCGACATCAGTGACGAACATGACGAGGCCGCTCCCTCCATCACCGAGCGGCCTGACGGCACGCTCGACCTGGATGCCCGTATTCCGATCGAGGATTTCGAGAAACGCCTCGGTGCCGTCCTGACCGAGGATGAACGGGAAGCGGATATCGATACGGTCGGGGGGCTGGTGTTCACGCTGGCTGGACGAGTACCCGCCCGTGGCGAGGTGATCGGTCATTCCTCCGGTATGGAATTCCGCGTGCTGGAAGCCGATCCGCGCCGCATCCGCCGTTTACGCGTGCGTCCGCCAGCCCGTATTTCTCAGGCCGAGGCCGCGGAATAAGCCGGCCGGTTTATCTTTCGTGGCGGATCCTGTCACAGCGTGGCCCTGCCGGTTCCTGCTGCCTCAAAGCCACCATGTGCTGCGGTGAGTCCGTCAGGATGGCATCCACCCCGAGACAGGCGGCAAGCCTGTCATCGTCGGCATTGTCCACCGCAATCGCCACGATCTTCACATCAGGATGCCGGCGGAAACAGGCAATGGTGGCCGGTGTCCACATCGTTGCCTGGACCGTGGAACGGCCTTCTCCCAATGTGAAATGCTCCACCACAATCAGGGAACGGTGCAGTTCGAACGCCACCCTTGCATGCGCAGGTGGAGGATGATCGCAGCGCTGATCAAGCTGAACACCCAGCAACCGTGCCCGCGTTGCATCGCGTGATTCGAAAAGCCTTGCTTGCGGATAGGCTGCGAAGCTCTGCTGATAGGCTGCATCAGTCGCATAAATCGTGACCCGGCCCCATGCCTGCTCCTCCTCCAGCACCCGCGCCACCGCCCTGGTCTGGGGCGCAGCCGGCAGAGCCTTCATATCGAGAATGATCGGCATATCAGACGGAATGGCCCGCAAAGCCGCCCGCAATGTCGGAATACCAACCGGATGATCGCGCCAGGGATAAGAATCTCCGCGGCGAAACTGCCAACCGGCATTGATCCGGGACAGCTCGGCAGCCGTGAAAGCCGCTGTTTTTCCATCGCCATCCGTCAATGTGGACAGATCAGCCGGGCGATACAGAACCGGAATCCCATCACGGCTGAGTTGCACTGTCAGCCATATGGCATCCACCCGATGCGCCATTGCCTGCCGGATCGCCTCGATCGTGTTTTCAGGAGCATCCCCGGTTCCACCACGATGCGCGATCATGAGCGGCCATGGCATCCGGGCCGGAGCCGGGGTGCAGCCAAACATGCTCACACTCATCAACAGCAAAGGGATGCGTAAAAATCGCGACCGATGCACCATTTACGCTGACATCTCAGCCACCGGACGGAGCAGACCATACCGGTTCAACTCCGCCTCCAGAGCCTCGGCCGAGGTAAACAGCAGCCCATGGCATGCGGCCTGACGGGCACCCTCCACATGCAGCGCCCGATCATCGATGAACAGAGTATGCTCAGGCCTGACACCTATCTGCTTCAGGCAGGCAAGGAACACTGCCGGATCGGGCTTGGCGCTCCCGAACGCGCCGCTGGCATAAATCCGACCGCCGAACAGGGTTGCGACCGGCGGACAGATCATCGCCATGCAGCCGGGCAAAATATCCGCATTGTTGGTCAGCACGGCGCGTCCAATCCGGGGATGGAGCCGCGCCACCAGCGACAGCACCTCCGGTTTCGGCCGGGTGGCAATACGACGGGCTTCCGCCCATTCCTGCACAGAGAGCGGATAGCCCAGCACCTGCCCGAATGCCGTCAGATAGGCTTCCCCACGCAGACGGCCATCATCGCCCTGATCATCAAAGCCTGAGTCCCACAGAGCCTGTTGCACATCCTCCGCCCGGCATCCGGCCAGCGCACCGAGCCATGTGGCACGAGCCGATTTATCGACCTCCGCCAGCACCCCATCCATATCGAACAGAACCAGATCGATCATGGCCTTGCCCTGCCTGATCTGTATCAGGCCGCCAATGCTGCCTTGCGGCTTTCGATGGCATCCCAGATGCGAGCAGCCAGATTGACCCCATCGAACCGGCCAATTTCCTGAAGCCCGGTCGGCGAGGTGACGTTGATCTCCGTCAGCCAGTTCCCGATCACGTCGATCCCCGCGAAAATCAGGCCCCGCTCCTTCAGCACCGGCCCGATCGCGGCACAGATCTCCCGATCCCGCGCCGTCAGCCCCGCGGCTTCAGGACGGCCACCGACATGCATGTTACTGCGGCTCTCCCCTGCGGCAGGCACACGGTTGATCGCACCTACCGGCTCCCCATCAATCAGGATGATGCGCTTGTCCCCCTGCCGCACCGCCGCTTCATAGCGCTGCACCATCAGTGGCTCCCGCGAGCGGGAGAAAAACATTTCCAGCAGAGAGCCTAGATTTTCATCATCTTCCTTGACCCGGAACACGCCGGCCCCGCCATTGCCGTAGAGCGGTTTGACCACGATATCACGATGCTCGGCACGGAAAGCGCGGATCGCCTCCACATCCCATGTCACCAGTGTCGGCGGCATCAAATCCGGAAAATGGGTGACCAGAATTTTCTCCGGCGCGTTCCGCACGCCCGCCGGATCATTCACCACCAGCGTGTGAGGGTGGATATGCTCCAGCATGTGGGTCGCGGTGATATAGGCCATGTCGAAAGGCGGATCCTGCCGCATCAGCACCACATCCATGGTCGCGAGATCGAGAATCTCCGTCGGGCCGAACGTGTAATAGGCCGCGTCGATCCTCCGTACCGAAACCGGATGTGCCCGCGCCAGCAGCCGTGCTCCTGTCGAGCCATCTTGCCACTGTCCCCCTTCCCGCAAGGCCATATGCCTGACTTCGTAGTGCCACAGCGCATGGCCACGAGCCTGTGCCTCCAGCATCAGCGCAAAACTACTATCGCCCGCAATATTGATGCTGTCCATCGGGTCCATCTGGACCGCCACCCGCAAGCCGCCTGCCATCGCCCTGTTCCCTGCCTGCCGGCCCCTGCCGTCCCATGACGAATCGTCGGATACCGGTCGTTATCCGGCCTCATCATGCCGTGAAAACACGCTGCCGCCCAATGCCGTCATCTGCAATTGCAATCTATTTGCATTTTCATACCAACCAAGCTAAGCAGCCTCATTCACACCCGCCTTATTCGAATCCAGGTTTGCCCCATCGATGTATATCTGCATCTGTAACGGCCTGACGGATAAACAGGTTTGCGCCGCCGCCCAGGCTGGCGCCTGCCGTCTGGCAGAGCTGTACCGAGCCTGCGGCTGCACTGCGCAATGCGGCAGGTGCGCCCAAGCTATGCTTAAAATGATACCCAGTATTGCAAATGACGAAAGCATTCTGAGTCTCGAAGCAGGCGACTGAAAGGCCTTGCCAGAGCCGGTTGCGTGAAAGCAATTCATTGAAAAATCATAGGAATATACTTTCCTGTAAATGCATCTTCCTATCATCTCCCGCACAAGCGGGAATGCGAAACAGTTTCACCCCGCCCTAGCTGCGATCTGCTTGCAATCATCAGGCTTTATCAGCGCCCGGCCCCTCGGATAGGGTCCGCCGCAGTTGAAAACGGGAGATGAGACCAATGAAGGCCGATGCCACAACGATCCAGAATCTCAACAAGGTTCTGACCAATGAGCTGACCGCGATTAACCAGTATTTCCTGCATGCCCGCATGCTCGAAAACTGGGGCATGACGAAAATGGGCCGCCACGAATTCAAGGAATCCGTGGAAGAAATGAAGCATGCCGACGAGCTGATCAAGCGCATCCTGTTTCTGGAAGGCCTGCCGAATGTGCAGCGTCTGAACCATGTTCTGATCGGTGAAACGCCGGAAGAAGTTCTGCAGCGCGATCTGGAACTGGAAGTCACCGCCATCGCCGATCTGCGTGAATTCATTGCCTATGCCGAAAGCATCCGCGATTTCCCCACCCGCGATCTTCTGGCCTCCATCCTGCGTGACGAAGAACACCATGTGGACTTCATCGAAACCCAGCAGGACATGATCAATCGCATGGGCGTGCAGAACTGGGTGCAGCTGAACAGCGACGCCCCGGACGGCGATCACTGATCGACTTATTATCCCGCTTGGATACGAAGAAGGGAGGATGCCGCGGGCATCCTCCCTTTTTTCGTATCAGGCCATGGATGCTTAAGCCGTCATTGCCTATGCCATTGCCATCAGGGCGGCATTCCCCCCGGCAGCAGCCGTGTTGATGCTGATCGTGCATTCTGCAACCAAAGCCAGCAACGGGATATCTCTGCCCCGCCTGCGGATACGATAGACTGGTACGATTCTGCCGGATTGATGGGCAAGACGCGTTTGTAAGGCAATCAGGGCCGCATCATCCCCCTCAAACAATACAGTATCCGCACTGTCTTCCTGATCGGGTGCAGCCAAAACCACTGTCGAACGCAATGCATCCGGCAATGTGTTGAATACATATGTGATGTCAGCGGGAATGGAGACCGCAATATGCTTTATACCCGCCGCCAGAGCCGATTGTACCAGATACGATAATCTTTCGAGATCGGAAGCGATGCATAACAGACTGGATCGGGGCGACAGGCGATAAATATTCTGCTCTCCCACCGGCCCGGGCAGCACCATATCCCGATCATACCGCAGGATCGGGAGAGACAAAGGTTCAATTCCCTGCTGCTGTATCCATACCTGCCAGATTTTTATCGAGGCTGGTACAGCGTTTTTTTCTTTCTCAATAAAAAACTGTTTCACCGGTGATAGTGGCTCATGCTCTACCAGCCGGGAAAGATAAAGTGGACCGCCCGCCTTCGGACCAGTCCCGGACAGACCGTGCCCTCCAAAAGGCTGCACACCAACCACGGCGCCGATCATACTGCGATTGACATAGATATTTCCGGCCGTACTTTTCATGCGGGCATGATCGACGGTTTCCTGAATACGGCTATGAATACCAAAGGTCAGCGCATATCCGGTTGCGTTGATCCTGGCGATCACATCGGACAGATCATCCCTGCGAAATCTCAGCACATGCAAAACAGGACCAAAAACTTCCTTGTCGGGGATTGGATGTGATCCAAGTTCTATGATTGTCGGAGCAACGAAGAAACCATCCTCCGTCTCCTGCCGCAAAGCCGCACGATGCATGGTGCAGCCTGCCCGTGCCATGGCTGCAATATGGTCCTCAATCGCGTCTCTGGCAGCAGCGCTGATCACTGGACCGATATCGGTATCCAGCCGGTCAGGGCGTGCCGTCACACGCTCCTGCAAGGCTCCACGCAGCATGGTAATGACCAGATCAGCAATGTCATCCTGAAGACACAGCACACGCAGGGCCGAACAACGTTGACCGGCACTGTCAAAAGCCGACACCAGAACATCAGACACCACTTGCTCCGGCAAAGCGGTGCTATCGACAATCATGGCGTTTTGTCCGCCGGTTTCGGCAATCAGCGGAACCGGATCACCATGCGTATTCAAACGATATGACAAAGAACGCTGAATGAAACGGGCTGCTTCGGTAGAGCCGGTAAAAACGACGCCATTGACGCGTGAATCGGCGACCAGCCTCGCCCCTACTGCGCCATCGCCGGGAACAAGCTGCAACACCGCCGTGGGGACACCTGCACGATGCAGGACAGCAACCGCCTCAGCCGCTATCAAAGGTGTTTCCTCTGCGGGTTTTGCCAGCACAGCATTCCCCGCTGCCAAAGCTGCCGCAACCTGGCCTGTGAAAATGGCCAGTGGAAAATTCCACGGGCTGATACATGTCACCACACCCAGTGGAGGATGCGTCTGTGCATTCCATCCATTCTCAATACCAGCCGCATAGTAGCGCAGGAAATCAACAGCCTCCCGAACCTCTCCAATAGCGTTAGGGATCGTCTTTCCTGCCTCACGCACAGCCAGATTGATGAACAGGGCAACATCGCGTTCCATCGCATCTGCAGCGTCTCTCAGGCAGGCTGCGCGACGGGAGGGAGGCTCCGCAGCCCATGAGGGAGCCGCTTGCCTGGCGCGTGCGATTGCACGATCCGCTTCTTCCGCCGTGGCGAAAACGACGTCGCCGATATGATCCCATGAAGCAGCCGGATTACGGATGGAAATGCGTTCTCTATCCGCGTCCTCCTCTATGGAAACCAGCCATCGTTTTGACGACAGCGTGATGCATGCTTCGGCAAGCTGTGCCATCCTCGTGGCATCTGTCAGATCAATCCCCCATGCATTTTCCCGCTCCGGCCCGTACAGACTTCGCGGAGACCGGATTTTGGGATGAGGTACACCGCACTCCGTTCGCATTGCGAGGATTTGTTGCACCGGATCAGCAATGAGTTGGTCGATGGAAATAGCGGTGTCAGCAACACGATTGACGAAAGACGTATTCGCACCATTCTCCAGCAGGCGGCGCACAAGATAAGCCAGCAAAGTTTCATGGTTACCAACGGGGGCGTAGATCCTGCATGGCCTGTTCAGACCATCCGGTCGCACCACATCGGCATAAAGCGTCTCGCCCATGCCATGCAGACACTGAAATTCATATTGGCCTGGATTGAATGATACGCCGGTTATCTCCTCTGCCATCGCGATAATCGTAGCCACTGTACGGGCATTATGCGTGGCGAATTGCGGGAACACGGCATCGGGTGCTTCCAGCAACATCCGTGCACAAGCGACATACGAAAGATCGGTATAAGATTTTCGTGTGAAAACCGGAAAACTTTCCAGTCCGTCGATTTGTGCACGTTTGATTTCACTGTCCCAATAGGCCCCTTTTACCAGCCGTATCATCAGGCGCCTGTCATGATGGCGGGCAAGATCAATCAGATTTTCGATCACCGCTGGCGCACGGCGCTGATAAGCCTGTACGGCCAAACCGATGCCATTCCACCCCGCCACGACAGGATCAGCACATAAAGCCGCCAGTACATCCAGCGAGAGAGGCAGACGATCCGCTTCCTCCGCATCGATAGTCAGGGCGATCCCGTTTGCCCGGGCCATGGCGGCCAGATTTCTCAAAAGCGGAGGCAGATCCTGCATAATCCGCGCATGTTGCGTATGTTCATAGCGCGGATGCAGGGCTGAAAGCTTGATCGAAATACTCGGTGCCTCAAGCAGGGCAGTCATATCCTCCGCTGGCTCATATCCACGCGCCCGCAAGGTAGCACCAATGCAGTCAATCGCATGTTCATAGGCACGATAATATCGATCTGCATCGGCGCGGGTCATCGCCGCTTCACCCAGCATGTCGTAGGAATGACGAAATCCCTGCGTCCAGAGCAGACTGGTAGCGGCCAGCGCCGCTTCGATCGTCTCGCCCGCGACAAAGCGCGTACCCAGCAGACGAACAACCCGATCCATCGCATGGCGGATCACGGGCTCCCCCGCCCGTCCGATCAATCTGGTTAAGGCCGCCCCCAGAGTGGAGGCAGAGGAAGGGGCGACCAGCCGCCCCGTCAGCACCAGGCTCCATGTTGCCGCATTGACAAATAAAGGGCGTGTCCAACCCAGATGCGTATGCCATTCGCCACGACCGATTTTATCGCGAATCAGCGCATCCCGCGTTCCATCATCGGGTATCCGCAGCAGCGCCTCTGCCAGACACATCAGGGCGACGCCTTCCTGGCTGGACAGATCGTATTCCTGTATCAGCGCCGACAGACCATTGCCTGGTCCATGCTCACGCAACCTCTCTGCCAGCGACCGGGCCAGCGTATCGGCCTGTGATGCCGCATGGTCGGACAGGGAAGCGAGCGGCAACAGGGACGCCACACAATCCTGCTCCGGATGACGGCAGGCCCTGTCCAGACGATGCCGCGCTTCCGTCACCGTGCCAAAAGCCTGCGCCAGATCGATGAACAATCCGCTTCTGGTCATTGCCAGACCCCCATGCTGGATCATGCAGCCTTTGGCAGGCTAAAGCCGGATACGGTGATTGCGCCACGATCTTTCGATGACTCTTGCAGCGATGGCTTTTCTGGCGACATCAGTGCAGGCGTGAACGCAGATCCTGCATCACCGCACGCGCCCGGCGCGCGCTCTCACTATCCGGATCGAGGATGAGAAAACGTTCGAAACACCGCAACGCGGCGGAAACGCGATCCAGCCGCTGATTCATCAGTGCGGTTTCCCGCCACAACGGTGCTTCATCCGGCGCAATCATCAACATCGATTCAGAACAGGCCAGCGCATCCTCCATCGCGCCCAGTTCCAGATACCGTGCGCGCAGATTGTTCTGAAGGCGCAGCAGCACCCCCCGATTGCTCATCGGCCGAAATTGATCGGGCCGTAGCTCGGCAGAGGCGCCCTCGGCCTTTTTCAGCAGATCGCGCAGGGCCGGCACAGTCATCGGTATCCCGCCTTCAAAGACATCCAGCACGATGCGCCGCTCCGCGCTGGCACCAGGCCCGTCTTCCTCCTGAAGACACACCAGAAACCGTCCGGGAAAATCGAGGCCATATGCCTCCCACCCCGCCGCCCGGGCAGTGTGAATCCACAGGATTCCGAGCGCCACCGGCAACCCGGCCCGCCGTTCGATCACCCGTAGAAGATCGGCGAAATCGGGAAAGCGGGTATCATCGCCCGCATAGCCATAGCTGCCCTGCAACAACCCGGCCAGTATCCCCGCCCGTGCTGAAAGGTCTGTTTCCTCCATCCCCGCAGCCAACATGGCGACATCCTGCGCCAGCTCCGTCAGATGCGCCCGCGCTGTTATAATCTGCTCCTCGACCGCACGGGAGGACTCACCTGCCAGCAGCCTGCCCCTGCGGGCAAGCTGCAATGCGGCATCCGCCAGATCGATTTCATCATCCGGAAGCTGGCCAATCGCCTCCAGAATCACGGCAGAGGGATCAAGATCCGGGGAAACAGATCGGTCGGTCAGCGGTCCTCCTTCGCCGGGGCGTGTTCCGGCACATACAGCGTCGCACCCATGTCGCGGAACTCGGCGCTTTTAGACTCCATCCCCGCCATGCGTGCAGCTTCTTCCCTCAAATCCTGCGTGATCTTCATAGAACAGAATTTCGGGCCGCACATCGAGCAGAAATGAGCCACTTTGTGCGCCTCTTTCGGCATGGTCTCATCATGGAAGGCCTGCGCCGTATCCGGATCGAGCGACAGGTTGAACTGATCCTGCCACCGGAAGGAGAAGCGGGCACGGCTGACTGCATCATCCCTCAGCCGGGCCGAGGGATGGCCTTTGGCAAGATCAGCGGCATGGGCGGCAATGCGGTAGGTGATGACACCGGTCTTGACGTCATTACGATCCGGCAGCCCCAAATGCTCCTTGGGCGTGACGTAGCAGAGCATGGCGGTGCCGAACCAGCCGATCATCGCCGCGCCAATCGCGGAGGTGATATGGTCATAACCGGGCGCGATATCCGTGGTCAGCGGCCCAAGCGTGTAGAAAGGCGCCTCCCCGCAGACGGCCAGCTGCTTGTCCATGTTGGCCTTGATCTTGTGCATCGGCACATGGCCCGGACCCTCGATCATCACCTGACAACCATGGTCCCAGGCGATTTTGGTCAACTCACCAAGCGTTTCCAGCTCGGCGAACTGCGCGGCATCGTTGGCATCGGCGATGGAGCCGGGACGCAGCCCGTCCCCGAGCGAGAACGACACGTCGTATTTGCGCATGATCTCGCAAATCTCGTCGAAACGCTCATACAGGAAGCTCTCACGGTGATGGGACAGGCACCAGCGCGCCATAATGGAACCACCGCGCGAGACGATCCCCGTCACACGGGACGCCGTCAGCGGCACATGAGCCAGCCGCACACCGGCATGGATGGTGAAATAGTCGACGCCCTGTTCCGCCTGCTCGATCAGCGTGTCGCGGAACACTTCCCAGCTCAGCTTCTCCGCCTCACCGCCCACTTTTTCCAGCGCCTGATAGATCGGCACGGTGCCGATCGGCACCGGCGAGTTGCGCATGATCCAGCCACGGATATTGTGAATGTTACGGCCGGTGGACAAATCCATCACCGTATCCGCGCCCCAGCGTGTGGCCCAGACCATCTTCTCCACCTCTTCCGCGGCGGAGGACGTCACGGCGGAGTTGCCGATATTCGCGTTGATCTTCACGAGGAAATTCCGGCCGATCGCCATCGGCTCGATCTCCGGGTGATTGATGTTCGCCGGAATAATGGCCCGGCCTGCCGCCACCTCGGCCCGCACGAATTCGGGGGTGATGAAGGCGGGGATGCTGGCACCGAAATCCTCGCCATCGGCGCGACGGGCCTCGGCCCCTTCCAGCATGCGGGCACGGCCCATGTTTTCGCGGTGCGCGACATAGATCATCTCTTCCGTGATGATCCCGGCACGGGCGAATTCAAGCTGGGTGACCAACTGGCCCGGCTTGCCCTCGAACACGGTATGCGGGGCGGGACAGGGCGTCACCAGACGATCCGCCGGGGCATAGCCGTTATCGGCCGCGGTCACCTCGCGCGGGGTGACGCTGGCATAGCCGCGCCGGGCCAGCCACGGTGCGCGCAGCGGCAGCAGACCCTGCTCAAGATCGATATGCGAGGATGGATCGGTATACGGGCCGGATGTATCGTAGACCCGCACCGGCTCCTCCCTGGCGGAAGGATCGAGCGCGATTTCCCGGAACGGGATCGCCATATCGTCCCGTCCCTCGACAGGCACGTAAATCTTGCGGGAACCCGTGATCGGGCCAAGAGTGACAGTGGTGGGTTTGGTCTGAACGGTCATGCGCGTTTCCTCAAGCTCCGCGAACCGACTACAGAACCAACGCGGAGAAAGGGTACCGTTCGGGCGATGCCCGTTTTCGGCGCGATCCCGTCCCTACGCCGGTGCTAACCGGATCAGGTGTCAGGGTCACCATGCGCCTGCCATAATGGCGGCCTGACGGTATCTCAGCCCTCTGCCAGGGCCCCCCTCGGATGCTGCGACCCTCGGCGTAACTGCCCCGCAAGTCAAGCGCACAAACGCGGCTGCACCCTTATTCCCATTCAAGTTCGTGATAGGCTTCCTCGACATTGCGGCCATTATAATCCGCAAACAGCGCCCAGCGGTCCTTCTGCCCGACCGCTACCTGATGCGCGGCCTGACCGATCGGGACATTATCAGCAATAGCCTTGCGCGTTTCGGTCAGCAGCGTGTCCAGATACAGCCGCAAAGCTTCCACCCCGGCGCTCCATCCGGTCAGGGAGGCCGCATCAACCGGGCCATGCCCAGGCACCATCCGTGCAGGGCGGATCGCCGGTAACGTCTTCAAAACGCCAAGCCAGCCCTTGAGGCTGCCATCCAGCGCCGGAACACGGCGGACAAACAGCAGATCTCCGGTAAACAATGTACCAGTGGAGCGATCCAGCACCGACAGATCGGCATCCGTATGCGCCTTCGGATGCGCCGTCAGCGCCAGCACGCGATTGCCCAGATCAATCTCGGCTATGTCTCGGACCGGCATGGTCGGCATCACCACCGGCCCTGCCCGACCTTTGCCGAGAATCTCATCCAGCTTGTCACGATAGAACGTGCCCCGTGCCGCAAGGGCCGCCGTCAGCCTGGCATGGCCGACAATCACCGGATGGTCGTCCAGAAAAGCCCCGGCACCGAAGCCGTGATCGGGATGCACATGGGTGATGATCACATGACTGACCGGCAGACTGGTCCGCGCCCGGATTGCCGCCCGCAGACGCCGCCCGTCCTCAAGACAGCCGCCCGGATCGATCACCGCGACCGAACGCCGGCCGATGACGAAGCCGATATTGGCAATGGCATCCTGATTCTCGGCGGTCGCGTCCTCATCCACGCCATGGCGGACGAAAATGCCCGGCGCAGCCTCCTGAAAAACCCAGTCAGGCGCTGCGGCGCGGGTCGGGCGCAGGCAGCAGAGGCAAAATCCCAGACCAACGCCCGCACCCAGCACGGCACGCCGCCCGAAAGAGACTGACTGCACACGGGCCGGGCCTGTCATCGTCTTTTCCTGCTCCCTCAAGCGTCCAGAGATTAGGCGCGGCCCGTCGTGACATCGTCAAGAGTGCGCCACGACGTCCGTTAGCCGAGCAGAAACCACAGGCGAAACAGCCAGCTTTCAGCCAGACCATGGCGACGCAGGCCGGGGATCAACCACCCGCGGAGCCGGGAGATCGGGCCGCCCTGCATGGCATGCCGCATCCGCGCCAGATCGTTGCGGGCAGAAGGAGTAAGGCAGGTTTCCATCTCCGCCAGCACGGCCAGATGCTGCCGGAACAGGGTCATGAAACGCCGCGGCCCCCGCCGCAAGGCCGCAATAGCCCGCACCAGCGTCGAGGAGGGTGCCCCCACCGTATTATCCTGATGCTGCCGGTAAAGAATGACGGCCTCATCATCAGCCATGAACACGCCGCCACAGCCGGCCGTGAGAATGAAGGCCCACCAGTCATGCATGCCCTCTTCCGGCGGGGGCCTGACCAGCATCAGCGAGCCCAATGCAGGGGTCAGCACCGCCGTGCATCCGGTCACGACATTCTGCGCCAGGGCCCGCGGCAAGGACAGGGTTTGCTCCAGCCCCGGATCAAAGGGGGGAGAAACAGAGAGAAGCTTCAGATCACTATCCACCAGCCTCTGCCGTGCGCAATACAGGCCGGGCATATGGGGATCAAGCCTTTGTATCCGCGCGACTGCGCGTGCCAGCTTCTGCGGCAGCCAGACATCGTCCTGATCGCAAAAGGCCAGCAGGGCCTCCGGCATCGCCGCATGGGCATGGCGCAACAGCCACAGGAAGCTGCCGCATGCGCCCAGTCCGGATGGACCTCCGGCATGGTGGCAGCGCTCCGGGCCGGCCTTTGCCGCAAATGAGTCCATCACGGCAATGGTCGCATCGGTGGAACCATCATCCCGCCAGAACAGCACCCAGTTCCGATGAGTCTGCTCCAGCAGACTATCCAGCTGCTCCGGCAGGTAGCGGGCACCCTGATAGGTCGCCAGCAAAATGGCGACAGGCGGTTCGGCCGTGCTCAATCCGGTCAGCCCGGCGCACCTTCCGTGCTGAGTTGATCGACGATAAGGGCGATGCTGCCCTGCCAGTCCGGCATCCGCACCCCGAACACCGTTTCCAGCCGGGTGCAGTCCAGCCTTGAATCAGCCGGGCGACGGGCCGGGGTCGGCCAGTCAGACGTCTTGATAGGATGCACGGCAGGTCGGGGAGCGCCATGCTTCGCCGCCTGTTCGAACACCGCTTCCGCCAGACCATGCCAGGTGGTGGCACCGGTTCCCGCTGCATGGGTCGGGCCGAAATAGGTGTCGTTCCAGCCTTTTTCCAGCTTCTTCGCGATGTCGAGAATGGCTTCCGCCAGATCGGCCGCACTGGTGGGATTGCCTTGCTGATCGGCCACCACCCGCAGCGTGTCGGTCTTGCGGGCGGCATTCAGCATCGTTTTCACGAAATTCTTGCCGGTATGGGACACGACCCACGCGGTACGCAGCACAATGGCCTGACGGCAGGTGGCCAGCACCGCATCCTCCCCTGCCAGCTTGGTCCGACCATAGACACCGGTCGGATTGGTCGGGTCGGTTTCCACATACGGCGCACCTTTGCTGCCGTCGAACACATAATCAGTGGAGATGTGAATCAGCGGAATCCCCGCCACCGCGCATAGCTCGGCCAGCCGGGCAGGACCGTCGCGATTGGCCCGCTCCGCCGCCGCGACATCACTCTCCGCCGCATCGACCGCCGTATAGGCGGCCGCATTGACCACCAGAGAAGGCGACACCTCACGAAACACGGTTTCAATCGAGTCTGGACGGTCGAAATCGAATTCCGGCCGCCCTACCCGTCGGACAGAAACACCCCGTGCCTTCGCGGCTTCCTCAAGCGCGAGGGCGACCTGACCGCTGCCACCCGTCACCAGAATAGGGCCGCTCATGCTCACTGCTCCCCGTAGGTGAACCAGCCTTTTGCCGCCGAGAAAGGCGGCAACTGGAGATCTTTCTCGGACGTCACAACCTCTTCCGGCGCAACGGGCCAGGGCAGGTCCAGTTCCGCATCGTTCCAGATCACGCCGCGCTCGGCGGATTTATCGTAATCGCCGGTGACCTTGTAAATGACTTCCGTATCCGGCTGGAGCGTGCAGAACGCATGCAGAAAGCCGCCGGGAACCCAGAGCTGCTGCCAGTTCTCCGCCGATAGCTCCGCCGCCACCCACTGGCCGTAGGTCGGGGAGCCAGTGCGCGCATCCACAGCGACATCCCATATCGCCCCGCGCACGCAGCGGACCAGCTTGCCCTGCACATTCGGCGCCACCTGACAATGCAGGCCGCGAATGGTGCCACGCTGGGCAGACAGGCTGTGATTATCCTGCACGAAAGTTCCGGAGATCCCGCCTTCCGCGTATTTGCGATGCTGATAGGTCTCGGAGAAAAATCCCCGATTATCGCCGAAGCGGTCCGGCGTCACCAAAATCACCTCAGGAATAGCCAGCCGTTCGAATTTCATCGCACACCTGAATTATGTCGGTCATCCAGAGAATAAACAGGCGGAAAAAACGCTTACTGCGCCCCTTCCGCCAGTTCGGCCAGCAGGCGGCCCAGCTCGGTTTTCGCAAGCAGCCGCGCCTGCGCCTTCAGCTGATCCGCATCGATAAAGCCCATCCGGAAGGCGACCTCCTCCGGACAGCCCACCAGCAGACCCTGCCGATCCTGAATGGTCTGCACAAAGGTCGCGGCATGCAGCAGGGAGTCGCATGTTCCGGCATCAAGCCACGCACAACCACGGCCCAGACGCTCCACATGCAGCGTATGGCTTTCGAGATACATCCGATTGATATCGGTGATTTCCAGTTCTCCGCGGGGGGAGGGCTTCACCGCCGCTGCGTATTCCGACACTTTTTCGTCATAGAAATACAGACCGGTCACCGCCCAGTTTGATTGAGGGGCCGCCGGTTTTTCCACGATTTCCAGTGCCCGCCCGGCATCATCGAACGATACCACGCCGTAGCGCTCCGGATCCCGCACACGATAGGCGAATACCGTCGCCCCTTCCGGACGGCTGGCGGCGGCGCGCAGCATGACCGACAGGTGATCGGCGAAAATGAGATTATCGCCGAGCGCCAGCGCACAGGCCTGACCTTCCAGCCAATCCCGTCCGATCAGAAATGCCTGCGCCAGTCCTTCAGGCTTGGGCTGCACGGCATAGTTGAACTTTACCCCGAACCGATCCCCGGTGCCCAGCAGGCGCTGGAACTGCGGCAGATCCTCCGGGGTGGAGATGATCAGGATATCGCGTATCCCCGCCAGCATCAGCGTGGACAGCGGATAATAGATCATCGGCTTGTCATAGACCGGCAGCAATTGCTTGCTGGCAGCCAGGGTCATCGGGTGCAGGCGGGTGCCCGAGCCACCGGCGAGAATGATGCCTTTTTTCATGATTCAGCCCGCCGTTCCCAGACGCTGGCCGGCATAGCGGCCACTGCGAATCCCTTCCCACCACGTGCGATGATCCAGATACCATTGCACGGTACGGCGGATGCCTTTTTCGAAATCATGCGGTGCTTTCCAGTCCAGCGCGGCCTCCGCACGGGAGGGGTCGATCTCGTAGCGGAAATCATGACCGGGCCGATCCGTCACGAACCGGATCAGGCGTTCACGCTTTCCGCCCGCATCAGGGACAAGTTCATCCAGCACGGAACAGATGGTGCGCACGACCTCGAGATTACTGCGTGGCTGACGGGCACCGATGGCGTATGTGCCACCCGGCTCGCCCCGCTCCAGCGTCCGCACCAGCGCCTCGGCATGGTCATCAACATAGAGCCAGTCACGCTGGTTGGAGCCGTCGCCATACACCGGCAGTTCTTTCCCCTCCAGCGCATTCAGCGTCACCAGCGGGATCAGCTTTTCCGGGAACTGCCAGGGGCCGTAATTATTGGTAGTGTTGGAAACGAAAGTCGGCATTCCATACGTGTGGTGCCAGGCACGGACCAGATGGTCCGACCCCGCCTTGCTCGCCGAATACGGGCTGCGAGGATCATAGGAAGTCGTTTCCGTAAACGGAGGATCGCCATTTTCCAGCGCTCCGAACACTTCATCGGTGGAGATATGATGGAAACGCCCCCCCCCTTCAGGGCGGTGTGCCGACCAATGTTCACGGGCGGCCTCCAGCATGACGAGGGTGCCGACCACGTTGGTCTGCACGAACTGGGCCGGGCCATCAATGGAGCGGTCAACATGGGATTCCGCCGCCAGATGCATGACCGCATCCGGGCGATGGGTGGCAAACACCTGCGCAATGGCCGTTGCATCACAGATATCGGCCTTCACCAGCGTATGGCGAGGATCGGTCAGAGCCTCCTCCAACGCATCTTCGGAGGCGGCATACGTCATTTTGTCGACGTTCACCACGCTATGAGCGGTATCACGGATCAGATGCCGTATGACGGCCGAGCCAATAAAGCCGCATCCACCCGTAACCAGAATCCGCATGAAGCCCGCACTCCTGAAAAGCCTTATTCAAACGGTGCTAGTCATTGCAGCCCTGACGATCCCCGGCAAGCGAGCTTTCACATTTTTTCATGATCTGGAGGCAGACAGTTATGACAATTCCAAATTTACGGCTCGCCCTCACCGAATGGTTTAAAAGTCTGACGGGTCTTTTCATCTCCGGTATTCTTTTGTCCTTCAGAATTTGTATCCGTTACCAGATGCTGAAAATCATGGAATGCTTTGAAGGAAAAGGATATTATTGTAAATAACGTTAATGTTGCATAAAAATCCCACTCAGAATTGCATAATACTGCCTTACCTTTACGGAAAATTGAATCCGTACCGCCGCATATGCGCTGGCACAGGTGCGCGCACTTTTATGACCGGGTCCAGGGGAAGGCGAATTTCGCATGCCAGCAGACAAAGCGGCGCATCCCTGCCATCGCCATAAACAGGATCGCCCAGAATCGGGCAGCCAAGCAGGGCGCAATGCACACGCAGCTGATGCGTCCGTCCGGTCAAGGGCGACAGTTCCAGCCAGCTAAGACCATCCTGATGCTCCATGATACGCCATGATGTGGAGGCTGACTGACCCTGTGCATCCTCCACCATACGCCAGTGCCCGCGCCCGGCTTCTCCGCTCTCGCTACGACGGCTCAGCTTGCGGTCGATCCGCCCCTCCGCTGCCGGAGGTGCCCCCCGTACCACCGCCCAGTAGCGTTTGCCGGCCTGCCCTTTCGCGAACATGGCCTGCGCCTCCAGCAGCGGCGTCTTGCGCAGCGCGATGATCAGGCAGCCACTGGTATCCGTATCCAGCCGATGCGCCAGCCATGGCCCCTCCTTGCGGCGGGAAAGCAGGGGAAACCAGTCCTCCACACTTGGGCCTCCCGCAGGACCGGCATGCGCGGGCAGCCCGGCCGGCTTGTTAAGCACCACAAAATGCTGGTCCTGATAGAGAATATCCGGCCCCGCCCGGAGCAGATCCAGGCGTGTCATTCCGCCAGCGCCGCGTTACGAAGATCGAGCGGCCTTGCGACACGGCGGATAGTCTCCATACCGCCACCGGTGCCGCGTAACGTGACATCGCCATAGCCCAGCCAACGGCCCACCAGCCCTTGCTCTACATCCACGGATTCAATTCTGACGACATTGATATCCACGGTCCGACGCACCAGCACGCCCTGTTTGTAGATTACACGGCGATCCGTCACCACGATTTCCGTCCCGAAACGCCTCCACCACGCCTTCAGCGCGGCATACAGGCCGAGTATCATAAGAATCAATCCGCCCCCCAGCGCGAGCGTACGCACACCCTGACTCTCCACTGCGCCGGCCACGGTGCCCGACAGAAGCGGAGCCGCCATGATACAGACCATAGCCCGCGCATAGATCACCCAGTGCAAGCGGGTGACGAACAGAATATATTCGTCATCCTGCAGAATTGACCTGACATAAGTCGCCATTATCCGGTCCGCCTGCCATACTGCCCGCCATACTGCCCGATTGGCATACCGTCCCCCGCATGTCACCGCGAGAATCGGAGACGTCTCATGAAGCTATACCGCCTGCCCGGCCCGCACGGAATTGTCCCTCAGGGATTTGACAGTCTTTACACGACCGAGGCCCCGGAACCGAAACCCCGGCGAGGACAGGTGCTGGTACGGTTGAGGGCGGCCTCTCTGAACTATCGTGATCTTCTGGTCGCACGCGGACAGTATCCGCTCAGTCCGGTACCGCCTGATCTGATCCCCCTCTCCGACGGGGCAGGCGAGGTCGTTGAAACCGGGGAGGATGTCACCCGCTTTCAGCCCGGCGACCGGGTAGCTCCCTGCTTTTTCCAGAGCTGGCATGATGGCCCGATCACCGAACGGGACGGGGCCAGCGCACTCGGGGGCGCCATTCACGGCGTGCTGACGGAATATGCGGTGTTCGAACAGGATGGTCTGGTGCGCATCCCGGATCATCTCTCCTGGGAAGAAGCAGCCTGTCTGCCCTGTGCCGCAGTAACGGCATGGCACGCCCTGTTCGGCGGCACACCCGTTCAACCGGGCCAGACAGTGTTGACACAGGGCACCGGAGGAGTCTCCATCTTTGCGATCCAGTTCGCCAAGGCCGCTGGGGCGCGCGTGATTACCACCTCGTCCTCTGACAAAAAGCTGTCACGCGCCCAGGCTCTGGGGGCCGATGAAGGCATTAATTACCGTAGCCGGCCCGACTGGCATAAGGCCGCAACTGCCCTGACCGGAGGTCTTGGCGTCGATCACGTTGTGGAAGTCGGCGGCTCCGGCACGCTTCCGCAATCCATCCGTGCCACGCGGCTGGGCGGCCAGATCCATCTGATTGGCGTGCTCACCGGTCAGAACGAGATCAATCCTCTGCCTCTGATGGCCCGGTCCCAGACTCTCCGCGGCATCTATGTCGGCTCCCGCGCGATGTTCGAGGCGATGAACGTCGCCATCAGCCAGCACCGGATCAGGCCAGTGATTGACCGCGTCTTTCCTTTTGCCGAAGCAGTGGCAGCCTATCGCCATCTGGAAAGCGCCACCCATTTCGGCAAGGTCGTCATCCGCCTGGATGAGTAGCAGCTGCCGGTCAAGCCCTCCCCTGCGTCAAGGTTGCACCCGCCACCTGTCAGCGATCGTTGATACAGAACTGAGGCGTCTGCTAAGGCGCTGCCCAAGGACCAGGGGAAGCAGCTGATGGATCAGGCGGCGCATAACGAGACTTCAAGCCGCCGGACGAAAATGGTCGCCTCAGGCACCATCGTGATCGGGATTGTCGTCCTGGGTTTGAAGCTGCTCGCCTGGCGCATGACGAACAGCACCGCGTTGTTTTCCGATGCTATGGAAAGCATCGTGAATGTCGCCGCCTCCCTGATGGCATTCGCGGCGTTGGTCTATGCGCAGCGTCCGGCCGACGACAACCATCCTTATGGTCACGGCAAGATCGAATTTTTCGCGGCTGTCGGGGAAGGGGCACTGATTCTGGTCGCCGCCATGGCGATTTTTCAGGAAGCATGGCATGCGATTCAGCAACCCCGGATTCTGCTGGATGCTCCGTTTTCCGGCATAGCCCTGAACGGCGCCGCCACCATGCTCAACGGCCTGTGGGGCTGGAGGTTGATGAAAACGGCACGGCGCACCCATTCCCCTTCGCTGAAGGCCGATGCCTCCCATCTGCTGAACGACGTGGTCTCCTCCTCCGGGGTGGTGGCCGGCTTGCTGGGGGCGTGGCTGGTGGGGCAACCGATTCTTGATCCTTTGCTGGCCGGGCTGGTAGCGGTCTACATCCTTTGGTCCGGCTTTCGGCTGATCAGGGAATCAGTCGGAGGGCTGATGGACGAGGCCCCCACCCCGGATGTGCTGGAGCGCATCCGATCCGTAGTCAGCCTGCATGCGGAAGGCGCGCTGGAAGCCCATGACCTGCGCACAAGACGCTCGGGACAGCGGACATTCCTCCAGTTCCACCTCGTCGTGCCGGGCGATATGACGGTTTCCGAGGCGCACACCATATGCGACAAGGTGGAGGCCGCACTCCAGGCGGAAATCGCGCATCTGGTCACCACGATTCATGTCGAACCTGACAGCAAGGCAAAGCATAACGGCATCCTCGTCCTTTAGGACGGGGGCGTCATCATCCTTTAGGACGGGGGCATCATCGTCCTTTAGGACGGGATTTGGCTGGGCGCTGCTGGCCGGGCTGCTGCTGCATCTGCTGTTGCTCGCGGCCCTGACAGCACCGGAATGGCTTCCTGCCGGATGGCTGGCCCCACCGTCACCGCAAACGCCCCCTTCACAGGCCCAGATTGAAATGGTGGTGCAGGACACGCCCAGCGTCGGCGATGCCGCCCGGAAGGCTGGCGGTGCTCCGCAACCCCCGTCTCAACAGCCATCGGATCAAACGACTCCCGCGGCTCCTCCGCCTTCACCACCTCCCCCTTTGGCAATGCCGCAGGCCGATATGGCCGGTGATGTTCCAGCACCTCCTGCCGGCGTGCAGGCCCCTTCCCCCCAGGATGCGCCGAAACAGCCGCAGAAAACCGCCAGCGCCCCTCCCTCCGCAACGCCTGCCCCGTCTTCATCTTCGTCTTCATCGCCGTCATGGGAACAAACCGATCTCGGCAGTACAGAAGTCCGGTTGGGTGATCCCGATAGCGGCACCGGAATCGTAACGGGGCCGGTCATTCCCGCGAAACCGGATGCGAAGTTCCACAACAAACCACCGGCCTATCCACGAGAAGCCGCGCTGAGGGGAGAACATGGCACGGTCGATACCATCATCCACATTCAACCGGATGGCTCGGTTGGAGAGGTTGAGATCATCTCCAGCTCCGGCTACGCGATGCTGGATGTGGCAACCTTACAGGCCCTGAAAAAATGGCGGTTTCATCCCGCCATGCAGGATGGTCACCCTGTCTCGGCAATTTTCCCTTTTTCCGTCAATTTCGTGACGCATTGAAACCTGTCTGCACAGGGAGAGAACAACCATGAGCATCAGAATAGACCGGGTCACGACACGCGGCGGTGATGGCGGCATGACCTCCCTCGCCGATGGCAGCCGCCTGCCTAAAGATGCAGCCAGAATCGAGGCTCTTGGCGCGGTTGATGAACTCAACGCCGTGCTGGGCGTGCTGACGCTGCATGTGCCGGAGGCAGAGCGCATCATTCTGCACGCTATTCAGAACGATCTGTTCGACCTTGGTGCCGTGCTCTGTTTTCCGTCCCCCGAGAACAATGCATCCCCCGCCCGAGGCATAGGGGAAGACGCAGTCGCCAGGCTGGACACATGGTCCACGGACTGGAACCGGAGCCTGCCTCCTCTTCGCAGTTTTATCCTGCCGGGCGGCACCGAAGGGGCGGCTCATGCTCATCTCGCCCGCACAGTCGCCAGACGGGCTGAGCGGCGGGTCATGAGCCTCACCAGAACCGAGGCGGTGGATGGAGAAATCATCCGTTATCTCAACCGTCTGTCCGATCTTCTTTTTATTTTGGCGCGTCGCCTGAACGCAGGCGCTGATATCCTGTGGCAGCCCGGCGGCCAATCACAGAAAACAGGCTGACCAGACAATCAGCCTTTTTTGGAAAGATCAGCAGAGCCGATCTTATGGTTCTGGTCATCGCCTTCAAGTCAGCGAGTTGAATAACCCCGCAGTATTGATGGTTGCACCAATCAATACCCATATCGAAATCAGCGTTGTATCCGTTGATGATCCGGAAGATTTGTTTTGAATAAGCAATTATCTAAACAAGCTAGCAGAAAAGGCTTTATTCACCGAAACTATCCTGACCTTGCCGCGTAGAAGGTACTGGCCTGCCGCATTCCATCCATCACGGATGTCTCACGGCAACGCATTACCGGCCCATTGATACGCAATTGTACGGCCGGACGCATTCTCACCAGCATGGAGAGATCGATGACCGGAAACACCGCAGAAACCTTTTCTGTACAGACACAAGAACCGCCTGGCCGGACTGATGCCATGCGACCAAAGCCCGACCACGGTGAAACCACCTATAAGGGCTCGGGGCGGCTGAACGGAAAAAAAGCCTTGATTACTGGAGGTGATTCCGGAATTGGTCGAGCGGTCGCAATCGCCTTCGCACGCGAAGGGGCTGACGTCGCTATTGCCTACTATAACGAACATGATGATGCGCAAGAGACAGCATCATGGGTGGAACAGGCCGGGCGCAAGGCCATTCTGCTGTCAGGCGACGTAGCGGACAGACAGCATTGTCTTATGCTGATTCAGCGGACAGTGGATGAGTTTGGCGGTATTGATATTCTCGTCAACAACGCTGCCCATCAGAAAAGCATCGAAAAACTCGATGATATTGACGAGGCTGAGTGGGACACCACGTTCCGCACTAATATTTACAGCATGTTCTTCCTCTCGCAGGCCGCTGTACCGCATATGAAACAGGGCGCTTCCATCATCAACACCACTTCGATCAATGCGGATTCCCCATCAGCTCATTTACTGGCATATGCGACGACAAAGGGTGCTATCGCAAATTTCACAGCTGGACTTGGAGAACTTCTTGCACCACAGGGTATCCGTGTAAATGCCGTAGCCCCAGGGCCCATCTGGACACCGCTGATCCCCTCGACAATGCCGCCCGAAGCCGTGCGAACATTCGGCCAGAACACACCGATGGGTCGAGCCGGACAGCCGGCGGAAGTCGCTCCTCCTTATGTTCTGTTGGCATCTGATGAAGCGAGTTACATTACCGCTGCCATTATTCCCGTCACTGGAGGTAGACCCATGCTGTAAATCAGCACACATGCTCCGTCTGCCACATGCTTCCTGTGGCAGACAAATAAATCACGGAAGCATTTTATAGCAGGGCAAAAAGAACATGCGCTGTGAAAGCGTTATCAACCCGGGCATGCAAAGACAGGCCTAAAATGTCATAGCTCTGAAAGTGTACGATCGTATCATCATCGTATGTGCAATGCTTCCCCTATCAAACCAATTTTTATGTTGGGTAAGACCGGATGGGGGCCATTTACCAGCCCCCTGATTTCCGTGATGGAGGGCAGAATACAAGCCAGTATTTGCCTTATGGTTTGTTTCAGACCTCGTAGGAAGGCTTTATGACGACGTAATGAAATTTATTGGATCTGAATTTTAGATTTCCCATATCCAATACATTATAGAAATTCTTAGGCATACGGAGTCGACGAAAATATCATCCCGTAAGTGACATGCCAAAATCATATTTTTTATGATGGCAATTTGATTTCCTCTTTGTTCTCTTACTCGGTCGTTGGATTTTTCCATCAAACTGGCGCTGTCAAACTGACTATTGGAAATTTTTTTTGCAGCGCCAGTTGTTTTCCTTCTTCATATGTTATTTCGTTGTCTGGGAATTGGCCCGTTGATTGCTAAGCTTATTGGCAATTTCGGTTAGCAGGGCATCAGTTCTCTTTTCTTCTTGCAGAGTTTCATCCAACAATTCTTCTGCTTCAGAAAGACCAAGATTAGCTGCCCATGTTTTTAGCGTGCCATACCGGGTAATTTCATAATGCTCAATCGCCTGAGCAGTGCCAATCAACACTGCATCAGACGAATTTGATCCACCGAATTCTTCCAAATCCTCCTCCATCTCGGCAAGAATTCCTTGCATAGCTTCACAAGTTTTCGCACGTGGGGACTTACCTATCAGCTCGAAGATCTGGTTGAGACGCTCTATTTGCTGCATCGACTCACTTCGATGCGTCTCAAAGGCATTCCGCAACTCTGGTTCCTGCGCTACTTGCTCAGATTTTTTCAGCGCCTTTACAATTTGCTTTTCAGCAAAATAGATATCTTTCAGCGTTTCATAAAACGCGTCAGACAAAGTCTTTTCCTTTGTCGGCATGATTTTCTCCATTTCGCTTTTTCGATTTAAATCGTTACAGGGCCCAATTCTGCCCGTATCGCCGCTGTTTTCCCATCCGATCGATACAGGGCCCGCCACTTCTAACAACACCGTCCAAGCGAAGTTGCGTGCCGGCAACCCTTTAGTTTCCGCTCTATGAAACAGGAACGGAAAAAAATATTGTCTGTGTAAATATTCTACTTGTTTTAGAGATCATTTCCTTTATAGATCTTGCATTATTTTATAAAAATAATCTTAATTTCTGGAATATTTTTATATCGCGCACGTCTTCTATCCGGATAGGATGTGAATCGACTGTTTTCTTTCATTTCCAGGTCAATTGCAGCAAAACCACTGCAAATGAATCTGGACAATAAGCAAGATGCTACATTCAGACGCATGAACCCCGCACACAAATACTGGCAGGGAAAAAACCATGATAATGTGCAGGACAATCCTATCCCCGTTTATCACGCGCATGGTCGCGCTTCAATATTCGGTCCTGTGATGCTTTGCCCTCTTTTTTAGCCTGAGCCGTCTGCCCCTTTCTTTCTTTTTCCTTTGTTCTCTTCAGGTTTTGCTTGTTTTTTTGGTCTGACTCCTGGTTCGTTTCGCCGGCTTCATGCAATGCAATTGCGATCGCTTGCTGGTGGGTCTGAACATTCTTCCCACCCTGTGCCCGCGTCTTGAGTTCACCATGCTTGAACTCATGCATTACGCGCCTGATCGTAGCCTGCTGTTCTTTCGATTGCTTTGCCATGATGATACTCTTTTCTAGCCCATATCAGGAAAAATTAATAATTCCCTTAATTTAGCAACATTTTTTAGAATTAAAATAATTATCCTCCTTTGTAAGATTCTACCAAACCGAAATATCATTATTCTTAGATGAAACTTACCGATCTTGGAAATCGTTTATTAAAATGGCTCATGCTATTTATTTTTTGTTTGTTAGGTAAAAGCTGCAAAATATGTGGCAATTCCTATGATACAGACTAGAAAGTAGCGTATTGGTGTCGAAGCTACCAATAAACCCGTGATTGGAACGGCATTTCAGGCAGCACGAAACATCTATTCTGATCAATGCCATAATCGTGTTGAGCGAGAACGTTCCCCTTACAAATACACCTACATGATCTTCAAGAAAGGAGGCATCTTATGCCCACATCAGAAAAAGCCAGAGACGTTTTCATTTTAGGTTTGCGTAATCAACATGCGGTCGAAAACCAAGCTGTAGAACTTTTACAAAGGCAAATTGGCCGCTTGGAGAACTATCCAGAGTTGTCACAGCGTATGGTCGAACATGTCAATGAATCCCAACGTCAGGCTGAGCGCATTGAACAGCTTCTTATTCGGTATGATAGCACCTATTCAATGATTAAGGATGCTGCCATGTCATTAATGGCCAATATGGCTGCACTGGGACATGCCTTTGCCGGAGACGAAATCCTGAAAAATTCGTTCGCCAACCTTGCCTTTGAAAATTACGAAATTGCATCTTACCATGCATTGATCACATTGTCAGAACTTTGCGAAGATCCGCAGGCGACGTCTTCTCTTAACCAGTCACTTGAAGAAGAACAGTCTATGGCGCTCTTCATCGAGCGTCATATTGACCCAACAACCCGTCTGTATATCGCTCGCCTCGAACAGGACCAGACAGCGGGTCGATAAAACAGTTACCGCCGATCACTAGAAAGGCAGCAGTATAAAGAGGCCCCGCCGATTGGTAGGTTGCAGAGGTCGACTGAGCCGTCGCCACGACATAGTGAAGCGGCCATCGTCCTGACGACTTCTATCACTGCATTCGTGAAAACAGTCAGGGTATCTCGTGGGGGCCTTAGGCTGCACCGGCAGACTGGAGGCTCCGTCATGCAAAAGTGTGTCCTGCACGTCGTTACCAATGTTGGGCATTTCAATAATACGGGTCATGATCCGACTGGATTGTGGTTGTCGGAATTGACAGACGCTTGGCATGTATTCGGCGCCAAAGGCCTTCAACAGCAACTCGTCAGTCCCAAAAGTAGCCCGGTACCGCTGGACCCGCGTTCCCTGAGATGGCCTCTGCTCGGCGCCTCCGCAAAAGCGTGGCTGGCCGACCCGGGACATAAGTCGCTCCTGTCAACAACTGCACGGCCAGAGCAAATCGATCCGCAGGATTTTGCAGCGATCTATTTCACGGGGGGCCATGGCGTAATGTGGGATATTCCCGAGAACGAAGGAATTCAGGCCATCACGCGCGCAATCTGGGAAAACGGTGGTCTCGTATCTGCTGTCTGCCATGGCTATTGTGGTCTGCTGAATACTCGGCTGACAGACGGCAAGCTTCTCGTTGCCGGAAAGAAAATAACGGGCTTTTCCTGGACCGAAGAGATAATCAGCGGGCTTGTCAAGAAGCTTCCCTATAGCGCGGAAGCTGAAATGAAGGCGCGGGGAGCGCGTTACGAAAAGGCAGTATTGCCATTTCTTTCCCATGTCGTAGCGGACGGTCAACTGATCACTGGTCAGAACCCATTTTCTGCCAGAGCAACTGCTGAGAGGGTTTCGGGCCTGCTTTCATAAAATTGCAGCGCCTCTGATGAAAAGCAGGGGCGCATAGCAGGACTGTTACCGGTGAAGGTGCCTTTGCAGACTCGGCAATCATCGCCTTCTTTTCCTGCAGAACCTCTCTTAAGCGAGATGCTCCATGGGGAAAACACGTGCCAAGTCCCTGAAACAGTTTTGGCACGGATTTGGCACAGCGGAACAAATCGTGGCAGCGAAGGCCGCGCCAGCGCACACAAGCTATTGATTGATCAGGGAAATTATGGAGCGGGTGAAGGGAATCGAACCCTCGTATGCAGCTTGGGAAGCTGCCGTTCTACCATTGAACTACACCCGCCTGTGTCTTTCCTATACGGCGGAGACGTTGACGACGCAATCCGGTGGGCATTAAGAAGTCCTCTCCCTCGCGATTTGTCCGGCCAGCTTGCGGCGAGGTTAAATAATCGCGCTAAAGAGGCCTGGGGAGCGTTGTTCGCACCCCTATGGCTGTCGAGGCCGGGCCAGTGAAGGAGGCCCGCAAGGTCATGACACAGTTTAAAAACCACTCTGCATCTCATTCCGCCTGGCGTCCCGCCACCACCCTTGTGCATGGCGGCACCGAGCGAAGCCATTTCGGGGAAACGGCAGAGGTTCCTTTCCTCAGCTCCGGGTTTGTCTATGACAGCGCGGAGCAGGCCGAAAACACCTTTCTGGGCACCGAGCAGCATTATCAGTACTCCCGCTTCGGCAACCCGACCATTTCGGTGCTGGAAAAACGTCTGACCCTGCTGGAAGGCGCTGAGGCCTGCCGGGTCACAGCCAGCGGCATGGCCGCGGTGAATGCAGCCCTGCTGAGCCATCTGAAAGCCGGTGACAGGGTTGTCGCCAGCCGTGCCCTGTTCGGCTCCTGCTACTGGATTGTCGCCAACCTGCTGCCACGTTTCGGGATTGAGGCCGTTTTCGTCGATGGCGGAGACCTCGATCAATGGCGCGATGCGCTGGCCACACCAACACAGCTGGTTCTGCTGGAGACCCCCTCCAATCCCATGCTGGATGTGCTTGACCTGCGGGCCATTGCCGATCTGGCCCATGCATCGGGCGCCATCGTTGTGGTGGATAACGTCTTCGCCACGCCCTTGCTGCAAAAGCCGCTGGAGCTAGGGGCGGATGTCGTCGTCTATTCCCTGACCAAGCACGCGGACGGACAGGGGCGCGTGCTGGGGGGGGCTGTGCTCGGCAGCAATGACTGGGTGGAGAACGTGTTGCAGCCATTCACCCGCAATACCGGCCCTACCCTGTCCGCTTTCAATGCATGGGTGATCACCAAGGGGCTGGAAACGCTGTCGCTGCGTGTCCATGCAGCCTCCGCCTCCGCCGCCCGCGTGGCGGATTTTCTGGCCACCCGCCGGGAGGTGGCACGGGTGCTCTATCCGTTCCGCGAGGATCACCCGCACAGCACATTGGCCCGGCAGCAAATGAGCGCAGGCGGCACGCTGGTCACCGCCGATCTGGGAGATAAGGAAACCGCCTTCCGGGTGCTGAACCGGCTGCAACTGATTGCGATCTCCAACAATCTGGGCGACAGCAAATCCCTCGTGACCCATCCGGCCACCACAACCCATATGCGGATCGGGGAGGCGGAACGGGCCAGGCTGGGAATCGGGGATGGCGTCATCCGTCTTTCTGTCGGACTGGAGGATGCAGAGGATCTGTGCGCCGATCTGGCACAAGCCTTGAACGGAGCGGCGTGAAAACCCGCCACGCCTGAGAAAGAGGCCGGATTGTGCGACCCCAATCCGGCCTGGCGCCATTGCGATCAGGGGCGAGGCCCCTCATTCTATAGACATGTCTGTCAGCACCACACGATTGATGATCCTCTCATGAGCGATGATAACACGTATGTCTGCGTGACCCGGCACATCCGGGTGACCGTCCAGCCAATCTATCTGGCCGATCAGTCCCGCCCCGATGGTCACCATTTCGTATGGGCCTATCGGGTCTGTATCGCCAATGAAGGTTCTTCCACGGTTCAGCTGCTTCAACGTACCTGGCATATCACCAATGCGCTGGGCCATACCCAGCATATTCACGGTGACGGCGTGGTAGGGGAGCAGCCTGTGCTGGAACCCGGTGAAGAATTCAACTACACGTCCGGCACGCCGCTCGATACGCCCTCCGGCTTTATGCACGGAACATATCATATGATCGAAACGTCCTCCGGTGAGGCCTTCGACATCACCATTCCGGCCTTCAGCCTCGACAGCCCCCATCAGAACACAAAGCTGCATTGATATGGCTGCCTGACTGAAAACCCGGTTCCGCATCTTCCGGCATTGGCGTAGCGCCCTCATCACCCCATAAACGACCATGACCGCGTCTCATCGCGGTGCCTACATCCCCTGCCCTTACGCAAGAGGACTACCGAGTTGACCGATGCGCCTTCGCTCCGCCCCTCTGATCTCCCTGCCGAGGCGGGCATGCCGGAGACCACTCGCCCGAGCCGCCAGGAAGCCGAACAGGCTGTGCGTACCCTGCTGCGTTGGGCTTGTGATGATCCGACCCGCGAAGGTCTTCAGGAAACTCCCTCCCGCGTGGTTCGTGCTTATGAGGAGTGGTTTGCAGGCTATCACGATGATCCGGTGAAGGTGCTGGAACGGACATTCTCGGAAACCGAGGGATATGATGAGATTATCCTGCTTCGGGGTATCCGCATCGAGAGTTTCTGCGAACATCACATGGCTCCGATCATCGGTCGCGCCCATGTTGCCTATCTGCCGCGCCACCGCGTCGTGGGCATCAGCAAACTGGCACGGGTGGTGGAGGCTTTCTCCAAGCGCCTGCAAATTCAGGAAAAACTGACTGCGCAGATCGCCAATACGATCGACTCAGTCCTTCAGCCGCACGGCGTGGCCGTTATCGTCGAGGCTGCGCATCAATGCATGACGACTCGTGGCGTGCACAAGACCGGCGTCAGCATGGTCACCAGCCGCATGCTGGGTGTGTTCCGCACCAATCCAGAAACCCGGCGGGAGTTGATGGCCATGATCAATAATCCGGTCCAGCCCAGCGCCCTAGGCTGATCACGGCACCAATCCTAAACTAAACATAAAGCGGGCACCCTGATTACTATCAGGGTGCCCGTTTCACATCGAAAGAAACCGCCGATCAGGCAGATCAGACCAGTTCCGGCAGGACGGCCTGATTGCTGCGTCGCTCCAGCCCACTGAACGCCTTGAGAATTTCACCATCATCGCACACACCACGCAGCTGGCCCTGATCCACCAGCAGCACGGGATAACCGGTTGCCTGACGCAGATTGACGACCATCCGCAACCCGGCCGACAGCGGCACAGCCGCGATCCCCTGCGGTACCTGACCATCACTCTCCGGATCAAAAGATTCAATCTGGTAGACCGGAACCTGGACGTCGTTCAACGAAGCGGAGAGAATGACTCCTCCCCCACCCAATGCGACTTTCAAAGTGCGGGCACTATCCAGCAGCACGACATCGCCTTCCCGCGCGAATGTCGATAGTGGCCGCATCAGCGTCTCGGCACACAGCACATTCAGCGGGTTCATGTGCCGGACAAATTCCTCGACATAATGGTCAGCAGGACGCAGGACGATATCCTCCGGCGTACCCGTCTGCACGATGCGGCCACCTTCCATGATCGTGATGTGATTGCCGAGCTTCAGTGCCTCATCCAGATCATGACTGACGAACACGATGGTCTTTTTGACGCGGCTTTGCAGCTGAAGCAGCTCATCCTGCAATTTGGCGCGGATCAGCGGATCCAGCGCGCTGAACGGCTCATCCATCAGCAGGATATCGGCATCGGTGGCGAAAGCACGGGCCAGCCCGACACGCTGCTGCATACCACCCGACAATTCATGCGCGTAGCGATCAGCCCATGCGCTCAGACCGACCAATTCCAGCTTCTCATCCACCACCACACGGCGATCGGCAGTGGAGACGCCGCGTAATTCCAGACCGATACCGACATTTTCCCGCACTGTGCGCCAGGGCAGCAAAGCGAATTGCTGAAAGACCATCGCTACCCGTTCCATACGGGCCTTGCGAAGCGTTCTGGCATCACAACTGGCAATATCGACAACATCGTTATCGCCATGACGCAGCAGGACGGAGCCGCGGGTTACCTTGTTTAATCCGTTTGCCGCACGCAAAAGGGTAGACTTGCCGGAACCCGACAAACCCATCAACACACTGATTTCACCGTGGCCGACCTTCAGATTAGCCCCTGCAACACCGACGACAACGCCGGTGCGTTCGAGAATATCTGCCCGGCTGACACCGGACTCGACCAGACCGATGGCCTCACGCCGGGTTTGCGTTGATCCGCCGAACAGGATGTCAACATCCCGAAACTCGACGGCCGGAACGGAAACAGCATCCGGGCTGCCCTGTTTATCGCTGATCATCATGATTGATCCTCAGACGGGCGGAACACACGATCCAGCATAATGGCCAGCAGCACAATCGCCAGCCCGGCTTCAAACCCGGTATCCACGCGCACCGTATTGAGTGCCCGCACGACCGGCACACCAAGACCGCCGGCACCCACCAGCGCCGCGATCACCACCATGGACAGGCTCAGCATGATGCACTGGGTCAGACCGGCGAGAATCATGGTCTTCGCCCCCGGCAGTTCCACCTTCCACAGCAATTGCCAGCGCGTTGCGCCAAACGCTTCACCGGCCTCGATCAGAGGTCTCGGCACGGAGGAAATACCAAGCTGCGTCAGACGGATCGGGGCAGGCAGTGCGAAAATCACTGTGGAAATCAAGCCCGGCACCGCCCCCAGCCCGAACAGGACCAGGGTTGGAATCAGATAGACGAAGGTCGGCAGGGTCTGCATCAGATCCAGCACCGGCCGCATCCCCTGCGCCAGCCAAGGACGATGCGCCGCCGCAATACCCAGCGGCACCCCGATCAGGGTGGAAACCAGCGCGGAACTCAGGACCAGCGCCAGAGTCTGCATCGTCTCATCCCAATAGCCCTGATTCAGAATGAACAGCAGGGCCGCCGCAGTGAACACGGCAATGGAGACAGATCGTCGCATCACATAGGCCAGCACCGCCAGGAGCACGATCATCAGCGGACCGGGCACGCTCAACAGCAGAGAAGAAAAGCCATTGATAACGGCACTGACCGCAACAGAGATCGCGTCAAACAGGCCCTGACTATGATGCTTTAACAAGTCGATCAGACGAGCAATCCATGCGCCGACAGGAATTTTCCTGTCACTGATCCAGTCGGTAATCCATTCCATCGCCGCGTTTCCTTACTGATCAGTCGCCCAGTTTAGCCTTGACGGCTTCCCAGCCCGGCGAACCATCATAAGTCGTCACGCCATCCAGCCATGTTTTGACAGTGTCGGGATTGCTGCGGAGCCAGGCTTTCGCAGCCTTCGGTGGATCGACATGATGATTCATGATCGCATCCATCATTTTATTCTCACCATCGAGCGAGAAATGCATATTGTGCAGCAGCTTCCCGACATTCGGGCATTTCTCTGAATAGCCCTTCCAGGTGTTGGTGAAGATTTCAGCGCCACCGTAGTTCGGGCCGAATTCCTTGTCACCGCCGGTCAGATACTGGATCTTGTAAAGTGTGTTCATCGGATGAGGCTCCCATCCCAGAAACACGATGGGTTCCTTGTTCCGGATTTTGCGGTCTATTTCAGCCAGCATGCCCTGCTCGCTGCTTTCAATCAGCTTGAACTTGCCAAGATTATTGGCGTTGCTGCCGATCATTTCCAGAATGTGACGGTTGCCGTCATTGCCCGGCTCGATGCCATAAATCTTGTTGCCGAGCTTGTCGGCGAACTTGCTGATATCGGCAAAGTCATGCAGCCCGGCATCATAAAGATATGCGGGAACAGCCAACGTATATTTAGCCCCGGTCAGATTGGGGCCTATAATATCGAGGGACGCCTCATAAGGTTTCCGGTCAGCGGCACCGGAAGGCATCCAGTTGCCGGTGAAAACATCAAGCTGCTTGTCTGCAAGCGACCGGTATGTGACCGGAAGCGACAGAAGCGCCACATCCGGGCGATAGCCGAGATCCTTCAGCAAAGCCGCCGTCACCGCTGTGGTGGCGGAAACATCCGTCCATCCGATATCGGACAGGCGCACCTTACGACAGGAAGAGGGATCAGCCTGGGCCGCAGTGCTGGCAAACAGGCCAAAACTCACACCCGCCATCAAGACCGCACGCAAGCGCGCAGTCACGGAATTCAGCATGTTCATTCCTCCATCGATACAAAGGGCAAGACTATCGCCTACCCCGGCCATGAACCGTCGCAATCGCCATGTTCAGCCGGAAGTCTGAATGCCCCCGATCCCCCCAGGAGAAAGAAGCAAGCTTCATCTTCCGTTTCCTCATCAGCCTTCCATTCGCTTATGCAATGGGAGGCCCCCCTTTTGTTGCAGTCTTTTCCTCCGGTGTATCGGAAAAATCAGGCTGCTTTATTTATAGAAGGCGGTTGTTTTTATGATCCGCCCCTGATGCCGGACTTCATCATCTCTTGGAAACCCGTCGCTTTTATCATTTCAGGAAGATGGCAGGGTCGGCATGCTTATGCACGACAAAAAACATGAATGTTAGCGACATGACGCCTCCGACACAAAAAGGCGTCTGTCGCAATCATTCAATAAAATGTTCTGTTTCATACCTGCATGACGCAACCCCGTCATGCGAATACAGGGATGCACCGCCTCTGCGACCGCGCTGAAACCGCCGATATCGCAAGACGCGCCAGGAGTTCGTCATGCAGAAATTCTCCGCTTTATCCCTGATCCGGAACACACTGGGCGGCCATCGCGGCTGGCAGCGTCAGTGGAGAGACCCCGAACCGAAAGCAGCCTATGATGCCGTGATCATTGGCGGGGGTGGCCATGGCCTCGGCGCCGCCTATTATCTGGCGAAGGAACATGGGCTGCGTAACATCGCAGTCCTGGAAAAAGGCTGGATCGGCGGTGGCAATACCGGCCGTAACACGACGATCATCCGTTCCAATTACCTGTTTGATGAAAGTGCGGCCCTGTACGATCATGCGCTGAAGCTGTGGGAAGGGCTGACGCAGGAATTGAACTATAATGTGATGTTCAGCCAGCGCGGCGTGCTGATGCTGGCCCATAACGTTCACGACGTACAGAGCTTCAAGCGCCATGTTCACGCCAATCGCCTGAACGGCGTCGATAATGAATGGCTGACGGCGGAAGAAGCAAAAGAATTTTGCCCACCCCTGAACATCTCCAACAATATGCGCCATCCCGTACTGGGAGCCGCGTTGCAGCGCCGGGCCGGAACGGCCCGTCATGATGCGGTGGCATGGGGTTATGCGCGGGCGGCAGATGCCCTTGGCGTCGATATTATACAAAACTGCGAAGTGACCGGGATCCGCCGGAATGCATCCGGCGCGGTAGAAGCGGTGGAAACGACACGCGGCCTGATCCGCACCACGAAAATCGGCGTGTCGGCCGCGGGCCATACCAGCATGGTGCTGGGCATGGCCGGTGTTCGCCTGCCTCTCGAAAGTTATCCGTTGCAGGCGCTGGTGTCGGAACCGGTCAAGCCCGTCTTCCCCTGCGTGGTGATGAGCAACACCATTCATGCCTATATCAGCCAGTCCGACAAGGGCGAGCTGGTGATCGGGGCGGGCACCGATGCCTATACCAGCTACACCCAGCGCGGCGGCCTGCATATCGCCACCCATACGCTGGATGCCATCTGCGAGCTGTTCCCGATGTTCCGCCGCATGCGCATGCTGCGTAACTGGGGTGGTATCGTCGATGTGACGCCGGACCGTTCCCCCATCATCGCGAAAACATCGGTCCCCGGCCTGTATGTGAATTGCGGCTGGGGCACGGGCGGGTTCAAGGCCACACCGGGCGCGGCCCATCTGCTGGCCTATACCATCGCCCGTGACGAGCCGCACACAATCAACGCCCCGTTCACCATCGAGCGGTTCCGGGACGGCTTCCTGATCGACGAAGCAGCCGCTGCGGCGGTTGCGCATTAATTCATTCCCATCCCGGCACGGAAGGGCGACACGATGCTGCTGATAACCTGTCCTTATTGCGGTCAGCGACCCGAACTCGAATTCACCTATGGCGGGGAAGCGCATCTGGTCCGCCCAGCCGACCCCGCCATGCTCAGTGATGAGGAATGGACCGCCTATCTCTACATGCGCTCCAACCCCAAGGGAGAGCACGCGGAACGGTGGCGGCACGCTCATGGCTGCGGCCGCTTCTTCAACGCGGTGCGTGATACCCGCACCGACGTCATCCTCAGTACCTATAAAATCGGCGAGTCCCGCTCATGACGAGCCCCAGCATTCATTCCGCGCCCTTCCGTCTGCCGCAGGGCGGCCGCATCCGGCGCGACAAACCGCTGTCCTTCACCTTTGACGGCAAGACCTATCAGGGTGCGCAGGGCGATACGCTCGCCTCCGCGCTGCTCGCCCATGGCGTGCATCTGATGGGCCGGTCGTTCAAATATCACCGTCCGCGCGGTGTGCTGAGCGCCGGAGCCGATGAGCCGAATGCGCTGGTGGGCGTGGGCGCCGAGCAAAGCCGCTACACCCCCAATCTGCGCGCGACGCAGGTGGAGCTGTATGACGGTCTGGTCGCGGAAAGCCAGAATCGCAGCCCGTCTTTGTCTTTCGATATCGGCGCGATCAACAACGCGCTGGGGCCGTTCTTCCCTGCCGGGTTCTACTACAAGACCTTCAAATGGCCGCGCAAAGCCTGGGACAGGCTCTATGAGCCGGTGATCCGTCGCGCCGCCGGTCTGGGCAAAGCCCCGACCGCCCCGGATGCCGATCACTACGCCCAGCGTTACGCGCATTGCGACGTGCTGATCGTCGGTGCCGGACCTGCCGGTCTCGCCGCCGCTCTGGCTGCGGCCGATGCCGGCGCCAGGGTGATCCTGTGCGACGAACAGTCGGAAATGGGTGGCTCCCTGCTGGCACCGAACGGTGCGCAGATCGACGGCAAGCCTGCCGAGCTGTGGCTGTCGGACACGCTGGCGCAGCTTGCGGCCGACCCGCGCGTGACCCTGCTGTCCCGCACCACGGCGTTCGGTTACTATGCCCATAATTTCGTGGGTCTGGCACAGCGCATCACCGATCATCTGCCTGCCATCCTTCCCAACACCCCGCGTGAGCGGATGTGGCATGTCCGCGCCGGACAGGTGGTTCTTGCCACCGGCTCCCTCGAACGACCGCTGGTGTTTCCGGAAAATGACCGTCCCGGCATCATGCTGGCCGATTCCGCCCGTATTTATGCCCAGCGTTATGGCGTGAAACCGGGCACCAAAGCGGTGATCGCCACCGCCAATGACGAAGCCTACAGCACGGCAGTCGCGCTTGCGAAAGCGGGCGTCGAGATTGCCGCCATCGCCGATCTACGTGAACAGGCAGACGGAGAGCGCATTGCCGCGGCTCGTGCTGCCCGTCTTCCGATCCGGATGGGATCGGCCGTGATCGGCACCGGCGGTCATCTGCGCGTGTCCTCCGCCCGAATTGGCGGCAAACAGGGACGTGATGAACATATCCGCTGCGATCTGGTGCTGATGTGTGGCGGGTTTACCCCCACCGTGCATCTGTTCAGCCAGTCCCGTGGCCAACTGGTCTATGATGCGGAACGTCAGATTTACGTGCCCGGCGCACACGCGGAAAATGAACGCTCTGCCGGTGCCTGTGCGGGTCATTTCGGCCTCGCTGTAGCGCTGGAAGACGGATATTCCGCCGGTCTGGACGCTGCGAAAGGCGGCAACAGCCGCATTTTCCAGGTCAGTGCCCCCGCAGCCGGCACGGGCGGCTTCATCGGCGAGGTGCCGCATAACCGCCGCTCCCCCTATGCCAAGGCTTTCGTGGATTTCCAGAACGATGCAACCGCCAAGGACATCAAACTGGCCGTGCGGGAGGGCTTCCGCTCCATCGAGCATGTGAAGCGCTACACCACCACCGGCATGGCCACCGATCAGGGGAAGACCTCCAACATGAACGCGCTGGGCATCGTGTCCGGTGCGCTGGATACGCCAGTGCCGCAGATCGGCCTGACCACGTTCCGTCCGCCCTATACGCCCGTTACGTTCGGCGCGTTTGCGGGCACAGCGCGGGGCGACCTGTTCGATCCGCTGCGCAAGACGCCGATTCATGGTTGGGCCGAAGAACATGGCGCGGTGTTCGAGGATGTCGGCATCTGGAAACGGGCCCGCTACTTCCCCCAGGACGGCGAGGATATGGATGCGGCGGTGCTGCGCGAATGCGCCCGGGCCCGTGCCGCAGCCGGTATTTTCGATGCCTCCACGCTTGGCAAGATCGAAGTGGTCGGACCGGATGCGGCAGAGTTCCTCAACCGTCTGTATGTCAATGCGTGGGACAAGCTGAAACCCGGCAAATGCCGTTATGGCCTGCTGCTGCGTGAAGACGGGTTCATCACTGATGACGGCGTGATCGGGCGCATTGCGCAGGATCGTTTCCACGTCACCACCACCACCAGCGGCGCCCCGCGCGTGCTGGCGATGATGGAGGATTACCGGCAGACCGAGTGGCCTGAACTGAATGTCTGGCTGACCTCCACCACCGAACAATGGGCGGTGATCGCAGTGCAGGGCCCGAAGGCCCGCGACATCATCGCGCCGCTGATCGAGGGTGTGGATCTGAACGACTTTGCGCATATGAGCGTCGCCGACGCCACCATTGCCGGGGTGCCTGGCCGTCTGTTCCGCGTCAGCTTCACCGGTGAGCTGGGCTACGAACTGAACGTCCCGGCGGATTACGGCCGTGCGATCTGGGAAGCAGTATATGAGCGTGGTCAGGACTTCGGCATCGTGCCGTACGGCACGGAAACAATGCATGTGCTGCGTGCCGAAAAAGGCTATGTGATTGTCGGTCAGGAAACCGATGGTACTGCCACACCGGATGATGTCGGGCTGGCCTGGGCCATTGGCAAGGCGAAGAAGGATTTCGTCGGCAAACGCTCGCTTGAGCGCACGTCGATGAAAGACCCGAATCGCAAGCAGCTTGTCGGGCTGTTGACGGATGATCCGGCTATCGTGCTGGAAGAAGGCGCGCAGATCGTGGCCGATCCGGCGCATCCGCTGCCGATGCCCATGATCGGGCACGTCACCAGCGCCTATCGCAGCGCCACGCTGGGCCGCTCCATCGCGCTGGCGATGATCAAGGGCGGACGGTCCAGAATCGGGCAGACCGTGTATATTCCGATGCCCGGTCGAACCATCGCCGCGAAAGTCACCGAGTTTGTGTTCTATGATCCGGAAGGAGTACGGCTCAATGGCTGACGTGACCTTTCCCCAGCGCCACACGCCACTGGCTGGCATCAGCCCAGCTATTGCCGCGCTGAGCGTGACGCCCCCGCAGCGGCGCCTGACCCTGCATCTGCGTGAAACCGACCGCGCCTGCATCAATGGCGCACTTGGCTTCGCCCTGCCGCCGGCGCTGCGCGCTGCCGTACAGGGGCAGCGTGCCGCCTTATGGATGGGACCGGAAGAAACGCTGATCCTCAGCACGGAAATCAATGATCTCGCCCCGGCCCTGGAAGCCGCCCTGCAGGATGTGCCGCATGCGCTGGTCGATGTGTCCCATCGGCAAACAGGCCTGCTGATCGAGGGGGAGCGGGCGGTAGACGCGCTGAACACCGGTTGCCCGCTTGATCTGTCCGAGGCGGCTTTCCCGGTCGGCATGTGCACGCGCACTCTCTACCACAAGGCGGAAATCGTGCTCTGGCGTCTCTCATCCACGCAGTTTCATGTGGAAGTCTGGCGGTCTTTCGCCCCTTATGTGTGGGAATTGCTTGACGAAGCCCGCCGCGAGGCGGCCTGACAACCAGAAGAGATCAGCATGATCAGCGTCTCCGAACTGTTCAAGGTTGGTATCGGCCCATCCTCCTCCCATACAGTGGGGCCTATGAAGGCAGCCTATGCCTTCATTCTGGGGCTCGGAGACCGTCTGGAGCAGGTGGTGCGGGTTCGCGTCGATCTGTTCGGGTCGCTGGCATGGACGGGAAAAGGCCACGGCACTGAAAAAGCCGTGCTGCTCGGTCTGGCCGGGGAACAACCCGATACGGTTGATCCCGATGCCGCCGAAGCCATGATTGCCCGGATTGAGGCTCATCGGATGTTGTCGCTGGACGGACGGCATCCCATCTGTCTGGTGCCGGAGCGTGACGTGATCTTCGACATGCTCACGGAAACGCCCGAACACCCCAACACGCTTGCCTTCACCGCCTATGATGCGGCAGGGGAAACCCTGTGCCATGAACGCTGGTGTTCCATCGGCGGCGGCTTTGTGGTGCGGGAGGCTTTTGCACCGGCAGCGGTCATTGACGGACCTTCCGCCCCCTATGAATTCCGCTCCGGGATCGATCTGCTCCGCATCGGTGAAGAAACCGGGCTGCGTATTCCGGAGATCGTGCGCACCAACGAATATGCCGTGCGCCCGAAAGAAGAGGTCGATGCTCATATCACCCGCGTCATCGACACGATGATGCGCTGCATTGACCGCGGACTGAGCACCGAAGGCATTTTGCCGGGCGGGTTGAACGTTCGCCGCCGCGCCGTTTCCCTGCTGCGTAAAATGGAATCCGAACAGGCCCGCAATGACCGGCCTCCGACCGATACGATGGATCGCGTCAGCCTGTTCGCCATCGCGGTGAATGAGGAAAACGCTGCCGGTGGGCGGGTGGTCACCGCCCCGACCAATGGCGCAGCGGGCGTGGTACCAGCCGTGCTGCGTTATTACCGTGATATGGTGCCGGGTTCATCGGAGGCGGGCATGCAGGATTTCATCCTGGCCGCTTGCGCCATCGGTGCGCTGTTCAAGATGAACGCTTCCATCTCCGGCGCGGAAGTCGGCTGTCAGGGAGAAGTCGGCGTGGCCTGCTCCATGGCCGCCGCAGGGCTGGCAGCCGCGATGGGCGCCGATAATGCCCGCATCGAAAATGCCGCTGAAATCGGCATGGAACATCATCTCGGCATGACATGCGACCCGGTGGCGGGGCTTGTGCAGATTCCCTGTATCGAGCGGAACGCTTTCGGCGCGATCAAGGCGATCAACGCCGCCTCTCTGGCCATGCGCGGCGACGGGACGCACCATATCTCCCTCGACCGCGTTATTGCGACGATGCGCCAGACCGGTGCCGACATGCAGAGCAAATACAAGGAGACCAGCCAAGGTGGCCTTGCGGTTAACTTCACCGAGTGCTGATCCCCCACGCCGCCGGGCGTTGACGGTCGGCTTCGTCATGGCGGACAGCTTTACGCTGGCGCCATTCTCCCTGTTCGTCGATCACCTGCGCCTTGCGGCGGATGAAGGCGATATGAGCCGCCCGATCCGCTGCCAATGGTCCATCATGGGCAGCCGCCCAGGTACGATCACGGCCAGTTGCGGCATCACCATCGGCCCGACCACCGGTTTCATCGATCCCAGACAACTGGACTATATCGTCGTCGTCGGTGGCCTGCTGCATGCAGGGCGTCCATTCGATCAGGAGACGGTTGCCTACCTCCAATCCGCCGCCAGGGCCGGCACGACGCTGGTCGGTCTGTGCACCGGCAGCTTTCTGCTGTGCCGGGCAGGATTGATGAAAGACCGCACGACCTGTGTCAGCTGGTATCATCATCAGGACTTCACCGACGAATTTCCCGATCAGGCCGTGCTGGCCGACCGGCTGTTTCTGGTCGATGGCGACCGCATCACCTGTGCGGGGGGCGGTGGAGCGGCCGATCTGGCGACCTGGATTGTCGAAAAACATCTCGGCCGCTCCACCGCCATGAAAAGCCGTCAGGTGCTGCTGCTGGATGAAGCGCGCGGTGAAACCGCCGCCCAGCCGCACCCGCCGCTGGCCGCGGGTGTGACTGATCCGCGCGTGCGCCGTGCCCTGCTGATCATGGAGCAGAACATGGCGGAACCCCTTCCGGTCAGCGCCATCGCCGAACGGCTGGAGCTGTCGGCACGACAGCTGGAACGGTTGTTTGCCGCCGCGATGCAACAGAAACCAGCCGCCGTATACCGCTCATTACGACTTCGCTTTGCCCGTTTCCTGCTGGACAATACCCAGCGTAGCGTGACGGAAATCGCTCTGGATGCCGGTTTTTCAGACTGCGCCCATTTCTCCCGCCTCTACAAGGCTGCGCATGGCGTGGCCCCCAGCGCAGCCCGGCGCAATGCGCCCCCCGCTGCGGAATCCAATGATCCGCTGCCGGAGCGGGACAGCCTGACTTCTTCCCGGATTTACGCCGATTCCCTGTAAGAAAAACCGTCGCTTTCCATAAAGTGCCTCTCCTGACCGGCAGCAGGAGAACGCATTGTTCCTTCCAATCCTTTCCGACCTCTGCGCAAAATGCATAGATACCGGGATGGATAAAAAAAATGTCGTTTCTAATAAATTGCAGAATAAAATCGGCTTTTAAGTAGGACTGAACGCCACCTCCCTCAAGGTTCGTCCCATGCCCGACGATCTCCGCTTTACCCCGGATTCTCTCCCTTCCCTGCTGGCACGGCGCAAGCCCGGCTATACGCTGGAAGCCCCGTTCTATACCTCACCCGACATTCTGGATGCCGATATCGAGACGATTTTCGGCAAACACTGGATTTATGTGGGTGTCGAACCGGATATTGCCGAACCGGGCGATGTCATGGCCCTGCAGATCGGTCGTTTCAGCGCCATTGTCGTGCGCGGCGACGATATGGACATTCGCGCTTTCCACAATGTCTGCCGCCACCGCGGTGCCCGCATTGTCCCCGAAGGCAAGCGCAGCGTCGGAAATCTGGTCTGCCCGTATCATATGTGGACCTACTCCACCGAAGGCCCGCTGCTGCATGCCGATCATATGGGTGCGGATTTCGATCCGTCCTGTCATGGTCTGAAGCCGGTTCACGTGCGCAATGTCGCAGGGTTGATCTTCCTGTGTTTCGCCGATGAACCGCCGGCCGATATCGAGGATATGGCGCGGGAGATGACACCGTATCTGACCCCGCATGCCATTCCCGACACCAAGATCGCGTTCGAGATGGATATCATCGAACGCGGCAACTGGAAGCTGGTGATGGAAAATAACCGCGAGTGCTATCACTGCGCCGGTTCCCATCCCGAACTGACCGCCTCCATTTTCGAATTCGGGTTCGGCTTTGCGCCTGAATCACTGGATGAGGACGGACAGAAAGCCGCCGAGGAATATAACTGCCTCGTCAACAATAACACCGCCGAGTGGGAAGCGCGTGGCCTTCCCTCCCGCGAGATCGACCATCTTGACGATCGCGTAACCGGTTTCCGCACCCAGCGCCTGCCGATTTCCGGTGCCGGCGAAAGCGAAACTCCCGACACCAGGGTCGCCTGCACGAAATTGCTGGGGGAATTGACGGAACGCAAGCTGGGCGCTCTGTCTTTCTGGACCCAGCCGAATTCCTGGCATCATTTCATGAGCGATCACATCGTCACTTTCGCGGTGTTTCCGATTGATGCCGAAACCGCTTTGCTGCGCACCAAATGGCTGGTGCACAAGGATGCGCGCGAAGGCATCGATTATGACCTCGATCATCTGAAAAGCGTGTGGGAAGCCACCAACCAGCAGGATAGCGATCTGGTCGGTATAACCCAGCAAGGTGTGCGCACCCCTGCCTATCAGCCCGGCCCATACTCCCCTTATACCGAGATGCTGGTTGAGAAATTCAGCAACTGGTACATCTCCCGCATGAAAGCAGCGCAGCAGGGTGGCGCACAGTGAACGCTTTCTCGCCCCTCTCCGCCCTGCCGGCGCAGTGGAATGCCGATGCGGATGATGTGCTGATCTGCCGTGCCGTACGGCAGGAAACACATGATGTGCGAACGTTTTTCTTCTCGCCGGCCAATCCGTGTCTGTTCCGGCATCTGCCGGGACAGTTCGTGACACTGGATCTGGAAATCGGTGGGCAGAAAATCAATCGCTGCTACACCATCTCCTCTGCCCCTACACGCCCGGATCTGCTCAGCATCACTGTCAAACGGGTGCCGAACGGGCCGGTGTCGAACTGGCTGCATGACACTCTGAAACCGGGCATGCGCATTCGTGCCGTCGGCCCGATGGGCGATTTCACGAACGTCCATCATCCGGCGCCGAAATATCTGTTCCTGTCCGGCGGCAGCGGCATCACGCCACTGATGGCCATGGCCCGCACGCAATACGATCTGGCGGCCGAAGCCGATACGGTTTTCGTGCATGCCGCGCGCAGTCCGGCGGACATCATCTTCCGTGACGAGCTGTCCCTGATGGCGCGCACACGGCATGGATTCAGCGTCGCCTTCCTGTGCGAGACGGATTCCGCCGGTGAAATATGGAATGGATATCGCGGTCGTCTGAACACCGCGCTGCTGACCCGGATCGCTCCGGATTTCATGGAACGCGAAGTGTTCGTCTGCGGTCCCGCACCGTTCATGGCAGCCGCAAAAACGATCCTGGCCGAAGCCGGATTCGACATGCGTCGCCATCATGAGGAAAGCTTTGATTTCGGCATACTGGCCCAGGAAGAACCCGAAGCCGCCGCTGAAGCAGAGGCTGTCGCCGCATCGGGTGGTTTTTCCATCACCTTCAGCAAAAGCGACAGGCAGATCGACTGCGATCCGGATACCACCGTCTTGCAGGCCGGTCGGCGGGCCGGGCTGAAACTGCCAGCTTCCTGCTCCAAGGGTGTGTGCGGCACGTGCAAGTCGAAACTGGTCTCCGGCCGGGTCGAGATGAAGCATAATGGCGGCATCCGACAGAAAGAAGTCGATCAGGGCATGTTCCTGCCCTGCTGCTCCAGGCCGCTGACGGATCTGGTTGTCGAGCGATGATCGACACACCTGCACGCCTCCCTGCGGAGATCGGCAGAATCGGTTTTCTGACTCTGCCGAATTACTCGATGATTGCGATGAGTTCCGCCATCGAGGCGTGCCGGATGGCCAATCGCGTTACCAGCAGTGATGCCTATTCATGGCAGGTGCTGACGCCGGATGGCGAACCGGCACAGGCCAGCAATGGCCTGTCGTTGGGACCGACGGTCAGGCTGGCCGATGCCGCGCCGATCGACCTGCTGCTGATCTGTGGCGGCGTTGATATCAGGCGTGCCACTACCCGTCGCCTGTTCCCCGCGCTGCAACGTCATATCCGTCGCGGCGGTGCCCTCGGTGCGCTGTGCACCGGCAGTTTCGTGCTGGCGGAGGCCGGGATGCTGTCCGGCTATGCCTGCGCCATTCACTGGGAAGATCTGGCCGCCATCCGTGAGGAATTTCCCGACATCGTATTCCGGGATGAGTTATTCGTGATCGATCGCGACCGCTTCACCAGCACCGGCGGGACTGCGCCGCTGGACATGATGCTGGCGCTGATAGCCGCCCGTCTCGGTCCGCGTGCCGCCGACGCCGTAGCGCGTCAGTTCCTGATCAAGCCTCGTCAGGGCGGAGAAAGGCAGCATCTGCCCCGTACCGCTGCCCGGCATCCGCGGCTGGCCCATGCCGTGGCGCTGCTGGAAGCCAATGCGCAGAACCCGTCCGATGATCCCCTTTCCGTCGCCGATGCGGCGGCTCTGGCCGGGCTGTCGTCACGCCAGCTGGAACGGCTGTTCAAGCAGCATCTGTGCATGACACCCGCCGCCTATGCCGCCTCCGTCCGGCTGGAGCGCGCCCAGTTGCTGCTGCGCCAGACTGCCATGCCCATCACTGAAATCGGCGTTGCCTGCGGCTTTGCCTCCGGCGCGTCTTTCAGCAACGCCTACCGGCTGCGTTACGGGCATTCGCCGCGCCATGAGCGCGTGAGTGCACCCTGACGCGCCTGAGCCACCGCCGATGCCTGCCCTCCTCCCACCCGCCTGCCCCGGAATGTGCCGATGATCGCCAATGCCGATGCCCTGCTGAAACCGTTAACCATTCGCGGTGTCACCTTCCGCAACCGCGTGATGAGCACCAGCCACGCCCCCGGCTATGGTCAGGATGGCAAGCCCAAAGAACGCTATCAGCTCTATCATGAGGAAAAGGCGAAAGGCGGAATCGGCCTGACCATGTTCGGCGGCTCCTCCTCCGTCTCGGCGGACAGCCCGGCAACGCCGTGGAACCAGATTGCCGTCACGGATGACAGCGTCATTCCGTATTTTCAGGAGTTCGCCGAGCGGATTCACCGCCATGGCGCAAAGCTGATGATCCAGCTGACGCATATGGGCCGCCGCACGAAATGGGATACGGATCAATGGTTGCCGGTCATGGCGCCCTCCGTCCGCCGCGAACCTGCCAGCCGTTCCCTGCCCAAGGCGATGGAGCAGGAAGATATTGATCGCGTCATCGCCGATTTCGCGCAGGCGGCGCGTCGCTGCAAGGAAGGCGGCCTGGACGGGTTCGAGATTTCCGGGGCGCATGGTCATCTGCTGGACCAGTTCTGGAGTCCCGATGTCAACAAACGCACCGACCGTTACGGCGGCTCGCTGGAAAACCGTATGCGCTTCGGCATCGAGGTACTGCGCGCCATGCGGGAAGCCGCCGGAGACGATCTGCTGATCGGCATGCGCATGTCGGGTGACGAGTTGTATGCGCAAGGCCTGTCTCAGGAAGAATGCGTGGCCATTGCCTCCGAATATGCGCGGCAGGGGCTGGTGGATTTCCTGAACATTCTGGGCGGTCAGGCACGCGACGACATGGCGCATGCGGTCAGCCTGCCGAACATGGCTTTTCCGGTCGCACCGTTCCTGCATCTGGCCAGCGCGATCAAGCGGGAGGTCGATGTCCCCGTTTTCCATGCCCAGCGCGTGACCGATCTGGCGACCGCTGCCCGCGCCGTGGCCGAAGGGCATGTGGATATGGTGGCGATGACGCGGGCGCACATTGCCGATCCGCATCTGGTCCGCAAGCTCAGCGAGGGGCGGGAAGACGACATTCGCCAATGCGTCGGAGCGGGATATTGCATTGACCGCATCTATGTCGGTGGTGATGCGCTGTGTTTGCAGAATGCGGCGACAGGGCGGGAGGCCACCATGCCGCATGTCATCGCAAAAGCGGATCGCCAGAAAAAAATTGTCGTCGTCGGCGCCGGTCCCGGTGGGCTGGAGGCCGCACGGGTCTGTGCCGAGCGTGGTCATCAGGTCGTGCTGTTCGAACGCTCCGGCGAAGTGGGCGGCCAGATCAACATCGCGGCCAAAGGAACATGGCGCGAAGCCCTGTCCGGCATTCCCCGCTGGCTGTTGAGTCAGATCCGCCGCCTGAACGTCGATCTGCGCCTGAACACCGAAGCCACCGCCGCGCTGATCCAGGCGGAGCAACCGGATACGGTGATCATCGCCACGGGCGGCCTGCCCAATCCCGGCCATATTCCGGGGGCAGAACATATCATTTCAAGCTGGGACATTCTGACCGGACGGGTCCAGCCCGCCGGCAGTGTCCTGCTGTATGACGAAATGGGCCAGCACAATGCCGCCTCCGTCGCCGAGGTGATGTCCCAGCGCGGCGCGCTGGTGGAATTCGTCACCCATGACCGGATGATTGCGCAGGAAGTCGGCACCACCAATCAACCCGTGCATTTGCGGGAGCTTTACAAACTTGGTGTCATCCTCTCGCCCAATCTGGAATTGATGGAAGTCTACCGTGAAGGCAACCGTCTGGTGGCGGTGCTGCGCAACACGATGACGGATGCCGAGGAAGAGCGTGTAATCGATCAGGTGGTCGCCGATTTCGGCACGCTGCCGGTCGAGGACACCTATTTTGCGTTGAAAGAGCAATCCAGCAATCATGGCGTGACGGATCTTCCCTCCTTGCTGCAAGGCACATCGCAAGCTGACGCACAAACAGGACATTTCAGCCTGTTCCGGATCGGTGACGCGGTGGCTGGCCGCAACATCCATGCGGCGATGTACGACGCGCTTCGGCTCTGCAAGGATCTGTAACCAGTCACGGAAGGAGTCCCCGCCATGCATCCGGGCACACCGTTGCTGCTGGTGATCTGGTTTCTGGTCCTGCTGGTCGTGGTTCAGGCGCTACGCATCGCCCTGCGCTGGCGGGTCGGACAGAAAACACATGTGGATTGGGTTCGCGGGCTGATCGCCATGCCGCGCCGCTATCTGGTGGATGTACATCACGTCGTCGAGCGCCGACCGGAAAACGCCAGGATGCACAAACTGGTGGCGGGTGGCCTGCTGGCCGGATCGGTGTTGACGCTGCTCTCCACCCTCCTGCCAGTGCTGCATCGGGGCGGCATGGTGGCCTCCCTGTTCTGGATCGTCACCGCCGCATTCTATGCATTCGGTCTGAGCGGTGCGCGTCATGTCGCGGCACGACGCAGCCCGACAACGCCACCGCATCTGTCAGCCGGTCGCTTTCTGACTTTGCCGCTCTGGCTTGGACTTTATCTGACCGGTGGGCTGATTGCCGCGATCGGTGCGGCGTTGCATGGCATGCTGCCTGATGTGCTGCCCCACGCGGCAGGGGCCGCGGGAGCAGTGATGACGCTGACCGGCGGGCTGGCACTGGTGGCACATCTGCCGAACGGACCCATGCGGCATGCAGTCGCCGGATCGCTGCATCTGGCGGCGCATCCGCGTCCGGGCCGTTTCGAGGGGGGCCGCGATACAGCACTGCTTGCGCTCGATCTGGAAGCGGGGCAGTCGGGTGTTTCAACACCTGCGGATTTCACCTGGAATCGTCTGGCAAGTTTCGATGCCTGCATTCAATGCGGACGCTGTGAACAGGCCTGTCCCGCCTTTGCCGCCGGACAACCTCTGAACCCCAAAAAGCTGATTCAGGATCTGACGTTCGCCCTGCATGGCGGCGACGCCTATACGGGCAGCCCCTACCCACAGGCACGTCCCGTGGCGGGGCATGGCGGCGCGCATCATCCGATCATCGGCGCGGATGCAGTGATTCATCCGGATACGCTGTGGTCCTGCACCACCTGCCGCGCCTGTGTGCATGAATGCCCGATGCTGATCGAGCATGTGGACGCGATCGTCGATATGCGCCGTTTCCAGACGCTGGAGCTGGGCGCTATTCCGGAAAAAGCAGCCCAGCCACTGCATCATCTGCGTTATGCCGATGATGCGGGCGGACGGGCGCTGGCATCACGGACCGATTTCACTGCCGGGATGACTCTGCGCGTGCTGGAGGAACAGGGAGAAACCGATATCCTGCTATGGCTGGGCGAAGGCGCGTTCGATCTGCGCTATGGAAGGAGCCTGCGGGCACTGATCGCATTGATGCAACAGGCCGGCGTTGATTTCGCCGTATTGGGCGCAGAGGAACGTGACTGCGGCGATCTGGCGCGGCGGCTGGGTGATGAGGCCGGGTTCCAACGTCTGGCACAGGACAATATCGCCACGCTGAAACGCCGTCGTTTCCGCCGCATCGTCACAGCGGACCCGCATGCGCTGCACACGCTGCGCAACGAATACCGCGCTTTCGGAGCGACATGGCCGGTGCTGCATCATACCGCCTTGCTGGATGAGTTGATTGCAACGGGCAAGCTGAATCCTGTGAAATTCGAGACTCGCCCCGTCACCTATCATGATCCCTGCTATCTCGCGCGTTACAATGGTGAGGTGGATGCACCCCGCCGCATTCTGGATCGTCTTGCCACCCATCGTGTCGAGATGGAGCGTCATGGAGAACGCGCCATGTGCTGCGGCGGTGGCGGTGGCGCACCGGTCACCGATATTGCGGGCGAAAAACGTATCCCCGATATCCGCATGAGCCATGCTCAGGGCGTGGGTGCCTCCATTGTCGCGGTTGGATGTCCCGGCTGCACCGCCATGCTGGAGGGCGTCACCGGAGACCGCCCCGAAGTCAAGGATATTGCCGAATTGCTGCTGGACAGCATCGAGCATGCCAAAACCCGGGTGGCACAACCATCGCAAACCATCCTGCCGGAGGGTGTGGCATGACCCGCCCCCGTCTCGATCCCCGCGCCCTGCGAGAGGCGCGCCGTGTGAGCGGAGGGGAGCGGCCACGCTACCAGCTTGCGACGCTCGCGATGGATGTTGGAGCCTCCTCCTCTCTGTCTCCCTTTGGCCGCCGCCGTCGCAACCCGCGGGCCGAGGCGCTGGTGCAGGCCGTGCCCTCCCCGGCTACTCGCCCGCGTCTGGATCGCGCCTGGCATGGAGGAGCTTCCTCCATCGCCTCTCCTGCCGGCCAGAGACAGGAAGCCGCACCGCGCATCCGCATGATCGACGATCCCGCTTTCCTGATCCTCGCCGTGCCTGATGCGGCGGGGGGACGCCTGTCACCGCATGACCGGCAGATACTGGGCGCAGCCCGAATCCTCGCTGACAAAGCGGGTGCCGCCGGACAAGGTGCCGTCGTACTGTTCGGCCCAGCACTGGCCGAGGCGGGTGATAACGGTGCCGACCGCCTCATTCAGTACGAGGATGATTCCGTCGAGTCGCGTGTTGCCGCTCTGGTCGCCGCGATTGCCCACCTGCAACCGAAACACGTTCTGTTCCCGGAAAGCCCTGATGGCGGCGATCTGGCCCGCCGTGTCGCCGCCTTGTCCGGGCTGGACATCGCCACCGATATCGAAGCCCTGTCCGCGTCTCAGGCGATCCGTCCCAGCCATGCGCGCCGCCGTGAGCAACGGATGGTGCCTCCGCCGCTGCTGGCATTGAGCGCCGACCGTGCCGCGCCCCATACCGGCATCCGGCACGAAGCGCGCCCTATCCCGCTGGAACTGCCACAGATGGAGACAGGCGCACTGACGGGCTGGCGCGACGTTCCCCCGGATGCCGGACAGTTGGCCCTGACGGAAGCATCATTCGTCGTCTCCGCCGGGAATGGCATCACCGATTTTGCGGCCTTCCACGCTCTCGCTACAGCCCTCGGCGCGACACCGGGTGCCAGCCGGGTGATTTGCGATGCCGGGCTGATGCCACGCGACCGGCAGGTTGGGGCAACCGGCAGTATCCTTGATGCCACCTGTTATTTCGCACTCGGCATTGCCGGCGCGCCGCAGCACCTTCAGGGTGTGGCGGGCGTGGAGCATGTCGTTGCAGTCAATACCGATCTGCACGCCGCCATGATCGCCCGGGCCGGGCTTGCCATCGTCGCCGATGCGCAGGAGGTCATGCCGGCCATTCTCGCGGCTCTGGCAACGGAACGCGATGCTCATCCGGGAAGGGCCAATCCGGAAGATCACAGCCCCGGCAGGGAAACATCATGACCCAGTCCGACACACCCATCGCCAACCGTCTGAACGTGCTGGTGCTGCTCTCAGCCGGATGCCATCCCGTCTCCGGCCGGTCAGCCCCCGTGATGGAAGAAACACAGGCCATCGCCCTTGCCCGGCAACTAGGCGCGCATGTCTCCGGCCTGCATGCCGGGCCTGAAGCCGCCCCGTTGCGTGATATACCCGGCCATGGGTTGAGCCGGATCGTCATGCTGCGTCAGGATGCCAATGTCGATCCACTGCCCGCGCTGCTGGCTTTCATCCGCTGCAACCCGCCCGATCTGATCCTGACAGGCCGTCGCGCACAAGGCGGTATGGATAGCGGCACATTGCCCTATCGTCTGGCACAGGCGCTGGGCTGGCCGATTGCCGCAGATATTGCCGCCTTTGACCGAGACACGACAGCAGGGAACATCCTTCATCTGCTTCAGGCCAGGCCAAAGGGTGCAAGGCGTGCCGTCAGCATCCAGTTGCCCTGCGTGCTGACCGTGCATCCGGCAGCCCCGAGACCGTTGCCCTTCGCCTTTGCCGCTATGCGGAAAGGCGTGATCGAGACCATCGAAGCCTCCAGCTTGCTCCCGCAGAGTGACAGCACGGTCGTAGTATCCTCATCTGATATCGAGGAACGCCCTTATCGTGCGCGTCCTCGTCTTATTGCGAAAGCCGGCGCACAAGGAAATGGACAGCTGATGGTGCATCCCTCTGCCGACGATGCGGCCAAGGCTGTCATCACCTATCTTCGCGGGATAGGCGTCTTGCAGGCACCGTCATACAACAGCGACGCAACTCCAACCGAGCCAGCCGGATCGTAAGCCCATCATGCAGTTGGCCCTGATCCGCCATACCAGACCAGCCATTGCCGACGGACTCTGCTATGGCCGCCTTGATGTCCCGCTGGCCGATGATCGGGAGGAGACCGCCCGCACCATTCTGGCGCAACTGACAGATATGCGGGATGCCATGATCGTCAGCAGTCCGGCCTTGCGCTGCCAGTGGCTGGCCAATTGGCTGGCCGACTGGCTGGCCGGGCACATCCAGCCCCCCGGAATCATGATCGATCCAAGACTTCAGGAGCTTGATTTCGGCGACTGGGAAGGAAGTCGCTGGGACGATATCGACCGCGCCACACTGGATGACTGGGCGGCATCACCCGATGATTTTACGCCCCCCAACGGGGAAAGCATACGCACCCTGCGCCATCGGATCGATCAGATCTGGGCAGAATGGATGCGGGATCGGCAAAATCGAATCGTTGTGACTCATGGCGGCCCGCTGCGCATTCTCTGCGCGCTGGCAGCGGCGCGGCCGGTTGACCTCTCCGCCCCTGCACCCGGTTTTGGCAGCGTAACCCGCGTGGAGGAGCCGCCGGAATTCAGGACATCAGAAAGCGATTGATCCACTGTCCCAGACGTGGATTATCATGCGGCCCTTGCAAGGACGCCAAAGCCTGATTTCGCTGTTTCTGGTCCACCTGCTCCGGTGGACGGATATGCACCAGTTCGGCTGCAAAATCCGGATCGAATTCCGGATGACACTGGAATGAGATCGCCCCAAGCGACGGATATTCCAGCACTGCAAACGGGGTGAAATGGCTGGATGCTATGATCTTTGCTGCAGGCGGCTTTTCCACTACCTGATCCTGATGAGAAACCGGAATGGCAATGTCCTCCACCGGATCCGTCCAGGCGGTCTGGCAACGCAGCCGATACCGGTGCAGCCCGAGCCCCCAGCCAATCCTGGCCCGCTCCACCCTGCCCCCGAACGCTTCCGCCATGACCTGATGGCCAAAGCAAATGCCGACGAGTTTGCTCTTGCCTGCCCGCTCACGCAGGAAATTCCCCAGCGTTTCTATCCATGGCTGGCCATCATGCACACCGGCCGCCGACCCGGTGATCACATAAGCATCGCAACCGCCGCGATCAGACTCTCTTTCCTGCGGCCACTGATTCCCCTGAACATCGAAAATGGAATAATCGTGCCGATCACCCAGCAGACGACGTAGCATCGCAGGGTAATCACCATATCCGGCCACCAGATGAGCAGGTGGCCGACCGGTCTGGAGAATCCCTATTTTCATACGCTTTTCCAAAACGGGCATACAGCCTTACGCGACCACCAGCCCTACATCGACATTGCCGCGTGTCGCATTGGAATAAGGGCAGATCTGATGGGCTGTTTCCACAAGCTTATGTGCCTCTGCCGCCTCGACACCCGGCAAATGGATCGAAAGCTGGGCCGTAATGCCGAACCCGCCTTCAGAACGCGGGCCAATCCCGATCGTGGCGGTAACAGAAGTATCAGATGGAATCTTCTGTTTCAGTTGTTGCCCGGCCACCTTGAGCGCCCCCAAAAAACAGGCCGCATAGCCGGAGGCAAAAAGCTGTTCCGGATTGGTCCCTTCTCCACCTGCACCGCCCAGCTCCCGCGGAGTCGATAACGCCACTTCAAACCGACCATCTGCCGTGCGGGCACTGCCATCCCGACCGCCAGTTGCAGTTGCCGTCGTCTGGTATTTCACATCCACCGACATTGTGACACCTTTGTCCCATGATAAGAATCACTGCCATCGTATATGGCTTTACATGGTACGCCAGACTGGAAAATCCAGATTGAAATCTTCTGTCTGCGGCAGGATGCCTTTGAGCGCCTCGCCTGTCACGTCGGCATTTTTTCCGCTTTCCATGACAAACGACACCATGGTTGTGGCCACGTTCCCGGTCGAGGCAGCGTTGTGCTTTCTACCATCCTGGCTGAGCCAGCAGGAAATAACGCGCCGGGATATGTACCGGCTTCCAGCGGATCGAAACCGTCATCAGGCAGCGCATACCCTTAAACGCTGGCTGCTGGCCGGATTGCTCGATCTGCATCCGGCAGATCTCGCTTTTAAGGTCGATGCAAACGGCAAGCCCTCCCTCACACATGGCAATCTTCATTTCAACATCAGCCATAGCGGCCAGCATGTGGTGATCGCTGTGCGGGCAGGAAATCCGGTCGGTATCGATGTGGAAGAAAAACCGCCATCGGATACAAGATTGCCATGGTCTATCCTGTGCCATGAACAGGACAATAGAGAAGGCGATATCGATGATTTTCTGGCGCTCTGGACGGTGAAAGAGGCCATTTCCAAATGTTCAGGCGAGGGGCTTGGGCTGGATTTTACACGTCTTTCGCTGCACCGGCATTCCGATATCTTCATGCGCGGCTGTGACGGTTTACGCCAATGGCATGCCCTTCACAGGATGCTGGATGATGGCGCGCATATTGCCATTGCATCAGTCGATCCCTGGCATCAGACATACTGGCTATCCGTCCGTATGCCGGACGACAGGAACAGAACATCCATGATGCTGACAATAAAAAAACTCCAACCCGGGATAGGTGGAGTTTAAATATTTGGTGGAGCCAATCGGAATCGAACCGACGACCTCCTGAATGCCATTCAGGCGCTCTCCCAACTGAGCTATGGCCCCATCCTTGCTGGCTCCATCACGTCCGAACCAGCGGCTGGCGGGCATATAGCTTGGTCATCAAACTTTAGCAAGAGGGGCTTTTCTGTTTCCTGAGAGAGGCGCGTTCCTCATCCGTCAGCGGCCTGCCATTTGCGATCTCTGCCCGGATTTCCGCGGCGAGTTCAGGGTTGGCACGACGAATCTGGTTCACACGCAACGCAAAGGCCATTGCCATGGTGGGAGAGCGCTCCCATCCTTCCAGAAACAGCCAATCCTTGGCCACCTCTGCGGCCGGCATCCGTGCCAAAGCGCGCTGCAAGGCCTGGGTATAAGCCACCACAGGCATCTCCCTCATTGTAGGCAGACCTGGTGTCACCAGCCCGCCCTGAGCCGATGCAGCATGGATCTGCACCGTATTACGTGGCGTATTCATCATCCTGGACATCTCTGTGAGCAATTTTTGCTACACTGTTTATTGGCGACGTTCCTGAGTGGAAGCCTCGCGCAGAACGCAGGACACCACGCGAAAGTCGCATACGGACAGCATTTTATTTTTCATTGCTCCTTACCCTTTTCTCCCGCTGCACGATGCGATTGGGTAAGGCTCTTAAGTCATAGCTTCAGACTGTGCGTGCATCCTTTTGTGAAGATTTATGAAGCAAATTTCCTTATCATTCAATAGAATAAAATTATGATTCTTTCACGTCAAGCCGCAGGTGGCTTTCAAAACAGCTTGAAATAATAAAGGCGACCTCTGAAAGGCCGCCTTTACTAACAATAATCAATAAAAAATATCAGATATTAATAATACTCAGTAACGATACAGATCATGCTTGAACGGACCAGCCTGAGAAACACCAATATATTCAGCCTGTTTGTCAGAAAGCTTCGTCAGCTTCGCTCCTACCTTGGCAAGGTGCAGGGCAGCCACCTTTTCATCAAGGTGCTTCGGTAGCGTATAGACATGGTTCGGCAGATATTGGCCCGGCTTTGCCTGCCAGAGTTCAATCTGCGCCAGAACCTGATTGGTGAAGCTCGCGCTCATCACGAAGCTCGGATGGCCTGTTGCATTACCCAGATTGACCAGACGGCCTTCCGACAGGATGATCAGGCGCTTGCCATCGGGGAACACGACCTCGTCCACCTGCGGCTTCACGTTTTCCCAGCGATAGTTACGCAGGCTCTCGATCTGGATCTCGGAATCGAAGTGACCAATATTGCAGACGATGGCCCGGTTCTTCATCGCGCGCATATGGTCGATGGTGATAACATCCACATTGCCGGTGGCGGTCACGAACAGATCACCGCGCGAGGCGGCCTCATCCATGGTGACGACTTCATAACCTTCCATCGCCGCCTGCAATGCGCAGATCGGATCAATCTCGGTCACCAGAACGCGGCAACCCGCATTGCGCAGCGACGCCGCCGACCCTTTGCCAACATCGCCGAACCCGGCAACGACTGCGATCTTGCCCGCCATCATGACGTCAGTGCCACGGCGGATACCATCCACCAGGCTTTCACGGCAGCCGTACAGATTGTCGAATTTTGACTTGGTAACGCTGTCATTGACGTTGATCGCCGGGGTCAACAGTTTACCGGCTTTGGCCATTTCCCACAGACGATGCACACCGGTCGTTGTTTCTTCCGACAGGCCACGGACATCCTTCAGCATCTCGGGATACTTGTCGTGCATCAGCACGGTCAGATCACCGCCATCATCCAAAATCATATTCGGGGTCCAGCCATCCGGACCACGGACAGTCTGCTCAATGCACCACCAGAATTCTTCTTCTGACAGCCCCTTCCAGGCGAAAACCGGGATACCGGCGGCCGCGATCCCAGCCGCAGCATGGTCCTGCGTCGAGAAAATATTACAGGAGGACCAGCGCACCGTCGCCCCCAGCGCCGTCAGCGTTTCGATCAGCACAGCGGTCTGGATGGTCATGTGGAGACAGCCGGCAATACGCGCGCCTGCCAGAGGCTTGCTGTTGCCATACTCTTCCCGCAGCGCCATCAGGCCGGGCATTTCATCCTCGGCCATCCGGATTTCTTTCCGGCCCCAGTCGGCCAGACCAATATCGCGAACCTTGTAGTCTTCAGCGACCGCTGTATCGGGCATGCTACTCTCCATAATACATAAGGATATATTTATATCTTGAGGTGGACCCTAGCCGTTTGCACCCGGCAGATGCAAGCGTATCCCTGTGTCAGTCTGATAATATTAAAGAGGCAGCGCACCGCCTGGGCTGACGAGGAGTCCGTCTTCGTCGGCATAAACCCAGTCACCGGTTGCAAAGGTCACGCCACCGAAAGAAACAGGCTCATCCAATACACCTGAACCGGCTTTGCCGCTTTTCCACGGATTGGTTCCCAGTGCCTTGATCCCGATCGGCAGGGTTTTGAGCGCCACGCTATCCCGTACCACGCCCCAGGCGACGATGCCGACCCAGCCATTTGTGACCGCCAAGCCAGCAATCACATCGCCCACCAGGGCGGAGCGCAATGATCCACCCCCATCAATGACCAGAACAGCACCCTGGCCGGGGGAAGAGAGGGTCGCCTTGATCAGGGCATTGTCTTCATAGGTACGAATAGTCCGGACCGGCCCGCTGAAACGTGCCTGGCCGCCATAGCTGGCAAACTGGATAAAGCAGGAGCCGAGACGATCCTGATAGGCATCCACCAGATCAGCCGTTGCAAACACCACCATGCTCCTGCCATTGCCATAAGGGCGCACCCACCCTCAATCGTCTAGCCACGCGCCCTATTTGCAGCAAGCCCTTCCACTTCTGATCGGATGTGCAATCGAATCTCAGGGATTACCAATACGATCAAGAATTTTCAGGACATTGGGCATGTATCGAACAGCAATCGGATCTTCAATTTCATTTCTGTTATAGTATTCGAATTCTTCCATTTTACGGATGGCAATATCCGCTGGATACCCGCGATTAACCTTGCACTTCCAATGCGCCAGAGAACGGGTAAAATAATGATTGATTCGCGCCCCCTTATAATCAGGGATGGCTTTCGTTAGCCCTTTCACCACTTCACCCTGATCTGAAACATACCATTCCAGGGAATTGCCGGCTGCATCCACATAAGGCGCATCCGTGTTGAACCAATGTGGATTATCGCAGGATATGACTGACAGTGGACGAACAATCGACTTGATATGCCGATTGGGGAAAAAATCTGCACCGGAACGTCTGGTGAAACTTTCCGTAATCAGCCCGGACGGAAAATCGACTAACCCGCTGGAACCATAAGTGGCCCAGTTGACGCCGATACCCCCTATTTCCCGATCTTTGAAACCATCCAGATATTCCGCTATGTGAACAGGGAATTCCGGCATCAGATACTCATCTGAATCGACAAAAGCGATCCAGTCAAATTCATGCCGATAGACATGACAGGCTGTAAAATAGGCGTCGACTTGATACCGTGAATCGGTACGATCCCAATGATGATAGCGTACATCGAGCACTTTCGATGCCGCCTTGATTATCTCAGGGGTCGAATCGGTGGAGCGATTGTCGAAAATAATCTGTGAGTGAAAGCCAACAGCGCCGTGGAACGCGATCCATTCCGCAATATCACGGCCCTCATCGCGGACATTCATGCATAAGGCAATTCTGCTCATGACCATTTGTCCGTCAGTACCGCGATGATCTCAAAAAACGAACTCCCAACACGTGCGCGCCACCGATGACGGCGATGGGGAGACAGTCAAATACCCATCCCTTTCGTCGCCTCAGAAATTATCTTTACCATTGTTGGATATGGAAACAAGGGGACCACAATTTTACGATAAGAATAAACTCCCCGATCAAGGGTGGGTCACAGTCTCCGCATCATAAGCAGCCTGCCAGACTGTTGCAGCTGTACTGTCCGATGAAACCTGAATAGAGGCTTGCATGCCCGCACTCCCGGCTATACACGCGACATGCATATCTGCGACAGCGCTGGATGGCAGAAAAGGTGTCAGGCTTTGACCATGAATGGTGATCGCTTTGCCTTCCCTTGTGTAGAGACAGCGTAGCTCCCACGCACCTGATTTTTTATTTTCCGGCTGATATGCCTGCACAGTTGCATGCAGAAGCATTTGTGATCTGTCCGGCAATACAACCAGAAGAGAATTGACAGACGGTGATTTTCCATCACGTGTTAACTCAATCGCTGCCTGAGACTGGGTTTTTCCAGTCACTGTGCAATGCTGGCTTTCCTGCCCGACCATCGCCGAACTGGTGATACATCCATTGGCGGCATTTACTTCAAAAGGCCGTTCACCCGTCCCCGCATGAAGGCGAGATTCAGGTCTGACGGAAAAAGCACGTCCTGCTTCCTGCTGTGTCACAAAACTGCCTTCCTGGGGATGCCTGTCCCCGGCATGAAGGAATCCTGCATATACACCGGCATTGCGCCCTGTCACAAACCCTTTGTCCCAGTGATTTTGGGCCAGAAATGCACTGCCTTGAAGATTGCCATCCGCACTGAGATAAATGCCGAACATATTCGGCCTATCAGAATCAGGATTGAATTCATCCCTTTTGACGTCTGGCCCCCAGTTGATATTGGAGCCTTCATAATTGATACAGGAGGGTGGATATTTTTCACGCTGTAAAAAAGCATCTTTCTGACAGCGTGTGATGGTATTGATTCCATAAACCCGACTTGTGATGCCGACACTGATTGGAATAGTCCCGTTCCCCGACACCGGACGGAATCCAATAAGGGTCGTTTTTCCAGTGGATGCCACCCAGCTATCGACATCAAGCCAATGCCCCCCGGGATCCCAATTAACGAGAGCAGCACTCCATCCTTTCCCTGCCTCGACATACATACCGGGCTGTAACTGCCTGACCTGATCTGCTGACAGGCTGGTAACAATTCTTGTTCCCTCCGCCACCGAAGGGGGTATGATTTTTTTTGCTTTGGTTGTCACATCCTTGATATATTTTTTGCTGGATGTGCCATCCATCAGAGTCGGATTGTTCTGATCTTTGAGTTGAGCATCAGGTAAAAAAATCAGTGCCGGTAAGGCATTATTGGTCACATAAATCCCGGCGGTATCCCGGCCACCATATTCTGCACGCATCTCCGGCCTTGAATAAAAACCTCCTGTAATCCCGGCTGCTGTCACAGGAGAACGGGGCTGGTTAGCTATAAAAGCCGCTGCCACACCATAATCTTCAGCACCTGAAACATGCTTCGAGACGACAAAAGGGCCTGATAAAATTCTTATTTCCTCCGGACTTTGGAAAAGCGTATTTTTCTTGTTTTCCAGATCATGTACAATTGCCAGTACATTGGTATTCTCAATCATTTTTGCTAAATCGGAATGACTCTCGACCTGTGCAGCAGAGGCAGGACCAGTCCAAAGCAAAGTTCCGCCACATACCCATACCAGAGCAAAATTTTTCAGCACAGTTTTTACCTGCATGAGACCCATTTCCGATTTTTTTATTTCAACAATTCAAGCAAAGCTCTGCAAACAGGATTTTCAATAAATGAGGCATCATTTTTAAAAAACTGTACTGTTTTATATATATTTTCTTTAAATAAATCTTCGATATTGTTATTTATTTGTCTGATCGATGGAATATTGAGAAGTTTTTCTTTGTTTTGATAAATTTTATCAACAAAATATCCTGTATAATCTGCATCTTTTTGATTATTTGACTTGTATAAAGTCAGATACCTCTGCGCCACTTCAGGATTAACATTTTGTGTTGTTTGTTCTGTTGTCATCGGGCGGTTCCCCCGATTTCTGGAAGCTTTCCAGAGAAACTCTTCCACGGATTTATGCCAGTAATGATTGAGCGAAGCATATCGTTCATGCAGATTTGCATTCGCGGCCGTTGCCTCATCTGACGGAATATACGGCAATTTATTTCCGCCGGCATCCCTTCTCCAGATTGTTCTGTTCCGTTCCACAACAGGAAAATGGGGTTGGGAATGAAAAAATCTGTGAGGCTTAACCAGGGATTTGACAGCAGGCAGTGCCTCAGCCGGGCGTTTTTGAAAACGCTCCATCAGAGGCCGGTTGTTCCATCTGCTCTGGCCGTTGGGGCCAAACTCAACCCAGTTGATCGCAATCAAATCGGTTGGAAATGCCTCCTGCCATTCAAGATAATCCTGCATACCGGAGAAACATTTACGATCCAGAACAAGAAATTCATCAAGATCACATAGCAGTGCCCATCGAAAATCCAGCACATAAGGTGCCTGACTAAGAGCGTGCCCGAATGCTTTTGACTGCGCGCTGCCCCCGGCTCCCAGGACATTATCAATATAGGTAATAATTCCTTCTTTGGCGAGCACTTTAAGAAGCTGCTCTGAGCCATCATCGTTATTGTTTGAATAAAAAAATATATGCTCAAAACCCAGTGCCTGATAATGGGCGATCCATTCCAGAATATAGACGCCTTCATTACGTGCCGTTGTTACCACGCAGGCATTTTTCCGTGGTTCTATCTGCGACCTTGCAGAAAAATTACAAAAAAACCCTACCGAAGTCGGATGAGAATTCTGACCCGTCCGTTGCAAATAATCCCTATCCGGTCCGATACTAAGCGTTTCAGGCAGCAACCGTTGATCGATCTGCCATTTTTTTAAATCCGGCAGTGCCGTCTGCAACCAGAAATCATCGGGAAAAATGGCTCTGACAGCATTGAGAAGATCCAGATCGCCTGCAATCCGACCTGATAATCTATCAATATCATCATAAGGCAGGAGGAAAAATAAAGCCTGAAAAACAGTTCTGACCAGAGCGGTATCAGACGCATCTGCAGGCTCTATACTCTGGATCAGGCGCTCAACAGAAAGCGGTTTGGAGAGGATTGTCTCAAGATGGGCCAAACATTGCACGACATCATCAGGCGGCTGGATGTCGGCAGTTTGTTCCAGCGTATAAATTTCCCATCCACCTCTGGCTGCGGCGCAAGCATTCTGCTTTCCTCCCAGAACGGAGGAGAAATAATAGCCAGGAAAAGAAAAAAGCGTAAATTTCCCTGTATCGGCCTGATAAATTTTTATCCCTACAAGACTGGATTGTTCAGCCTGATTTCCGATAAAGGATAAACTGATTGGCCCGGATAGCCGAAAAGCAAATCCATAAAGCGGTGCATGCGCAAAACGGGCAATATAAACGGGTTCATGTTCAGAACCGGCTATTTTATCAACCGGAAGATGAGACAATTGCCCATTACTGGTGCTGGCGCAGACAATAGTACCATGGGCTGAACGAAGTCTGTAAAATACAACCACTGCGCGAATAACCCCCGTATTTACAGATATACTAAGGGATACTTCGCATGTCGGAATAAAATTAGAAATAAGAAATTTTTCGCAACATTGATGCGGCGTAAAGACAAAAAAAATGGCCCGTTTCCGGGCCATTTTATCAGGTGTTCATTGCATCGAAGAAATCCTGATTCGTCTTGCTGTATTTCAGCTTGTCGAGCAGGAAATCCATCGCATCGGTGGTGCCCATCGGGTTGAGGATACGCCGCAGCACCCACATCTTCGACAAAGTGGCCTTATCCACCAGCATTTCTTCCTTACGGGTACCACTCTTGGTGATATCGATCGCCGGGAAGGTGCGCTTGTCGGACAGCTTGCGATCCAGCACCAATTCACTGTTGCCGGTGCCTTTGAACTCTTCGAAGATAACTTCGTCCATACGGCTGCCGGTATCGATCAGAGCCGTCGCAATAATCGTGAGACTGCCACCTTCCTCAATATTACGCGCCGCACCGAAAAAGCGCTTTGGCCGCTGCAATGCATTGGCATCCACGCCACCGGTCAGAACTTTGCCCGATGACGGCACGACGGTGTTGTAGGCACGCGCCAGACGGGTAATGCTGTCCAGCAGAATCACAACATCCCGCTTGTGCTCCACCAGACGCTTGGCCTTTTCCAGCACCATCTCGGAGACCTGCACATGCCGGGTTGCCGGCTCATCAAAGGTGGAGGCAATGACCTCTCCCTTCACACTGCGGGCCATATCGGTCACTTCTTCCGGCCGCTCGTCGATCAGCAGCACCATCAGGAAGGCTTCCGGATGATTTTCCGCGATGGCGGTCGCGATATTCTGCAACATCACCGTCTTGCCGGTACGCGGCGGCGCCACGATCAGGGCGCGCTGGCCCTTACCGATCGGAGCGATCAGGTCAATCACCCGCGGAGTGCAATCCTTGCCCGGCCCCTTGGCGACGGACTGAAAGTTCTCCACCTCCATCTTCAGGCGCTGATCGGGGTAAAGAGGGGTGAGGTTGTCGAAATTGATGCGGTGGCGCACGGACTCCGGCGCCTCGAAATTGACCGTATCAAGCTTCAGCAGGGCGAAATAACGCTCCCCATCCTTGGGCGCGCGGATTTGTCCACCGACCGTATCGCCATTGCGCAGGCCGAAGCGGCGCACCTGGCTGGGCGAAACATAGATATCATCCGGACCGGGCAGGAAATTCGCTTCGGGGCTGCGCAGGAAGCCGAAACCGTCCGACAGGATTTCCAGCGTTCCTTCGCCATGGATCGCCTGATCATTTTCGGCCAGATTTTTGAGAATGGCGAACATCATATCCTGTTTACGCAGGGATGATGCGTTTTCGATCTGCAGGCTTTCAGCAAAGCTGAGCAGGTCCGCGGGGGATTTAGCCTTTAATTCGGCGAGGTGCATGGGCGCCCGAAGTATATATAAAAGAGGAACAGCATCAGAAGGGGGAATGTCACCAGATCGACCGTCCACACACGCATCGCGCGGTTAGACCGGCGAAGGAGACAGGAATGGAGGATCATGCGCCGGCGTGGAGAATTGCCGGTTTCAGGGTGACCCTAAGCAGTTTATATTCATCCTGTCAAGAAGATCGCCTTTAAATAGTCAAGGAACAGAGTTCCTGCATTCCTGCCCCTGCGAAGTTTTCGCTGCTCCTGATCGACCGGGAGTAGTACGGGCGGCGTCATGCCTTCCGCGCGTCTTTCCGTCCCCCTGATCATCCTGCTGGGTCTTGTTACCTCCGTCGGACCCATGTCCACCGACATGTATCTGCCGGCCTTCCCGCAGTTGCAGGCTGATATTGGCGGCCATTATCAAGGGGCCGCCCAGATTACCCTGGCAGCATGGTTCGTCGGCCTGGCTATCGGGCATCTGACCAATGGAACCCTGTCCGACCGGTTTGGCCGCCGCATTCCGCTGATTGCCGGGATGCTGATCTATACGCTGGCTTCAACGGGGTGCGCCCTGGCCACGGATTTATGGAGCTTTACCCTGTTCAGGCTGATTGCCGCCCTTGGCGGATCAGCCGGCATGGTGACACCACGCGCCATCGTGAGGGACATGTCCGACGGGCATGAAGCCGCGCGCCTGATCTCCCGCCTGATGCTGATCATGGGGGTGGTGCCGTTGCTGGCGCCTACACTCGGGGGGATGATGCTGTCTGTCATGTCATGGCGGGCCATTTTCTGGCTGGGCAGCCTGTATGGCGCGGTCTGCGTGGTGCTGGTGATCATGTTCCTGCCCGACACCCTGGCACCGGAAAAGAGACTGATGCTGTCCCCCGGCAGTATTGTGATCCGCTACGGCACGATCCTGCGCGAACGGGTGTTCATCACCCATGCCATGCTCAGCGGCTTTTGTGTGGCAGCCCTGTTTACCTATCTGGCCGGCTCCCCTGCCGCCTTTATCCAGTATTACCATATCAGCCCGACCGTTTATGGCATGATCTTCGGGATGAACGCGGTCGGCTATATCGGGTGCAGCCAGCTTAATAATCTGGCCCTGCCACGGTTGGGAATGCATCGTGTTTTGCGGATCGGCACCACTCTCTATCTTTGGCTGGTCTCTCTGCTGATCGTGAATGTCTATACCGGCCTGGGTGGTCTGATCGGAATGATGATCCTGCTGTTTCTCGCCCAGTCGATTCAGGGTTTCCTGACCCCGACCGCCGCAGTCGGCGCGCTCAGCCCACACGCGGCCCATGCCGGGAGTGCCTCTGCCCTGATGGGCACACTTCAATATGTGCTGGGCGCTTTATTTGGCACAGGCGTTGCGGTGCTGGCCGATGGCACACCACGCCCCATGGTCGTCTTCATGATGTTGGGAGGGATATGCTCCCTGATCGGCGACAGACTCCGGCCGGGATCACGGCACGGAGGCCCGCGTCTTTTCAGACTGCGCTGGTCTATGCCATCCCGCCATTGACGGAGAGGGTCTGCCCGGTGATGTAGCCCGCGTTCCGGCCGCACAGGAACGAGACAGCCGCCGCCACTTCCTCCGGTTTGCCGGCTCGACGCGCTGGAACGGCCCGGCGAATCATCTCCGGATCCATGCCAGCCGTCGCAGGGCTTTCAATAATGCCCGGTGCCACTGCGTTCACTGTAATGCCCCGCGCCGCTACTTCCATCGACAGGGATTTGACCGCACCGATCAGACCGGCCTTGGCGGCAGCATAATTAGCCTGCCCGCGATTACCGATCAGCGCCGAGACCGATGAGATCGCCACGATGCGTCCCCAGCGCGTTCCCATCATGGGCAACAACAACGGTCTGACGCAGGCGAAAAATCCATTCAGCGAGACATCAAGCACCGAACGCCACTGCTCGATTTCCATCCCTGCCAGCGGAACATCGTCATGCGTCCCGGCGTTGTGCACCAGCACCTGGATGGGTTTACGCTCAACCAGGTCAGAGAATACCGTATTCGCCGTCTTATAATCCGACAGGTCCAGGCTCAGTGCTTCCGCGCTTCCGCCATCCGCACGGATTGCGGCCACCAAGGCCTGAGCCTTATCCAGACTTGAATGTGCATGAACCAGAACGTGATACCCATCTGCCGCAAGCTGACGACTGAGCGCCCGACCCAGCGGACTTGCGCCCCCGGTGACAAGGGCATGGATCGCCTGGTCATTGGCATAATACGTCACACTCTGCTTCCTTGTTTGCAATCGACATAAGCCATACTGATATCACGCCATCTATTTTCAGGAGAGTGTCCCAGCAATGAAGAGTAACGGCCGACTTAAGAGACTGTTACAAGGTGCCAGACATTTCCGGGAACGCGTTTTTCCGATCCGGAAAAGTCAGTTCGAGGCGCTGGCCAAGGGGCAAAATCCGGTAGCCCTGTTCATTACCTGCGCTGACAGCCGCATCAGCCCTGAAATGATCACCCATGCCGAGCCGGGCGACCTGTTCGTCTGCCGCAATATCGGCAACATCGTTCCGAAATATGGCGATATGCTGGGGGGTGTCTCGGCGGTGATTGAATATGCCGTGACGGCTCTAAAAGTAGATACGATCATCATCTGCGGCCATTCCGATTGCGGGGCAATGAAGGCACTGCGCGATCCGGAAGCCAAGGAACTGGATGCCATGCCCACCGTGCGCAACTGGCTGAGCAACGCGCTGGAAGCCCGCGACATGGTCCATGAACATCATGGCGATCTGGAAGGCGATCATTACACGCAGGCTCTGGTTGAACAGAACGTGCTTTTGCAGATGAAGCATCTGCGATCGCACCCCGCCGTTGCTGCCGGAATCGAGAAAGGCAATCTTCAGATATACGGCTGGGTCTACGGAATCGAGGATGGACGCATCGAGGTGTTCGACCACGGCACCACGCGCTTCATCCCGATCGAGAAACTGTCAGCCCGTTTCTCGGGTCGTAATTATCGCATCTGATCTTTCCACGATTCTCACCAGCAAAAATGGCCGGTTCAGTTTGAACCGGCCATTTCCTTTGATAGCAGCGATCAATAATTAGCCGGAGATCTGGTTGGCCTTGGCCAGCAGCGCTTCCGCCATACGGATGGACGCGATATCGATCAGACGGCCATCCAGTGATACAGCGCCACGACCTTCCTTGGCGGCCTGTTCCATGGCTTCCAGAATCCGGCGCGCCTTGGTCACTTCCGCTTCGGACGGAGAAAACACCTCGTTCGCCAGTGCGATCTGGCTCGGGTGGATCGCCCATTTGCCTTCATAACCGAGCACGGCGGCGCGACGGGCAGCAGCGCGATAGCCTTCCGGATCGTTGAAATCGCCGAACGGGCCATCAATCGGGCGCAGACCGTAAGCACGGCAGGCCACCATCATGCGGCTCTGTGCGAAATGCCACTGATCCATCCAGTAATAATCGCGATTACCGCTCTCATCACGATCAGTCAGCACGCCGTAATCGGGATTGACGCCGCCGATCACGGTGGTGCGGGCGCGCGTGCTGGCGGCATAGTCGGCCACGCCGAAGCTCATGGCTTCCAGACGCTTCGAAGACTGGGCGATAGCTTCCACATTCGCCATGCCGAGTGCGGTTTCGATCAGAACCTCGAAGCCGATCTTCTTTTCGCGCTTCTTGGCCTGTTCGATCTGCGTCACCAGCATGTCCACGGCATAGACATCGGCAGCCGTGCCGACCTTCGGGATCAGGATCATATCGAGACGCGGGCAGGCTTCGACGATATCGACCACATCGCGATACATATAGTGGGTGTCGAGACCATTGATGCGTACCATCATGGTCTTGTTGCCCCAGTCGATTTCGTTCAGGGCCTGAATGATGTTCTTGCGCGCCTGATCTTTCTCATCCGGCGCCACCGCGTCCTCGCAATCGAGGAAGATGATGTCAGCGGCGGAGCGGGCCGATTTCTCGAACAGGGCTGTGTTGGAACCCGGCACCGCCAGTTCAGAGCGATGCAGGCGCGGCGTTGCTTGTTCGACCAGCGTGAAGCTCATGGCTTCCTCCCCTTTTTTGGACAATAAGCGACGGGTTCAGCCCGTGGTACCGAAGCCGCCAGCAATACAATTGATGGATAGCAGCAGAGCCGATTTCACCGCATCATCCGGGGCATCCCGGAAGCGCCGCAGCAGCTCCACCTGCTCCCGATTGGCAGCATTGATCACCGGCAGGCGCTCGGTCAGGCGGGTGCGATAACGGTGGAACCGCTCGCCCACCTGCGCATCCCCGCTGATCCGGGTGATCATGGCGCAGGTCAGCTGATATTCAGCCTCGACCAATGGCAGGATGGCCTGCCTCGCCTCCTCTTCCGGCACCAGACCGGCATAGAGACGGGCAATCTCAAGGTCGACGAACAACAGTGCCTTTTCCACCTCATCCGCAATCAGGCGGAACAGCGGATAATCCGCAAACATGCGACGCAGCACCTCTTCGCCGCGCTCACCCCGCACATCAAGGAAAGTGGAGATGGCGCTGCCGACACCATACCAGCTGGTGATCAGATGGCGGTTCTGCGTCCAGGCGAACACAAAAGGAATGGCCCGCAGATCGGACAGCGAACGCGCACCGAAACGACGCGCTGGACGACTGCCGATATTCAGCAAGGCGAATTCTTCCAGCGGGCTGGCCGACTGGAAATACCCGACCATGTGCGGATTGCCGATCAGACTGCGATAGGCCGCATTGGCAGCCCCTGACAGAGCCTCCATCGCATCTTCATATTCAGGACGGACAGAGGCAATGGAATCAGCCAGTCTTTCACTGCGCAAAGCATGATCCAGCACACTCGCCGCCAGCAGTTCCGCCTGATAGGAAGCCGTGCCCTTATTGGCATATTTGGCGCTGACCACCTCACCCTGTTCCGTCACGCGGAAACGTCCGCGGATAGAGCCGGGCGGCTGGGCGGCAATAGCCCGACGGGTCGGTGCGCCACCACGGCTGACGCTGCCGCCACGGCCATGGAAGAACGCGATGGCAATGCCCGCATCCTGCCCGACCTGTGCCAGACGGGATTGCGCACGGAACAGCTCCCAGTTGGCGGAGATGAAACCACCATCCTTGTTACTGTCAGAGTAGCCGATCATGACTTCCTGCACATTGCCCTGCCGACGGGCCGAGCGCCGGATCACCGGAATATTCAGCAGGCGGCGCATGATCAGCGGTGCGGCACGCAGATCGTCGATCGTCTCGAACAGCGGCACGATCGGCAGTTCACACAGCTCCATACCGACGGAATCGAGGAACAGGCCAGCCTGTTTCGCCATCACATAGGCACCGAGAATATCGGCCACCGAACGGGTCATGGACAGAATAAAGCTGCCGAATGCCTCCCGATCCAGCCTGCCACGCATTTCGGCGACCAGCTGAAACATCTCCAGCACCTCGCGCGCATCTTCCGGCCAGTCCTGCGGGGTCAGGCGGGCCAGGCGGGGTTGCTGAAGAGCATCCAGCAGGAATTCTTCCCATTCAGCACTGTCATCTGAGGGCGGCTCGCTTTGTAGTCCCTGCCCGGTCACGTCGCGCCAATAGGCATGCAACGCATTGGTCAGGCGCGTGGAGTTCTGCCGCAGATCCAGCCGTACCGTACTGAAACGGAAGATCTCGGCACTGCACCGTAACGGCCGGATCAGATCGGCGGCGATTTCGGGGCTGCCTGCGTCTTCCAGCGCCTTTTCCATAGCGCGGAGATCGTCGATCAGCGCATCAGCGCTGGGATAGGCATGAGACGTGGCGCCAAAGTCCGCATCGCCCCCCGTCTGAAGACGCAATGTGTCTTCAAGCCGCACATCCATCACGGTCAGGAACTGACGAAACGGCTCGCCCGGATTACGCTGCGCCAGAGAGGGAGCATCCGTCATCGCCTCCACCCGCTCCCGCACCAGCGCCAGGAACCATTGCGGAATGGTCAGCGCATGTTCGGTCACCGACAGGGATTTGATGAGGCGGGCAATCTGTTTGCGATAATGCTCCAGACTGGCCTGCGCATTTTCCCGCAGGGTCCAACGCGTGACGTCATTCGTCACATAAGGATTGCCATCGCGATCGCCGCCAACCCAGGAACCGAATTGAAGGAAGCCTCCCGCATCGCGACGCGGAGAGGGGGCAGGAGCATCCGGATATTGCGCAGCCACGGCTTCTTCGAGCGATGCCGCCACCTGCGGCACGATCTCGAACAGGCTTTCGCGGAAAAAATGGAGACCCCAATGGACCTCCTGCTGCACGGAGACCTTCTCCAGTCGCAGCTCACCGGTCAGCCAGAGCAATTCGATCTGATCGCGCAGACGGCGTACCAGACGCGCATGCTCCCGCTCGGTCCAGCGCGGGTTGTCGAGTTCCAGCAACAGCAGATAAATCTCGCGGTGCTTTTCCAGCACCGTCACACGCTTGGCCTCGGTCGGGTGTGCGGTTACCACCGGCCGGATGCGCAAACCGGCCAGCGTATCGGACAGAGTATCAGCCGAAATACCAGCGGCTTTCGCTTCCGCCAGCACGGCATCGAAGGTACCGCGCACATCGGCGCGGCTGCCCTGTTTTTCCACCGCCCGGCGCTGACGCATGGCTTCTTTCTGCTCGGCAATCGACAGAAGCTGAAACCAGATGCCCTGCGCCTGCAACGCCCTGCCGAGCGCCTGCGGTGTCATGGTGGAGAGGGACCAGCGCCCCTCCCCCGTCAAAGCCGGCACGATATCGGGATGATGACGTGCCGCCACTTCCAGCAGCAGATCTCGCAGAAGACAAGCCGTTCCCCGGCCGGCTGCCGAAACATCCGGCCGGGAAGTGCCTGTCATGATGTCAGACCGCTGCATGTTCGTCATGCCGGATCAGGCTGCCTGACGCCCAGCCAGCACCGCGGCAACGGTCGAGCCGAGTTCACCCGGGCTGGGAGCAACCGTCAGACCGTAGGAGCGCATGATCTCGCTCTTTTCGGCGGCGCTGTCGCCTTCGCCAGAGATGATCGCACCGGCATGGCCCATACGACGCCCCTTCGGAGCGGTCAGGCCGGCAACGTAGCCAACCACCGGCTTCGACATGTTCTCGCTGATCCACTTCGCCGCTTCGGCTTCCTGCGGGCCACCGATCTCGCCGATCATCAGCACGGCATGAGTCTCGGGGTCGGCTTCGAACAGCTGAAGGTGATCAAGGAAGGAAGAACCATTGATCGGGTCACCACCGATACCCACACTGGTGGACACACCGATGCCCAGCTCCTTCAGCTGCGCGGCGGCTTCATAGCCGAGCGTGCCTGAGCGGGAAACAATGCCGACATGGCCTTCCTTGTAGATATGGCCCGGCATGATGCCCAGCATGGCCTGGCCCGGGCTGATGATGCCCGCGCAGTTCGGCCCCACCAGACGCGTGCGACGATCCTTCTGGTAGCGGCGCAGATAACGCTTCACGCGCATCATATCCTGCGCCGGAATACCGTCCGTGATGGTGCAGATCAGCTCCAGCCCCGCATCGGCGCCTTCCATGATCGCATCGGCGCAAAAGGCAGGTGCCACAAAGGTGATCGACGCCTGGGCACCGGTTTCACGCACCGCGTCCTCGACCGTGTTGAACACGGGACGACCCAGATGGGTCTGGCCGCCTTTACCGGGCGTCACGCCACCGACGACATTGGTGCCGTAATCGATCATCTCGCGACCGTGGAACGTGCCCTTGTCGCCGGTGAAGCCCTGAATGATGATCTTGGTCTGCTTATTGATCAGAATGCTCATTGGTCCTGCCTCCCCTTACGCCGCGGCCTTCGCGGCCTCGACGGCCTTTTCGGCCGCTTCGGTCAGGCTTTCGGCCATGATGACGGAAATGCCGCTTTCTTTCAGAATACGGCGGCCTTCCTCCACATTGGTGCCTGCCAGACGCACCACCAGCGGAAGCTTCAGATCGACTTCTTTCACCGCGTGCACCACGCCTTCCGCGATCCAGTCGCAGCGGTTGATGCCGGCGAAGATGTTGACCAGAACAACCTTCACGTTCTTGTCGGACAGCACCAGACGGAACGCCGTCGCGGTACGCTCGGGGCTTGCCCCGCCGCCGACATCGAGGAAGTTGGCAGGCTCACCACCCGCATATTTGATGACGTCCATGGTCGCCATCGCCAGGCCGGCGCCATTCACCACGCAGCCGATATCGCCTTCCAGACCCACATAGTTGAGGTTGTGCTCGGCAGCCTGCGCCTCACGCGGATCGTCCTGAGAGGGGTCATGCATGTTGGCGACGTTGTTGCGACGGAACAAGGCGTTGTCGTCGAAGCTCATCTTCGCATCGAGCGCCAGAATACGGTCATCCTTGGTCAGAACCAGAGGATTGATTTCCAGCATGGTCGCGTCGTGATCGCGGAATGCGCGATAAGCGCCCATGATGCTGGTCACCGCACGCTGTACCTGACGGCTGGACAGGCCCAGCTTGAAGGCGATCTGGCGGGCCTGGAACTGCTGAAGACCAACCGCCGGCTCCACGATCACCTGGATCAGCTTTTCCGGATGCTTGGAAGCGATTTCCTCGATCTCCATGCCGCCCTCGGCGGAGGCGATCACACGCACGCGCTCCAGCTTACGATCCAGCACAAAGCCCAGATAGAATTCTTTCTCGAAGGGATCGGCGACCTCGACATACACGCGCTGGACAGGCTTGCCTTCCGGACCGGTCTGATGCGTGACCAGACGCTTGCCGAGCATACCGGCAGCAGCCTCGCGCACTTCATGATACGTCTTGCACAGCTTGATGCCGCCGGCCTTGCCGCGCGCACCGGCATGAATCTGGGCTTTCACCGCCCAGTGCCAGCCACCCAGTTCGGTCGCGGCATACACGGCCTGATCAGCGCTGAAAGCGATTGCACCGCGGGGCACGGCCACACCGGCGCTCGCAAGCAATTCTTTTGCCTGGTACTCATGGACGTCCATCTACGTCTCTCCCTTCGCGTTGATGCGCGCCTTCCCCCCCTCAGGTAAGCGCCAGACAGGATCGGGTCGGAAACATGCCGTATAGCCGCTTCGGACCCGGAGTATCACTCAGACGAGCTGCGATCTCACCAGCTCGTAAGTCGCTTCCGTCTTTTCGCCCGCACTGCCCAGAATCTCCTGAAGCTCCTGCAGACGGCTTTCCGCAAATGCCCGGTCTTCGATGGCCTTGGCATTGACATAGACATTCAGGGCGGAACTACGCAGACCGGCATGAGCGGCCAAAACAGCCACACCGCCATCGCTGATGACAGCGGCATTCCCCTTACGGCTGACGATCTCCGCCAGATCAATGGCATCACGGCAGAGGCGCGCGCAGTCCAGCGGCGCATCCGTAGCCAGATGCAGGGCCTTCTGGATCGCTTGCTTGCGGGCAGCCTGTTCCTCTTCCGTGGTCTTGGGCATGCCATAGGCGCCCATGACCGCATCGAAAGCCTGCACGTCTTCTTCAATCGCCGCAATCAGCTTCAGACGCAGCGCATCGGCCTGCGCCAGAACGCCCTTCAGCTCTTCCTCAACCTCGGCATATTTCTTTTTACCGATGGTCAGGTTGCAGACCATGCTGGACAGGGCCGCACCGATGGCCCCCATCACCGCAGCGGCGCTTCCACCACCGGGGGTGGAAGCCTTGCTCGCCAGCTGTTCGAGGAAAGCCTCGACGCTTTCGTCCTTGAACGAGACGCCTGCGGTCATCACGCCATTTCCTTCGCCAGGGCGTAGATGCCCTCCGCGTCCAGAACCTGATCGTCCTTCTCGAAGAGCTGGGCGATGCAGGCGCGATGCAGCTTCAGCTTCAGACCGCCGATACCCAGCGCACCAAAGCCCTTCACGGTGCCGGTGCCGCCTTCGTATTCCTTGCCCTTGTCCATGACACCAACCCCGCCAATACCCAGCGGAGGCTGTGCATTCACATCGGCCAGCAGCTCGACAGAGGAGGTCTTTTTCCAGGCCTCTTCGGACAGCAATTCGAACCCGATCGCACCGGCGGCATAGACTACCTGCTGCCCCTGAATAACGGCTTCACGCGCAGCGGCATCAGCGGCCTCGACCGCCTTCACCTCAACGCCGAAACGCTTGCTGATCGCAGCAGCGGCTTTTTCAGTGCGGTCCTTCTGGCGACCGGTGATGGTGACATCGGCCCCTTCGAGCGCCATCAAACCGGCAGCGCGCATGCCCACCGGCCCTGTTCCGGCCAGCACGATCGCCTTCTTGCCCTTCAGCGGAGCCGCCTTGGCCAGCAACGCCACACCCGCCGCAGCGGTGGTGTTGGAGCCATTGCTGTCCAGCATCACGGAGACGCGGAAATTACCGAAGAATTTCTTCTTCACCGCGCTCAGCACAGCCTCACCGGCCTCCATGCTGCCACCGCCGATCCACAATGCGGTGAAACGCTTTTCCTTCGGGCCGCGCGTAAAGATCGCACCATCGACCAGAGCACCGACATTCTCCGGCGTCACATTGGCATGGCCGATCACATGATCCGCACCGCCATCATACGCAACAACGCTGTCGAAAACGCTCGGGGTCCAGTCCGTATCAAACTGATACAGCAATTTCGCTGTCATAGTTTCGTTTCCTCTCCGCCTGAGACAGTCCTGATGTGAAAGACGATCTTACTCGACTACGTTGGCAGGCTTGCCGGAGACAAAAGCCTCGATATTGTCTACCAGCTGATCGGCCAGAATCTGCATCGCCTCGGTGCTCGCCCAGGCGACATGCGGGGTCACGATCAGGTTGGGGATGGTGGGATCCAGCAGCACGTTGCCGTTCACCGGCGGCTCCTGCGTCAGCACGTCGAAACCTGCACCGGCGATTTCGCCATCTTTCAGCGCCTGCGCCAGAGCGGCTTCGTCCACCAGACCGCCGCGCGCAGTGTTGATCAGGATCGCGCTGTTCTTCATCTTCCTGAATTCAGCCGCGCCGAACATATTGCGCGTCTCATCGGTCAGCGGGGCGTGAATCGTGATCACGTCACTGTCGCGCAGGATGGTTTCGAAATCCACCAGCCCTTCCTGCGGGAACGCATCATAGGCAATGACCTTCATTCCCAGCGCACGTGCCCGTTCGGCAATCGACTTGCCCAGCGCACCATAGCCGATAATGCCCATGGTGGAGCCGGCAATATCGCGGATCGGATGCGGGAAAAAGCAAAACTGGCGGGCCTTGTTCCACACGCCGTTCTGCACATCCACGGCATAGGCCAGCAGGTTGCGGCGCAGCGCGAACATCAGCGCAACGACATGTTCCGGAACAGTGTTGAACGCATAGCCGCGAATATTGGAGACAACGATGCCCTGCTTTTTGGCAGCCACCTTGTCAATGACATCGGTACCCGTCGCCGCGACCGCAATCAGCTTCAGATTGGGAAGCTGAGCCAGCGTATCGGCGCGCAGCGGCACCTTGTTGGTGATGACGATGGTTGCGTCCTTCAACCGCTCCACCACCTGGTCGGGGCCGGTTACGTCGTATTCGACATATTCATGCGCAAAAACGGGTTTGCGCATCGTGGCACCAAGTGTTTCACGATCGAGAAAAACGATCTTCTGAGTCATGGACGCAATCCTGGCATCGAAGGGAAAAACCGGAGACTTTCCTCCGTATCCGGACAGCGGCCCCGAAGGACCGCCCCGGCCTTTATGATGGAGGACGCATTCAGGCGTCCCCCATCATGCGGCAATTACTTGCCGTTCGTGCGGTAGTATTCTTCAGCAGCAGCGGCACCGCTGCCCGGCTTCACGTCGATGCCGATATCGCGCATCGCCATTTCGGCACCGGTGATGGCACCCAGGCACATCAGCTCGTTCAGGTCGCCCAGATGGCCGATACGGAACAGCTTGCCGGCAACCTGTGACAGACCGGCGCCCAGAGCGAGGTTATAGCGCTTGAACGCGCGGGAGATCACATCGGCGCCGTTGAAGCCTTCCGGAACCAGGATGGCGCTGACGGTGTCGCTGTACCATTTCTGGTCCTTCGCACAGAGCGTCAGGCCCCACGCCTTCACCGCTTCGCGCACGCCCTGAGCCAGGTAGTGGTGACGAGCGATGACGTTATCCAGACCTTCCTCGTCGAGGATGATCTGCAGCGCTTCACGCAGCCCGTACAGCAGCGGCAGAGCCGGAGTGTAAGGGAAATAGCCGGTTTCATTCGCCTTCGACTGATCTTCGAAGTCGAAATACACGCGGCGCAGCGGGTTGTTGGCGCGGGCGGCCTTCTGCGCTTCCAGCGCCTTCTGGCTGACGACAGCAATACCGAGACCGGCAGGCAGCATCAGGCCCTTCTGGGAGCCGGTGATGATCGCGTCGACCTTCCAGTCGTCCATGCGGAAATCGATGGAGCCGATGGAGCTGACGCCATCAACGAACAGCAGCGCCGGATGCTTCGCGGCGTCGATCGCCTTGCGGACAGCGGCCACGTCACTGGTAACACCGGTGGCGGTTTCGTTCTGAACCACCATCACCGCCTTGATCTGATGCGCGGTGTCTTTTTCCAGCTCGGCCTGGATGTGCTCCGGAGAAGCGCCCGTGCCCCATTCTTCTTCCTGAACGATCACGTCCAGACCATGGCGCTTGGCCAGGTCGATCCACAGATGGCTGAACTGGCCGAAGCGGGAGGCCAGAACCTTGTCACCGCTGGACAGGGTGTTGGTCATCACCGCTTCCCAGGCGCCCGTGCCGGAAGACGGGAAGATGAAAGCCTGACCGGTCTCGGTGCGGACCAGACGCTTCAGCTGCTTGAACAGCGGCAGGGTCAGGTTCGGGAAGGTCGGGTTGCGATGATCCTCGCTGGGAACATGCATCGCACGCAGGACGCGATCCGGAATGTTGGTGGGACCCGGCACGTGCAGAAAATGACGACCCGTCATAGAAAACTCCCTCAGGATATTGATCCGCATCGCAAGCAGACCATCGTTTGCGACGCGCACATTACGGTGAGCAGAAAACCCGGCAAGTGCCTTAGAACAATCCGGCGATAGTACCATTCGATGCCAGACGGATCGCGTTGGCGGCAGGCACTTTCGGCAGACCCGGCATGGTCATGATATCGCCGCAGATCGCGACGACGAATTCGGCGCCCGCAGACAGTCGCAGATCACGCACGGGAATGACGTGCCCGGATGGCGCACCACGCAAATTCGCATCGGTGCTGAAGCTGTACTGAGTCTTGGCGACACAGATCGGCAGATGACCGAATCCTTCTTTTTGCAGTTCGTCGAACCGCTTGCGCACGGCCGCATCGGCTGTGATATCGGACGCGCCGTAGATCTCGGTAGCAATCGTACGCAGCTTGTCCCAGAGGGGCATATCCTCCGGATACAGCGGCTTGAAATCGGCGGAGCCACCTTCCACCAGCTTGACCACCTCATGCGCCAGATCGGCGGCACCCGCGCCGCCATTGGCCCAATGGTCGGAGCTGACGCAAGGGACGCCCATTTTCGCGCACAGATCATGCAGCATCTGGAATTCGGCATCCGTATCGGCACTGAACTTGTTCACGCCGACCACAACCGGCACGCCGAACTTGCGGACGTTCTGGATATGGCGTTCCAGATTGGCGAAACCCTTCTGCACGGCTTCGACATTTTCGGTCTTCAGCGCATCCTTGGCTACGCCGCCATGCATCTTCAGGGCGCGCACCGTTGCCACGATCACCACGGCAGACGGGGAGAGGCCAGCCTTGCGGCACTTGATGTCGAAGAACTTCTCGGCCCCCAGATCAGCACCGAAGCCTGCTTCCGTCACCACATAATCGGACAGCTTCAACGCGGCGCGGGTCGCGATCACGCTGTTGCAGCCATGGGCGATATTGGCGAACGGGCCGCCATGGATGAAGGCCGGATTATGTTCCAGCGTCTGCACCAGATTCGGCGCAATCGCATCTTTCAAGAGCACGGCCATGGACCCGGCGGCGCTCAGCTCACTGGCGCGGATCGGCTTACGGTCCTTGGTGTGACCGACGATGATGTTGCCCAGACGGCGCTGCAAATCATCCAGATCCGTGGCGAGGCAGAAAATCGCCATCACTTCGGAGGCCACGGTGATGTCGAAGCCATCCTCACGCGGATAGCCGTTGGAGACGCCCCCCAGCGAGGACACGATGGAGCGCAGGGCACGGTCATTCATGTCCACCGCACGGCGCCAGCCAATGCGACGCGGGTCGATGCCCAGTTCGTTACCCCAGTAGACATGGTTATCGATCAGAGCTGCCAGCAGGTTGTTGGCTGCGCCGATCGCGTGGAAATCACCTGTGAAATGCAGGTTGATATCTTCCATCGGCACCACCTGGGCGTATCCGCCGCCGGCAGCGCCACCCTTCACACCGAAACACGGACCCAGCGAAGGCTCACGCAGACAGGCAACCGCCTTCTTGCCGATATGGTTCAGCGCATCGGTCAGGCCCACTGTCGTCGTGGTTTTGCCTTCACCCGCCGGGGTGGGGCTGATTGCGGTCACCAGAACCAGCTTACCATCCGGACGGCTGTCCAGCGACGATAGATAATTCAAATCAATTTTGGCCTTGTAGTGGCCATACGGAGCCAAATGCTCAGCGGCAATGCCCAGCTTTTCTGCCGCAACATCGACAATCGGGCGCATAAATGCAGCCTGCGCGATCTCGGCGTCGCTTTTTGCTTCCTGATGCTGATTGCCGCGCGGCTTGTTCGCTTCCGTAGACATCTGGCTCCCCTCTGCCCGTGTCATTGCATTTTTCTATCAGTTTAATGCAATGATCGTACGTTCTGAAGCCATTTAACGTAACCGAACGAACAAAACAACCCCGGTTTTGCTTATAATATTGCGGGGGAGAATGCCGAAGATGATTTCCTGGTTATTTTCTTGCGCGATACCGGCCAAAGACACCACACATTTACGTGGCTGACGCACAAACTTCGTTCCCCCGACGATGTTTGAGGATAGAGTCGCTCAATCGCTTCGCGGCGTCCTCATTTATCCGGATGCGATCCATGGTCCGTTTTTCCGTTCGATCCCTTTCCATATCAGGTGAAGGGAGAGTCTGTATTCTTTCAGGTGCGGCCTTTCGGCGTGGGATGGTCATGTGCGCCGCTTTGCTCCCGATCTTTTCGGTGATGGATGCCCAAGGGGCCGAAACACTGACGGCGGCGGCAGCACCGGTGCCGTCCCTTCAGACGACTCCGTCCGAGATTCAGACAATCCCGCTGATTCCATCCCTCCCCAGCCTCGGCAAGCCGGAAGCCATGGCGGAAGCTATTCTCCTGCGTCACGCCATGCAGCGGGAAGTTCCACGGACCAGTCTTTCCATCACGCCGGAAGAAAAAAGCCGCTGGATCGCCCTCACAGCCTCAGCCATCAAGCAAGCAGGGATCGTACTGGACCGGGAACAGCTTCTGATCGTGGTCGATCGTGCACCGCGTATGCAATATCTGCTGCCCGTTCTGGCGGATGGCGGAGATCCTGCCGGCTGGATGATTCTGGGAAAGGCCCATGTTTCGACTGGCCAGCCGGGACGCAAAGACCATTATCTGACCCCGATCGGCGTTTTCCCCCACAGCACAGGCATTCTGGATTACCGGGCACAAGGTACGTATAATGAAAACCATATCCGCGGTCTGGGGGTAAAAGGCATGCGGGTATGGGATTTCGGCTGGCAGAATGCCCGCAAAGGCTGGCGGGCCGATGGCGAAAGGGGCGATATCCGGTTGCTGATGCATGCCACCGACCCCGCAGTACTGGAAAGCCGGATCGGACGGCAGGCTTCACAAGGATGCGTCAGGCTGCCCGCCGCGCTCAACCTGTTTCTGGATCGGCACGGCTTGCTGGATGCCGATTATGAACAGACCGCAGCCTATGACATCAGTTTCCGCGCCCTGCTCCGCCCGGACCGGACCCCGACCCCCATCGCCGGCAAATATATGGTGGTGATCGACAGCAGCGGTGCACCTCTTTAAACCCCTTGTCCGCCGGCTCTCTCTCTGCTCCCGGGCGGATAGCAGTCCCGTCACGCCGGCAGCACGCTCTTTGTTCATTTGCCGGGCATTGAATCTTATCGGAGAGTCTGACTTGACCGTATTCCGCTCGACCTGCGCTGCCTTTTTCGCGATCATGCTGGCTGCTCTGGCCGCCCTGATGCCGCAAACCGCTTCAGCCCATGCCATCCTGCTCGACAGCACGCCCGCCGCCAGCAGCACCGTTCAGCCTGGCAGCCAGGCTATCAAACTTCATTTCAACAGCCGGCTCGACAAGAAGCGCTCGCGTATTTCACTTTCAAGCCCGGACAAACACAAGACCGTGCTGACCATCGCACCGGACGGACAGCCCGATATTCTCGACGTCACCGCTGTGCTCGATCAGCCCGGAGCCTATGTGCTGCATTGGCAGGTTCTGGCCGTGGATGGCCATATCACGCGCGGTGATGTGCCACTGACTGTCTCAAAAAGCGCTCCCTGATTATCCGCGACCATATCAGTGTCCCTTCTTGTTGATGTTTTCGGCTATCTCAGCGTCATCATTCATGGGCTGACCATCGTCGCCCAATCGATGATGCTGGGGGCCATTCTGTTTCTGGCTCTGCTGGCCCGCCCACTGTCTTCACGGATGGGAACCGTCGGGCCTGATGTCATCCGGGACAGCACCCGGATCGCTTTCTGGTCCGCGCTCGGCCTGATGGTAACGGAGACCGCCGCCATCGGCCTTCAGATCTCCGTCATTTCCAGTACCGTTGATCTGCCGATCAGCGGTATTCTGGGGGCCGGTTTCGCCGTATCGGGGCTGATCAAGATCGCTGCCGCTTTCACCATAGCCGTGCTGCTGGCAGGGGGAGAGTTGCGTGCACCGCTGTTGCCATTGCTGCTGGCGGGTGCCGTCGAACTTGGGGCCGCCACCATGACCACCCATGCCGCGGCACGGATCGATAACAGCATCCTGCTGCTGGTTATTGAAGGATTGCATCAGTTAGGGGCCGCAATCTGGGTAGGGGGCATCCCGTGCTTTGTAGCCGCGCTCGCCCGCATCAGCGATGTGAGCGCATTGCAAGCCGTCGGCCCCCGGTTTTCGCGCCTTTCCATGGCGGGCGTGGCTTTTATTCTCATCTCCGGCATCATCATGGCATGGTATTATATCGGCTCATGGCAGGGATTTTACGGCACGGCCTATGGTGTCATGGTCGGAGCCAAGATCGTCATGCTGCTGATGTTGCTGGCGCTTGGCTATGGCAATCTGAAAATCACCGAGCGGCTGAAGCGTGATCCTGCGACGCCCGTGCTCCGTATGAAACGGTTTGCCGAAGCGGAAATAGGCATCGGCTTCACGTTGTTTTTTGCCGCGGCCTCTCTGACCTCCGTGCCCCCCGCCATCGATCTGACGCAGGATCGGGCAACGCTGCATGAAATCGCCGAACGCAACCGTCCGGTCTGGCCACGCCTGATCTCCCCGGATCATGACCGGCTTGCCCTGATCGAAAAACAGCAACAGCTGGATACGGAAGCCGCCACAGCCCATACCAATCCCCAACTCGCTTTCGAACCGGGTTCCGGCGATCTGCCGCCGCGTAATGCCGCCGATATCGCCTGGAGCGAATATAATCATCACTGGGCCGGTATTTTCGTGGCGGCCATCGGCGTGCTGGCCCTGCTCAACCGTGCAGGATTACGGATGGCCCGTCACTGGCCGCTGATTTTCCTGCTGATGGCCGGATTTCTGCTGGTGCGTTCCGATCCTGAAGTGTGGCCGCTGGGGCAGGAAGGATTTTTCGCTTCCCTCCGCGATGTGGAGGTACTGCAACACAGGCTGTTCGTGGTCCTGATTGTGGTGTTCGGCCTGTTCGAATGGCGCGTGAGGGTTGGCGGGATGGAGCATTCCCGCGCTGCATTGGTGTTTCCACTGCTGACGGCAGTCGGCAGTGCATTACTGCTGACCCATAATCACGCCATTGCCAATGTCAAGGAACAGCTGCTGATCGAGCTGACCCATACTCCGCTGGCCCTGACAGGGGTGCTGGCAGGATGGTCTCGCTGGCTGGAGATCAGGGCCGATGGCCGAACCGCCAGGATTGCCGGATGGATCTGGCCGGTCTGCTTCGTCCTGATCGGGTTAATGCTGCTGTCTTACCGGGAAGCCTGACAGTCCCTCTGCACCTGTGGCCGAGAACACATAAAAGGCCGCCGAACATGGGTTCGACGGCCTTTTCGGTGGCTGTCGCCTTTCCACCCCTCAATGCAGGCCCTCAATGCAGGGCGGTAGACATGCCTTCCTCCATTGTTCCAAACGCATGCCGCCGCAGGGCCGCACTGGCGCGGGACATCACATGCCCGGCCGTATTGAGCAAATGCATCAGCTGCCCGGCATTCTCACATCCGGCTATAGCCGCCTCCGGTTTCGTCATGCCGGACAGCACGGTCATGGCCTCGTACCGCTGTTCCTGTGCCAGCGCCAGTACGTCCAGCAGCAGCGCCTCATCCTGACTGACAACGGTCTGACAGACGCAGTTGACATCAAGCTGACGGCTGGCGCCACGGCACAGCGCCCACATGAAACCATCCAGATATACCGCCGCCGCCGGGATTCCGAGCCGCTGATAAACCTCCTGAATCGCCGCAGAGGTATCGACCCGGCGTGAGACGCCAATGGCCCAGGCGCGCATGGTCCATAACAGGGCGTGTTCGACCATCGGCAATTCGTGACCGGCCCTGAGCGCGGGGTCCATCTGTGCCAGCCGACCGCAGACCTGCCCGCCCTTACCGGGTCCTGGCGAATGCTCCTCCGCCCCAGCCTCGACGGCCTGTTCATCCTGTTTGTCAGGCCGCATGAGCCTAAGTCCTTTCACGCTTGTTCACTGATCCAGTCAATGATGAGATCATCCGGCGAACATCCCCGTGCCCGCAGCGCCGCCAGCGCAGGGGCCGGAAGAATTCCGTGACTCCGGGTTGGGTTGGGAATGGGCAGATTTGGACAGGTTGGGTGGGAAGCAGCCGTGCCGGGGCTTGATGCGGTCTGTGACGATCCATCCGGCATGCCTTGTCCCCAGGCTGCAATGCTTTGGATGATCAGCGCCAGTTTCATCCGCAATGTCCGGTCCAGGGCCAGCTTGAACAGGTAATTATCCAGCAGCCGCCTGTCCCCGGTCCCGGCCACTTTCACCGCCCGCAGAAATCGACGCTCATCGCGCGTCATTCCCAGCGATCCGGGAGGTTCCATCTGCCAGCCGCGATAACCGGTCTGTTGCAGGGCACAGTTGATATCCGCCAGTCCGGACAGGATTCCCCGCACATACAGCGTGTTCTCCTGCGTCTGCGATCCAAGCGTGGAGGGTGGATCGCCCATCGCAAACCCGATATCACCCACCGCCCTGATCGCCATACGCAAGGCCGTCAGAATGCTTCTTTCCTGCGACCCCAAAGCCAGTGAGGGGGCAGGAAACCATCCTTCTGCAAAACCATGATCCATATCCACCGCTCCGCCCGTTACCGCAGGGGTTGGAAGAAACCGCCCGATCGGGGGGACGGCCGGCTGGTCCGTCCCTCTTTCCCGGTGGTAGACGATTCGATGGTTTAATTGCAAGTAATTCTTATTTGCGATATTACTTTTGAGGCGGACACAGGATGATGCACCTCTCTGGACAGCCCCAAAAAGCAAAGGCCGCCCGGAATGGCGGCCTTTGCTGCATTCATCACCGACGAAGATGATCAGCGATCAGCAATCGTAAAGCTGAGTGGAACACTGAGCACCATCGGGCGACCATGGCTTATCTCCTGCGGCGGCGGCGGCAGCGGCTGTGCACGGTCGATCCATTCCCGCGCACCCTCATCCAGCAGTTCATGGCCGGAAGAGGTCAGGATGGTAAAGCCCGTCACATGGCCAGCCTCATCCACAGAAAAGCGGACCTTGACCACGCCTTCCTCATGCCGAAGCTCGGCCATACGGGGGTACCGCTTGAAGCGCAGCAGATGCCCGGCCACCCTTCCGTACCATGACGCCTGTGCCTGACGCGCGGCTGAAGCAGCCTGCGCAGCATCCGGAGAGGGCGGTGCCGCCGGAGCAGGCGGAGCATCCCTGGGGTTTTCTTCGACATGCTCAGCCGGTTTCTGAACCGGCTTTGGCTTTGGCGGCTGCACCGGCTTCAGTTTTGGATGCTGCGGAACCGGCGGGGCTTTAGGCGGAGGCGGCAACACCGCTTCCGGCGAGGGTGCCGGAGAAGGGGGAATTTCGGGGAGTTTTTGGGTTTCCTGAAGCGGCTGCACCTCTGGCTGCGGCGGCAGTTGAGGGCGGGTCATATCGTCAGGAGGGGGGGCCGATGGCGTGGGTGCAGCAGGAGGCAGATCAATCATGACCGCCGGAGGAGAATCATTGCTGTCGCCGATCGGCACAGGATGAAGCTGGCTGACATAGGCGAACAAGGCCGCATGCAGCCCCAAAATCACCAGACAGGCCCCCGAATAGCGCAGCAGCGCACGGGTTCCGGACTCCGGCAAGCCGCTCGGACCAAGGGTCAACCCGGCCAGGCCGGGGAATAGGGGCTGCGGGACGACCGGACGGATGGTCTGTACAGTCCGGTCAGGTGTTGCGGCAGACACCATCAGTTCACCGCCGCATCCAGAGTCACCAGACCGATTTTCAGGTATCCCGCTGCCCGCAGGGAATCCATCACCTTCATCAGCGCCTCATAAGGCACCGTCTTATCGGCGCGAAGAAAAATCCTCTGTTCCTTATCACCGTGCGTCATCTGTGCAACCGCCTGACCCAGCATGGCTTCAGGCACCGCTTCCTCACCCACGGCCAGGGTCTTGTCTGCCTTCAGGCTGACAAAAACCGGCTTTTCCGGTCGCTTCTGGATTTTGGAGGTCGAGGATGGAAGATCAACCGCCACATCCACCGTCGCCAGCGGGGCCGCGACCATGAAAATGATCAGCAGCACCAGCATCACATCAATAAAGGGCGTCACATTGATTTCATGCGCCTCGGCCAGATCATCGCCGCCTGCGGTCTCCAGATCGCCCACACCCATCGCCATGATGGTTACTCCGTCAGGATCGCTTGAAACAGATTACTCGGCGGCGTGGCGCAGGGAACGCTGGCCATCCAGATCCCTGGAGACAATGCGGGTGACCGCCGCCGTCAGATCGGTCAGCTGCGCGCGATAGCCACCGGTGATACGGGCAAAGCTGTTATAGATGACCACCGCGGGAATGGCCGCCACCAGACCAGTGGCGGTCGCCAGAAGCGCTTCCGCAATGCCGGGGGCCACCACCGCCAGATTGGTGGTATGGGACTGGGAAATACCGATGAAGCTGTTCATGATGCCCCACACCGTTCCGAACAGACCGATAAAGGGAGAGGTCGCGCCAATGGTCGCCAGAAAGCCGGTACCACGCCCGATACGGCGGCCATAAGCGGCCTCCAGACGGCGCAGGCGGGAGACGACACGCTCCTGAATGCCACCGGTCCGATCACCTGAGGCGATGATTTCCTCTGCCGCCGCATTGACCATAGCCACGCCCGGACTCATACCGCGCCCATGCTGGCGGGCCTGAAGAGTAGCCAGAGAACGCTCAGCCATGGCCTCGCTCAGATCACGACGCAGGGAGCGGCGGGCACCGGCAATCTCGATCCCCTTCGCCAGCAGAATGGTCCAGGTCAGGATGGAGGCCGCAACCAGACCCAGCATCACCGCTTTCACGACCAGATCGGCATTATGGAACATCGCCTGAACCGATAAATCATGCGGCAGATCGGCATCCACAGCAGCCTCGGTGATTTTCGGAGCAGCGGTAGACGCCGCATCCGGTGTAGGTGCGAAGCTTCCTGCCGACGTTCCAACCGGAGCGGGCGCCGCCGGTGCTGATGCTGGTGCCGGAGCAGTTTGTGATGAAGCCGTCTGGGCGGAGACAATGCCCGGCCAAAAAATACCAGCCCCCAGCGAAAAAGACGTCGCTGTCAGAAACACAGCCGTCAGCGCGCCATGCACACTTGCCAGCCGATTGCTACGAATGCTCATCGGTCTCTCCGGTTGCGAATTATTCGCAAGAAAGGGGCAGTTACTGCATTCGCAGCATCAACGCAATCTCAATTCCGGGATGCTGCCCCGTTTTCCTTGAAAAACAGCCTGATTTCCGCTGGCCACAACCAGCCGACATTGGCCCACCCGCCTATTGTTTCTGTATCGTGACGGCCTGTTGCCGCCAGAGCGGCACCCTTTCCCCAAAACAGGGAGCAGGATTGGCTGCCAGAATCGTCATTCTTTCGACCATACGACCACGATTGGCCCACATCGCCATACTGGCTACACAGGAACGGCCAGGTAAAAGTGAAAATTTTTCTTTGGTATCAATGTCGTAAGGGTGACAGTAGGCCCATGACGGCTGCCCCCCCATCCGCTTTACAGCCAGACGCAGCAAGGGCAAAGGCAGATAACGCAGCCACATCCCCCCCATGAAAGGCACATGGAAAGGGCCAATGCGAAGCAGCGGGACCGGGATTTCCAGCACGCCGGAGGGCCATAGAAATGGCCGAGCCGGCAGTCCGGCCCAGCCAATCGGGGCCTTCCCTCCCCTCAGCCGGGTCGGCATGACAGAGGAGGACCAGAGATACCCGGCCTCTGCCAGAACATTCGGTACCCATGGCGTCAGCGGCGTCAAGGAGAATTCGGGCGCACGAAAACCCTCGACAGACTGGCCGGAAAGATCGCTCAGCCGCTGACGCGCCGCGATCAGGCCTGTGCGCAATTGCGCCGGGGATAGCTGTTCCAGCCGCTCATGCACCTCTCCATGGCAAGCGATTTCGTGACCTGCTTCAGCAAAGCGCCGGATGATCGCCGGGGCGGTGCGTCCCAACTCCCCCACGGTGAAAATCGTTGCCCGCACATGGTTGGATGCCAGCCAATCAAGCAGACGGCTTGCATTCCCTGCAAGGCGATCCAGCCCACCCCCATGATCTTCCAGATCGACACTGAACGTGACGGGATGATCCGGTCTGCCAAGAATCAGAGCGGTCAAGGAACGAGCCGGAAGCAGCCTGTTGGCTTTCGAACGTATCACGCCTCGCCCGTAGCATTCATGATGGGATCATGAAATATCTGTTTGACCGGGAATGAAAGATTAAGAATGACAAAAAATCAAATGTTACTCTCCGGCCTGACCTGATATTTAACCGGACGGCTCCGGTCGTGTTTTATGCTTCTTCCTGTCAGGATATATTTTGCTTACGACTCATGCTCTATCGGTAACCCGGCGCGCACCGGCCAGCACGGCTCTGACCGACCGGCAGCCTCACGAGACGCTTTTTCTGACGCCGGATGGGGCCGTCCCGAATGGGGCGATCACAGTCGCAATGTTTCTGGGAGAAGCCGATCTGCTGACACGGCAGTTACCGGCATGCCGGTTTCTGGCCCTGCCCTCCAGGAATCGGCTGGCGGTCGCCACAGGTTTTGCGGCTGCACAGATTATGGGCATTCCTGCGCTGATGACGGCCGAGCGCACCCTGCACGGGCTTGAACACCTGATTCAGTCCTATCCGGGAACAGCCCTGCTGCTGTCATCATCAGATACCGACCTCATTGATCTTGCACGGCAACAGGGATGGACTTTCGTGATATGGGACATGAGCGGTGCTTCCGTCTGGAGCCGCCCGCCCCACGACATTCCCGATGACCGGATTGCCGCCATTGCTTTCACCTCCGGATCAACAGGCAACCCGGTGGCCCATACCAAACGATGGCGCGCTCTGGTGGAGCGCAGCAGGGCCATCGGCACTCGCTTTGCCCTGCCGACAGAAACTGACGCGCCTTGCCACATCGTGGCGCCTGTTCCTTCCCAGCATATGTACGGGTTTGAGCTGTCCATCCTGCTGCCCCTGCATACCAAAGCGGCGATATGGTGTGGCCCGGCTTTTTATCCGGCCGATATAACCCATGCGCTGGAACGGATTCCGGCCCCGCGTATGCTGGTATGCACACCGCTGCATATGCGGGCGATGCAGGATGCGGCTCTGCCAGCGCCGCCTTTGTTGCGCACCATTTCAGCCACCGCCCCCCTGTCCCCGCCCCTGGCCTCCGGGTTTGAGGCACGTTTTGGCACAGAGGTGCATGAAATCTACGGCGCTACCGAAATCGGCTCATTCGCCACCCGCCGGACGGTTGCTGAAGACAAGTGGCATCTACTGGATGGGGTAAGCCTTGAAGCCGCCGGCGGGAGTGGGGCTGGTCAGGACGGGATCGAAATTGATCAGCCCGTTGCGCAGGCTCCTTTCTGCCCGGATACAAGGCTTGCGGATATTGTTGCCCTTCTGCCGGACCGCTCCTTCCGGTTGCTCGGCCGTCAGGCAGATATGATCAAACGCGGTGGCAAGCGCGCCTCTCTGGCCGGGCTGAGCCATATTCTGTCGGAGCTTCCGGGGGTAGAAGATGGCACTTTCTATCTCCCCTTCCACAAAGCAGACGACGCGAACAATCCGGAAGCAAAGCTGATCGCGTTGGTGGTTGCGCCAGGCTGTTCGGTTACCACTATTATGGAGGGGCTCCGTGCCCGGATCGACCCTGCCTTCCTGCCGCGCCGCGTGGTTAAAGTCGAGGCATTGCCTCGTAATGCGCTTGGTAAACTGCCGCGCAACGCGATAGAGGACATGCTCCATCGTATGAACACAATTGCTTTTTAAAGATCACGGCATGAATGACGGTGTTACAGACGATCAGCATGCTGCCATCCCACCTCAGCCCAGTTTTGAGGTCACACGGGATCATCCTGCTTTGGCCGGGCATTTTCCGGGCAGGCCATTGCTGCCGGGTGTTCTGCTGCTGGATCACGCCCTGCGATTCCTGAAAATGGATCAGGCTCCGGTTCATATCGCCTCCGCCCGTTTTTCCATGCCCGTTCTGCCGGGGGATAGAGTCGATATCTCCACTCAAGCAGCCACGAACGGAGAGAGCACCATCATCCTCTCAACCGAAAGCGGAGTATCACTGAAGGCCAGGGTCCAGGCCATGCACCCGACGCCCCCGCAGGAGGGGATGGGTCATGTCTAACCTTTTTCCCCGCCACCTCCAGATCGGCCTTGCTGGCAGGATGACGTCCTTGTGGATTGTTTCACGTGAAGCACTCATGGCTTCACCTGCCAGCACGATCCACTGAATCGATGAGCATTTACTGGACCAGAGTGAAGGAAGGCGGTGGACAATTTCTGCCTGCGCTCCTGATCCGTCTGACCTTGCGAGTGGACTGGCTGATCAGATTCCTGATCATGCCTGTGGTAGCAGGATGGTATCTGATCACCCGCACAGGGGCACGTCACGCCAGCAGAGAGTTTTTACAGCGAGCGCTCAACCGGCCCGCGACCTTGCGCGATCTGTATCGGCATTTCTACTGCTTTGCCTCCGTGATTCTGGACCGCGTTTTTTTGCTGTCCGGCCGGATCAGCAGCTACAAAATTACTGTGCATGGTCTGGATCTTCTGCACCATCATGCCAGAACCGGTCAGGGTGCATTGTTATTTGGTGCCCATCTTGGCAGCTTTGAAAGCCTGCGCGCACTGATTACGCTGGAAAACTGCCCGGTTCGGGTCAGGCCGCTGATGTGGCGGGAGCATACGGGCGGTCTGTCGGCTGCACTGGACAGTCTCAATCCTCAGGCTACGCGGGACATTATCGATATCGGGCGGGCCAGTACGGCACTGGACGTGCAGGAAGCGCTTGGCCGGGGAGAACTGATCGGGCTGCTGGCCGACCGTTCCCACATGCCGCAACGCATGCTCGGTGTGCCCTTCCTCGGCAAGACCGCCCATTTTCCGGCAGGCCCGCTTCTGTTGGCCGCCGTTACGGCAGCGCCAGTCCTGCTGTGTTTCGGGCTGAAGACCGGGCCACGCCACTATACCATCATCATCGAACCCTTCGCCGACCGCATCACCTTGCCCAGACAGAATCGTCTCGGTGCCGTGCAGGAATGGCTGCAGGCTTTCACCGCCCGGCTGGAACACCATGCGCGGGCCTATCCTTACAACTGGTTCAATTTCTATGATTTCTGGCACACGGATGAAGGCACTGGTGAAAACACTCTCAATCAGCCGGATTGCCAGCCTGATTGCGTTGTCCCTATTGGGCAGCGTTCCAGCCTTTCAGGCGATAGCCGCAGACCTGAAACCCGCTTCCCCTCCCCCCGCCAGCCAGCCATCTGATCCGCTGCATCAGTTGATGGCCCGGCTGGCGCAGGTCGAGACATCCCATGCACATTTCAGGGAAGAAAAGACGCTTTCCCAACTGACCAAACCGATTATTTCGGAAGGAAGCCTATTCTATCAACGGCCTGACCGGCTGGAGAAAACGATTATCTCTCCCTCCCCAGAGACGCTGCGTGTGACAGGGGATACGCTGGTTCTGATCCATCCGCCCGAACCACCTCACACTATTGATCTGACCACCCAGCCTGCACTTGGCGCCTTGGTGGATACTGTCCGCGGTGCGCTTTCCGGCAATCTGGCAACGCTGGAAAAGCATTACCAGATTGCCTATGAATCATTGGGAGGTGATGCATGGCGTCTTATCCTGAAACCGATCGACGGTCATATTTCGGGATTTGTGAGCATCGTCCGTATGGATGGCATCGGTAACAAACTGCGCCAGACCGATACCGTGCAGGCCAATGGGGATCGCAGTATCATGCAGATCACACCCGATTAATCTTTTTTGCTGACAGACTTTACTGCATCAATCCGGACTGGTCCTGGATTATGACTTTATAACGAAACGAAAAAGGCATATGGCACCCTTATAACCCGCAACCTGATGCGGGACAAAGGGGGAATACAAGACAATGGCCATGGCCCCGGTTTCACAGGTACCACAGCCTCGCCGACCACATAAATGGTATCAGCATCTGTATGTACAGGTACTGATTGCCATGGCTCTCAGTATCCTGCTGGGTTATTTCGCTCCGGATGTTGCGAAATCTTTTGGACCGCTGGGTGATGCTTTCATCAAGCTGGTCAAGATGATCATCGCACCGGTGATTTTTCTGACGGTTGTGACCGGCATTGCCGGCATGCGCGACATGAAAACCGTTGGCCGGGTCATCGGCAAGGCGATGATCTACTTTCTGTGCTTTTCAACGCTTGCATTGGTCGTCGGTCTGGTCGTTGTCAACATCGTGCAGCCTGGTGCCAGCATGCATGCTGATCCGGCCAAGCTTTCATCCTCACTTGTGCAGACCTATGTGCAAAGAGCGCACGATACCAGCCTGATCGGCTTTCTGCTGAACATCATTCCGGCCACACCTGTCAGCGCGCTTGCAAGCGGCGACATCCTTCAAGTGCTGTTTTTTTCCGTTCTGTTCGGGATTGCACTGGCATCGGTCGGTGAAGCAGGTACTCCCCTGCTGAAAGTTCTGGAATCGCTTTCTGCCAGTATCTTCAGGCTGGTCGCCATCCTGATGCGCGCAGCACCGCTCGGTGCATTCGGAGCCATGGCCTACACGGTTGGCACATTCGGCATCCGATCCATCCTCAATCTGGCGATGCTGGTGGGAACATTCTACATCACCGCCATCCTGTTCGTGCTGATCGTACTGGGGAGTGTCGCACGATATAACGGATTTTCCATCCTCAAGCTGATTCGCTACATCAAGGAAGAGCTTCTTCTCGTTCTCGGCACCAGCTCCTCCGAACCTGCTCTGCCCGGACTTATGGCCAAGATGGAGGCCGCAGGCTGCGAGAAAACCGTGGTCGGTCTGGTGATTCCGACTGGATATTCTTTCAATCTTGATGGTACCAACATCTATATGACCATTGCAGCGCTGTTCATTGCACAGGCCCTGAACATTCCGCTGTCATGGGGTGATCAGGCCCTGTTACTGGCCGTTGCCATGCTCAGTTCCAAAGGCGCTGCCGGAGTAACCGGGGCCGGGTTCGTCACTCTGGCTGCCACCCTGTCAGTGATTCCCAGCATTCCCGTTGCAGGAATCGGGCTGATTTTCGGCGTAGACCGTTTCATGTCGGAATGCCGAGCGCTTACCAACCTGATCGGTAATGCCGTCGCTGCAATCGTTGTTGCGCGATGGGAAGGCAAGCTGGACAAGAACCAGCTGACAGCGGCCCTGAATGGCGAATTCGGTCCTGTAGAAGCCGGTGAGGATCTTGCCGGGCATGTCACAACATCGTGACTCTGCCTTTGGTCTACTGACCGATCCTGTGCGTTGTCTTCGTCCGGCTTGACCGGACGAAGCATCCGCTCCTACCAAAGACTATGCGGCAACAGGATTATTTGCTCTCGTGACACGCGCAGTTCCATGAAACGACTTCTGGCCGTTTTTCTTCTCTGCGCTGTCTGTCTGGGTCTGGTGCTGACACAGATCCGTATCCGCACCGACATCACCGATTTCCTGCCTCCCGGTACAGACCCTGCGTCCCGCTTCCTGTTACGGGAAGTGCGGGAGGGAGAGGCAGCCACCCTGCTTCTGGCCGGAATAGACGGCCCCTCCACGCCTGCTCTCGTAAAAATCAGCCAGAGCATGGCTGCACGCTTGCGAGGACACAGCCTGTTCAGCCTCGTCATGAACAGCAGTGCGGGCATGGATCAGGAAGCGGAAAAGCTTTTTGCGGACCGCTATCTTCTCTCTGACGCCGTCACGCCGGAGCAATTTACCACCGACGCCCTGCATCATCATTTCGAGGCCTTGCTGACCGGTTTGTCAGGAGCGGCCTCACCGGTCGTAGCCCGCTATGGTTTTGCCGATCCGACCGGTGCATTCGGCGCGATAGCCGCACAATGGCTGGAAGGCGGGTTCAGCGGTCCACGCACAGTGGATGGCGTGTGGTTTGCGCCGGAACAACCGGATCAGCAACCACGTGCCCTTCTGCTGACCCGGCTTCATGCCGGTTCGAGCATCGAGGAACAACAGGTTGCCCTCTCCCTGTTGCGCTCTTCCTTTGAAGAAGCCCGTCGTACCGTCAGTCCAACCGATCAGGACGCCTTTTCCCTGCATCTGACCGGCCCGGCGATTTTTGCAGAACAGGCTTCCAGCATCGTCAAGGCCGATATTCACCGCATCGCCATTCTTTCCGGCGTGCTGATTCTGGGCCTTCTGCTATGGCGCTTCCGCTCACCTGCCGTACTGGTGGCCATGCTGATTCCACCCATGCTCGGGATTGCGCTGGCAGCGGTCACGATCCAGCTCTGGAACGGCAGCGTGCATGGTGTCACGCTGGGTTTCGGCCTCACCATGCTGGGTGTCACACTGGATTATCCGGTGCTGTGGATCGGCCACCGTCGTCCCGGCGAGCCTGTACGTGCAACACGGCGGAGAATCGGCATGACGCTGGGCCTGACCATGATCGCAGCCTCGCTGGGGCTGATCGGGATGGTCTTTTCCAGCTTCCCCGCTCTGGCGCAGCTGGGATTGTTTTCGGTGATGGGGCTGCTGGGGGCAGGACTGGCCACTTTCCTCGTGCTGCCCCCTGTCGTCCGCTCGGCCGATCTGGCACCTGCCCTGCTGAAGACGCCCGGGCGGAACAGCGCTGCGCCTGCATGGATGATCAGGCTGGAGCGGCTGCACCGTTTTCGGCCTCTGGCACTCCTGGTTCCCGTTCTCGCCATTGCCTATCTGGTCATCACCGGTTTGCCGCCGCTGGAACGCGATCTGGCTCATCTGAGTCCGGTACCGGCGAGCCAGATGACGCTGGATGAAACCCTGCGCCGCCAGATCGGCGCACCGGATGCCAGCGTCCTGCTGGTATTCAGCGGCACCAGCCAGGAAGATGTTCTACGCCATGCCGAGCGTCTGACCCCGTTTCTGCACCAGATGCGACAGCGCGGCCTGATCACCTCCTCGCTCGGTCCTGCCGATCTGCTTCCCAGTGAAGCGAGCCAGCGCCAACATCAGGCCGCTCTTCCACCCGCGCCAGAGCTGCATGACCGGGTCATGGCTGCCATGGCAGGCCTGCCCTTCGCAAACGGAGCCTTCGATCCGTTTTTGAAAAATGCGCAGCAGCAGCGGATGGCTTCCCCCCTGCACGCCTTACCCAGCCCCCTGTTGCGGGCACGTCTGGCTCCCATGCTGTTTCAGCGCGGTGGCAGCTGGTATGGTATCGCCTCTCTGACCGGTCTGACTGACGCGGATACGTTCCAGAGCCTGCTGGACCAGTCCGGCACAGGGCCGGCACAAGTCATCGATATCCGGGAAGCCACCAACGGGCTGGTGAACCGCTTTACGGGTCAGGCCTTTCGCTGGCTTGGCGCAGGCGCCTTGCTGGCGCTGTTCGCTCTGGCGGCCGGGTTGCGGCAACCGAAACGGTTGCTGGCCGTTCTGATCCCGATCGGCGCGGCTCTCTGCGTCACTCTGGCACTGCTGAAACTTGCCGGGGTCTCGATCTCTCTGTTCCACGTAACAGCCATTCAGCTCATGATCGGCATCTCTCTGGATTATGCGCTGTTCCTGACGCGACGGGGAGACAATGGAGTCCCGCTGGATCTGGAGGAGCGTGTGCGCACCCTCCGTACCCTGCTGGTCTGCAACGGCATGACCTTGCTGAGCTTCGGACTTCTGGCCACATGCCAGACTCCGCTGCTGGCCAGTATCGGCCTGACCGTCGCCAGTGGCACTTTCTGCGCACTTGTGCTGGCCTTCTTCATGGCCCGTCCGCAAGATACGGGTTCACCTGCCATTTCCCCCCCGTCCGCGAATGGATGACACAGCCACGATGCAACCGCTCGGGATTACCGCAACCAGCCTTGTCAGCGCGATCGGGCGGGACGAACAAACGACCTTGCAGGCTCTGCTTACCAGACAGAGCGGATTACGACGCTGTGACATGTTCGGCATCACCGAGGGATGGATCGGACGTGTGGAGGGGCTGGAGGAATACAGCCTTCCATCCGCATTGGCCCGGTTCGACTGCCGCAACCACCGTCTGGCCGATATGGCCCTGCACAGTGACGGATTTTCGGACCATGTCGCCCGCGCGCGTGCCCGTTATGGCGCGGAGCGGATCGCCGTCGTGCTTGGCACCAGCACATCGGGCATCCTGACCAGCGAGGAAGCCTATCGCTGCCGCGCGCCGGGAGAAAAACTCCCCGATGATCTGGATGTCGAAAACACACACGATCTGTTTGCACTTGCCCGCTTCGTGCAGGCGCGGTTGCAGCTGGAGGGCCCGGCTTTCGTGATTTCGACTGCCTGCGCCTCTGCCGCCAAGGCTTTTGCCGATGCCCAGCAACTGATTGCCAGCGGGTTGTGCGATGCCGCGGTGGTGGGGGGTGCAGATACGCTGTGCCGGATGACCCTGCGCGGCTTCGCGGCGCTGGAACTGATTTCCCCCGATGCCACCCAGCCCGGCGATGCCGGACGGCGCGGTATTTCCATCGGCGAGGCTGCCGGGTTCGCCCTGCTGGAACGCGACGAAGCCCCCGCCATGCTACTGGGTCATGGCGCCAGCAGTGACGGTCATCATATGTCCGCACCTCATCCGGAAGGACGGGGGGCCACGGATGCAATGCGTGGTGCGTTGCGCAGTGCCGGACTTTCTCCGGATGCCATTGATTTCGTGGCGCTCCATGGCACCGGCACAAGGCAGAACGATGCGATGGAGGACCGTGCCATCACCGAGATATTCGGCACGCAGACGCCCTGCGGCTCCTCCAAAGGCTGGATGGGTCACACGCTGGGGACGGCGGGCATGGTGGGTGTGGCACTGGCCATGCTGTCGCTGAAACACGGTTTTCTACCGGGCAACATCAACGTGTCACAGATCGATCCCACGTTTACTGCCCGGCTGCTGACCGAGAATCTGGTCGCCTCACCCCGCCGTATTCTGATCAACGCATTCGGCTTCGGCGGTATCAATTGCAGCCTGCTGGTAGGACAGCCCTGATCATGCCATCCATGTCCTCTCCCCCCTCCGTACGGATCGCGGGTGTTGCCATCTGGGGACCGGGTCTGCCGGGCTGGGAGCAGAGTCAGGGCGTGCTGACCGGCAAAACTCCCCTGGACCTCTCCAGTCAGGAACCACCGCCGCCACCCTCCATCCTGTCACCCAATGAGCGTCGCCGGACCGGCATGGTGGCACGTCTCGCCCTGTATGCAGCCGAACAGGCCGTCGCACAGAGCGGCCTTCAACCACAGACATTGCGCAGCATCTTTGCCAGCGGCAATGGCGACGGCATGTTGCTGCACGGGATTCTGGAAACACTGACGACCACCGAAAATGCCTCGGATGTGCAGCTGTCACCGACACAGTTTCACAATTCGGTTCACAATGCGCCCGCCGGATACTGGACCATCGCCCATGGTGCCAGCGCCCCCGCCAACTGCATCGGCTGCCACGATCATACTTTTGGTGCGGGACTGCTCAAGGCGGTGGTAGAGGCCGGGATAGAAAAAGAGCCTGTTCTGCTCTGTCTCTATGATGCCCCCCTTGCCTCGCCTCTGGCGGAAAAGCGGCGGACGGAATGCGCCTTCGCTGCCGCTTTCGTACTGACCCCGGATCAGGAGGCCGGGCAAGGCGACGATGCAGGCCGTTTGTCGGTCGATTTCAGTGCCGGAGAGGCCGATCCCGCTCTGATCGCTCCCGATCTTCCCGCCCTCGCCGCATTGGCGGAGATGAATCCGGCGGCCCGATCCCTGCGCCTGCTCAGCCTTCTGGCTGGGGGTAATCACGGGGAAGCTCATGCCCCTCTTTTATCCGGTCATGTGCGTATACGCCTGTCATGACCGTAACACGCAACAATCCTGACAGCCCCGCTGCCATTGCTGCACTGATTCCGCATCAGGGCAGCATGTGCCTGTTGCAATGTGTCGTGGCGTGGGATGACAGTACCATAAGCTGCCTGTCTCAATCCCATCTTCTGCCGGATAATCCGTTGCGGGAAGGCGGACGGCTCGGTGCGGTATGCGGCATCGAATATGCGCTTCAGGCTGCCGCCCTGCATGGAGCCTTGCTGGATGGGGCAGCGGCAAGGCCGGGTTATCTGGCAGGTCTACGCGCCGTGACCCTGCATGTGCCGCGGCTGGATGATGAACGGTTCGGCACACTCCATGTCTCGGCCCGCATGCTGCTGAACAGCCCGGGCGGCATGATCTATGCGCTGTCTGTGACCGCCGAAGATGGCAGCATGCTGGTTGAAGGGGAGGCGAGTATCGTCCTGCCTCCTACTGCCACCTGACCGTGATGTGCGTCAGAGCACCAAGGCCTGCAAAAGCGCGTTCAACCGCACTCTGCCCTCCGGCAAGGCCCTCAGGTTGCCATGCTCGCGGCTGAGATAGGCATTGTCCAGCGCCAGCGATAAAATCTCCTGATCCACCGCCTGTTCCAGCGTCAGGCCGGTGCGCTGCCGGAAACGGGCTTCGTCGATACCATCCGTGATCCGCAGCCCCATCAGCAGCATTTCCCGTGCGCGTTCCTGTGGCTCGACCTCTTCCTCAAGGGTCGAACCATGGCCCTGACGCTCCACCAGTTCCGCCCATGGCTCCGGTGCACGATGCCGTCTGGTGGCGAAGAGGCTGCCGGAATGGCTCACACGCCCATGGGCCCCCGGCCCGATTCCCGCATAATCGGCATAGCGCCAGTAAGCCAGATTATGTCGGCTTTCCGCCCCTGATCTGGCATAGTTCGACACTTCATAGGCCGTCATGCCGAACTGTGCCGCTTCTTCTCCGGTCACCTCGTACAGTTCTGCCGCCTGTTCATCCGAAGGCAGTATGATCTCCCCCCGGCGGAAAGACGCTTCATAGGCTGTACCGGGTTCGATGGTGAGCTGGTAGAGCGACAGATGATCACCCGCCAACGACAGAGCCTGTCGCAACTCCTGTCGCCACGCCGCCACAGTCTGGCCGGGTCGGGCATAGATCAGATCGAACGACAGACGGGGGAAAATCGTATGGGCCAGTTCCAGCGCAGCCATCGCCTGCCCGGCATCATGCTGCCGTCCCAGCCCTTTCAGAGCCTCGTCATGCAGGCTCTGAATCCCCAGTGATACGCGATTGACACCCGCCTGACGGAAGGCACGAAAACGTCCGGCCTCCACACTGGTCGGATTGGCCTCCAGTGTGATTTCCAGATCATCGCATGGCGGAAAATACCGGGTGGCCTCTTCAATCAGAGCAGCGACAGTCTCCGGTGCCATCAAGCTGGGCGTGCCACCGCCGAAAAACACCGAGGCGAGCGGACGACGCCCGAGCCGCGATGCCTCCCATGCCAGTTCAGCCCGCAACGCCGCGGCAAAACGCGCCTGCGGAATCTCATCCCGCACATGGCTGTTGAAGTCGCAATACGGGCATTTGGACAAGCAGAACGGCCAGTGAATATACAATGCCAGCGGTTCTGTTGTCCCGTCATCGGGGGATGGCGCATCCACCGTCATGCGGAGCGAAAAGTGCCTTCGAAGATTTTGCTCTGCACCGGCTCGCGGCTGTTGGGAACCTCGCGCGCGCGCGCGGCCTCATCCAGCACGGAGGGATCGGCCCGGCGTCCGATCGCCACCGCCGCTTCGATCCGGTAATCCGCGGGAACGTTCAGTGCCTCAGCGGCAGCAGCGAAATCCACGCCGGTCATGCCATGTGTCGCCCAGCCCTTGAGATGCGCCTGCAAGGCCAGGAGCGCCCAGGCCGCACCGGCATCGAAAGAATGGCTGTGATTCGGCACAGGCTGATCCTTGCCCGGCGGCGTCAGCACGGTGTGCGACACCACATAGAGCAGCACCGACGCATTTTTCGCCCAGCCCTGATTGAACGGGATCAACGGCTTCAGCAGCGTCTCGAAATGCGGCGTATCACGATGGGCATAGATGAACCGCCATGGCTGCGCATTATAGCCGGAGGGTGCCCAGGTGGCGGCTTCCAGAATGGTCAGCAGTTCGTGATGGGGCATGGTCTCCCCGGTAAAAGCACGGGGAGACCAGCGTTCCAGAAAAAGTTCATCGATAGGATGATCAGCACGGCGACCATTGGCTTCGGTCATGATCCTGTCCTTTGAGGCTGTAGAAAATTACGGTCTGCGTCCTATCAGGACTCTGCCAGAGGCAGACACGCAGCGGCAAACTGCTCGAACGCACGGGCACGATGGCTGGCGGCGTCTTTTTCGGCAGGCGCGATCTCGCCATAGGTCAGGTTCCCGCCGCGGGGAATGAACATCGGATCATAGCCGAAACCCTGTGTGCCACGCGGTGGCCAGACCCTTTCACCATCAACCCGGCCCAGAAAACTGTCCGTATGCCCGTCCGGCCAGGCGAGGCTGAGCACGCAGACGAACCAGGCGCGCCGGTCTTCATCCTCACCAGCCAGATCGTGAATCCGCTGCATGGCGGCGGCGAAATCCTTTTCCGGGCCGGCCCAGCGGGCGGAGAAAATACCGGGATCGCCCTCCAGCGCGGCCACGCAGAAACCGCTGTCATCCGCCAGCGCTGGCTGCCCCGAGACCTGCGCCGCAGCCAGCGCTTTCAATCGGGCATTGCCAACGAAATCGCTGGCGGTTTCCTCCGGCTCCGGAAGATTGAGGGAAGCTGCGGAAACCAGCGTGATCGACCACGGTTTCAGCAGGCTGTCGAATTCCCGCACCTTACCGGCATTATGCGTGGCAAGAATGAGTGTATCATTCCGGTTCAGTCTGCGGGTCTCGCTCATGATCCCTCTCTCTCGCTCAAGCCTGCTCGTGGCGGTTATTATCTGGCCAGGAACGCGACAATGGCGTCACGCTGCATGGTGAAAAGCTGTGCCGTTCCCTGACGTGCCAGACCCAGCATCGCAGAGAAATCCGCCTCGCTGAACGGAGCGCCTTCAGCCGTTCCCTGAATTTCAACGATGCCGCCCGCATCGGTCAGCACAAAGTTGGAATCCGCCTCGGCCCCGGAATCTTCAATGTAATCGAGGTCCAGCACAGGCTGCCCCCCCACCACGCCGCAGGAAACCGCCGCCACCTGACCATGCAGCGGCACCGCTTTCAGTACGCCAGCCTTTACCATTTTGTGGAAGGCAAGGCTGAGCGCAACATACGCGCCGGTGACAGAAGCACAGCGTGTCCCTCCATCCGCATTCAGCACGTCACAATCAAGGGTGATGCTCATCTCCCCCATTGCATCCCGATCCACCACCGCACGCAGGGCACGACCAATCAGCCGCTGGATTTCCTGCGTGCGACCGGATTGCTTTCCGCGAGCGGCCTCCCGGTCTCCACGCTTATGGGTAGCGCGCGGCAGCATGCCATATTCCGCCGTCACCCACCCTTTGCCGGTGCCACGCAGAAAGCCCGGAATGCGCGGCTCGGCACTGGCGGTGCACAGAACTTCGGTACGGCCCATCCTGATCAGGCAAGAGCCTTCGGCATGATGCGCAAAACCGGTTTCCAGACTGACGCTACGCAATGCATCAGCCGCACGACCGGACGGGCGTGCTGAAGAAAGGCCGGGGACAGACATGGGGGCAATCCTTTGGACATGACCAGACTGCTACGACAGGAGCCGGCTTCATGTCGTGTGGAGTGCCGGATCAGGGAAAGGCTGACAAGGCCGCCCACCATGAAAACCCACCCCACAGCCCCATATCATGGATCAGCATCCTGAAAATATGCAGAGATTAGGATGCGTCGTCATTGACCCGCCCCTTCCGGCTTTCTACCGTTATGGCAGATCAGGTTTTCATGCATGCCACGTTCTGTTTCATCACCCCCCCGCGGTTCAGGTCTGGGTAAAGTTCTGGGGGCCAGCCTTCCGGTCAGCCCTCTGCCAGCAGGGCTGCCGGCAGGTTTGGACACACGCTCCGCCGCCATCCTGCGCGAGATTGTCGAACAATATGTCGAAACCGGGGAGCCGGTCGGCAGTCGCACCCTGTCCCGCCGTCTGCCTGTCAATCTGTCCCCTGCGACCATTCGCAATGTGATGGCCGATCTGACGGATGCCGGGCTGCTGTTTGCCCCCCATACCTCTGCCGGACGCCTGCCCACTGATCGCGGCCTGCGGCTGTTCGTGGACGGGTTGCTCCAGTTCGGCGCACTCTCGGAAGACGAGCAGAACAGTATTGCCGCCTCGCTGGAAGCCCGCGGGCGCAGTCTCGAAGACACGTTGACCGAGGCCTCCACCCTGCTCTCCGGCCTTTCCTCCGCTGCCGGACTGGTGCTGGCGCCAAAATCGGAAGGTGCGCTGCGGCATATCGAATTCGTGCCCCTCAGTACCGGACGGGCACTGGTGATCATGGTCACATCCGAGGGACAGGTGGAAAACCGGGTCATGGAAATCCCGCCCGGTCTGCCACCCTCCGCCCTGCAACAAGCGGCGAATTATCTGAACGCCCGGCTCAGCAACAAACCTCTCGCCGATCTCCGCCGTCTGGTGACGGAGGAAATCACCGCCAACCGCACCCAGCTCGATACGCTGGCGGCGCAGGTGGTTGAAGCAGGACTTGCCACATGGAGCGGCGAGGAACGCGGTGGCAACCTGATCGTGCGTGGCCAGGGAAAATTGCTCGCCGATGCCGTGCAGGCCGGGCAGCTGGCCGCCATCCAGATGCTGTTCGATCAGCTGGAAGCACAGGAAACCATTCTGCGGCTGCTCGATCTGGCGGAAAACTCGGATGGTGTGCGGATTTTCATCGGCGCCGAGAGCGGCCTGTTCGGAGCCTCCGGCCTGTCCATGGTGGTGGCCCCGGCGCGCAACGAAGCCAACCGGATCGTCGGTGCCATCGGCGTGATTGGCCCGACTCGCATCAATTACGGCCGCATCATCCCGGTGGTGGACTACACGGCCCGGGTTATTGGTCGTCTTCTGGGCGGCGCCGGACAGATTTGAACATAGCCCCTGTCATACCCTGAAGCACAGACGGAACAGAAATCGGCATGGATCTGCGCTTCTGGACACGAAAAACACCGCAGAAACACAGTTTCAGAGTTTCATCCCTTGTTCCGCGGCGTCGATGCGCTAATTCACCGCCCATGACGAACGAAACCGAGGCGACAGCCATGCAGGACGAAACGCAGCAGGAACTTCCGAAAGATCAGGAAGAGACTCATTCCGGCGAGCAGCCGCAGAACGCTGCCACGGACACACCAGAAGCCCGCATCGCCGCACTGGAAGCGGAGCGGGACGATTTTCGTGAACGCTGGATGCGGGCAGAGGCGGAAATGGCGAATGTCCGCGCCCGCGCCAAGCGTGACGCCGACGATGCCCGCAATTACGCCGTGCAGAAATTCGCGGCCGACATCGTGGAAGCGGCAGAGAATCTTCGGCGCGGCCTGTCCGCCCTGCCGGCGGCAGAGGAAGGCGAACCTGCCTCCCTGACCCGCGTGCGGGAAGGGCTGGAGGGGGTGGAGCGGAATTTCATCTCCATTCTGGAACGCAATGGCATCAGCGGCACCGACCCGACCGGAGCGGTGTTCGATCCCAACCTTCATCAGGCCATGAGCGAACAACCCAGCGCCGAACATCCGCCGGGCACAGTGATTCAGGCATGGACATCGGCCTGGACATTGAATGGCCGCCTGCTGAAACCCGCCATGGTCGTGGTGGCGAAGGCCTGACAACCGATTTCCCCCGGCTGAATCGGTCGACTTCGACAGAGATGTCGCAGTTTTAACCATCCATGCCGGAATCTGGTGAAGCAGCCTCTTGCCCGGGACGCTTCTCCTTCTTACATCATCGAACGAATATAAATCGGGGATGCACGCGGTGCTTCGGGCCGTCAGCATCCGCTGGAAAGGAGCAGACTTATGAGCAAGGTCATCGGTATCGACCTCGGCACGACCAATTCCTGCGTTGCCATTATGGAAGGCAAGGATGTGCGCGTGCTGGAAAACGCGGAGGGCGCGCGTACAACCCCCTCCATGATCGCGTTCACCGATAGCGGGGAGCGTCTGGTCGGACAGGCCGCCAAGCGGCAGGCCGTCACTAACCCCTCCAACACATTATACGCCGTCAAACGCCTGATCGGCCGCCGTTATGACGATCCGACCGTCGCTAAGGACAAGGATCTGGTGCCCTACGCCATTGTGCGTGGCGATAACGGCGATGCATGGGTCGAGGCCCGCGGCGAAAAATACGCGCCGAGCCAGATCAGCGCTTTCGTGCTGTCGAAAATGAAGGAAACCGCCGAAGCCTATCTCGGCGAGCCGGTTACGCAGGCAGTCATCACCGTCCCGGCCTACTTCAATGACAGCCAGCGTCAGGCCACCAAGGATGCAGGCCGCATCGCCGGTCTCGAAGTTCTGCGCATCATCAACGAGCCGACTGCCGCCGCCCTCGCTTACGGCATGGACAAGAAGAATACCGGCACCATTGCGGTCTATGACCTTGGCGGCGGTACCTTCGACGTGTCCATCCTCGAAATCGGCGATGGTGTGTTCGAGGTGAAGTCCACCAACGGCGACACCTTCCTCGGCGGTGAGGATTTCGACGCCCGTGTGATCGATTATCTGGCCTCCGAATTCCAGCGCGAACAAGGTATCGACCTGCGCAAGGACAAGCTGGCCCTGCAGCGTCTGAAAGAAGCCGCGGAAAAGGCGAAGATCGAGCTGTCCTCCTCCAAGGAGACCGAGATCAACCTGCCCTTCATCACCGCCGATGCTTCCGGACCGAAGCATCTGGTGCTGAAGCTGTCCCGCGCCAAGCTGGAAAGCCTGGTGGATGATCTGATCCAGCGCACGCTGGAACCCTGCCGCAAGGCGCTGAAAGATGCCGGCGTGTCCGCAGGCGAGATCAGCGACGTGATCCTGGTCGGCGGCATGACCCGCATGCCGAAAGTGATCGAAGCCGTCAAACAGTTCTTCGGCAAGGAACCGGCCCGCAACGTCAACCCTGATGAAGTGGTCGCTATCGGCGCCGCCGTGCAGGGCGCCGTGCTGAAGGGCGACGTCAAGGACGTACTGCTGCTGGACGTCACCCCGCTCTCGCTGGGTATCGAAACCCTCGGCGGTGTGTTCACCCGCCTGATCGACCGCAACACGACGATCCCGACCAAGAAAAGCCAGGTGTTCTCCACCGCCGAAGACAATCAGCCCGCCGTGACCATCAAGGTCTATCAGGGCGAGCGTGAGATGGCGGCGGATAACAAGTCCCTCGGCCAGTTCGATCTGACCGGCCTGCCCCCCGCACCGCGTGGCGTGCCGCAGATCGAGGTGACGTTCGATATCGACGCCAACGGTATCGTCAACGTCTCCGCCAAGGACAAGGCGACCGGCAAGGAACAGCAGATCCGGATTCAGGCCTCCGGTGGTCTGTCGGATGCCGATATCCAGCGCATGGTGCAGGAAGCCGAGGCCAATGCCGAAGCCGACAAGCAGCGTCGCGCTCTGGTGGAAGCCCGCAATCAGGCCGAAAGCCTGGTCCATCAGGTCGAGAAAAACCTGAAGGAGCAGGGCGACAAGATCGCCGAAGCCGATAAGGGCGAGGCGGAAAGCGCCATCAGCGCTACTCGCACCGCACTGGAAGGCGATGACCTCGCTGCCCTGACCCAGGCCACCGAGCGTCTGAGCCAGGTTGCCATGAAGATTGGCGAGGCGATGTACAAGGCCCAGTCCGAGGCACCAACCGGTGAAGCAGAAGCTGGCCCGAACGGAGAAAAAGTCGTGGATGCGGATTTCGAGGAAGTCGATCCGAAGAAGCATTCCTGACCCCTGGTGTCAGGCTCCGGTCTTGATAAAAGGCCGGAATTACACGACCAGGGGCACGCCTGAATGGCGTGCCCCTTCTTCGTGGTTCGGCCTTTTTGATTGCCCCGCCCTGTCATCTGCTGCATGAGCACGGTTTCCGCTCTGCCGCGGACAGGACCTTAGCTGAGAAATGCCCATGGCCAAGCAGGATTATTATGCCACTCTTGGCGTCGCCCGAGACGCCAATGCCGATGAGCTGAAAAAAGCCTATCGCAAGCTCGCCATGCAGTATCACCCGGACCGCAATCCCGGTGATCACGAAGCCGAGGCCAAATTCAAGGAGGTCAGCGAAGCCTATGATGTTCTGAAAGACGAACAGAAACGGGCCGCCTACGACCGTTTCGGTCATGCCGCTTTCGAGAATGGCGGTGGCGGAGGAGGGGGCGGTTTCGGCGGCTTCCAGGAAGGCGGTCTGGGCGATATTTTCGATCAGATGTTCGGCGACTTCATGGGTCGGCGTGGGGGTGCCCCTCGCACAGGGTCCGACCTGCGCGCTGCGGTTGAAATCGATCTGGTCGAGGCCTTCAACGGCACCAAAGCCACGCTGCGCGTGCCCACACGCGTTACCTGCGAGTCCTGCCACGGGACAGGCAGCGAAGACAAAAACAAGAGCGCCGATACTTGTCCGACCTGTCAGGGCGCCGGCAAGGTACGGGCGCAGCAGGGTTTCTTCGTGGTGGAGCGCACCTGCCCCACTTGCGGCGGTGCGGGACGCGTCATTCGTAATCCGTGCCGGGTCTGTCAAGGGGCTGGAACCGTCTCCCAGGAACGCACGCTCCAGATCTCCATTCCTGCCGGAGTTGAGGATGGCACGCGCATTCGCCTCTCGGGTGAAGGTGAAGCCGGCCCGAATGGCACACCGCCGGGCGATCTGTACGTCCATGTCGCCATTCGTCCGCATCCGATTTTTCAGCGGGAAGGGGCAAATATTTTCTGCCGGGTTCCGCTACGGATGACGCAGGCTGCTCTGGGTGCAGAAATCGAGGTGCCCGTGATCGATGGTACCAGCGCCAAGGTCAAAATTCCAGTCGGCACGCAAAGCGGCGAGCAATTCCGTCTGCGTGGAAAAGGCTTCTCTGTCCTGCGTAGTCCGGCACGAGGCGACATGTATATTCAGGTCAATGTCGAAACGCCTCAGCATCTCAGCAAGCGGCAACAGGAATTACTGGAAGAATTCGAGCGTGAAGCCTCCACGACCAAAGCAAGCCCAGAAGCTGAAGGATTCTTTGCCAAGGTAAAGGAATTTTTTGAAGGACGCTGATTTTCTCAGCCAAGCCCATCAAAAATAAACAGATCATACCAATATAATGATGAACCCTGTAGCAGAATACACGTTCAGGGTTTAACTGCGGCGCTTCCCCCCCCCCACCTGTGCCGCAGGAAAAACAGAGGCGGCACGATCTCCCCCGATCGTGCCGCCCAATTTTTTTAGGTGGGATTGTCTGCCAGGCACATTTCAGGCGGTTGCGAGAAACGCCCTCAGCTCAGGGGGATCAGTCCGTTCAAAAAACACTGATGGCACGTCATCTACCAGAATATTGCCTTGATCCATGAAAATAATGCGATCTGCCGCCTTGCGGGCATATTCAAGCTCATTCGCAACACAGATCATGGTGATGCCGCTTTTTGCTACACTCTCCATCACCTCCAGCACGGGCCCCTTCATCTCCGGCGGCAGCGCCACGGTTGGTTCATCGAACAGCATGATACGCGGAGACATACACAAGGCGCGGGCAATGGCGACACGCTGCAACTCACCGGCATTCAAGCCAGAGGGATGCTGCTGCGCCCTGTCCAGCAGGCCGACCTGGCGCAATGCCTCAGCAGCACTGGCCTCTGCTTCTTCACGCCGCATACCGCGCGACCAGATGGGGGCCAGTGTACAGTTTTCCAATACGCTCATATGCGGGAATAAATTGACGCTTTGAAAAATCATGGCCACGTCCCGCTGTATGCGACTGATACAGGCGGGGTCATCGGTCAGCTCCACCCCATCGACCAAAATACGGCCGGTCTGATGGGTTTCCAGACGGCTGATACAGCGCAGGGCCGAAGACTTGCCGGAGCCTGATGGACCGCAGAGCACGACGCAGCTTCCCTCCTCCACGCACAGGGAAACATCACGCAATACCTGCATGCGCCCATACCATTGATTGACCTTCTCCATGATGACCACCGCACGATTGCAGAGCGCAGATGGCTCACCGGAGTCAGGGGTAAAAACGGTGGCAGGGGCTTCTTTCATACATCACGTCCGTTGGGTCGAGGCGCGCAGGAACATGATCGCGGGCCATGTCTGATTGTCGGCGCTCCCCCCTTTCCGCGCAAGCTGCATCCAGCGCAGCATGCCATCCTTTACAGCGCTCACCTTCTCTCTTGACGTTTTGTAGCACAGGTTACACTTTTTGGATCAGGTCCGGCACACACCGGTTTTTCTCACGACGAACCGTAGTATTTCATGACTCAGATCACTCCCACCTGTGCGCCACCCCCCGGTCCGACCATAACGGATCGCACCTCCTTACGCCTGTCCAAGGCAATCGCCGGCAAAAGCAGAGGCTGGAAAACCGGTCTTCTATTTGCCGGACCGGCCGTGATCGCTTCCATCGCCTATGTCGATCCCGGCAATTTCGCGACCAATATTCAGGCTGGCTCACGCTACGGCTATACACTGCTCTGGGTCGTGGCAGCCGCGAATCTGATCGCCATGCTGTTTCAGGCCCTTTCAGCCAAACTCGGCATCGCAACCGGGCGAAATTTGCCGGAACTCTGCCGGGACCATTTTTCCCGCCCATTGGTGATCGCGTTATGGATCATCAGCGAAATTGCCGCGATGGCAACCGATCTGGCAGAATTTCTGGGGGGGGCGATCGGACTGGCCCTGCTGTTCAGGCTTCCTCTGATCATCGGTATGGTGGCCACGGCCATGATTACCTTTGCCCTGCTGCTGTTTGAAAAGCGGGGATATCGGGTCATGGAGCTTGTCATCGGGGCCTTAGTGGCCACGATCGGCCTCTGCTATCTGGCTGAAATGTTCATTGCACCGGTGGATTGGACCGCTGCGGCTTGGGCGACCATCACGCCACGTCTGCCAGATGCAACAGCCCTGACAATCGCCACCGGGATCGTGGGGGCAACTGTGATGCCACATGCCGTTTATCTCCATTCCGGCCTGGCACAGAATCGCGCCGCTGCTGCCACGGATGACGCATCCCGGCATCGTCTGATTCGCTTTTCCAACCGGGAAGTCATACTGGCTCTGGCACTTGCCGGGATGGTCAATATGGCCATGGTGATCATGGCCGCATCAGCCTTTCATATCGGGCATAGTGACGTGGCTGAAATAGAACAGGCCTATCATACCCTGACGCCGCTTCTGGGCGCGGCCGCCGCCGCCATATTCCTGATATCCCTGATTACATCCGGTATTTCGTCATCTGTCGTCGGTACGATGGCAGGTCAGATGATCATGCAGGGTTTTGTGCATATTCGTATTCCAGTCTGGCTGCGCAGGCTGGTTACAATGGTTCCGGCTTTTATCGTCATTCTGGCGGGCGTGAACGCAACCGATGCGTTGGTCATCAGTCAGGTCATTCTCAGCATCGCCCTGCCCGCCCCCATGATCGCCCTGATCTATTTCAGCGGACACCGTGAATTGATGGGACCGTTCGTCAATCATCGGGTGACACAATGGGTCGCCTCAGCCGCTGCCGCCATTGTGCTGGGGCTGAATATGGTGCTGCTGATACAGGCTTTCGGATTTACCATTCCCGGTCTGCCAGTTGCTCCCTGAAAAATCCGGCCAGACTGGTTTGGGGTAAAAGATACCCAGATAAACAAAAAGCAGACTGCCATTGAACAGCCTGCTTTTCGCTTTTCATGAATCCTGCTTCCAAAGCAGGATACCTACCATCAGACGCAATTAGCGCGATGGATCAGGCCTTCTTGGCCTTTGCCTTGACGGCGGTACCGTTAACGGCATCCTTCAACGCCTTACCAGCACGGAAGCGGGCCGCACGGGTCGCGGCGATTTCAATCGTCGCACCAGTCTGCGGATTACGGCCCTGACGAGCGGCGCGTTCGGACACATCAAAAATGCCGAGACCGCTGATGCGGACTTCCTCGCCCGCCTTCAGCGTGGCACTGATCGTCTCAATTGCAGCGGACACGACGGCATCAACCGTAGCCTTGGTCTGGTCAGTTGATTTGGCGATCTTATCAATCAGATCGGCGTGGTTCATTGCGCTTCTCCCGTCTCTGGCTTTCTATGGCCGATGGTTGGAACTGCTGGTCAATGCCTCAATGGAGACAGACCAGCGCCTGGTCAATGGTTGAACTGGTCTGGCTGGCTCAAGAAAGCAGGCAATAAGAAAAAAGACTCGTGCCGCCCGACACTGCTCATGATGAAGCATAAAGGCACATCCGGCAGACAGGTACTCCGTTGAGAGACCTGACCAGCCGGATATGGAAAGAGTTAATCGTATCAGGCGAGCTTCAGATTAACCGCGGAGGTCTTGCCCTGACGACCGGCTTCAAGGTCGAAGCTGAGCTTCTGACCATCATCCAGCTTGGACAGGCCGGCCTTCTCGACGGCGGAGATATGCACGAACACGTCTGCACCGCCCCCATCCGGGTGAATAAATCCATAACCCTTGGTCGCATTAAACCATTTGACGGTGCCAGTCGGCATCAACGCCTCCCCGTTAGTTTCATCGGCATCATGACACGATACCAACCGTGACGGAAAGGGTAATGGCCGAACGACATAATAATCAATGTCTGATCGGCCTCTCAGTGCAGATTTATTGAGGTTTCAGGGGATCAGAATCGTACTTCCCGTGGTCCGGCGCTCTTCAAGAGCACGTTGGGCCTCTGCTGCCTGCTGCAGCGGATAGGTCTGGTTGATTTCGATATGGACATGACCGGTGGAAACGACGTCGAACAGATCCTGCGCCATAGCCAACAAATCAGCCCTTTTTGCCGTATAGGTTGCCAGGCTGGGCCGTGTGACAAACAGGCTTCCCTTGGCGGACAAGGTCGTTAATGAGAATGGCGGCACCGGGCCGGAAGCGTTGCCATAGCTGACCATCAGCCCCAGCGGCGCCAGACAGTCGAGACTGGCATCAAACGTATCCTTACCGACGCTGTCATATACAACCGGCACCATTGCTCCCTGTGTGATGCGGCGGACCTCGCCTGCAATATCGGCGGGGTGATCATTGGAAGACACGATCACATGGCTGGCTCCATGGGCACGCGCCAAGGCCGCTTTTTCCTCGGTAGAAACAACACCAATGACCGAAGCCCCCAGATAAGCGGCCCACTGGCAGAGTATCAGCCCCACTCCACCCGCCGCAGCGTAGACCAGAATCGTATCTCCGCGTTTGACCGGATAGGTCCGCCGCAGAAGATATTGCGCCGTCAGACCCTGAAGCATCATGGCGGCGGCTGTCTGACAGCTGATCGAATCAGGCAATTTGACCAGCCGGTCGGCTGCGATCGTGCGCTCTGTCGCGTAGGCGCCTAACGGGCCAGTCGCGTAGGCTACCCGGTCTCCAACCTGAATATCTGTCACACCTGCACCGATTTCGATGACGGTGCCAGCTCCTTCCATTCCCAGAACAGTCGGAAGCGAGGGCGCTTTGTACAAACCGGAGCGGAAATAAATATCAATGAAATTCAGCCCCACCGCAGCGTGACGAATGACAGCTTCTCCAGGTCCTGGAACAGGGGTTGGCACATCCTCCCATGAAAGAACATCCGGACCGCCATGAGCGTGCATACGAATTGCTTTAGTCATGACAAATCCTTGTCAGGAACGGGGTAATGACGGCTGGAAAGAGGGTGATGCCGGATGAACCATATCCGGATCAGGATTTTCAAGCGACAGAAGGTACTGCTTCGTTTCCACGCCATCCAGCCCGCTATATCCGCCAAGAGCGCCATTGCTGCCAATGACACGGTGACAGGGAATGATAATGGGTATGGGATTGAAATGATTGGCCTGACCTATGGATCGTGCCGAACCCCCGACTTTCGCGGCCAATGCCCCGTATGTCATTGTTTTTCCATAAGGAATATCCTGTAAAGCCTGCCAGACTTTTCTGCGATAGCCGGTACCCTCGGGCATCAGCGGAAGATCGAAGTTTTTCAGATCACCATCGAAATAAGCCTGGACCTGCTCTGCGGCTTTTTTCAACAGCGGTGTTCGATCACGGCTGTCCATCCCTTCTCCCCAGTCGAGGGAAACAATAGCCCCCTCATCTTCCGTGATGGTCAGAACACCCAGGGGTGAATGAAGGGAAAGCTGCGGCATGGGGGATCCGGTCTCGTAAAAAATTGAGGTGAAAGACAGGAGCATTCAGTCTGATTACATCCGATCAGATCTTTCATACGCGGTATCGTGGATAACGTCATTCATGAGGCGCTGATGGCTGCTTTGACCGCATCCAGCGTTGTCAGCGGTGCGCTGCATAGAGTCTGCCTACAGACCAGCACGAAAAACGTTTGAGCGACATGGTCTGTCTGCCTGTCAGGAGCAGCATGCAGAGGCTTACGGCACACCAGCACGGAAGGATCGCCAAGCGCCAGCACCTCCCTGACCATGGACTGCAGATGCGGATCATCAGCCTGCCCATGAATACTCACCAGCGTTCCGCGCGTCAGCAAATCTGCCGCCATCAACAGATAGGGTGAAGATGCCAGACTTTGCGGACGTCCGGTAAAGGCACGGATCAGACCGGAAGCAGCCTCATACCATCTCTGCTCGCCGGTGAGATGATAAAGCCGGGCCAGCGCATCAGCCATCATGCCATTGCCGGACGGCACGGCATTGTCGCTCGCTGTACAGGGCCGGGTCAGAGGAACGTCATCGGCATCATGGGCCGTCGTATAAAACGCACCGGTTTCAGAGCTGAAAAAGGATCGGGCAGACTGGGCGAGGGTGACAGCATCAGACAGGTAACGCTCCTGCCCTGTTGCCTCATAAAGGGACAGGGCGGCGCGGATCATGGAGGCCTGATCATCCAGCAAGCCGGCCGCAGTGATCCGGCCCAGACGCCATGCATGTGCAATTCGTCCATCCTCCGACCCCAGTGCAGCCCTGACCGCTTCATAGGCGCTTTCCGCCGCGGATAACCAGTCTGCACGGTCCAGCGCAATGGCAGCCCTGACCAATCCGACGATGACCAGTCCGTTCCAATCAGCCAGCACCTTGTCATCACGACCGGGGCGGGGACGGTTTTCCCGTGACTGGAACAGAATTCTGCGCTCCTGCGCCCAGCTTTCAGCATCAGCCTCCGGCGATATGGTAAGGCGCCGCAGAATCGTGTGGCCCTCCCAGTTGCCTTCCCGGGTGACATCGAAAGCCTGTTTAAAGCCGGTTGCGGCCTCTCCCAACAGGGCATCTATTTCATCCTCATGCCATATATAGAATCGGCCTTCCTCGCCCTCACTATCCGCATCCTCGGACGCCGCGAAAGCAGTGCCGCCCCCCTCGACCGGAACGGACATGTCCCTGATCAGCCACCCCACCGTTTCCTCGATACAGCGCGCATAAAGTGGTGTGGGATTCTGCGCATATCCCAAAGACAACAGCTCCAGAATCTGGCCGTTATCGTAGGCCATTTTCTCGAAATGCGGCACCAGCCACTCTGCATCGGTTGAATAGCGGGCAAAGCCGCCACCTAGATGATCGTATATGCCGCCGCGCGCCATATGACTCAGAACCGCGTGCACAGCGTCGGACAGTTCAGGGCGACCGGTGCGATGGAATTCCTGCCAGAAAAAACGGAATACCGGCGCATTCGGGAATTTGGGAGCCCCTGTGAAACCGCCTTTCTCCGGATCCAGATTGCGCAGAAGGGCTGCATCGACCGCATTCAGCAATAATACATCGACCTCGGGCCCTGCTGCCGTTTCCGAGAGGCGGTTCATGGCGCGCGTCAATTGCCCGAGATTCTGTTCAATCGCCGATCTTCTGGTGGCCCATGCATCCCTGATGGCCGCGAGTACCTGCCGGAATGAAGGTCTGCCGAAACGCGGCTCCGGGGGAAAATACGTACCTCCCCAGAAAGGTTGACCCTCTGGGGTTAGAAACATGGTCAATGGCCAGCCGCCCTGCTGTCCCATCGCGTGCAGCGCCGACATGTAGATATGGTCAATATCCGGGCGCTCCTCCCGATCGACCTTGATGCAGATGAAAGCGTTATTCATCTCATCGGCGGTTGCCTGATCTTCGAAGCTTTCATGCGCCATGACATGACACCAGTGACAGGCCGCATAGCCAATGGACAGCAGAATGGGCCTGTCCGTTTTTCGGGCATGTTCCAGGGCTTGTGTACCCCAGGGTAACCAGTGAACAGGATTATCCGCATGCTGCAACAGATAGGGGGAAAGCGCTTCAGAGAGATGGTTACGGTTTGGCGCGACGGTCATCGTCATTCCATATACTGTCACAAGGCTGGCAAGGCAGATCGTCTATGGCGAGGCTGGATCGAGTGTTTCACGTGAAACACCATACAGGAGTGTATGCATCAAGTGCCTTTACAATAGCGAGATTGGCACACTGATATTCGTACGCAAGCAGCTTTATAGAATCCGTCAGAACGATCATATCCGTCGCTGCTCCATGGCTGATAAAAGGTGTTTCCGATGAGTGATCAATCTGTGACCACTGAAATGACAGGCCACAGGATGGAAACCGATCCACCGCTTTACTTCGATATCCATCTGTTTGTTTGTTGCAACCGTCGCCCGGACGATCATTCACGTGGCTCCTGCGCTGCAAAAGGATCTGAAAAACTGCGGGATTATATGAAGGCCAGAGCAAAGGAGATGAGTCTGGCAGGATTCACAATGCCGAGCCTGCGTATCAATACAGCTGGATGCCTCGATCGATGTGAACAGGGGCCCTGTCTGGTCATCTATCCGGAGGGTATCTGGTACACCATTTCCTCCACCGAGGATGTCGATCAGATCCTGATGCGCCATGTCAGTCAGGGAGAGCGAGTACCTGAGCTTATGTTACCTGCCGAAACGGCTCCCCGATGAGTCAGGAGACGATTTTTGCACTGGCCTCCGGTGCGGGCCGCGCTGCCATCGCGGTGATACGGATCAGCGGTCCCGCAACACGGAATACGGTGACCCATCTATGCGGAACCCTGCCCCCGCAACGAAAAAGCAGCCTGCGGAGACTGAGAAACCGGAGTGGGGAAATACTGGATCAGGGCATCATCCTCTGGTTTGCTGGTCCCGGCAGCTTCACCGGCGAAGACTGTGCTGAGCTGCATCTTCATGGCGGCAATGCCGTGATTGAAGGAATGGCTGACGCGCTGGTCGATCTTGGATTGAGACCGGCAGAAGCAGGTGAATTTACCCGTCGTGCGTTCCTCAACGGCAAGCTTGATCTGACTGAAGCAGAAGCCGTTGCCGATCTGATCGACGCAGAAACCAGTGCCCAGCGTCGTCAGGCCCTGCAGCAACTGGATGGTGGCCTGAGTCGTCAGTTGGAGACATGGACTGCAACGCTGACAAGAGTGTTAGCCTGGCAGGAAACGCTGATCGACTTTCCGGACGAGGATTTACCGGCTGAAGTGGATGCTGCTTTACGAACTGACCTGCTCCTGCTTCGTCAGGAAATGGCTCAGGCGCTCAACGAAGGCGCAAAAGCGGAAAAACTGCGTGAAGGGCTGATCTTTACCATTCTCGGCAAACCGAATGCCGGAAAATCCAGCCTGCTGAACAGTCTGGCGAGTCGGGATGCCGCCATTGTTTCCTCACAGCCCGGCACAACGCGGGATACGATCGAAGTCCGTCTAGTTCTGGCAGGCGTTCCGGTTACACTGATAGACACAGCCGGATTACGGGACAGCGCCGACAGTATCGAGGCTGAGGGAGTCCGTCGTGCTCTGGCGCGAGCTGAAAGTGCTGATCTCGTGCTAAGGACTGTCGATATCTCGACAGCGACAGAGGCTGATTTCTCGGCTGAACAATGGCCGGGATCATCAGAGGCACGATCCTTGATGATCGGCACGAAATCTGATCTTCCATATACACCCCCTTCATCACCGGACATTGTGTTGGTCAGCACGCTGACAGGGGACGGGATGGAGAGGCTGAAAACGATGCTGGAAGCGGAAGCACGGGCGCTGACATCCCACGCCACCGGAGCACCTTTGACACGGGCACGCCATCGCGCTGCCCTGCAAGACGCGATCCAGCATCTGGAGGATGCCGAATCAGCCCGGCTGGAAGAATTACGCGCCGAAGAGATCAGGCTCGCCCGTCAGGCTGTTGGCCGGGTCACTGGACAGATCGGGGTCGAACAAATTCTGGACCACGTCTTTTCCAGTTTTTGTATAGGAAAGTAGGGGCCACCCTTTGTAGCGTGCCCGACAGGATTGATACCTTATGAATACCTCTGACCATCCCGCCCCGGCCGCCTACGATGTGATCGTAGTCGGAGGAGGACATGCAGGCTGCGAAGCAGCAGCAGCAGCAGCCCGTACCGGAGCCATCACGGCTCTGGTCACGCATCAGGCAGCAACGATTGGTGAAATGTCCTGCAATCCTGCCATTGGCGGTATCGGCAAGGGGCATCTGGTGCGGGAAATCGACGCGCTGGACGGACTCATGGGACGCGCGATCGACCAGGCCTGCATTCATTTCAAAATGCTGAACCGGAGCAAGGGGCCAGCCGTACGCGGGCCTCGTGCCCAGGCAGATCGGAAGCTCTACAAAAAAGCCGTTCAGGATATTCTTCATACCACTCCCCATCTGTCCATCATCGAAGGATCAGTTGAGGATCTGATCACCAGCTCCGGCACACAACAGACCGTGCAGGGTGTGATCCTGCAGGATGGGCGGCATCTGTCTGCCTCTGCCGTGGTCTTGACAACCGGTACCTTTCTGCGGGGCGTGATCCATTGCGGTGAACAGCGATCCGAGGCCGGACGTGTGGGGGAAGCACCGTCTATCGGTCTGGCAAAGCGGCTGGATGCTCTTAATCTCCGTATGGGGCGGCTAAAAACTGGCACACCGCCCCGTATCGACCGCCGCAGCATCGCATGGGAGGATCTTCCGGAAGATCGTGGAGAAAATCCGCCGACTCCATTCAGTACCCTGAACCATCACATTGATCTGCCACAGATATCCTGCCGCATCTCGGAGACCACCGCAGATACCCATCAGATCATCCGCGACAATCTGCACCGATCCGCGGTCTATGGTGGCATGCTGAGTGGCAAAGGGCCTCGCTATTGCCCTTCCATTGAGGACAAGGTCGTCCGCTTTCCCGATAAGACCCGCCATCAGGTGTTTCTGGAACCGGAGGGGCTGGATGATTTTACCGTCTATCCAAACGGCATCTCCACCAGCCTGCCAGCCGAGGTGCAAGAAGCCCTGCTTCATTCCATGCCCGGCCTGCATAATGCCGTGATTATCAGGCCCGGTTATGCGGTGGAGTATGATTTCGTTGATCCTCGCTCCCTGCGTCCCTCTCTGGAGCTGAAGGAGTTACCGGGGCTGTTTCTGGCCGGGCAGATCAATGGTACGACCGGCTATGAAGAGGCTGGTGCACAAGGGCTGATGGCCGGGTTGAACGCAGCCCGGAAAGCTCAGGGATTGGATAGCGTTACGCTCGATCGGTCTCAGGCCTATATCGGTGTTCTGATTGACGATCTCACCACGCATGGCGTTACTGAACCTTATCGCATGTTCACATCCCGATCAGAATTCCGCCTGACCCTGCGGGCAGATAATGCCGATCGCCGCCTGACCCGTTGGGGGCGGCAAGCAGGTTGTGTCAGTGATGAACGATGGAAGACCTTTGCTGCCTACGATCAGGCCATGAACGACGCTTTGACGCTGGCCGCTCAGGATACACGGACACCTGTCCAGTTGCAGCAGGTGGGGATTACTGTACGACAGGATGGCCGCCGCCGCCCTCTGCTCTCTCTGATCGGTTCTGACCCTGAACAGGATCAGAAATTGAATCAGGCCTTTCCCTGGCTGCACGATCTTGATCCACGCGTGCGGGAACAGCTGGAAATCGAAGGGGCTTATTCCGGCTACCTGTCCCGGCAGGATAAAGAACGCCGCGTCCTGCAACAGGAGGATACGATTTTACTGAGCGATCATATCGATTACAGCGCTATTGGTGGTTTATCCGCTGAAATCCGGGACAAACTGCAATCCCTTCGCCCCACTTCATTGGGAGCAGCCTCCCGGATGGAAGGCATGACCCCGGCTGCCCTCGCAGCCATCAGCCATTTCGTTCGCCGCAAGCAGTGTTTCACGTGAAACAACCCCTTATTAACTGTCAGATTATCCGTACTCTCCTCCCGGCCGGATCGGGTGTTTCACGTGAAACAGGGGAAAAACTCGCCCTGTATGAATCGCTGCTGACACGCTGGACCCGCACGGTTAACCTGGTCAGCCGGAATGATGTGGAGCATATCCGTGATCGCCACATCTTGGATTCTCTCCAACTGCTGCCTCTGCTGGAACCATTACCTGGACCTCTGATCGACATTGGCTCCGGCGGTGGATTGCCCGGCCTGGTTCTGGCTATTGCTACTGGCCGGGAAACCCATCTGGTGGAAGCAGACCAGCGCAAGGCGGCTTTTCTGCGGGAAGCCGCCAGAGCCACAGAGTCCAATGTCACCGTTCATGCCTGCCGGATCGAACAATGTAATATTGCTCCCGCCCCGGTTCTGACCGCCCGTGCGCTTGCTCCCCTGAACGTGCTGCTTGGTTATGCCTTACGCTTGCTAAGCAAAAACGGCGTTGCCCTTTTCATGAAGGGAAAAACAGCAGAGCAAGAATTGACGGAGGCCGCGACAGAGTGGCACATGCGCGTACAACTAAGCCCAAGCCGCACTCATCCCGAGGCTTCCATTTTACGGATAGACGAAATTTCTCGTGTCTGAGAAACCGAAAAGCCCTTTTCGGGCATTGAAAAAACCCTCCGGGCAGGTCTCCGAATCAACCGAGAGTCCTTCCTCTCCGGTGATAACCAACAGCAAAACACGTCCGAAAATTCTTGCTATTGCCAACCAGAAAGGGGGAGTCGGCAAAACCACGACGGCGATCAATCTGGCCACCGCGCTCGCTGAAACCGGAGAGCGGGTACTGTTGATCGACCTCGACTCTCAGGGCAATGCGTCCACCGGTCTCGGCATCCCCCGCAATCAACGTGGCCATGGTTCCTATGCCGTGCTGATGGGTAGCCACAAAGCGGCTGATGTCATACGCACAAGCATTGTTCCCAACCTGTTTCTGATCGTGGCAGAAATTGATCTGGCCGGCACTGAAGTGGAGCTGGTCGCCCAGAACCGCCGTGAGTACAGGTTGAGAGAGGCGCTGGATGCTCTAAAAAATGCTGACCAAACCCCTGAACTTTCTTTCGATCACGTGTTGATTGACTGCCCGCCCAGCCTTGGCCTGCTCACATTGAATGCCCTTGTCGCAGCAGATTCGGTGCTGGTACCCCTGCAATGCGAGTTCTTCGCTCTGGAGGGCGTAACCCAACTTAATCGTACGGTTCAGGCTGTGCGACGGGCGCTCAATCCGGCTCTGGAGCTGGAAGGGATTGTGCTGACGATGTTCGATCGGCGTAACAACCTGTCAGAACTGGTCGCGGCGGATGCAAGAGGATTTTTCGGTGCCAAAGTCTATGACACTGTGATTCCGCGCAATATTCGCCTCTCTGAAGCGCCGAGCCATGGCAAGCCGGTGCTGCTCTACGACAGTAAATCCTCCGGCGCGCAGGCTTATGTTCAGCTGGCAGACGAGTTACTGAAGCGTGAACGCAAGGCAGGGACGAAAGCGGTATGACAAAATCCCCCCAGACGCGGCTGGGCCGTGGATTGGCAGCTTTATTGGGCGATGATCTACCGACACAGGATACGGAGCGCCGTCATCCTGATATCGCCATGCTGGCAGTGGAACTGCTTGCCCCAAGCCCCTTTCAACCAAGAGGAACCATTGAACCGGATGCCTTGGCCGAGTTGACGGAATCCGTTCGTGCCAGAGGCATCCTGCAACCCTTGCTGGCCAGACCCGATCCCGATCTTGCCGGACGTTACCAGATCATCGCCGGTGAACGCCGCTGGCGGGCCGCTCAGGCAGCCGGGCTGCATGAAGTGCCTGTGCTGGTGCGTGCCCTGTCCGACAGCGATGCCATGGCCGCGGCCCTGGTCGAGAATCTGCAAAGGCAGGATCTCAATGCCGTGGAGGAAGCAGAAGGCTATCGCCGCCTGTCCGAGGAATTCGGCCTGACACAGGAAAAACTGGGCGATGCGGTCGGCAAATCCCGCAGCCATATCGCCAATACACTTCGGCTGCTTAATTTACCTTCCCCCGTCCTGCACGAAGTCAAAAAAGGTGCTCTCAGCGCAGGCCATGCCAGAGCCTTGCTGTCGCATGCCGATCCGGCAACAGCCATGCTGACGGTGCTGGCAAAAGGCCTTAATGTGCGACAAACAGAGCAACTGGTTGCACGCAAGAACGCTCCCCCTGTCACGGCGCAGGAAAGAGCCGCCCGTCGGGATCCCGAAATTGCTGTTCTGGAACGTGACCTCAGCAATCATCTGGGGCTGAAAGTCACCGTCACCTATGATGGTCAGAGCGGGGATATACGCATTCGCTACAAATCACTTGATCAATTGGATGGCCTGATCACCCTGCTGACCCGTTAAACCCCTTGTTAAAAACCCCTCTGGCAGCAGCCTGACGTGCCCGCAGAGCGATACTCATGACCGCCTGACGACAGATGGTCTCATCAGGGGCACCGCTCTGCTTACAGGCTTTCTCGGCCTGCCAAAGCATGTCGCAGATCGCGGCCAGCATCTCATCCCGCCAGAGCGTGAGAGCCTTCGTAAAAGCGGGTACCCGTTTGAAGAAAACCGGAGGCTTTGCCTGCCTGACAGCCTCAGCCGCGCTTGTTCCGTTTTCCTGCATCACCGCACGCAGCTTGCGAAGCCGCTGCATATGCTGAAGCGCCATTCTGACCACGGCAATCGAGGTCGTACCCTCCGACAGAGCCAGTGACAGGGCGCGTTCAGCGCCTGAAATGTCACCGATGACAGACGCATACAGTGCATCTTCCAATGACAATCCGGCGAGGTCGCCAATACAGGCATGTGCTGCCTCTATTGTCGCGGTTCCATCCTGACCGACATACAGGGCAAGCTTGTCGATTTCACGCCGCGTCAGGGCACGATCAGCCCCCAGATGATCGCAGAGCCATTTCAGCGCATCAGCCTCAATGGAAACACGATCCCGGGCCAGAGAATCCTGAATAGTCTGGGACAGGCTTCTACCTTCATCGGGATAACAGGCAATGGAGGCTGCACTGGCCATTTTCTCGGCCAGCACACGAAGCTTGGAGCGTGGCGTCAATGTCCCTGCTTCCAGAATGACCAGCGCTTCCCCCTGCCTCTCCAGACCGGCCTGCAGAGGGGCAGCGAAAATGTCGGCCGCTTCCCTGATTCTGATGACACGACGGCCGCCCGTCAGGGACAGACCCGCCATTTCATTGGGAAGATCGGCCGCCTGTTCCGCGGCCAGTTCGATAACACGAAAAGGATCATCAATCTGCCCTGCTACCAGCCGTGTCAGACTGGTCCCGCGCTCACGGACCAAACCATGATCATCCCCGTAAAGCAGCACAGCCCGCACAGCCTGATCAGGCTGACGCAAAAATGCTTCCGCCTGACGTGCATCAAATTTCATGCAGGCTGCACCTCAGCCTTTGCTGTCTGAAGCAACGGGCTTTATTGCTTCATCTGCCTGTTTTTTTTCGAAATACTGGGCAAGATCAAGCGTAATCTGGTTGGCAAGTTCCTCTGCCATACGGCGCAGGACCGTTTCCGAATTGATATCCATGGCAAAGAACTGACCATTCGACAGATCAATGCCATCGAGTGTGTAAGCACGTCCTTTGGTCAGAATCGTTTTTTTCAGATCGTCAGCCGTCAGGGTCCAGTTGGCGATCCCATGCATCCTGAGCCGGGTGGTCGAGTTATCGGGCATGATCCCGGCACTCTCGTTATTAACGGTATAAAAAACCGACAGCTCATAGCGAGGAAGTTTGCTTCCGCCTGTATAATCAAAGCGATTCTGCAATGCCTGACGCAGCAGCACGCCATTATGATCACTGATCAGCGCCACAGAGATAGCTCTGAGCTGCTCCTGAACAGGGGTAAGGGCACCGTCCTTGCCCGGCGCATAGACGGCATGCCACCCACAACCAGGCAGCAGTAGCAACCCACCCAGTGACAGTAGCGTGCGGCGTTTCAGGTCCATGGTCTTTTCCCTATCCCACACGGGCCTGTCTGTGTGCGTCAGACAAGCCCGTGGATCAAAGCTTTTCCCTCTTTGCGGCCAACCGCGCGGACGGACCGCTACCCAACCCTGTGAACCCTATCCGGCAATAACGAAATTGACGATGCGGTTGGGAACATAGATGCGCTTGACCACGCGCTTTCCTTCCAGCGCCCGCACAACATTCGGATCGGCTTCAGCCTGCGCAATAACACTGTCCTGATCAGCATCGGGGGAAATGTCGAGGGTGGCGCGCAATTTGCCCATGACCTGAATCGCTATAGTGACCGACTGCACCACCAGCAGCGCAGGATCGGCAGATGGCCAGACCTGCTCGGCAACCAGCTTCGGCCCCTGTTCGATCAGTGTGGCCATTTCCTCTGCCAGATGCGGCATCATCGGTGCGATGATTCGTGACAACAGGGTGATGGCCTCAACCCGGGCCGCTGTCATGCCCGGTTCAGCAGCTTTCTTTTCTGCTTCAGTCAGAGCATTGGCGAATTCGTAAACCCGCGCCACAGCAACGTTGAAGTTGAAGCCCTCCAGTGCTTCTGTCACCGCAGCCACCGTACGGTGGGTCATACGCCGTAACGTCATCGCCGCATCGGATGAAGCATCGTCCCGGTTTGTTTCCTCCTTTGCGATGCGCGCAACCGCCTCGGCCAGACGATAGAGGCGCTGGACAAATCGATATGCACCGACAGCCCCGGCATCGGTCCACTCCATATCCCGCTCGGGCGGGTTGTCAGAGAGAATAAACCAACGCGCCGCATCGGCTCCGTAGCGGTTGAAGATTTCTCCCGGTGCCACGGTATTGCGCTTGGATTTGGACATTTTCTCGCCGCGACCGACCTGAACCGGTTCGCCGGTTGCCGTCTCGACCACCGTCTCGCCATGACGAGTAACCTCGACTGGCGAAAGCCAGCGTCCATCGGCAGCACGATAGCTTTCATGCGTCACCATGCCCTGCGTGAACAGCCCGGCAAACGGCTCCCTGACTGGTACATGGCCGGTATCGGCCATGGCCCGGGTAAAGAACCGGGCATAGAGCAGATGCAGGATGGCATGCTCAATCCCGCCAATATACTGATCAACCGGCAGCCAGTTTTGCGCCGCTTCCTTCAGGACAGGCACATGCGCATGCGGGCTGGCAAACCGTGCGAAATACCAGGAACTGTCGACAAAAGTATCAAACGTATCGGTCTCCCGCACGGCTGCCGCACCACAGGAGGGGCAGGTCACGTGTTTCCAGCTTGGATGATGATCCAGCGGGTTGCCGGGACGGTCAAACGTCACATCTTCCGGCAAAGTAACGGGCAACTGATCGGCGGGCACCGGAACCGGACCACACTGATCGCAATGGATGATGGGAATGGGGCAGCCCCAGTAACGCTGCCGGCTGACACCCCAATCCCGCAGACGCCAATTGGTGACACCCTGCCCCCAACCCATTGCTTCCAGCCGGGTAATGGCTTCCCGTCTGGCGGCATCCGGGGTCAGCCCATCGAAAGGTCCGGAGTTAAAAAGAATGCCATCCCCGTCATAAGCCTTCCTGCCGATCGTGAAGCTGGCCGCATCCTGATCAGATGGCAAAACCACCGGCGTGACGGACAGATCATACTTGCGGGCGAAATCCAGATCGCGCTGATCATGCGCCGGGCAGCCGAAGACGGCGCCGGTGCCGTAATCCATCAGCACGAAATTCGCGATCCAAACCGGAAAAGTCTCATCACAGAAAGGATGCTTGACCCTTAACCCGGTATCGAAACCGCGTTTCTCGGCGGCTTCAATGGCAGCTTCACTGGTGCCGAGAGAACGGCATTCAGCAACGAAAGCAGCCAGAGCAGGATGATGTGCCGCCAGTGCTGCCGCCACAGGATGATCCGCAGCAATAGCCACGAATGACATGCCATACAGCGTGTCAGGGCGGGTGGTATAAACCTCGATCTCACGCTGATCACCCAGCGGCTCGACCAATGGAAAACGGAGCCTGGCTCCTTCACTGCGACCGATCCAGCGGGACTGCATAACCCTGACACGCTCGGGCCAACGATCGAGCTGATCCAGCCCTGCCAGCAATTCTTCAGCATAGTCGGTGATGCGCAGGAACCACTGCGACAACTTCTTCCGCTCCACCGGCGCGCCGGAGCGCCAGCCTTTGCCGTCAATGACCTGTTCATTGGCCAGCACGGTTTCATCAACCGGATCCCAGTTGACCCAGCTCTCCCGGCGCTCCACCAGATTTTTTTTCAGGAAATCGAGAAACAGAGCCTGCTGATGGCCATAATAGGAAGGGTCACAGGTGGCGAATTCGCGTTCCCAGGTGATGGACAGACCCATGCGCTGCAATTCACCGCGCATGGCGGCAATATTGTTCCAGGTCCATTGCCCCGGATGCACACCGCGTTCCCGTGCCGCATTCTCGGCCGGCAATCCGAACGCATCCCATCCCATGGGATGCAACACCTGATAGCCCTGAGCACGCTTGTAACGTGCCACCACATCCCCAAGCGTATAATTACGCACATGCCCCATATGGATCTGCCCACTGGGATACGGGAACATTTCAAGGACATAATAGGTTCTGGCGCCCGGATCAGGCACATCAGGAACGGTAAAGCAGGCCCGCTCGGTCCAGGCCAACTGCCAGCGCCGTTCGGCGCTGGCAAAGTCATAGGAACGGTCCGGGCGCTGATCGCTCTGGAGATCGGTGATGCTGTCGGTCATGAACGGCTGTATTCCTCACAGCCGTTTTCTTGACAAGGGAAACCCTGAGGACTCCCTGGTTTCCTCCTATACCGTCAAAGCCTGATGCTGCCGCAGAAAGCCCAGCAAGGGCAGCAAAGGCATGCCAAGAATGGAAAAATAATCACCCTCGATACGATCGAACAACTGGATACCCGGTCCTTCCAGCCGATAGCACCCGACACTGCCCAGCAGTGCCTCCCCCTCCTGTGCCAGATACCGGTTCAGGAAATCCTCGCTGAAGCGGCGCATATGCAGGCAGGGCGTCTCGACGTGATGCCAGAGACGGCTGCCCCCTTTCGCACAGACCACCGAGGTGACGAGATGATGCGCCCTCCCCCGAAAATCCAGCAACCGGGCGCGCGCCCTTTCCAGATCGGGGGCCTTGTCGAACCATGCACCTTCACAGACCAGCAGCTGATCGGACCCGATGACCACAGAATCCGGATAACGCCGCGAAATCCGTTCAGCCTTCAGATGGGCCAAAGCTGTCGCCGTCTCCGCAGCAGAAGCGCCTTCAGCCCGCATGGATTGCTTTACCATATCTTCATCAACAGCAGCCGGGATGCTTTCGGCATCAATTCCAGCCTGTTCGAGCATGGACCGCCGGGCAGAAGAGGCGCTGGCAAGAATAAGCTTCATGGCATGGCTCCGTCCTGACGATGAAGGATCCGGCTATGGCGCGGCTAACCACCGGGAGGCAAGGACCGCCGCCGCTCATGCCATGCCTCCACCAGTTGCAGCACAGTGGCCGCCGTTTCCTCGATCGAACGTCTGGTGACATCAATCACCGGCCAGCCTTTCCGCGCACAGAGACGCCGCGCCCAGATCAGTTCGGCCTTGACGGACTCCAGATCAACATAAGCGGTATTCTGCTGCACATTCGGCTGGCCACCGATCAGTTTGAGCCGGTGGCGGCGAATTTCGATCAGGGCTTCCGGATCGATGGTCAGGCCAATCACGGGTACAATGGGCGCTTCCAGACCGGGCGGTTCCGGCAAGCCGGGAACAAGCGGAATATTGGCTGCCTTGACGCCACGATTGGCAAGATAGAACGAGGTCGGCGTTTTAGAGGAGCGTGATACCCCGACCAGACACAGATCGGCCTCATTGATCCCGACCTGAGCCTGGCCATCATCATGCGCCAACACGAAATGCATGGCATCGATCCGGCGAAAATAATCGGCATCCAGCACATACTGACGACCGGGTCGGGCTATTGCCTGTTCCCCGATATGGTGTTGCAGCAGGGACAGAACCGGATCCAGCACATGCACCACCGCAATCCCGATCCGGGAACAGAAATTCTCCAGCTCACTGCGCAATCCCGGCTCTATCAGCGTTGACAGGACAGGACCGGGTTCAGCCTCGATCCCCTCAAGGACACGATGAAGCTGAAAACGGGTTCGGATCAGGGACCAGCGATGATAGATGATCTGGGCATGCTCGAACTGGGAGACAGTGGCCCGCGCTATGGAATTGAGCGTTTCTCCGGTGGCATCGGAGACCAGATGCAGATTCATGCGATGTGCGGTCATGACCCGAATCCATTTTCCTGTCTCCCGCCCATCCTTCAGCAATGTGCTGACTTCCGGAAGGCGCGGTCCTGAATCACCTTAGTGAATTACCGTAGTACCGGGGATAACCCCTCTTTCCACCAAGGTCGCAAACCATGCGTACCGAAACAAGGGGACAAACTCACGAATCACGGGTACTGGGCATGAATCGTACACCCATGTGAAAAGTTTTCTGGATAAATGCTGTTTCACTTTATCTATCAGTTACTTATCTGCATCTTTCGGTGTGGATAAAGTACGTAGTAAAATCCGGATTCCGGGTACCACGTTATCCACAGGGTTCTATCTATTCCCCTCCCTTTTCCTTTTCTTCTTTATCCTTTTTAAGCAGGTCTTATGAACAAACCGATCCTGCGCGTGCTCCGTGGTGAAGCACTCCCCGTTCCTCCCGTCTGGCTGATGCGTCAGGCAGGTCGGTATCTGCCCGAATATCGGGAGGTCAGAGCAAAAGCAGGCAGCTTCCTCGGTCTTGCCACCCATCCCGAATGGGCAGCGGAAGTAACCCTGCAACCTATTCGCCGTTTCGGAATGGATGCAGCCATTCTGTTCAGCGATATTCTGATGTTGCCATGGGCTTTGGGCTACGGGCTGCATTTTGCCGAGGGTGAAGGCCCCGTACTGCCGAAACTTGAAGAAGCGGATATCGACCGGCTCGATTTCAGCCAGCTGATCCCGCGGATTGCTCCGATTATGGAAACCGTCACACGGGTTCGCGAACAGCTTCAGCAGCTTCATCCAGAAACGACGCTGATCGGGTTTGCCGGCGCTCCGTTTACCGTCTCCTGCTACATGGTCGATGGAGGGGGCGCCAAGGAATTCCCCCGCACCCGGCATTTCGCCTACACAAATCCCGAGGCTTTTGACCGTCTGATCGCCCGCCTGACAGAAGCAACCATCACCTATCTGTCAGCACAGGTCGAAGCAGGGGCGGAAGTGCTGATGCTGTTCGACAGCTGGGCCGGTTTACTGTCTCCGCTCAGTTTTGCCCGTTGGGTAACTGCACCGGCACGCCAGATCACTGCAGCGCTGAAAGCGCGTCATCCATCGGTGCCGGTGATCGGTTTTCCAAGGTTGGCTGGCACATTGCTACAGAATTATGCTTCAGAAACCGGGGTCAATGCGGTTGGAATGGATACCTCCGTTGATCCGGCCATGGCGCGCAAAATGGTGCCTGCGGAAATAGCGCTGCAAGGCAATCTCGATCCCCTGGCTTTACGCGCGGGTGGAGAGGCCATGAGGCGGGAAGTATCCTCGATTCGTCAGGCTATGGCGGGACATCCGCATATCTTCAATCTCGGCCACGGCATTGTACCGCAGACACCGCCGGAGCATGTGGCCGAATTGTTGAACCTGATCAGAACAATCTGAAACGGGCCGGGCAAGGTCAGGCTTTTCTACTCAGATCTTGCCCATCCGTGCTGTTGAGCCGGGATGCGCAGAGAATGGCCAGTGCCGAAATAGTGGCAATGGTCACGAAGCCGGTTGCGAAATCAGTCATATCGGGCTGCGTACGGGGCCCTGCAAGCATGGAGAGACTGACGGAGATACCGGCAATACAAATACCAGCCGACAGCGTCATCTGCTGAAACGTCGTGTAGAAGCTGGTGGCCTCGCTCATCCGTTCACGCGGGACATCAGCATAGGCGATGGTATTGTAGGCAATGAACTGAAGCGCCTGAAACAGCCCGGCCGGAGCCAGTACCAGAAAAAACCATCCATGCGGCCAGGATGGCTGAAATGTCGCACAGAGCAACACGGCCGTACTGGACAGGGCGCCATTCCAGATCATCACGCGCCGGAAACCGAAACGGCGTAAAATTCCGGCGGCCCATGGCCGGATCAACAGTGAGCCGGCAGCCCCGACAAAGGTCAGTGATCCACTTTCAGCAGCACTCATGCCCATGCCGAGTTGCATCGTCATGGGCAGCAGGAACGGCATGGCTCCTGCCACCACCCGGCTGCACGCGCCTCCCAACACCGATAGTCGGAAGGTACGGATACGCATCAGCATCGGGTTGAGGATCGGATGAGGGATAGTCCTGCTATGCCGCAAATACAGCCATCCGCTGCCCAGTCCGATCAGGGTCAGAATGGCGGCGCTGGACAGAGCCATTCCATCTGTGCCTGACGGGCCTCTGCCGAGCGTTTCCATGGCCCATAACAGAGAGGCCAGAGCCGTTCCCGAAAGCAAAAGTCCCTTGACATCAAGCGGACGAAGCTCTGCCTCAGTCACATTGGGAACGAACCGTGCCGCAAGACCCATGCCAATCAATCCGATGGGCAGATTGATGTAGAAAATCCAGCGCCATGACAGCCATGTCGTCAAAAACCCGCCGACAGGCGGTCCCAGGACAGGCCCCAATGTGGCCGGAATAGTCATCCACGCAATAGCGGAGACCAGCTCATGGCGCGGCACGTTCCTTAACAGTAACAGCCGTCCTACCGGCACCATCATGGCCCCGCCCGCACCCTGCACCAGCCGGGCGATGACCATTTCCGGCAGGGCATTTGCCATGCCACAGACCATCGACCCGGTTACGAACAAGGCAATGGCCCCCATGAAAATCCGGCGACTGCCGAAGCGATCCGCCATCCAGCCCGATGCCGGGATGAACACTGCCAGGCTGAGGAGATAAGCCGTCAGCGCCACGCTCATTTGCAGGGGGGCAACGTCAAAACTCTGCGCCATCTGAGGCAGGGCCGTGGCCAGAATGGTTCCGTCCATCAACTCCATGAACAGCGCAGCGGAGACGATGAGCGCCAGTATTCTCGATGATACTGGCCGGGAAGAGCGTGGCTGGGTCATAAGGTCTTTATGAACTGCCCGGCGGTGGTGAAAACGCCAATGGTGCACATGGCGGGCTTGCATCCAGCCTCTGCCCTGTGTACCCGGCTCTGATATATCTTCTTGTTCCCGGCTTTGTGATGGCCGGCCCTGTCGCACCATTGTCGATGAATC